>JAFTYG010000065.1 GCA_017461365.1 Clostridia bacterium | reverse complement strand
TGTACTATGGTGCTTTATACAATTACTTCTCACAAACTAACTTGTCATCACAGAGCATTTTTGCCGTTGGCAAAAGGAACCGTTTATGGGGTTATCAGCACGTTGAGTCGAAGGATCTTGCGACGAAGTCGCTTTACTGCACTGTGTTTATTGGGAATAAATTTGCACATATCCCCCCGACAAACTCCAATTTGAAGGTTAGAAATCTGAAAAAGCAAGGAGCTGAGCCACATTTTAGTGACTCAGTCCCTCCCAAAATTATTTTTTCTTAGCTGCGAAATACTCCGAGAGTATCTCTTTTTTCGCCTTTTCAGCGTCGGCATAGCTTGCCGCCTCCATACCCTCAAGCGCATACGGAATTCCGAGCTCCTTGTACTTTCCGACTCCCATCGTGTGATAGGGCAGAACGTCAAGCGCGCGCAGATCGTGCAGAGTCGCCAAAAATCTGCCGAGCGCCTTGTGCTCCTCCTCGCCGTCGGTATAGCCCTTTACTACAACGTGCCGCACCCACAGCGGTATCTGTCTGTCCGACAGATACTTTGCAAAAGCAAGGATATTTTCGTTTCCCTTTCCCGTGAGCTTTTTGTGAGTCTCGCTGTCGATATGCTTGATGTCAAGCATAACAAGATCGGTAAGCCCCATGAGCCTATCGATCTTTTCGCGGTACTCCGAGCCTCCGCGATCAAAGGTCGCGCCCGAGGTATCGATGCAGGTGTGTATTCCGCTTTTCTTCGCCTTTTCAAAAAGCTCCAAAAGGAAATCCACCTGTAAAAGCGGCTCGCCTCCGCTGACGGTTATGCCGCCGTGCTTATAAAAGGCTTCGTTGTGCTTGAATTCCGCAAGTATCTCGTCCGCCGTCATTTCCTTGCCGCCGCCTATCTCCCACGTGTCGGGATTGTGGCAATAAAGACAGCGCAAGGGACAGCCCTGCATAAATACAACGTATCTTATGCCGGGGCCGTCCACAGTGCCGAAGCTCTCGCAGGAATGTATCCTGCCCACAGCCATCTTATATCTGATCGTGGAAGGTTCTCGAAATAACCTCGTCCTGCTGCTCCTTGGTAAGCTTAATGAAGTTTACTGCGTAGCCGCTTACTCTTACGGTAAGCTGAGGATATTTCTCGGGATGAGCCTGCGCGTCGAGAAGAGTCTCTCTTGTGAATACGTTTACGTTGAGGTGGTGTCCGCCCTTCTGTACGTAACCGTCAAGCAGGGTGACAAGATTGTCTATCTGATTCTGTGTTGCTGCCATTGTATTTTCCTCCTTATGGATTTTAATGGATTTTTAAATTTGAATTAGTCGTTGTCCTTTGCGTCGAGTCCCTCAAAGAGTGTGGGAGTAGCGCAAGCGCCGTTAGCGCAATCAAGCTCTACCTCGATGTCGCCCGCAAAAATTCTGTCGTCCTTGCCGAGCGCGCCGGGGATGATCGAGAAGGTATTGGAAATACCGTCCTGAGCGTCGATGAAGGGAAGCTTTGCAACCGATGCAAGCGATGCAACAGCGCCGTGTGTATCACGTCTGTGCATGGGGTTTGCTCCGGGCGCGAATGCCTCGCCCTTCTTACGTCCGTCGGGAGTAGCTCCTGTTGCCTTACCGTAAACAACGTTGGATGTAATGGTAAGGATGGACGTTGTGGGGATACTGTTACGGTAGGTATGGATCTTTCTGACGTGCTCCATAAATCTGTGAACAACGTCATATGCGATAGAGTCAACTCTGTCGTCATCGTTACCGTACTTGGGGAAGTCTCCCTCTACCTCGTAGTCAACTACGATGCCTGCCTCGTTACGGACAGTCTTTACCTTTGCGTACTTGATAGCCGAGAGAGAGTCAGCTACAACCGAAAGACCTGCGATACCCGTTGCGAACCAACGTGTAACGTGCTTGTCGTGAAGAGCCATCTGGAGTCTCTCGTAGCAGTACTTATCATGCATATAGTGGATGATGTTGAGGGTGTTTACATATACGTTTGCAAGCCACTTCATCATCTCGTCGTACTTGTGCATAACCTCATCGTAGTCAAGATACTCGCTTGTGATAGGTCTGTACTCGGGGCCGACCTGCTTGCCCGATACCTCGTCTACACCGCCGTTTATAGCGTAAAGCAGACACTTTGCAAGGTTTGCGCGCGCGCCGAAGAACTGCATCTCCTTACCGACTCTCATAGAGGATACGCAGCAAGCGATAGCATAGTCGTCACCGTGTGTAAATCTCATAAGGTCGTCGTTCTCGTACTGGATGGACGAGGTCTCGATGGAGGTCTTTGCGCAGAAGCGCTTGAAGTTCTCGGGGAGCTTTGTAGACCAGAGGACCGTGAGGTTAGGCTCGGGAGCCGCGCCGAGGTTCTGGAGGGTGTGGAGGTATCTGTAGGACATCTTTGTTACCATGTGACGTCCGTCGATAGCAACACCGCCGATAGACTCGGTTACCCACTGGGGATCGCCCGAGAAGAGCGCGTTGTACTCGGGAGTTCTTGCGAACTTGATAAGACGGAGCTTCATAATGAAGTGGTCAACCATCTCCTGAAGCTCTTCCTCTGTGAACGTGCCGTTCTCGAGGTCTCTCTCTGCGTAGATGTCGATAAACGTAGATGTACGTCCAAGGGACATAGCCGCGCCGTTCTGCTCCTTAACAGCAGCAAGGTAGCCGAAATACATCCACTGGATAGCTTCCTTTGTGTTCTTTGCGGGAAGAGATATGTCGAAGCCGTAGCTTGCAGCCATTTCCTTGAGCTCCTCAAGGGCTCTGATCTGCTCTGCGAGCTCTTCTCTGTCGCGGATGACGTTGGAGTACATTGCGGAGCGAGTCGTCTCCTTCTGCTCCTTCTTGTCCTCGATAAGTCTGTCGATACCGTAAAGAGCTACACGGCGGTAGTCACCGATGATACGTCCTCTTCCGTAAGCGTCGGGAAGACCTGTGATGATGTGGCTCGAACGGCAGGCTCTCATTTCGGGAGTGTAAACGTCAAATACGCCCGCGTTGTGTGTCTTTCTGTACTTTGTGTAGAATTCCTTGATCTCAGGATCGATGGTATAACCGTTATCAGCGCAAGCCTTTTCAGCCATACGGATACCGCCGTTGGGCATCAGCGCGCGCTTAAAGGGCTTATCTGTCTGGAATCCGACGATCTTTTCCTTGTCCTTGTTAAGATAACCGGGAGCGTGGGAAGTGATGGTGGAAATAACCTTTGTATCCATATCGAGAACGCCGCCCGCTTCTCTTTCCTGCTTGGAAAGCTCAAGCACCTGATCCCAAAGCTCAAGTGTTGCCTTGGTAGGGCCTGCGAGGAAGGATTCGTCACCGTCGTAGGGGGTATAGTTGTGTTTGATAAAGCTTCTGACATTGATCTCGCGCACCCATGTGCCCGCTTCAAATCCCTGCCAGCCTTCGTAATTTCTCATAATATTTATTCTCCTTTACTTTAATATTACTTTAATTTATCCTCGTTTACCACTCTATATTTTACCCCCAAAAGACTTTTTTCGCAAGGGCTTTTCGAAAAAAATATTACAATCTACCAATATTCCAATTTTATTCGAATATATTCTGTATTTTTTGTACACTTTTTACTATAATTTTTTTGTGCCAAATGTCTGTCGGTACGATTTGCACTGAGCATTTTCCGAATTCTCTTGACTTATCAGAGAATAGATGATATAATAAAAGGAGTGTCATATCAAAAAACTTTAAGGAGATATTTTTTATGGACGCAACGCTTAACACCTTCACCGAGCTTGCCGAGGTTTTTATGCTTGGCGGTACGGTAAAGAGCTTTGAGTTGATCAGTAACGGAAACATCAATACCACATACGACGTGACGGTAACGGCAGACGGAGTTGACAAAAGATACGTTTTCCAGAAGCTCAACATTTTTGTTTTCAAGAGCCCCAAAAAGATCATGCAGAATATCGAAAAGATAACGTCTCACATTTCGGATAAGCTTGAGGCGAACGGAATGAGCCGTGACAACGTTATGCACTTTGCCCACACCTCTACGGGCAAGAACTATTTTATGGACGATCAGGGATTTTGGCGTATATCCGAATTCGTTCCGAATACCGAGACCTTCAATAGCTGTGACGACCTCGACAAGCTCCGCTCTGCGGGAAGGGCGTTCGGTGAGTTCCAGACGATGCTTTCGGATTTTGACGCGACCTCTCTGTACGAGACTATCCCGAATTTCCATAATACAAGAAGCCGTATCGCGGTATTTATGAGACACGTAAACGAGGATCCCTGCGGACGCGTCGACGAGGTGACGGAGGAGATCGAGAAGATCAAATCGTTCAAGGCAATGGCTGTCCGCCTCAACGAGCTTATAGACTCTCAGGAGCTTCCTCTCCGCGTTACCCACAACGATACGAAGATAAACAACGTGCTTTTCGATAAGGATACGGGAGAGGCAAAGACGGTCATTGACCTCGATACGGTAATGCCCGGGCTTGTCGCTCACGATTTCGGAGACGCAGTGCGCTTCGCGGCAAACACGGCGGCTGAGGATGAGCCCGATCTGTCAAAGGTAAGCCTTGACATCGACCGCTTTCGCGCCTTTGCCGAGGGCTTTATTCCCGAGGTCGCATCCTCGCTGACGCCTATCGAGATAAAGACGATGGCGCTCGGAGCCCTTACGATGACGGTCGAGCTCGCGGTGCGTTTCCTTGACGACTACATACTCGGAGATCAGTATTTCAAAACGCTTTACAGAGGACATAATCTTGTCCGCGCCCGCTGTCAGCTCCGACTCGCCGAGGATATGCTCGAGCATATGGGCGATATGAATAAGATAATCGCCGAGGTCTCGGGGGTTAAGTTTTAAAGCTTGCCGAAGGGCGATACCTTTATAAAACATAAAATTTACGGCTGTTCACCCAAGGAGGCAAATATGGAAAGAAAATACGGCATTGACGTCAAGTGGCTCGCTGTCACGTCCTTCGAGATGCGTTTCGACGGCTTAACGGTAGTCACCGATCCCTATATCACCGAATGTGTCGGGACCGACCTTACCTACGAGGCGGTCGAGGCTTGCGACATCATCTGCCTCGGTCACGCACACTGGGATCACGTCACCGACATTCCCCGCCTTTGCGCAAAATTCAAGCCGAGGATACTTTGTGGAGATCAGACCGCAATGCCATTGGCTCGGTGGCTCAACTACGATCCGACGCTCATCTATCCGATGTATCCCGACGCCGAGCTCGATTTCGACAGCGTGAAGATCCGCGCGCTCTTCGGCAGACACAAATCTCTCAAGCGCGGCTTTAACGACCTTTGCGACCATCTTGCAAAAAATCCCATATGTCAGGCAGACACGGGAATTGCCTCGTTGCAGGCTGTGGGCAGTATGGAGTATAGAAATTATCTTTTCACCTCTAAGAACGGCACGAAGATCCTCATCTGGGGCAACGAGCCGACGGTCGAGCAGGTAAATATCTGCAAGGCTCTCGCGCCCGATATTGCCATAATTCAGAAGGGCTCGAGCGATGAGGAGATCGCCGCGAAGGCTGAATTCGCCGCAAAGATCGGTGCGAAAGTTCTTATTCCCCACCACCATGATTTCAGAGGCGTGGACGATCCCTCAAATATTGAAAAATTCAAGAAGGAATTTCTCCGCCGTGTGCCCGACGGAAACTTCGTCACCCCCGTTCACGGAGAGTGGATACACCTGTAAACAAACGGAGCTGAGTTTTTTGCCGTCTGCAAAATGAACTCAGCTCCATTTATTTTACCTCACAACGAACCTGTACGTATTCCCCGTCCGCGCCGTCTCGGAAGCAGTCATATCCCCGAAATCAAACGCGCACTCAACACCCTCGGGAACGCTTACAGTATATTCAAACCCGTCTTCCAAGGCTTTCCATTCGACGCTTATGCGCCCAAGCTCGCTGTCATAGTGCCCGCGCGCCGACCGTATCTTACCCGTCACGTCAAACACGGGCGCAAACGTCACCCTTCCAAAGCCCCCGTCTCCCGAGGGACGGATGCCGAGACAGTATTCATACATCCATTCAACGCACGAACCGAAGGAATAGTGATTGAAGGAGTTCATCCCCTCTCTTATTCCGCCCTCGACGGTATAGCTGTCCCAATGCTCCCATATTGTGGTGGCTCCGTTGACGACCGAATAGCCCCATCCCGGGAATTCCCTGCTCGTCAGTATCGAATAGGCGAGGGCGGACATCCCGAGGTCGCAAAGAGCGGGAAGCAGAAATTTAATACCGAGAAAGCCCGTCGTCAGCTTTCCGCCATCCTCGTCAAATTTTCTGACGAGGTTCTTTTTTGCCTCGGCAGCATCTATCACACCGAACTTGTACGCCATAACGTAAAGGCTCTGAGTGTCCGATAAAATACGTTCGCCGTCGGGCATAAAGCGCTTGCGGAACACACGGCGAAGCCTCTCGAAAAGCGCCCGATATTCCTCCGCCTCGCTATCCCCGACAAGCTCGCACATCCTCTCGGCAAGACTCGCAAGCCTTGCGTAATAAAGCGTCGAGACCGCCGAAACGTCGGACGGAGTACCGAGAGATAGCCAATCGCCGTACGCGCCCTTGCCACCTCTTACCCCGTCAGGGCTCTCGACAGCGTAATATTCGAGAAGTCTTTTGACCGAGGGCAGACTGTCGCGTATTATTTTTTTGTCGCCGTACATACGGAAATGAGCGCAGGGTATCTCAGCGATAGCCTCGCACCATCCTGCCGCCGCGTCTCTGCCCGTGTAGGCGTAGATACCGACGGGAGGAACGGGAGCGACAGCAGGAATAACACCGTTTCCGAGCTGAGCATCGCGAATGTCGGCAAGATATTTTTCGTAAAATGCCTTACAATCCATATTCCACATCGCGCTCGGAGCAAATATCTGAGCGTCGGCTGTCCACCCGAGGCGCTCATCCCGCTGAGGACAGTCGGTCGGGAGTCCCAAAAAATTGTCCCTCTGCCCCCACAGAGCGTTGAGATATATCCTGTTTACTACCTCGTCGGAGGTGGAAAATTCTCCCGTTGACGAAAGATCCGAATACATCGCCTCGGCGCTGACCGAAACTATCTCAGCCCCGCCCGTGAGAGTTATCTCGGCGTAGCGGAAGCCGTGGTAGGTAAAGAGAGGACGGAAGTGCTCCTCGCCCTCGCCCGAAAGCACAAAGGTGTCGGTCGCCTCGGCTTTTCGAAGATTTTTAACGTAGAGCTCGCCGCAGTCAAGCAGCTCGCCGTGGCGAACGACAGCCGACGCGCCCGAGCCTCCGCGGAGCGTCAGAGACAGAACGCCCGCAATGTTCTGACCTACGTCGTAAAGATATACGTTTCCCTTTTTCGAGACAAGACGGGGAGAGAAGATGTGCTTTGTGACGATCGGCGGCACCTTCACCTCGTCAAGAAAGAGATTTCTTGAAAATTTAAACACGGTCTCCTCGGCAAAGTCCCAATTTGAGTCGTCATAATCGGGAGAGGAGAAGTCGCCAAGGCTGTACCGAGCGTCGATATATTCACCCATATAGATGTCGGAGCGGCGTATCGCTCCCGATGACGCTCTCCATGAGGAGTCGGTGGGGATCTCAAGAAGGTCACCGTCGGAGTATTCTATGCGAACAAGAGCGGTGAATTCTATTCGGTCGGAATATCCGCAACGCTTAAAGGCGTAGGTCGAGCCGAGGTGTCCGACCGCCCATCCGTCACCGAGGACAGCGCCGAGGGCGTTGACGCCGTGGGAACGAAGTCGGTCGGTTATATCGTATCTCATAAAAGGGAGCTTTTTGCGGTAGTCCACCCACCCGGGGGAAAGATAGTCACCGCTTACCGCCTCGCCGTTGAGATAGAGCTTGAAAACTCCGAGCGCGCTTGCAAAGAGAGTGGCTTTGACGATGCCAACGTCCCCTCGAAGCGAGAATATTTTTCTGAAATAGGGCGACGGATTGCCATATTTGTCGTCAGCCGACCTGTATTCTCCTGTTTTGTAGGTTATCCATTTTGAGTCGAAAAGCATAATATTTACCTCCTTGCTTTTTGTTGGGATGGGGTTCTCATACTCTGTAACATTAGCCTTCTCCCGTAGGAGAACTACTCCGCTGCGCTATGTGTAAAGTTTGCAAGCAAACTTTAGGTGGCACGACGAAGGAGTGACGGATGAGGAGCTCAATATTTGCACAGATTTCGATCTCCTCATCCGCCTCGCGGGCTCGGCACCTTCTCCACGGGAGAAGGCTTTTACGTTAGTTTGCCCACAGTTGTCATTGTTTGCACGAGTCCACTGCACGACGTTTATCGCCCCTACGGGATGTACAGTACGTTTTTTATTTAAATTTCGTTTTTTCGAGAACGACCTCAAGATTGTGAAGCAATCTTGGTGGCTTGCCGTGTGGTCACCCCTACTTTGTTTTATCTAAAACCTTACATTTTTGCTGTTACAAACACTCTATGTGTCATCCTGAACGGCTTGCTACCTTGCAGACACAGTGAAGGATCTTTTTTCGTTAGCAAAATTTACCTTATAATTATACCACATCCCCCGAAAAAAAGCAACCGTCGGGAAAATAAATATCCCCCCGTATAACGGGGGGTATTTCAGTTTCGGGCAAAGCCCTAATACTACTGGCGGCGCACAAGTGCGCTTTAGATTGGCCTGCCAGCCATGCAATTGTTACTTGCTACCCGTAACCGGGTTGCGTAAATAGCCTTCCTCCGGGAGGAAGGGGGACCGCTTGCGGTGGAAGGAGCCCGCGAAACTTTAACGTTTTCTCTCGCCTCATTGCAACTGCTTGATTGAGGTTGCGCATTCTCCCTCA
>JAFTYG010000064.1 GCA_017461365.1 Clostridia bacterium | reverse complement strand
GCAGGAATTGTTCCATTACCCGGAAGCGCTATACCCACCGCCTCACACAGACAGTTCATACTGTTCGCGGTATACATACCCGCGCAGCTTCCGCATCCGGGACAAGCTCCCGTCTCACATTCGGTAAGCTTGCACTCGTCGATCATACCTGCCTTGTATGCTCCAACTGCTTCAAAAAGCTTGGAAAGGCTGACTTCCTCACCGTCATAGTTACCTGCCAGCATAGGACCGCCGCTGCAAACTATCGCGGGAACGTTCATTCTCACTGCAGCCATTACCATACCGGGAACGATCTTATCACAGTTAGGGATAAGTACCAGACCGTCAAGCTGATGCGCCATAGTCATAGTTTCAACGCTATCACATATAAGCTCACGGCTGGCAAGAGAATACTTCATTCCGATATGTCCCATAGCAATACCGTCGCAAACACCTATCGCGGGAATAAGTATGGGAGTTCCGCCCGCCATTCTGACACCCGCTTTTACCGCATCTGCGATCTTATCAAGGTGAAAATGACCGGGAACTATTTCGCTATGCGCGCTGATAACACCGATAAGAGGACGTTCAAGCTCCTCTTTCGTGTATCCCATAGCATAAAACAAGCCTCTGTTCGGCGCTCTTTCCGCGCCCTTTGTTACGTTATCGGAACGAAGTGACATAATTATTAACCTCTCTTTTGAAGAATTTGATTGGCAATCATTTTGCCAACTGTTTTGTCGTTACTTTTATAATAGTTGAAATAGCGGGAGAAACAACGACGTTGATAAAGAACTCTATAAGGAAATTTATTCCTACGAGTCCCGTAATTATATAAAGCATCACGTTTGCTCCTCCTGCCCACTCAACGAGAGTGCTGTTGAAGAAAGCCGAAAGACCGATCACAAAAAGTCCCGTATTAACAATGGGAGCAGATACGGCAGCAATCACAGCCCCCGTAACCATTCTTACGTTTGACTCTTGCTTCTTGCCCACTATAGCATGGTAAACAATACCGGGGACAAAACCTGCGGCAGTTCCCTTTACCATACAGATAAGTACGGTCAAAAAGGGATTAATGGACATGAGAATTGCTCCACCCGCGTCTATACCCATTGCGCACTGAATTACGACAACAAGTCCAAACACAGCGCCGAGAATTGCTCCGCCCTTAGCACCAAGCACAACGGATCCTATAACAACGGGAATAAGAACCAATGACAGCGAAAAGGGACCGATCTTGAAAAATCCGCCGAATATCTGAAGCACGACCACCAGTGCGGTAAGCATCGCAAGCTCCACCATATAAAGTATCTTTTGATTTCTCGAGCGTCTCATCTTGCTACCTCCTTGCATTCAAGTACGGTCATATGTACCGTCTGTGTGAAGGTAAAAACATTTTTGAACATAACTGTTCCTTTCTTGGGACTCTCACCCATGGCTCCCGTCCGCCAAGCGGCGGTACAGTGCAATAAAATTTATATAATATCGGCAAAGCCGTTATTATCAAACCTTAGTATTGTTTCTGTATATACACAGCAGTCCCATGAGTGTAAGCTCGGGAACATGTCGCATTGTGTGTTCACAGTAAGGTATTACTGCCTCGGCGTATTCGCCCGTAATAAACACCTCTGCTTTGTTGCCACACTTCATTTCGTCGGCAAATCTACGTACAAATCCGTCGATCATCATTGCGTTTCCAAGTATGACTCCCGAACGTACAGCTTCACTTGAATTTTTGCCGATCACATGAGTTGGAGCGGCAGGCGCTACATTTGGAAGCTGTGCGGTTTTCCCGTGAAGAACGTCAAGAGATATCCCCACTCCCGGAAGAATGCTGCCTCCAATATATTCGCCATTGGCATTAACCGCAAAAATAGTAGTTGCCGTTCCCATATCAATAATGATACGTGGAATTTTAAACTTTTTCTCTTTATTTCCGATATCAATAACCGCCGCCGCATTAGCGACAAGGTCGGTTCCAAGTTCAGAAGGATTATCAATTTTTATGGGGAAACCCGTTTTTATTCCCTTCCCGACGATCAAAGACTCAACTCCTCCGGTAAGACGGATTATAGAACACTTTATCACGTCGGTAAGCGTGGGAACAACGGAAGATATCACCGCGCCGTCTATCAATGCTCGGTCAATTCCGTAATATCCAAATATACCGTCAACAATAACGGCGTATTCGTCGGAGGTTCTGTTTACGTCAGTAGCGATCTTAAAGCTTTTTGAAAGTACATTTTCGCTGATATCTTCAAATAATCCGAAAGTAATCTGCGTATTATCTATCTCTACAGCAAGTAACATAAAGCTCCTCCTCTATCCTCTTTTAGGGAAACTCCGAAAAACGGAGCTTCCCTAAAATATTAAGTAGTATAAATTACTTCTTGAGCCAGCTCATCATCTTGCGAAGCTCAGCGCCGGTCTGCTCAAGCTTGTGCTCGCTCTCTTTACGGCGAGTTGCAAGGAACTTCGCCTTTCTGCCTGCGGAGAATTCCTGCATAAACTCGGATGCAAAGGTACCGTCCTGAATTTCAGAAAGAACCTTCTTCATTTCCTTGCGGGTCTCCTCGGTGATAAGTCTCTTACCCGTTCTGTAGTCACCGTACTCTGCGGTGTTGGAAATAGAATATCTCATCATTGCGAAGCCGCCGTTGTTGATAAGGTCGACGATAAGCTTCATC
>JAFTYG010000016.1 GCA_017461365.1 Clostridia bacterium | reverse complement strand
CCTTCACATGGCTCGCAAGGTAGCGAGCCGTTCAGGATGACAGATAGTGGATGTTGGGCGATAAACCTATGCATAAATCCATACATAAGGTGCCCGTAATAAACTTTGGCATATATCCATTTACTTCTCATACACTAACTTGTCATCCTGAGTCCGAACCGTTTATGGGGGCATCTAAAGAAACAGTCGAAGGATCTTGCGACGAAGTCGCTTTACTGCACTGAGATTGACGGGAATATCTTTACTCTAAAAAAATATTGCCAAAAATGCAGTCCGCCTCGGCGGACTGCATTTTTCATTCACTTATTGACTTTTCTGTTCTCCGCCTTGTTCAACGCGCGGAAGGAACTCGGAGCGATCCCGTAACAATTCTTGAAATTCCGATAAAACGTCGAAAAATCCGCATACCCCACACTCAGAGCCACCTGCTCGGCGGAAAGAGAGGTCGTTTCAAGCATCCACCGCGCCTGCTCCATGCGCAGATTTGTCTGATATTGGCTCGGAGTAACGCCGTATTGCTTCTTGAACATCTCAGAAAGATAATCCTTGTCATAGCCGAACCGCTTTGACAGATCGGTCAGCGTGATCTTCTTCGAGAAATTCGACTGAATGTGACTCTGTATCATATAGGTCAGCGTGGAATTCTTGTCGGTCGTTGTCGAGCCTACAAAAAGCTCGTTGAAAATATGGTTCATATAGGCGTTCAGAATAAACAGATTTGCGTCGGGACGTATGTGTCGGGAGTCTTGCTTGTTTTTGTTGAAAAGCTCGGTCAGACGGTCGATAAAGGTCTGTATCTTCTGGAGCTTGTAGGTCCCGCGCAGAGGAAGCCCGAACGGAGCCTCGGAATAAGAACCGAAAAATTCAATATAGAAATAGCTCGGCGGATCGTCTATCGGTATGCCCTCCTGAAACAGACCGTCGCGCTGAATGTAGTATTCATCCTTGACAAGATGTATCTCCTTTCCGTCCTCACGAAAGCGCAATTCTCCGTCAAGCATAAGTATAAGAACGCTTACGCGGTAGTAGGTTCTCGTGATGTGCTGATGGTTGGGGCGAAACCTTACGGTACGGCAGGCGTGAAACTGCGGAGGCGGAGCAAGATTTAGTATCATAACAGTTCTCTCCTTTGTATATTCCGTGATTTGCAATTATTATTCCGTGTGTTGCAATTGATTTTCAAATTCTTTTTTGATATTATATCATATAGAGACCGCGATGTCAATGAAGTCCTTTGTATCTTTTGCGGAAAAATGTGACAAAAAATGCTTCGGCAGACAGTGAATATAATTAAAAAAGACGAAAATTTTTTCACGCCCCGAAAAAATCTTCAAATAATTAAATATTCATTTTTTTGCAATCACAGAATACCCCGAAGCGTTTTCAAATAAACCAGAAAAAATAAATAAAGGAGGAACAAAATGAAAATCCTGAAAAAATCCGTATGCTTGCTCTTGGCTCTGCTGATGCTTTCCGTCGCATTGCTGAGCTGTAAGGACGGAAACAAAGACACGGAGACCGACAGCCAGACCGAAGAGGTCACCGAGATCGAGACTACCAAATGGGGTGACGTGGCGATCAACAACGAGATCCCCGAGGATCTTGACTACGGCGGAAAGACAGTAAACATACTCGTCCGCAGCGGCGAGCAGTACCGCAGAGAATGGTTTACCGAAAAGCCCACCAACTCGCTTCAGCAGGAGATCTACTACCGCAACGTTGAGGTCGAGGACGAGCTCGGAGTAAAGCTGAATTTCATTGTTCAGGCGGAGGGTAAGGAGTGCGCGGACATCAATAATACGATATTGACAACGGCGCAATCGGGACTCGGAGGAATCGACATCGTAAACAACTATTGCCGTTATGCGGGAACAACGACCTTGCTTCCGTATTACGCAAATCTCAGGGGCGGAGAGTTTACATACCTGAAATTGGATCAGGGTTATTGGAGTGAGGAATTCAACGAGGTAGCAAATAACTTCGGTACACAGATCTTTGCCGTAGGCTATTCCAACCTTTCCTTCTACGACCGCGCTCTTGTGCTTTACTTCAATAAGGCAAAGGTCGAGGAATATAAGATCGGAGAGGAATATCTCTACGACACCGCGCTCAGCGGAAAGTGGACCTACGACGTGTTCTATAAGCTCGTAAAGGACGTCTGGGTGGACGACGGAGACGCAGTTAAGGACGCAGACGACTTCGTAGGACTCGCAGGCATCAGAGGAAGTGAAGCTCATTCGGGACTCTTCTACAGCTTCGGATGCAACGTTACCGAGAAGGACGAGTCTGGCTACCACCGCGTTGTAACCGATACGGCAAAGGTACACGCAGAGGAAGCATTCCAGAAGATGTGCGACCTATGGTATTCGACGGGCGCGTATATGATCGGTCTTTCCTACGATAACTACGTACACTTCACCACAGGACATTCGCTCTTCAACCTCGATATAATCTATCACTACGAGAGCGGCAACCTGATGATGCGTGATATGGACGACGGCTACGGTCTTATTCCCTGTCCCAAGTACGACGAGAATCAGGAAAAGTACCTGTCGGGCGCGCAGGACGCATTCAACTCGATGAGCGTTCTCGAACACAGTCAGTCCGACTTTGAAATGATAAGCGCAGTGCTTGAGCTCATGGCTTCCAAGGGCTACGAGCAGATCCGTCCCTACTACTTCGAAAGAATAGTTAAGGGCCAGCAGCTCGACTCCAAGTCAGGTCAGTGCTTCGACCTCGTTATGGCAGGCGTTACGCTTGACTTCGCAGAGGTCTACGGAGCATCCATCGGACGCGTACGCGACGCTATCTGGGGAACACCCTTCCTTAAATACGAAGAGGGCGGAACCTTTACAAACGCATACGCAGAGAACGTCGACAGCCTCAACAGACAGCTTTCCGACATGGACGAGTGGCTCAAGAAGCTCGGATAATATTGAAGGAGAGTGAGAACCGTGAAATATACAAAAATTCTTCTCTCTCTGCTTTTGGCGATATGTATGCTCGGACTTGCGGCTTGTGCAAATGACGACGGCGCGGGAGCGGACAGCTCGACAGACTCGACGCTCCCCGAAGCGCCCGCAGTTCTGGAGCTTATAGATCCCGAAAACGGAGCAAACGTAAGCATTGTATATTCGGTCTCGGCTCAGGAATATGAGTTGGATACGGCAACTGCCGTATCCGACCGTATCTACCGTATGACCGAAGTGAGGATCCGTCCCGAGGCGGAGCCTGTCGAGCCCGATCCCGAAAGATGCGAGATACTTGTCGGTATGACCTCGTATGATGAAAGCAAGGAGGTCTACGCTTCTCTCGGATACGGAGAGGGCGCCGTAAAGGTAGTGGGAAATAAAATAGTGCTTGCGGGATACAGCGCGTCGGCTCTGTCGCAGGCGCTCGATGAGCTTGCGGCTGCCATGGCAGAAGGAAAAACGGAGGAGGGCGTTTATACGGTCTCCAATAGCCTTTTTGTAACCGCCTCCGATAACGAGCTTCTTGCAGAAGTACCCGTCGCGGATGGATTTACAGCAGGAAAGATAACCGATACGGGAGACGGATGCTATATGCTCACCTTTGAGAGCGTAAGCGCCGAAAAGATGCAGAGCTACGTCGCAACCTTTGAAAATAAGGGCTATACAAAATACGACGAAAACAAGATAGACGATAATCTCTTTTATACCTACGTAAGCGAGGAGAACGTGCTGACGGCAATGTACACAAAGTATAACAGCACCGCGCGCGTCCTCATACAGCCGAAAGAGAATACCGCACTTCCCACGCGCGAGGCAGATAACGTATATACCCCCGTGGAGGGTTGCGAGACAACTATCACTCAGCTCGGTCTGTACTACGACTACGGAGACAATAAGGCGTCGGCATACTTCAACGGTATGTGCTATGTCATACGCCTCGCGGACGGCAGCTTTATAGTTGTCGACGGAGGACATAATAAGTCGATTGACGGAGACCGTATATATAACGTGCTCCGCAAGCAGGCTCCCGATCCCGATAATATCGTTATCGCCGCTTGGGTGTTCTCGCACGCGCATAGCGACCACGTAGGATTTTTCAAGGATTTCGCAAAGACCTATTCGACAAAGGTGACTGTAGAGCAGTTCATCTTCAATTTCCCGAGCGCGGAGCAGAGAGCGGGACTCAGCGATAACAGAGGCGTTGTCGACGTTGCGCTCAAGCAGTATTTTGCAAACGTTCCGATAGTCAAGGCGCACGCAGGACAGGTATATCATCTGAGAAACGCCAAATTGACAATGCTGTACTCGCTCGATCTCTATACCGATACGCTCACCGACTACAACAATACGAGTCTGGTGTTCACCGTCGAGGCAGAGGGACAGAAGTTTATGGTTTTCGGAGACTATTCCGAAAACGGTAAGACGATGCGCTCGATGTACAGCGCGGATACCTTCAAGAGCGATATTATGCAGGTGTCACACCACGGCGTGGCAGGACAGAGCACCGAGACCTATGAGCTCGTCGCTCCCGAATACGCGCTCTGGCCCGCAGGCGACTATTTCGTATCCTTTACCTATAACGGAACGGTGCAGAACGTACAGCTTAACGAGAAATCGTGGAACCAGTATATGATCCAGAAGATGGATCAGGATAAGGTGCTCTGGGCGCTCGACGATATAGTTATCCTGACGCTCGGCGCGGACGGCATAACCTCGCAAGTCTTTGAAAACGATACGGCATATCTGAGCGGAAGCGCCGTGTCTCAATAAAAAATTTAAAAAGGAGAGACTACTATGAAAAAACTGATTTCCCTTGGCTTATCCCTTTTAATGGTCTTGGTTTTTGTGTGCTCGGCACTGCCCGTGTACGCAACCGAAGCAGGCAACGCGTCCGTACTGTCCGATGCGGATAAGGCGGCAGTGGAGGCGGGAACACCCTTCCGACTCGGAGACGCATACTATGCAAGCTTTGAGGCGGCTCTCGAGGCTGCCGAGGCAGACTCTACCGTTTATCTTTTGGCGGACGCGACCACTTCAAGTGTAGCGACCATATCCGTAAACAAAAATATCACACTTAAGGGCATAGGCGATGTTACCATTACCAATACGGCAACCTCCAATAAATATTGGTTGAACTCTGTAACAGCTAACTTGACTATTGAGGATATTACTCTTGATATAGGCTGTGGCGGTATTGTAGTTGGCAATAACGGAAACATCAATATGACGAACGTTACCGCTGTTGCTAAGGCAAGACCTCTTCTTAAGCTCAGCAATACAGAGGGAACCTCTACCGCTACGATCACCGACTCCGAGCTCAGCTTTGAGGGAACAAGCCAGAAGCAAAGCGTAGTTACACTTGAAAAAGCAGGAAAGCACGTTCTCAATCTGGAGGGCAATACTACACTGACAAGAACCAGTGCGTGCGACACGTGGGGCGCAAACGATCACGTTTCGTACAACAACAGCGTTATATGTATTTTCTACGCTAACGGCGAAAGCACCGTAAACGTAGGCTCGAACGTTAAGATCATAGGCAAGCACGGCGCGGCAAGCACCAATGCTAAGAACGACATCCCCTCGCTCCTCGTATATATGAACGATAACAGCAGTAGCGCAGGTAAGCTTACGGTAAACCTTGCAGCAGGCTCCGAGCTTGCATTTGACCGTATCAACGACGGCAAGAACAAGAATACCTACTTCAACCTTTTGGGCGATACAAGCAACGTTACCATCAATGACCTCGGCTGTAAGTACACAGCAAACGCTGACGCTCTTACCGCAGGCGTAGTTCTTCCCACCGTTATAACAAACGGAGAGGGCGGAGCGCTTCTCGGATATAAGATGGGCGAGACCGCAATTGAGGGCAACGAGTACACAAACGCAGAGGCAACAGCGGCGGCTACCTTTACAGCTACCTTCGCAGAGCCCATTCCCGAAGAGCCCGAGCCCGAGGTACCCACAAATCCCGAGCTGTCCGACGAGGACAATGCGGCAGTAGCGGCAGGCACTCCCTTCCGTCTTAATGATACGTACTACGCAACGTTCGAGGCGGCTCTTGAGGCGGCTGAGGCAGACTCTACCATCTATATGCTGGCAGACGTATCAACAGCAACTCAGAGCATAGCCATTGCGAAGAATATAACACTTAAAGGCGTAGGCGACGTTACTCTTACACATACGGCAAGCAATAACAGCTATTGGATAAGCTCTGTAACAGCAACTCTTACAATAGAAGATATGAACTTTGTTATCGGTTGCGGCGGTATTACCGTAAGCGATAACGGTAATATCAATATGACCTCCGTCAATGCGGATGCAAAGCGCAGACCTATGCTCAAGGTCAGCAACAAGACAGGCACCTCCACAGCGACCATAACAGACTCCAATATCAGCTTTACAGGTACGGCTCAGCTCCAGAACTGTATTATCCTGGAGCAGACAGGCAACCACGTTCTTAATCTTGTCGGAAAGACGACGGTAAGCAGAACGAGCGCGCTCGCAGACTGGAATGCATACAACGACGGCGTTATAGCTGTCTGGTACTCCATCGGCGAGGGTAAGAGCACCATCAACCTTGGCGAAAACGCTACCATCCTCGCTCAGCACGGAGCAGAGAACGTAAAGGTAGCCAACATCCCCTCTTGTATAGTATATTGTAACGACGGTCTTGCAGGCGGCGTAGGCGCAGGTACGCTTGAGCTCAACCTCGCGAAAGGCTCCAAGATGGAGTTTGACCGTATAAACGACGGCGAGAACAAGAATGTATTCATCAACCTTATGGGCGATACCAAGAACGTCACCGTCAACGACAGCGGATGTATCTACAAGGCAAATAAGGACTCCCTTGTTGCGGGCGTAGTTCTTCCCACCTGCGTATCCGACGGTAAGGGCGGCGCGGCTCTCGGATTTAACGTAAACGGCGACGGCGTGACCTTCGCTGAGGAGTATGTTAAGGCTGATGCAACCGAGGCGGCTGAGTTTACGGCATTCTTCTTCGACGCAGACGGCTTCAAGCTCATCGACGGCGCATCCATCAGACTCGAAAAGCCCTACGGCATCCGCTTCTCTGTTGAGGTCTCCGCAGAGCTTTACACCACACTCAAGGCGCTCGATCCCAACGTAGAGTTCGGTATGATACTCGCTCCCACAAGAAAGGTATTCGACGGCTTCAAGCCCGACGAGATGGCTGACCGCGATAAGGCTGTTATCAAGTGCGAGAACTGGGCGGTAGAGAACGTAAACGGTATCTACGGCTACAACGGAGCTATCTATATCTCCGACGATCAGCTTCTAAAGACAGCCGACGAGGCAACCTTTGAGGCAAAAATATCCGCGCTTGCATACGTTACCTTCACAGTAAACGGCGAGACACGCACGATCTACACAACGTACGACGAAACGGTAAATTCCCGCAGTATCCTTGATGTTGCGCAGAGCTACTATAACGATACCGTAAACGGTTCTACCGAAAACGCGATCATAAACTATATCATTGCTACCTGCGACGACACGGAAGCGTGAGGTGGAGATTATGAAGGCTATGAAAAAAACATATTCACCCGCCGCGGCTGAGCTTCTGTTCACCGCTGCCGAGGATATTCTGACGCTTTCGAAGGACTCGGATAACCTCGTAGGTGTTTCGCGCGAGTTCTTTACAGGATGGGAAGACGAGCTCGCGTAATGCTCAACGATTTAAGGAGGTACATCTTATGATGAAAAAAATATTTGCGATAATGTTGGTTCTGTCTCTGCTTCTCGTAGGCATATGCGCCTGCGCGGATAACGAGGATCCGAATACCGACTCCGAAACACAGTCCGCGACCGAGGAGACCGTAGACACTTCCGAGGATACGTCGCCCGACGACGATGATGACGGAGACGACGATACGCCCAAGGAGCCCGAGGGCACCGCATCGGCAGATCCCGAGAACGACGGACACTGGACACCGAATTATTGATCTGAACTATACACACTACGCTCGCCCCGAGATACGCTGCGGCGTATCTCGGGGCATTTGCTCTGAAAGAGAAAGGATAAGACTATGGCAAAGGAAATTATATGCCAACTATGCACAGAGGCTACAAATTATAACGGAGAATGGCAATGGAACGCGGCGGGAATGGCGTATCTCATCCGCACGAAAAACAATCGCCTGATTGCCATCGACGGCGGCTTTAAGGAGGACGTTCCTCACCTGTGGGAAAAGGCTAAGGAGATGACGGGAGAGGAAAGACCTACCGTCGCTATGTGGATACTCACGCATCCTCACCTCGACCACTACGGCGCTTTGCAGGAGATCGGCGCAAATGAAGAATACCACTCACTGTTCAATATCGAGAAGCTCTGCTATCAGTTGACCGAAACGCCGATATTGCCCCTTCGCGGTATATCCTACGAAAAGGATTTCAATGCAGTCCATCTGTTTACCGAACAGCTCGGCGTACCCGTTGTAACACCGCACACCGACGACGTTTTCGATATAGACGGAATGAAGATACGCTTCTTCTTCACACCCGAGGACGACGGAGATAAGCTCTCCGACGTAAACTCTATGTCTATGGTGTTCAGAATTGCTGGACCGAATAAGACCGTCATGTTCCCGGGCGACGCGCATCACCACAGCACAAGCATGGTGTGCTATAAGTATTGGAGCGAGCTCAAGAGCGATGTCTGTCAGATCTCCCATCACGGACTTACGGGTGCGGCAGAATGCTTCTACGCGCGCGTAGCGGCAGAAACGATCCTTACACCCATCTCCCCCGCGGGCGACCGCTTTATAAATGAGCTCGGCGCGGGACACGTAGGCGCTATGTACGCCCGCCGAGTCGCAGAGCGCGAGATAAAGGCATACGAGGGCGATGCGATATTGGAGCTGTAAGCTATGGCAGGAAGATATTCGTTTTTCACTTCAAACGAGATAAGACCGAACGGCTGGCTCCGCCGTCAGCTTGAAATCCAGGCGTCAGGACTTGCGGGAAATCTTGACCGAATGTGGCCCGACGTGCGCGACAGTATGTGGATAGGCGGAAACAGAGAGGGCTGGGAGAGAGTTCCTTATTGGCTCGACGGCTTTATTCCGCTTGCTTATCTGCTCGATGACGGCGATATGAAAGCGCGCGCAAAGCGGTATGTCGATAAGATACTCGAATTCCAAAAGCCTGACGGATGGATATGCCCGAACGGAGACACACCCATCGAAAAATACGATACGTGGGCGGTACTGCTTATCTCTAAGGTGTTGACCGTGTATTACGAATGCTCGAAGGATGAACGTGTCCCCGATGCGGTGTGGCGTATCATGAAGAATTTTTACGATCTGCTTGATAGCCGACGTATAAGTCTCTTTGAGTGGAGCGAGCACCGTTGGTTCGAGGGCTTTGTCGCGCTCAATCTTTTGCATAGGCTCTATCCCGACGAGGAGTGGATAGGGGCGCTTGCAAAAATATTGAAGGAGCAGGGAACCGACTATGAAAGCGTCAAGGGGCTCTGGAAGCGCCCCTTGAATAAATGGACGCAGGATACGCATATCGTAAATCTCACAATGATGCTCAAATCCGAGGCGCTATCCTGCGACCTGCTCGGAGAGGAATATACCGACCTTGCCGAGAGATTGCACGCGGTGCTGAAACAGTATAACGGTACAGCGGTGGGAACCTTTACGGGCGACGAGTGCCTTGCGGGAATTTCCCCCATCCAGGGCACAGAGCTTTGCTCGGTCGTCGAGCTGATGTACTCATATGAATGGCTCTACGCTTATACGGGAGATAAAAAATGGGCAGAGAGGCTTGAGCAGGTCTCATTTAATGCCCTCCCCGCAACCGTCAGCGAGGATATGTGGACGCATCAGTACTGTCAGCTTGTAAATCAGATAGACTGCACGCCCTTCCCCGCAAAGCCTATCTTCCGCACAAACGGAAAGCAGGCGCATCTCTTCGGACTCGAGCCGCATTACGGATGCTGTACCGCCAATTTCGGACAGGGATGGCCCAAGCTCGCGCTCTCGACCTTTATGAGAGCAAAGGACGGAGCTCTGAGTGCCGTTCCGATACCCTCGGAGCTCAGCGCAGATTGGCGCGGAGTACCCGTAAGGATAACGCTCGATACCGAATATCCCTTCCGCAATAAATTTACCTATCGCATAAATGCCGATAAAAAGACGGATATGAAGCTGCATATCCGCGTGCCGTCCTTTGCAAAGAACCTTTGCGTAAACGGCAAGGCAACACCGAAGCGCAGTATGCTTACGTTCGGCGGATTTGACGCGGGAGAAACGGTCATCACACTCTCCTATGAGGCAGAGCCCCACCTTGCCGCAAGACCGAAAGGTCTGTATGCGGTGGAATACGGCTCGCTCGTGTTCTCGGTTCCCGTAAAGAGTGAGGCAAAGAAGGTCGAGTACGTAAAGAACGACGTCGAGCGAAAATATCCCTATTGCGACTACCACATAAAGGGCGTGTCCGATTGGAATTTGGCGCTTGCAAGCCGAAACTTCAGCGTTGAGGAGGGCGAGATTGGAGAAATACCGTTCTCGGAGAGCGCCCCCGCGCTGACCTTAAAAACAGAGCTCTGTCATATCGATTGGGGATATGAGGAGGGCTATGAAACGGTCTGCGCCAAGATACCCGAGAGCCGACGCCCTACGGATGCACCCGCGAAAGCGACGCTCATCCCCTACGGCTGTACCACACTCCGTATGACCGAGCTTCCCCTTGTAAAACCTAAAATTTAAAAAACGAGCTGAGTCACTAACGTGGTTCAGCTTTCTTGATTTTTGAATATATTTTAAGTTTTAAATTGGAGTTTGTAGGGGAGTTGAAATTACATTTTACAGGCTAATACCCGTTTTTCGGGGTAATCCATTCGTTCTTTTTCTAAGGTAAATTTTGCTGACGCAAAAAAGATCCTTCACATGGCTTGCAGGGTAGCAAGCCGTTCAGGATGACATTTAGTGTATGTGGTACGACAATGTACGCGTAAATCTGTATATACAT
>JAFTYG010000063.1 GCA_017461365.1 Clostridia bacterium | reverse complement strand
CATTTCGTGTCATCCTGAACGGCTTGCTACCTTGCAAGCCATGTGAAGGATCTTTTTTGCGTCAGCAAAATTTACATCATGAAAATACAAGGGGATTTCATCAAAAAACAAAACAACAAACTGCTCGACAAATTCCAATTTGAAGCACACACCGCATGAACTCCAATTTGAATATTCCCCCAAAAAAGGCTGTCCCGCATTTGCGAAACAGCCTCTTGTCAGATCAAGCGTTTTCCTTTTTATAATTCTCAACTATCTTCTGCGCGATGTTCGCGGGAACTGTATCGTAACCCGTTACCTCATACTCAAAGCTACCTCTGCCCTGAGTCATAGCGCGGAGAATGATGGGATATTCCATTATCTCAGCCTTAGGAGCAAGCGCGTGAACAGTTGTATAGCCCTTCTTCTGAGCGGGATCCATACCCATAACTGCGCCGCGACGCTTGTTGAGATCTCCCATTACGTCGCCCACGATAGAATCGGGAACGGTAATGTCAAGGTTTCCGACAGGCTCAAGAAGCACGGGAGCCGCCTGCTCGAGACACTTCTTGTACGCGATATTCGCCGCTGTCTTGAAGGATATTTCATCCGAGTCAACGTCGTGGTAAGAGCCGTCGTAAAGGTCAGCCGCAAGCTGTACGAGCGGGAAGCCCGCAACGCCCTTTGCCATAGCATCCTGCAAGCCCTTTTCAACTGCGGGATAGAAGTTCTTCGGTACTGTACCGCCGACAACCGATACACTAAAGGTCAAGCCCTCAGCCTCACCGGGAGCAAAGCGGATCTTAACGTGACCGTACTGTCCCGAACCGCCGTTCTGCTTCTTGTGCTTTCCTTCAACGTCAACGCGCTTTGTGATCTTCTCACGGTAAGCGATCTTAGGCGTATCGAAAGTAACGCTTACGCCGAAACGGTTCTTCAGCTTTGCCGAAAGAACGGCTATGTGCATATCTCCAAGTCCAGATACAAGCATCTGCTTTGTCTCGGAATTGTTCTCATATTTCAGTGTAAGATCCTCTTCAAGCATCTTTACGATACTCTGCGAGATCTTGCCCTCGTCCTTTGCGGAAACGGGAATCATAGCCTTTACGTAGTAAGGCGTGGGGAAACTAACGGGAGCATACGCAAACTCCTTGTTCCATGTCAGTGTATCGTTTGTATTTGTACTTGTAAGCTTTGCGACCATACCGATGTCACCGCAGGCAAGCTCGTCGACCTCTGTCTGCTTCTTTCCGTTTACGGTGTAGATGTGCGCGAGCTTTTCATTGTCGCCCGTTGTGTTGTTGCGCATAAGCATATCGCGCTTTACGGTACCGTTCATTACCTTAAAGAAGGACATCTTTCCAACGAAAGGATCGGCTACAGTCTTGAATACGAAGAGCGCGGGCTCGCCGTCAGGATTTATTTCCATATCGTCGCCGTCGGAGAGCATCTCCGCCTTCTTTGCCGTGTGTCTTGGGAAGGACTCTGTGATCTTGTCAAGCAACGTCCAAACGCCCCACAGCTTTGTAGCCGCGCCGCAGAATACGGGCACGATGTCGCCGTGGATGATACCCTCGTGAACTGCGTTGATAGCCTCCATGTAGGTTATCTCCTCGCCCTCGAAGTATTTCATCATAAGATCCTCGTCGGTGCTTGCAACGGCTTCCATAAGCATATCGCGGTACTTTTCAACAGCCTCGCGCGACTCCTCAGGAATAGTCTCAACGCTGTGGCGTCCGTTATCGTCGAAAACGTGAGCAGACTGATCTATAAGGTCAATACAGCCCTTTACCTCTCCATCCTTTACCATAGGGATGGTAAGCGGACAGATATGCTTTCCGAAGGTCTCGTGCAGAGCGTCGAGCACACGTCCGAAACGTGCCTCGTTATCGTCAAACTTGTTTATAAAGAAAGCTCTGGGAAGTCCCGCAGACTCCGCATAGCCCCAAGCAAGCTCTGTTCCTACCTCGATACCCGCCTTACCGTCAACAACGATGACCGCGCTGTCGGCAACGCGAAGCGCCTGAGCCGCCTCACCTACGAAATCAAGATAGCCGGGAGTGTCGATTATGTTTATCTTGGAGTCCTTCCACATCGTGTTCATGACCGATGCGGAAATAGAAAATCCTCTCTTTACCTCCTCCGCGTCATAGTCGGAAACCGTATTTCCGTCAGCTACCTTTCCTATACGGTCGGTAGCGCCCGTAATATATAATAATGCCTCAGCGAGCGACGTTTTTCCGCATCCTCCGTGACCTAACAGTGCAATGTTTCTGATTCTTTTGGTTTCTACAACAGCCATTGGCTTTTCCTCCTTGCTTCTGCCCTCGGCAGAAAATAAAATGCTTAATGCCCGCAAAGCCTGCGCTTCGCAAAACAACTACAATCATTATACAATAAATCGGAAAAATTTGCAAGAGGATTTTTTGTGTTTTTAGAAGCACGGATGTAAAAAAATACGCCCGATTTTTGTGTATTTTTACCAACAATCGGACGTTATTTATTATTTTAAGCCAAAAAGTCGCTTTGTATTGGCGCGTGTGAGCTCTACAGTATCCTCAAAAGAAAGTCCCATCGCCTCGGCAAGAGCGCGCGCCGTATAGCAAAGATTTGCCGATGAATTCAGCTTTCCTCTGTTCGGCTCGGGGGAAAGATAGGGGCAATCGGTCTCAATAAGCACCCGTTCCCTGTCCACCGCCGCCGCAACCTCCCGAACGCGCCTTGCATTTTTAAATGTGACAACTCCCGAAAAGGAGATGTACCAACCGCGCTTCGTCAGCTCTCTTGCCATCTCGGCGCTTCCGCTGTAGCTGTGAAAAACTCCCCTGACCTCGGGATATTTCAGCGCCGTCTCAAAGCAATCGCCGTGAGCCTCGCGGTCGTGGATGATAACTGGAAGATCAAATTCTCTCGCCAACTCAAGCTGAGCCTCAAAAAACGCTGCCTGCCTTTCTCTGTCCACAGGCTGCCAATAGTAGTCAAAGCCGATCTCACCGATAGCAACTATCTTGTTGTTCTTCCGTTTTTCCTCGGTATCGAGAAGCGCGCGTATCTTTGCCACCTCAGTGTGGACGTCCCCCGAAAGATGCTGACAGTCCTCGGGATGTATGCCGACAGCTGAATACATTTTGTCATATTTTTTTGCCTGTTCGATACAGCAAATACAATTTTCGGGATTTGTGCCCACGTTTATGACCGCCTCTATTCCCGAAGGAAAGACAACGTCGGTAAGCAAAGCATCTGCCCCGCCCTCATATTCGTTTTCAAAGCGACGGTCAAAATAGTGCGCGTGGGAGTCGATGATCCCCGCGCAGGAAATATCTTCTACGTTGTTTTTCATATTTGTACCTTTAGATAAATTGGAGTTTGTCGCTTACTTTTCTTTTGAAAAAAAAAAGTAAGCAAAAGAAAACCTTGCATTTTGGTTTATACGCTAAATTGGGATTTGTCGTGATGTTTTTATAGGTGGATAAACTAACATTTAGCCTTCCCCAGCGGGGGAAGGGGGACCGCGCAAGCGATGGATGAGGTGTTCTTTACGAAGCGATTATACCATTGTAATACCGCATCCGTCACTCCTTCGTCGTGCCACCTAAAGTTTGCTTGCAAACTTTACACGGAGCAACGCGAAGTAGTTTTCCCACAGGGGAAGGCTTTTTTGTTAGCTTTTCCACCTATACAAGCTGAGCAATAAACTCCAATTTTAAATCCTTATTCAACACAAGCCTGTCCGAAATCGGACAGGCTTTAAAATAAATTATCTTACTCTTTCACCGAGAGGCGTATCCTTATCGAGGAACACCACTCTTACCTCTTCCTCGCCCGACGCGAGTATCATTCCCTCGGAATCTATACCGCAGAGCTTGGCAGGCTTCAGATTTGCCACAATAATGACCTTCTTGCCTACAAGCACCTCGGGCTCGTAGAACTTGGCTATTCCCGATACCACTTGCCTCTTTTCATAACCGAGGTCAAGCTGAAGCTTCAAAAGCTTCTTTGCCTTCGGTACTTTTTCGCAAGCAACGACCTGCGCCGTTCTCAGCTCAACTCCCATAAAGTCCTCAATGCCGATAAGCGCGCAGCCCTCGGGCTTCTCTGCCGCCTTAGCTTCCTTTTCCGCCTCAGCGATCATCCTCTGTCTCTCCTCCTCAAACTCGGCAAGCTTCTTCGCCTCGTCAATACGGGCAAAGAGTACCTTCGAGTCGGCAACGGTCTCGCCTGCCTTCATCTTTCCAAAGGCTTCAATACCGCCGAGAGTGTCGTAGGTGCGGGCATCCGTGCAAAGCTCGTCAAGTATCTCGTTCGCCGCCGTAGGAATAAAGGGTGTCAGAAGCACCGCGCCCCAACGGATAGCCTCAAGCAGATTGTAAAGCACCGTTCCAAGTCGCTCCCTCTGCGACTCGTCCTTTGCAAGAGCCCACGGGGTAGTCTCGTCAATATATTTGTTCGCTCTCTTGAGCATCGTAAAGATGCACTCAAGCGCGTCGGCAACGTGATAGCTGTCCATATTTTCGATAACGCCCGCGTATGCCTTGGCGCAAGCCTCCTTCAGCTCCTCGTCAAGTGCGTCGGGAGCAGTAGGCACCATTACTACCTTGTCAAAATACTTCTTGTCCATATCAAGAGTACGCTTTACAAGGTTTCCGAGATTATTTACAAGATCGGCATTATAGCGCGTGATAACGGCATCGTAGGTAATAGAGCCGTCGGAGTTGTAGGGCATCTCGGACAGCGCAAAATAGCGCACGCCGTCAACGCCAAAGTGGTCGGCAAGCTTGTCTGCATAAATAACGTTGCCCTTGGACTTTGACATCTTGTCCATACCGAAGTTGAACCAAGGATGTCCGAATACCTTCTTGGGCAGAGGAAGATCAAGCGCCATCAGGAAGATAGGCCAATAGATAGTATGGAAACGAAGAATGTCCTTGCCTATCATATGCACGTCACAGGGCCAGTACTTCTTGAAGTGCTCGGACTGCTCCTCGTAAGATCTGTCGGGATCGTAGCCGAGAGCCGTGATATAGTTTGTAAGCGCATCGAGCCAAACGTAGATAACGTGTCTGTTGTCGAACTCAACGGGAATACCCCACTTAAAGGAGCTGCGCGACACGCAAAGATCCTGCAAGCCTGCCTTTAAGAAGTTGTTTACCATTTCCTTCTTTCTCGACTCAGGCTGAATGAACTCAGGGTTGTCCTCGATATGCTTCATAAGTCTGTCTGCGTACTTTGTCATCTTGAAGAAGTACGCCTCTTCCTTCGCTTGCTCTACGGGACGTCCGCAGTCGGGACACTTGCCGTCAACTACCTGAGTCTCGGTAAAGAAGGACTCACAAGGGGTACAGTACCAGCCCTCGTATTCACTCTTGTAAATATCACCCTGCTCGTAGAACTTGGTGAATATCTTCTGTACAGCCGCCTCGTGATTTGCGTCGGTGGTACGGATAAAATAGTCGTAGTCCGCGCCCATCTTATCCCAGATACCCTTTATCTCACCCGCAACTCTGTCAACGTATTCCTTAGGCGTAATACCCGCCTTTGCCGCAAGGTTCTCTATCTTCTGTCCGTGCTCGTCCGTACCCGTACAGAAGAAAACGTCATAGCCTCTCGCCTTCTTGTATCTTGCCACAGCGTCGGTCATTATGACCTCATATGTGTTTCCGAAATGGGGCTTGCCCGAAGCATATGCTATGGCTGTTGTGATATAAAATTTCTCGTTGTTCATTTTTTAGTCCTCCAAAAGCTTCTTGCCGTCCATATGCTCGGCAAGTGAAAAATATGTAAACATCATAAGGGGAAGCACAAGCAGTATAAATAGCACTCCCACAGAAAGAAGCGACAGCGCCGCCATTACGGCGAATATAAGCGAAAAGCCGTCACACATAAAGGGATGGCGCGCGCATTTTTGCTTGCTGAGCTTTTTTGCCTCTCTGAGTGTTTTTCCTCTGCCGTAGTAGTAGGGCACAAGAAATCTCGCATTCGTCAGCCACAAAAAGAGCGCCGACAAAACAAGAGCTATTCCCCAGAATATCAAAAGCAGAGCGATCATCGGCATTCCCATACCGTCATATACCATCGACTCGCTTATAAGGCGCGCAAAAAGATAGCCCGCCTGAAACAGAATAAAGCACACAATAGGACGCGCAAGCATCATAGCCCCCGCCCAAAGGCTTCGAAAATAATTGTAACGCCCCTTTAGCCTTTCATGCTCGGCATAGCCGTATCTCACCTTTGCATAGGTCCTCCATGAATAGGTAAGAAACCAAGCATACGCGGGAAGAGTTGCAAGAATACCAACGAACGCCGTCAGATAATAGGCAAGCTCGGTCTCGATCATCAGAAGATCCTCCTCCGTCAGCTCGGTCACAGACTGCCCAATATCCTGCTCTGCAAGATATTCACCGAACGCCTCAACAGCGCCCTTTATCACCGTTCCCGATGCAATAGGAAGGTAAACTCCGACCATCATCGGGAGCACAAAGGCAAGCGCCAGAAGAGTGCACGCAAGCGCCATTCGGAAGCGGCTTCCCTTTTCGGATAGCAACAGCCATCCGCTTTTTACAGATCTGAATAATACAGACATTTTTTCTCCTTTAATTCAAACGTTTCAAAAAACGAAATTTCCTCTTATCATAACGCGCTTGATCTCAAGTGCATAGCCGCTGTCAAGAAAGAGCATATCAGCCCTCTTTCCTACGTCAATAGAGCCGCAGCTATCAAAAATATTTACCTGCCTTGCGGGATTTTCGGTCGCCGCAAGTATCGCCTCGCTGAGGGGGATATTGCAAAAGCTCATAAGATTTCTCACCGCTCTGTCAAGCGTTATGGTGCTTCCCGCTAAAGCCCCCGTCGATATTCTGCAAATTCCGTCCTTAACGGTAACAGGCAGGCCCGAGCTGAAATAAATTCCGTCGGGAAGTCCCGTCGCGTCAAGCGAGTCGGAAACAAGAGTCAAACGCTCTATTCCGAGATTTCTGTATGCAAATCTCACCATTTCGGGAGCAATATGTATGCCGTCGCAGATTATCTCAGCAAAGCACTTTCCCTCAAACGCCGCGGCTATACATCCGCCGTCGCGGTGATGAAGAGGCGGCATCGCGTTAAACAGATGCGTATATGCGCTCACTCCGCGCGCCTCCGCCTTTTTTGCCTCGGCATAGGTTGCCATCGTGTGGGCAAGCCCCAAAGTAGCGCCTATTTCTTTAGCCTTCTTTGCAAATGAGCCGTCAGCGTCAAGCTCGTAAGCCGCCGATATATGCAGACGCTTACATTTTCTCAGCGCCCCGTCGTCAAGCTCCGCAGGATCAAGAGGCATAATAAGCTCCGCCGCGTGAGCTCCCTTCTTTTCGATGTTTAAATATCTTCCCTCCCAGTGAACGCCTGCAAGGTTTGCGCCGTCGATCGGAGGTACGTAGCCACACAGAGCCTCGGTCGCTCCCCGCATTTTTTCAAGCGGAGCAGACGAAAGAGTCGGCATAACGGTGGTAACTCCCGCCTTTGCGTAAGACTTTGCCATTTTTCCGTAACCATCCCCGTCGGACAAGCACCAATCACAGCCCTGTATTCCGTGGGTGTGCACGTCAATAAGCCCGGGGACGACGTACGCACCCTTGCCGTCGACGGTCTCATCCGCCCCCCCCGAAAGATCGCCTATCGCGCATATCGTTCCGTCCCTTACAAGTATGTCTCCCCGATAAAAGGAACGGTCTTTATTCGAATATATATTAAGATCCTTGATAACCATATTTTCGTCTCCTTTGCATTATGAGCCGAGTATAACATATTTATTATACCACAACTACCCGAAAAGTCAAGAGCCTTGGGAAATTATGCCCTCCCAATAATCAAATTTTAAATATAAAGCTCACAAAAGTTAATTTTTTATCTATATTAAAATTCCTATTGCAAAATTTGTGTTTATGCTGTATAATAGACTTATAGCGAATAGATTTATCGCTAAATCACACAATTTTAAGGAGAAAAAATTATGGCAAACCGTTTTGTTTCCAACGCCGTATCCTATCACGGCAAGGGCGCGATCAACGAGATCCCCGCTATCATCACAGCAAAGGGCTTCAAAAAGGCATTCGTTGCCTCCGATCCCGACCTCGTTAAATTCGGAGTTACTAAGAAGGTCACCGATCTTCTTGATGCGAACGGAATGGCTTATGAGATCTATTCCGACATCAAGCCCAACCCCACGATCGAAAACGTAAAATCGGGTGTTGCCGCATATAAGGCTTCGGGCGCTGACTATATGATCGCTATCGGCGGAGGCTCGTCCATGGACACCGCAAAGGCTATCGGTATCATCATCACAAATCCCAAGTTTGCCGACGTTCGCAGTCTTGAGGGCGTAGCTCCCACAAAGAACCGCACCGTCTACACCATCGCAGTTCCCACCACCGCAGGTACAGCGGCAGAGGCTACCATAAACTACGTTATCACCGACGTTGAGCGCAAGAGAAAGTTCGTTTGCGTTGACGTAAACGACATTCCCGACGTTGCGGTCGTCGATCCCGATATGATGGCTACAATGCCCAAGGGACTTACCGCCGCTACGGGTATGGACGCGCTTACACACGCTATCGAGGGCTACACCACAAAGGCGGCTTGGGCACTTCCCGATTGCCTCAACCTTGAAGCTATCCGTCTTATCGCAAAGAGCCTGCGCGGAGCCGTCAATAACGATCCCGAGGGACGCGAGGGCATGGCGCTCGGTCAGTTCGTAACGGGCATGGCGTTCTCCAACGTAGGTCTCGGTATCGCTCACTCTGTAGCTCACACACTCGGCGCTGTTTACGACACACCTCACGGCGTTGCCTGCGCAATGATGCTTCCTATCGTTATGGAGTATAACGCAGACGCTACGGGAGACAAGTTCAAGGCTATCGCTGAGGCTATGGGCGTTGACACCACGGGAATGGACGAGGCTGCTTACAGAGCGGCTGCTGTTGACGCTGTCCGTCAGCTCAGCATCGACGTTGGCATCCCCACAAAGCTCGCGGCACTTAAGGAAGAGGATCTCGACTTCCTCGCAGAGTCGGCATACGCCGATGCCTGCGCTCCGGGCAACCCCAAGGCGGCGTCGGTTGAGGACATCAAGGGACTTATCAGAAAGCTCATGTAACCGCTTCTTATAAAAAAGCTCATACATAAACGACGGGCTGTCGCGCTTTGGCGCGACAGCCTCCTGTTTTCAGATACAAATTGGAGTTTGAATTTATCTAATCGATTGTAGGGACGACCAATGGTCGCCCCTACGGATATTATTGTTAAAATATCTAACTGCTCAACAAACTCCAATTTTAATACTTCCGATATTCACTACAACAAAAAGGGACTGCCTCTCAAGAGGCAGCCCGTTTTTTCAGCCTATCGGAAGCAGAGAGATCAGCGTGTACGCCGTTCCCGCAACCATCAACAGCGCGAGAACTATGCAAACTATCCTCGCTATCATTTTCTTTCCCATTTTATTTTCCTCCGTTAATCTATCCTCATCTGCAAAGCGCTGAGATCCTCATCCGCAAGCATCTGCCCCGATGCGGGTAGCTTCAGCTTTCGGTAGCCGCCGAGCTTCGAATATTTCTCATCGTAATCGGTAAGCGCGCGCACTAGCCTGTTGCCCTTCTTCATCGTCATAAGCGTAACGCCGCCAGACGTCCTTGTCGACTTTTTCGGAATAAGCGACGACTTTATGATTATCGCTCTGTCAGCGTCACTGATAAGCATAATATCAACAGGCGACTTCTCGCTATCATAGAATACACCGCAAATAGGCGACGCCGACGAGTACGCATTTATCAGCTTGCGGCGGTTGCCCTTTGTTTCGTAATTCGATACGGGCACACGAACACCCTTGCCGTTTTCAAATATGAATATAAAGCTCTCGTCCTCGGGATACCCCGTCTGTACACGCATAAATACGGGCTTCTCCCCCTCATCCATTCCGAGCTTCGCAGGCAGATATTCGCCCATAGACGACGCCTTGACACATTCGAAATCCGAGGTCTTTGCGCGGTAAAGCTGACACTTGTCGGTAACTATGATAAGATCGGATATATTCTCGGTCTCCACCTCGAATACTATCTCGTCGTTCTCCTTAAGCTTCTGCTCGTCGTTGCCTCTGAGAGATTGCATGGTTATCTTCTTGAAATATCCCTCTCGCGACATATAGATACGAACGTTGTAGTTCTCGGGCGAGGTGTCCTCAACGTAGACCTCAACGTCGTCAGCGTGAATGAGCTGAGTCTTTCTCGGCTGTCCGTATTTCTTCTTTATCTCGGAAAGCTGGGAGGCGATAAGCACCTTGAGCTTGAGCTCGTCTCCGAGTATCTCCTCTATCTTCGCTATCTCAGCCTGAAGTCCGTTTATCTCGGAAATTCTGTTAAGTATATACTGCTTGTTAAGATTGCGCAGCTTTATCTCGGCAATATACTCCGCCTGTATCTTATCGATAGAGAAGCCCGCCATAAGGTTCGGGATAACGTCGTCCTCGTTCTCGGTGTGCCTGATTATCTTTATCGCCTTGTCAATATCAAGCAATATCTGTCCGAGAGCGCGGAGCAGATGGAGCTTGTCGTTTTTCTTTTTGAGGTCGAAGGTCAGCTCGCGGCGGACACATCCCATACGGAAGATTATCCATTCGGAAAGTATCTCTCGCACACCCATCTGCCTCGGAGAAGAATTTACAAGTATGTTGAAATTACACTTGAAGCTGTCCTCCAAGGGCGTCGTTTTGAAGAGCTTTGTCATCAGCTTGTCGGGATCTGTGCCGCGGCGAAGGTCAAGCGTCAGCTTAAGACCTGTAATGTCACTCTCGTCTCTTACCTCCGTGACCTCGCGGAGCTTGCCCTCCTTCATCATATCCTCGATCTTTTTCTTTATCAGCTCGATCGTCGTCGAATAGGGTATCTGAGTGACCTCGATGCAGTTCTCGTTCTTGTCATAGTTGTATCTCGAGCGTATCGGCACCGATCCCGATCCCGTCTCGTAGACCTCTCGCATAGCCTCTCTGCTGTATATTATCGCGCCTCCCCCGGGAAAATCGGGAGCCTTGAGTATATCAAGGAGCTTATCCATAGAGAGCTTGGGATTTTTCAGAAGCGCTATCGTCGCGTCGCATATCTCGGCAAGATTGAACGAACAGATCGACGAAGCCATACCGACGGCAATTCCCGTGTTCGGAGTTACGAGCACGTTCGGAAAGGTCGTAGGCAGCAAAACGGGCTCCTTCTGCGTACCGTCGTAGTTGTCGACCATATCCACCGCGTCCTTGTCGATGCCCGAGAAAAGCTCCTGACAGATAGGATCGAGCTTTGCCTCGGTATAACGCGACGCCGCAAATTTCATATTCGAGGAATACTGCTTACCAAAGCTTCCCTTCGAGTCTACAAATGGATGCAGAAGCGCCTCGTTGGCTCTCGTCAGACGTACCATCGTCTCGTATATCGCCATATCTCCGTGAGGATTGAGCTGCATCGTACGTCCGACGATGTTTGCGCTCTTTACCCTCGGGTGATCCTTTGAGAGGAGTCCCATTTTGTACATGGTATAAAGTAGCTTTCTGTGCGCGGGCTTCAAGCCGTCTATTTCGGGGATAGCGCGCGAAACTATAACGCTCATAACGTAGGGCATATAGTTCGTTTCTATCGTCTCGGTTATAAGCTGAGGGCGGGCGGGGGCATGGACGATCTCCTTTGCCTCGTTCGCCTTTTTTGTCTTTTTCGCCATTATTTTACCGTCCTTAAAAATTTATGTTCAGGGCAGAATGACCTCCCTGTTTGTTCCGTAGAAAATATCGTCCTTGCCCGACAGCAATCTGCAAAGCTCCTCAAATCTGTCCCAATCGTTCCGAATATCAAGCTCATAAGCGTGTCCCCATATGTAAAACACCTGAGGAGTATCGGGCTTTGCGGCAAGAAATTTTTCGGCAAGCTCAAAGGTCTTGTCAAATTCTCCGTGGTGGTAGACCGTGGGCTTGAATTCGTACAGATCGGTCTGTACGTCGAAGCTGTGGGTAGATACCGTTGTGCGGCAATATTTCACACCCGTATTTTTGCGTATCAGCTCGGCTATACGGCTGTTATAATTCACACCGCCGCCGGGGTACGCAAAGCCAATGACCTCATAGCCCGCAAGCTCGGACAGCGCAAGTCTGTCCTCCTCGACCTGACGTATTATCTCCGCATCGTCATCAAGCTTTGTAAGCGTCGGGTGCTTTAGCGTGTGGGCAGCTATCTCGTGCCCCTCGTACACCGAGCGCAGATCGGAGGCAGAGACCTTGTCGTGACGAACCGTATAGCTCTCGCGTACAAGACTACCCGTCCTTCCGAGAAATCCCGAATTGATATTGAAGGTAGCCTTCAAGCCGTATTTTCTGAAAAGCTCGGCAAGCCTTATGTCCTGCGTTACGCCGTCGTCATAGCTGAACGTAACGGCTTTCATTTTTCCGTTAAACATATTCTCTCTTTATACCTTTAAAACCGTGTGCGCCGCCGCGCGTATAAGCCTGTTGTAGAGCGCAAGTCCCATTCCCTCCTTGGGGGGCAGATGCGCGTAAACTATCTCGCCGTTCATCTCGTCGGCTTTGCGAAGAGCCGAGAAAAGATTTTTCGCCTGAGCCTCAAGATCTCCCCGCGCGCCTATATCTATGACTCTCTCATTTCTGAGATATTCCGTCTCCTCGGAATAGCAGATGATAACGCAACGCTCGGCGTTCTGACATCTGTACATATAAGAGAGTACGGGCTCGTCATCGCCCTCAAGAAGCACAAGAGGCGCTTTGGGAGCATAGTGTCTGTATTTCATTCCTGGGGAAAGAGGCTTTTCATTCTCCGAGAGCGCCTCTGTAACCGCAGGAGCAATTTTCACATTTTCGCAGATGCATTCGAGCGCATCGGCAGTTATAGCACCGGGGCGCAAGAGAGTAACGCCGTCCCCCTCGATCATAACTATGGTCGATTCAAGCCCTATGTCGCACTCTCCGCCGTCAATTATAGCGTCTATCCTGCCCGAAAGATCGGCTATAACGTGTCCGCCCGACGTAGGCGAGGGACTTCCCGAAAGATTAGCCGACGGAGCGGCTATCGCATCCCCTGCCCTTTTTATCAACGCTCTCGCAATCGGATGAGACGGACAGCGGACAGCCACCGTGTCAAGTCCGCCCGTGACAGCCTTCGGAACCGTATCCTTCCTTTTGAGTATCACCGTAAGCGGTCCGGGCATAAACGCCTTTGCGAGCTTATAGTAAAGCTCATTTGTGTAAGCGTATCTTTCAGCATCCTCAGGCACGGCTATGTGGATAATTAAAGGATTGTCCGACGGTCTGCCCTTAGCGGCATATATCTTTCCCGCCGCGTCCGAGTCGGTTGCAAGACCGCCAAGACCGTAAACGGTCTCGGTAGGAAAAGCCACAAGACCGCCGCTCTTTAGTATTTCCGCCGCCTCCGCGATAGCGAAGTGCTTTGTTTCGTTTGGTAAAAGCTTGAATATTTTCGTTTCCATAAAAGTCCTTTTGTAACAGCTTGGCTAACTTTCAATTTTGGGTTTGCAGGGGTGTTCAAATTTGAGCTTGTGGGGGAGTTGATATGCTCGCACAGACTTAAATCTGTGCAAAATGAAACTCAAAGCCTTCCCCAGTGGGCGAACTACTTCGCGTTGCTCCGTGTAAAGTTTGGCAAGCAAACTTTAGGTGGCAGCCGCTTGTCGGCTGACGGATGAGGTGTTTCTAAATGCAAACTAACTCCTCATCCACCACTATCGTGGTCCCCCTTCCCCCACAGGGGAAGGCTTTTTGGTTAGTTTTCCCACCGATACAAACCGCTCGACAACTCCAATTTGAAGCTATGCCTGAATAGATATATCCTTTTTATGAATTTTCCGAAGCCTTCAGCTTCTCCGCCGTATCAGCGGTAATAAGGGCGTCTATCATAGCCCCGATGTTTCCGTTGAGAAAGCTCTCAAGCGAGAAAAGAGTAAGTCCTATTCTGTGATCGGTAACTCTTCCCTGAGGATAGTTGTAGGTGCGTATGCGCTCGCTTCGGTCGCCCGTTCCAACCTGATTTTTTCTGTCCGAGGCGATCTTCTCGTTCTGCTCTGTCATCTTCATATCGTATAGCTTTGTTTTCAGCATCTTTAATGCCTTGTCGCGGTTCTTGAATTGGCTGCGCTCCTCCTGACATTCGATCACGATGCCCGTGGGCTTGTGCGTAAGCCTTACAGCCGACTCGGTCTTGTTGATGTGCTGACCGCCCGCTCCGCTCGACTTGCAGGACTCCATTATAATATCCGCGGGATTTATCTCTATCTCCACGTCCTCAGCCTCGGGGAGCACAGCTACCGTCGCAGTTGAGGTCTGTATTCTTCCCTGCGACTCGGTCTCGGGAACTCGCTGAACACGGTGCACTCCGCTCTCAAACTTGAAGCGTGAATACACACCGTCACCCTCAACCATAAACGTCACCTCGCGAAAGCCGCCAAGCTCCGTCTCGTTAGCATTCATAAGGGATACCTTGTATCCGCTCGACTCGGCGTACATAGAGTACATTCTGTAAAGCACCGCCGCAAACAGCGCCGCCTCCTCGCCGCCCGCTCCGCTTCGTATCTCGACCATAACGTTCTTGTCGTCGTTAGGATCACGCGGCAAAAGAAGCACCTTGAGCTCATCAAGAAGTATTTCCATTTTAGCCTTCGTCTCTTTGAGCTCGGAGATCGCAAGCTCCTTCATATCGGCGTCAAGCGGCTCGGACAAAAGAAGCTCAGCCTCGGCGTGCCCCTCCTCAGCCCGAACGTATTCCCGATATTTTTCTATTATGGGCGTAAGCCCCTTGTATTCCTTCATAAGGGCGGCATAGCGCTCGGGATCGGAAAATATCTCGGGAGACGAAAGCTCTGTCTCCATTCCCTCGTATCGGCGCTCTGCCTCCTTCAGCTTTTCTAACATCGGTACTCCTCAAAAGATCAATATTTGTAAAATGCCTTTACGGCTCTGTAGGTCTCGTATATATCGACCTTGGAAATGACCTCGTAGGGCGCGTGCATAGAAATAACGGGCACGCCGAGATCAATGGTGTCTATATTGTGCTTTGATATATACTTCGCAACGGTTCCGCCGCCTCCGCAGTCTACCTTGCCAAGCTCACCCGCCTGCCATACGACACTGTCCTTTGCAAGCACCGAGCGAAGCCATCCGATATATTCGGCGGACGCGTCGTTCGTGCCCGACTTTCCGCGAGAGCCCGTAAATTTCGTAAATACCGCTCCGCAGGAAAGCATAGGCGTGTTGCGCTTTTCGAATACCTCGGGGAAATTGGGATCGTACGCCGCCGAAACGTCAGCCGAGAGACATTTGGAGTTCGCCCTTACCACAGCGGAGTTACCGCCGAGAGCCGACGCAAGCTCATTGATTATATCGAGTATCAGCTCGCACTGCATACCGCTCGGTCCGTCGCTTCCCGTTTCCTCCTTGTCGGCAAGCACGCACATCGTCGTGTGCGTCGTGTCGAGAGTATCAAGAAGAGCCGTAAGGATAGGATACGCGCAAACTCTGTCGTCGTGACCGTAAGCGCCGATAAGCGAGCGGTCAAATCCGATGTCCCTCGCCTTTGCCGCAGGAACGACACAGAGCTCAGCCGAGAGAAGATCCTCCTCCGTCGTGCCGTACTTTTCGTTGAGGAGCTTCAAAACGTTCAGCTTTATCGAATTTTCCTCATCATCAGGTCTGCTTCCCACAAGCACGTTGAGCTGCTCGCCCTTTATTCCCTCCGAAAGAGGCAGCTTGCCCTGATCGTAACCGAGATGAGGAAGAAGATCGTTTATATAGAAGAGCGGATCGCTCTCGTCCTCACCGATATTTACGTTTATCACACGTCCGTCAGCAGTCGCTATAACGCCGTGAAGCGCAAGAGGCGTCGCCACCCACTGATATTTGCGGATACCGCCGTAATAATGCGTCTTGAAAAAGCCCATTCCGCCGTCCTCGTAAAGAGGGCACTGCTTGAGATCAATGCGCGGCGCGTCAATGTGAGCTACAGTAAGTCTTATACCCTCGTTTATAGGCTCACTTCCGACAGAGAAAACAAAAAGATTTTTGCCTCTGTTGTTGTAATAAAGCCTGTCACCCGCCTTGATTGCATCCCCGAGACGGTACTCGCGAAAGCCGTATTTTTCTATCATTCTTACCGACTCCGAAAGAGCCTCGCGCTCGGTCTTTCCCGCGTCAAGATATTTTTTGTAGCCCTCGGCGTAATCAAATGCCTCCTTGACTATCACCTTCTCTGCCTTTTCATATACCGTTTTCTTTTCGTAAATAAGCTCTGAGCTCATACCGCAACTCCTTCATTCGTTTCATAATATAATTCTTTGTATGTATCTATTGCCGAATTCACCTTGCTCACGTAAGAGCGAGTCTCGGAAAAGGGTATCTCGGTAAGATTACCCTCCCCGTCTGAATATTCGGGATCCTCAAGCCAATCCGAGACGTTCCCCTCCCCCGCATTGTATGCGGCAAAGGCGGTGTCCCAGTTGTAATTAAATTTTTTGTAAAGATAATTCAGATAATACGTACCGTAGCGTATGCTGACCTCGGGCATATAGATAGCCTCTGCGGACAAATTTTCATTCAGATGCTCCTCCCCCGTAAGCCACAGAAAGGTATTTGGCATCATCTGCATAAGTCCGCACGCTCCCGCGCTCGATTTTGCAAGGGGATCAAAATTGCTCTCCACCTTTATTACAGCGTATATAACGTATTCCGGCACGTTGTATTCACTCGCGTACTCCGTCACATATTCGCTGTATTTCTGAGGATACGCCCCCTCCTCGGTCTTGTTAAGAAGCAGATTTATCCCCACAGCAAGCCCGAAAGCAACGGCAATTATAAGTATTATTGCGATTATTTTCATTTTGCTCCTCCCAAATTCAGAACAAGCTCCTCGCACCTGTCGAAAAATTCGACCTCGTCTCTGTCGTTTGTCAGCACAATGTCCGACTTTTCAATATAAAACCCGTCGTCCCTCTGCGCGTGCACTCTCGCCTCTGCCGCCTCACGCGTAAGACCGTCGCGCAAAATTATCCTCTCCACGCGTATCTCGGGAGAAGAGATCACCGATACCACCGTATCACATTCAAGGTAAAAGCCCGATTCAATAAGAGTCGGAGCGTCAACAGCGGCGACCGTGTGCCCCTCGGCTCGGAGCTCTCCAAGCATTTCCCGTATCCGCTCAAGCACGAAACCGAGAACCGTGCGGTTGAGAAGCGTGAGCTTTTCTTCATCGTGAAAAACTATATCAGACAGAATCCGTCTGTCAAGCTCCTCCCCCTTGAAGATAATATCTCCGAAAGCTCCGCGCAGAGCGTCGAGACAGAGCGACGGCGGAACAAGAAGCGAATGATAGACCTCGTCGGCATCTATTACGGGTATTCCCTTTTTTCTCATATAGCCCGAAAGCAGAGACTTTCCTGCTCCCGTCGGGCCCGTTATACCAACCGTCCTCATTCAGTATTCCTTCCAAAAAATTTATATTTTTACCTCTGTTTTCAGCTCAGCCGACCTGTACGCCGCCTCCATTACCCTTTGAACGTACGCGCCGTCGGTAAAATCGGGATGAGCCTGAATGCCCGTGTGTACCGAATTTATAAAGCTGTACATACTTCCGACGTGTCCGCGTATCCAATCGGAGGGCGCTTTAGGCGCAGGGAATGCACCGCCGGGCGCGGGGTATCTGCCCACACATTCGATAGCCTTGTAGCCGCAGTCTCCGCCGAGAGCCGTAGGCTTTGCCGTCGCATCGTAAAAATAAAGGAAATTCGGCTGCATAAGAGAAAATTTCAGCGAGCCCTTCTCACCGTACACCGACAGCGACAGATCGTCATTCGCTCCATTTATGAGCTTGCTGACGGTGATAGTTCCCACCGCTCCCGACCTGAGCCTGCAAAGCATATAGAAGGCTTCGTCGGCATTGGTCTGCCAAGCAGAGCCGTCAGCTCCCGCCCTCTCGGAATAAGCTATCTGCGGAACACCGTAAACGCTGTCAAACTCTCCGCAGAGAGCATAGACAAGATCTATAGCGTGAGAGCCGAGATCGAAAAGCACACCGCCGCCGCAAATATCCCTGTTCTGCTTCCAGCCTGCGGGGCGGCAAACGTCGGTACAGCTGTTGTGAAGATACTCAGCCGAAAACGAGAGCACACGCCCTATCCTGCCCTCCGATATGAGCTCACAGGCTTTCAGGATCGGCGCTATGTGTCTGTTGTTGAATACCACGGTGCAGATCTTTCCGCTCTCCCTTGCAAGCGCGGCAAGCTCGTCGGCTTCCTCCGCCGTAACACACAAGGGCTTTTCGCAATAGATATGCTTGCCCGCAAGAAGAGCCTTTTTCACCGTGTCATAATGATATATATTCGGCGTGCATATGTCAATAATGTCAATATCGGGATCGTTTATAAGATCGTCCTCAGAGACGGTCGCGACCTCAAAGCCATACTCCTCAGCCACGCGCCGAGACTTTTCGAGGCTCGTCGTGCATACCCCCTTGATCTTTGCCGAAAAAGGGAGAGCCGAGTAATAATATTTCAGATTGTCAACGCAAAAGGCGTGTGTTTTTCCCATAGCGCCAAAGCCCAAAAGTCCTATATTGTACACTTTATTCATAAACCGCACCTCAGATACAAATACTCCATTATATTATACCTCACTTCGGTAATTTTTTCAAGGGTAAAATAGGGATTTTAAAATATTTTTTACAGATGCTCCGCGATGTATTTTTTTAAGAAAATATCATGGTTTTAAATTAAAGTCCGTATTTTTCGCCATTGGCGAAAAGCCAAAAGGTGACACGCCGAGTGTTTGTAACAGTAAAAAATGTAAAGTTTTAGTTGAAGCAAAGTAGTACCTTGTTTCGCTTAAAACTTTACGTTTCATAGGCTCTCCCTATGGGAGAGCTCCCGCGGAGCGGGTGAGAGGGAAAGCTGTGTTTTTCACCCTCTCCGCCTCGCAAGCTCGGCACCTCTCCCGGAGTGAGAGGCTTTTTTGTTTCTTCTCTTTTGTCAAGTTTTAGTTGAAACAAGGTAGTAGGGACCGGCGTCCTCGACGGTCCGGAAAAACAAGGAGTCCTGACAAAATAAACAACAAACAGGCCGTCTCACAAATCATGAGACAGCCCATAAATTTAATTTTTAACGTCGGTCATCGTTCCTATAAAGAACGGCGTATCCGTAAGACAATCGACAAGCATATAAACAAACGGTCTGTTAAGATATACTTGCCGCTCCTCAATCGACGCGGCGCCGTCATTCATTCCTATAAGCGTAGCAGCGCCTGCCTTTGTTCCGTTTTCATCCACAGAAATATAAGTTTTATGCACGACTTTTTCAATAAAGATGTTACCGTCCGTCGACGTACCGAGCCCCGAAAAATCCGCCTCTGAAGACTCAAAAGCATCGGTCATACCCATAGAACTCAGAATTTCAGACATTTCAGCATCGTATTCGGTCTCAAATTTAGGCATAGACACCCGAACACTCTCCTTCTGCGGCTCGCTCAGCATAGCATGAAGTCCCGCTCCGTCAAGAGACTCCACGTACTCCGAAAGGCTGACGTCCTCGTTCGGGAGCATCGCAACAAAGGCGTATCTCATTCCCTTGTAATACTTGATAAAGCCCGTAGCGTTTCCGTCGTCAAAATACCCGAATTCCGTGCTGTACATAAATTCGGCGTTCTGCTTAGTCCCGTCCTCCTTGGTAAACTTGCCGTCCTTTAGCTGATTGCGTTCATACTCGGTCTCCCATTTTGCGTCAAAGGCGAGAGCATTTACAAGATACATGATAGCGCTGTCGGGAATTTCGTCAAGTATCTTTGGTATCATCCCGTCGGTCTCTTCCTTTACCCATGTGTTTATGTCCTTGAGCATGCTATCATCAAACGGCGCTTCGTAAATATCCGCCCCGTAGTAGTCGGCATTCACCTGCAAAAAGTCCTTGTTGACCTCAAAACGGTCGTCGTCGGTAAACCAAATGGAATTTGCAATACTCAGCTCCTTTTTATCATCCTCGGGCAGAGTGCTCATATAGCTGTATATATACAGATTAAGCTCCTCCGCGCTCATGCCGAGCGTCGCTTCCATCTGCGCCTTGGTCTCACCCTCCGCTCCGTTGAGCACCATAGCAAGGGCGCAAATCACAGACAGCGGAGAGATCAGCGTATTTTCTCCCTCCTTCTCACTCGCCTGAAAGAGCCTTACCGCAAAATCCGTCACGCCCGCGCCGCGATCTCTGAAATCGGCAGAGACCGACACGTTGTTCGGCTCAATTCCCGCCATCAGGTCTTTAGCCTGGATTTTTGCAGAGCATCCGCAAAGATTTACAGCGATCGCGCAAAGCAAAAGCATACTCGCGACAACCAATATCAATCTTGTTCTTTTCATTTTTTCAGCCTCCCGTTTGTATTTTTTATATTTTCCCTTCACTCTCTAAGTCGCCAAAAATTTTCAAAGGTTACGTTATTTTGAGAATTTTTCAATATTTTTTACATAGTCGCGACCATTTCCGTTTTTTCAAAAAATTTGCAAAATATTTTCCCTTTTTCAATTGACAAAGCGCCGCCGCGCGTTTATAATTATGTCAGACAGATATTCAGAAAAGGGAGGGAGAATACCGTGACGGTCGGCAGAATATTTTCCATAGAGGAATTTTCAACCTACGACGGCGCGGGAATACGCACCACCGCTTTTTTAAAAGGATGTCCTCTGCGCTGTATGTGGTGTCACAATCCCGAGGGACAGAGCTTTGAGAAAGAAATGGTAAGGAGCCCTAACGGCTGTCTCGGTTGCAAAGCGTGTGAAAAAAAGGGCGAGGAGCTTACGGGCAAGCCCTGTCTCGTTCCCGAGAGCGCAAGCGTCTGTCCGCGAAGGCTTGTAAGAGCCTGCGGAGAGGATATGACGGCAAAGGAGCTTACAGCCGAGCTCGAAAAAAATCTGAATATCCTCAATATGAGCGGAGGAGGCGTCACCTTTTCGGGCGGAGAGCCACTCTGTCAGGCAGATTTTTTGCTCGAATGTCTCGGACTTCTCAAAGGAAAAACCAACCGCGCGTTGCAGACCTGCGGCTATGCGAGCGCCAACACGTTCAGAGCTGTCCTTTCCGAGTGCGACTTCGTGCTTTACGACCTAAAGCTCATGAGCCCGACCGAGCACAAAAAATACACGGGAGTCGAAAACCGTCTAATTCTCGAAAATTATCGGGAGCTTGCGAACAGCGGCGTTCCTTTTGTTACGCGAATTCCTCTCATACCCACGGTAAACGATACCGAAGAAAATATAAGAGCTACCGCCGAATTTATTAAGGCGCTAGGCGTTTCCTATATAGAGCTCCTTCCCTACAACAAAATGGCGGGAGGTAAATATCTCATGCTTGGAAGAAGATACACGCCAACCTTTGACGGCAGTCTGACTCCGAATACACACACCGATATATTCTATGAATACGGAATAGAGGTAAAAGTGCTATGACCGAAAAAGTAAGGAGCTTTCTTGAGCTCCTGCGCAAAAAAGAATACCGAAAAAACAGAATAGAAAACGATACCGATCTCACAGACGAGATAAATGGCAGCTCTCCCGAGCTTTGCGATACGCTCATACTCGAAAGAATGCTCGACGGTGAGATACCCGTTATATTGGAGGGCGATATTTTCGGCTTTAACCGCCGTCAGAAAAATTTACCCTATTACTACGACAGTACGGGCAAAAAAATCGCTGACGGCCCGGGAAACGTCACTCCGAACTATGCGCGCGTGATCTCGTCGGGGTTTGACACGCTTCTTGAAGAGATCGACAAATATGAAAAAATAAATACCGATAGCCCATTCTTTTACGAGGCTATGAGAAGAAGCGTCAACGCGTCCTTAAAAATAGCCGAGGACTACCGACGAAAGGCAGAGAGAGTCGGAAACACCCGCCTTGCCGAGGCGCTTGACCGTGTTCCGCATAAGGGCGCGGAGAGCTTTTACGAGGCTTGCGTGTTCTTTAAATTCATAGTTTACACACTGCGCTGTAGCCACGCGACTCACCTGACGCTCGGACGCTTCGATCAGTATATGCTCCCATTTTACGAGGCAGATCTGAAAAAAGGCGTATCGCGCGAAGAGCTGCTTGAGACACTTGAGCTCTTCTTTATCTCGCTGAACCTTGACTCGGATACCTATTTCGGTCTGCAACAGGGAGATAACGGACAAAGTATGGTGCTCGGAGGCTTTGACAAAGACGGAAATTATAATTTCAACGACCTTTCAAAGCTTTGTATGGAAGCATCTGAGGAGCTCTCGCTCATCGATCCGAAAATAAATATCCGCGTCGGTAGAGGCACACCCGACCATATCTATGAGCTCGGAACGAGACTCACAAAGCAAGGGCTCGGCTTTCCGCAGTATCTCAATGACGACGTAATAATTCCCTATATGCTCTCCCTCGGTTACAGTGAGGCTGACGCTTATAATTATGCGGTCGCCGCTTGCTGGGAGCCAATATCCCCGAATAACGGATACGACTTTCCGAACATAAAATGCTTCCCCTTCCCCGAGGTGATAAATACGGCTATACGTACCTATCTTTGTGAGGTGTCGGACTTTGAGGAGCTTATGGAAAAGGTAGCGCTCTGCATAAAGGAGCGCGCCGATACTATTGTCGGTCACTTTATAACTAACGGACACCCGGAAGCGTCGAGAAAGCACAATATGTATCTGTCGCTCTTCATCGACGGCTGTCTTGAAAAGGGGCGCGATATGACGCGCGGCGGAGCGAAATATAACAATTTCGGTATGCTCGGCGCGGGTGTCTCCAACGCCGCAGACGCGCTCGCGGCAGTAAAAAAGCTTGTATTCGACGATAAGGTAATTACCCCCGATACCCTCTTTGCCGCACTTGACGCAAACTATGAGGGATACGAAAATATAAGAGCGCTTCTTCTGTCCGCTCCCAAAATGGGAAACAACGACGATTATGTCGACAGCATAGCGGCGCGTATAATGAATATAACAGCGGATAATTTTCACGGAAGACCGAACGGCTTTTTCGGAGGCGTGTGGCGTTCGGGCACGGGAAGCGCGCAGACCTATATAAAATATTCTAAAAAGCTAAAAGCCACAGCGGACGGAAGGCACGACTATGAGCCATTCGCTTGCAGCTTCTCCCCCGCAATATCAACAAGAACCAAAGGACCGCTGTCGGTGCTTCAGTCCTTCACAAAGGCAGACCTGTCAAGAATGTGCGACGGCGGACCTCTGACAATAGAGCTCCACGACACCGTGTTCCGCAATTCGGAGGGTGAAAAGAAGGTCGCACAGCTCGTTAAAGCGTTCGTAATGCTCGGCGGACACGAGCTTCAGCTCAATTCGATAAACCGAGATATATTGCTTGATGCCAAAGCGCACCCCGAGGAACATCAGAACCTCATCGTGCGCGTTTGGGGATGGAGCGGCTACTTCTGCGAGCTCGATCCCGAATTTCAGGATCATATAATCAGCAGAACCGAATACACAGTATAAAAACAAAAAGTAAAAATTTTAAGAAAAACGGAGGATAAATATTATGCCGGGACCTGGAGGAGGATCAAGAGGCGGAGGATTTGGCGGAGGCTCGCGCGGAGGCGGCTTCGGCGGAGGACGCGGAGGTGGATTTGGCGGAGGCCCGAGAGGCGGAGGCTTCGGAGGAGGCCCGCACGGCTTCGGACCGAGAGGTCCGAGAGGCCCGAGATTTGGAGGATGGCATCACAGAGGATGGCACGGCGGCGGAGGCGGCTGTCTCGGAAGCATCGCAAGCATCATTCTCGTTCCCATACTCTGCGTGTTCGCGGCGGTAATAATATCGTTCAACACGATACAGACCTCGTTTACCAATATAATCAACGGTGGAACCGTCGAATACGACGAGTCGGTCATGCAGCAGTACGGCGAGGATAAATACTATGAGGTATTCGACTCCGCCGAAAAGTTTGAGGAAAATATAATGATAGTCTTTCTCGTCAACGAGGAGTGCGACGGATATTACGCCTACGCCTGCGTCGGAGACGACCTCGAGAGAGACACACGCGATCTTTTCGGAAACGAGACCACCGTGTTCGGCAGAACAGTAAGAAGCACCGTGGATACAGATTATTACAAAAATTCGATCTCTACGCATCTTGCCGACGTCGTGACCGAAATGCAGATCCATGTAAAAAAAGTCAATGACGAAAAATACGGAAATACAAACGCGTATTCAAAGCTCCATAATAACTCCGCGCTCTCGATAAACGAAAACACCGTCAACCGAGCGCTCACTGAATTTACCGATGAAACGGGCATAGGCATAGCATATGCGGTTGCGGATATGGAGGACGTTTTCGGAAAGCAGATAGCCTTCGGAGACATTATGACCGTTCTGATATACGCACTTCTGATAGGTCTGTTGATCTTCTTCGTAGTAAAGAAAATCGTCGAAAAGCTCAAAGAGAATAACAGCGGCGATAACAGCGATAACAGCAATGACAGCGACGAAAACGACAACGAGAACGACCGCAAGAATGACGACAATGACCGCTACAACCGAAATTACGACAACGGCAGATACAATAAAAAATACTGAATACCAGAAAAACACGGACTGACTTGCGTCAGTCCGTGTTTTTCGATGATCACGCCTTTTTTCTGTTAGTAATAAGCTTGATAACAAAGAGCGTAGCAACCGTAAGAACGATACCGAGAGGCAGGCAGATCCATACGTTCTGCACAAATCCCGCGATAATAAACATCACAAAGGAGATAGCCGCCACCGTCAATGCATAAGGCATCTGAGTTGAAACATGGTTGAGGTGGTTGCATCTGCCGCCCGCGCTCGACATAATGGTCGTGTCCGAGATAGGCGAGCAATGGTCGCCGCAAACAGCGCCCGCAAGGCAAGCAGACATTCCGATGATAGAAAGCGCTCCGCTTCCCGCAGGGAATATCGCAAGCACGATGGGGATAAGGATACCGAAGGTTCCCCACGACGTTCCCGTAGCAAAGGAAAGCACACAAGCAACAAGGAATATGATAGCGGGCAGGAACGAGCCGAGAGCGCCTGCCGTACTGCTCATAAGATCACCGATGTAATACTTAGCGCCGAGAATGGTCGTCATCTCTTTAAGGGACGTAGCAAAGGTCAGAATAAGAATAGCGGGAACCATTGCGATAAAGCCCTTGGGAACACATTCCATAGACTCCTTAAAGTTGATAACGCGTCTGCAAATAAGGTAAATAACTATAAGCACAAGGGCAATAAGACCGCCCCAAGGCAGACCGACAGTCGCGTCGGTGTTCTCAAACGCGCCGATAAAGCTCTCCGCGCCCGCCTGATAACCGTTGTAGATAAGCGCGCTGACGCAGGAAACGATAAGAATAACAACGGGCAAGATAAGATCAAGAACTATACCGTTGCCAACGACCGTATCACCGTCATCGTCAACTCTGTCGCCCGACGTAAAGAGATCGCCCTTCTCTATCGCATTCTTCTCGTGAAGCTTCATAGGACCGTAGTCAAACTTCATAAGACAGATGGCAATGATGAATACAAGAGTAAGAATGGAGTAGAAGTTATACGGAATAGCCTTAATAAACATCATAATTCCGCTCGTTCCCTCGGGAGCGTAGCTCGAAACAGCCGCCGCCCAGCTCGATATGGGAGCGATCATACATACAGGCGCGGCAGTCGCGTCAATAAGGTATGACAGCTTGGCTCTCGAGACCTTCTTGCTGTCGGTAACGGGAAGCATAACAGAGCCGACCGTCAGACAGTTGAAGTAATCGTCAACAAAGATGAGCACACCAAGCACAAAGGTCGCGAGCATCGCGCCCGTACGGCTCTTGATGTTCTTCTTAGCCCAGTTTCCGAACGCTGCCGAGCCGCCCGCCTTGTTTATAAGCGCGACGATTATACCGAGCTCAACGAGGAATATAAATATACCCGCGCTGCCCGATACGGCGTTTATAAGACCGTCGCTCGTTATGGCATCGACAGTACCCGTAAATGAGAAATCCGAATAAAGCAGAGCGCCCGACAGCACACCTACAAACAGCGAGCTGTAGACCTCCTTGGTAATAAGCGCAAGACCGATAGCGATAACAGGGGGAAGAAGCGCCCAAAGACTTCCGCGAACTACACCCTCACCGCCGCATTCTTCACAAATAAGCGCGTCTCCGTGACATTCGGGACAGCTTACAGTGCTGTTCGCTCCGCCCGTGATCTTAGCCGTAACAAGCAGACCGACTATGACAACGATAGCAACGATAAGCACTATTTTTTTCGACTTTGACATAAAGCCCTCCTAAATAAAATCGTTAAGATTATAATATCATATTTTAACAATTTATTCAAGAGGAAAACAAGATTTTTATTAAAAAAAGTCGAAAAAAGTTATAAATTCGGGCTTTATCTTCTCCGTCTGTGCGCTCTCACCTTTTTCTTTAAGCTCAAAGAGGCAAACAAAGCAGACAGAGGGAGCGCCGACGCTCTGATAACGATAGACTGTAAAAGCCCAAGCCCGTGAGTCGCTTCGGGTAAAAGAGCGCTCTGAGCGACGGAAAGAATACCTGTCAGTATCGCCAAAGCAAAGCCGCAAATAAGCCCCGATACCACAGCAGCGGTCTTGTCGCGCGAAAGCTGCCTTGAAGAAATAAAGCCGCCGAACGCCGCAGACAGACAAAATGCGGCAATACCGAGAGGAAGCGTCAGCGCGGCAGGATCGGGAGAGAGCATACAAAGCGCCGACAGCGCGACCGTAAGTATAAGCATCAGCGCGCAGGACGCACCGAGACCTATGAGGGAATTCTTTGCAACCGTGTCAAACCCGACCTCCCCATCCTCGGAAGTCCGACGGCGGTGTTTTTTATTTTTCTTTGCGTTGTGTTCCATATCGTCCTCGCTTTCAGTGTGTTATTATATTGTATTTTCGCGCACAGAAAAATATGAGTGAAAAATAAATTGAAATTTGTCGGGGAATTGAAGTTACATTTTACAGACTAATACCCGTTTTTCGTGGTAATCCATTCGTTCTTTTTTCTAAGGTAAATTTTGCTGACGCAAAAAAGATCCTTCACATGGCTTGCAAGGTAGCAAGCCGTTCAGGATGACAGATAGTGGATGTTGGGCGACGAACATATGCATAAACCTATACGTAGGGCGCCCGTAATAAACTTTAGCACATATCTATTTACTTATCTCAACTAACCTGTCATCACAGAGCATTTTTGCCGTTGGCAAAAGGAACCGCTTATAGGGGTATCAGCATATTGAGTCGTGCAAGAACTTGTTCTTGCCACGGAGCGTAGCGGAGTAGAGGATCTTGCGACGAAGTCGCTTTACTGCACTATCTTCATGGGGGATAT
>JAFTYG010000062.1 GCA_017461365.1 Clostridia bacterium | reverse complement strand
TCATAAACTAACTTGTCATCACAGAGCATTTTTGCCGTTGGCAAAATGAACCTTTTATGGTGGCATCCTCGGAAACATTCGAGCAAGAACTTGTTCTTGCCACGGAGCACAGCGGAGTAGAGGATCTTGCGACGAAGTCGCTTTACTGCACTGTCCTCATTGGGGATATATTTACACATATCAAACACATCGATAAACTTCAATTTACCGCACTTACTGCACGAACTTCGTTCGTGCCTTTTCGCCAACGGCGAAAAAGATACACTCCAATTTGTAACAAAGAACAAGGAGCTATCTCACGCGTTAATAAGACAGCAGCCCCTATCATTATTTCTTCAATCTTTCCCTAAATTTTCACATACCTTACACCTTTGTAATGTAAAATATTATTGAGAAATACTGTGAGCTTTATTTTGTCGGATGTTTGTACATACTATATAAATCTTTGTGAAAACCTACAAAAAATTAAAAATATGTTGACACCTCAACAAATTTATGGTATGATATAGTTGAATGAGTATGTCATACAGGTTGGAGGTGATAAAATGGAGAATCATGCGCCCGAAAAGGTTGGAGGCTTCGAGCCCTTCAGCTATATGATCGGGACCGCCGCAAAAAGCCTTGAGCGGCTGAAATTCAAGGGTATGGAGCAATTCGGGCTTTCGGGAACGCACACTCTTTGCCTACTGAGGCTCTATAAAACGCCTGACGGACTCACAAGAACCGAGCTTTCCACAGTGCTTGGAGTCGACAGAGCTCAGGTAACAAGAGTCATCGGAGAGCTCATAGCCAAGGGCTTGGTGCGTGAGATCGGAGGCGGCTCGGGCTATCGGCGCAAATGTACGTTGACCGAAAAGGGAACGGAGGTCTCGGCGGAAATGAAAGAGATCGTCGACAGACTGATATGCTTCGTCAGCGGTGATATACCGACCGAGAGGCTGAGCATATTTTACGAGACCTTGAACGAGATATGCGAAAATCTGAAAAAAGCCGAAGAGCTTTTATAAAAATTCTAAGATTGCAAAATAACTAAAATACGGAACACATAAATTTTTACGCTATGGAGGAATAAACAATGAGTATTACAGACAAAGTAATGGGAAAGAAGGAACAGAAGCCCGTTGAAACAAAGATCCACAGACGCCCCAAAACGGTGCGTAAATACGAAAGAGTCGATCACGTTCTCGACTTTTTGCGCGTTATAGAAAAACACGGAGATAAGCTGGCGTTCTCTTATTTTGATAAGAACAGAAAAGTAAAGGATATGTCCTATGAGCGCCTTGTTCGCCGCGTCAAGAGAATGGCTGCGGCGCTGACAGAGAAGGGCTATGCGGGCAAGAGAATTGCTCTTATCGGAGAGACCTCGCCCAATTGGGTTATCACCTACCTTGCAGTCCTCGCAACGGGCGGAGTGGCTATTCCTATGGATAAGGAGCTTGAGATCGAGGTCATCGAGGGCTTCCTTGACAGCGTTGATGCCGACGGTATCCTTTATTCGGCTACCTTTAACGGCAAGTTCAAGAACGCTCAGGAAAACCACAAGAGCCTCAGCCTCTTTATAGCTATCGATCCCGACGAGGCAGAAGCGGCAGGAAAGGGCGTTATCTCCTATAAGAACATGATGGGTATAGGCAAGGATGCCGTTAAGGCGGGATACGAATTTCCTCCCGTTGCAAACAGAGAAGGAATGTGCGAGATGCTCTTTACCTCGGGTACAACGGGAACGAGCAAGTGCGTAATGCTCAGCCAGAAGAATATCTTCTCCTGCGTAACGAGTGCGGCTGCAAGCGTTGACTTCAATCCCGACGACAGAATTATATCTCTTCTCCCCCTGCATCACACCTATGAGCTCGCTTGTATGCTTGCGGCAATGGACTACGGCGTTCATATCTGCATCAACGACTCGCTGACTCACGTTATGAAGAACTTCAAGCTCTTCAAGCCCACCGCGCTCGTTCTTGTACCTCTTTACGTTTATACCTTCTACAAGAGGATCTGGTCCGAGGCAAAGAAAACGGGACAGGACAAAAAGCTCCGTCTCGGCATTGGCGTGTCAAGAGCTATGACTACTGTCGGTATCGACAAGAGACGCGAGCTCTTCAAGGACGTTCTTGAGGCGTTCGGCGGAAATCTTGAAAAGATCATCTGCGGCGGCGCGGCGCTCAATCCGAGAATGATAGAGTTCTTCGAGAACCTCGGTATCCACATTTATGAGGGCTTCGGTATCACCGAGTGCTCACCCCTTGTATTCGTAACGCCCTACTATGCGCGTAAGTACGGCTCTGTAGGCCCCTCCGTTCCTTGCTGTCAGGCGAGAATTGACGGAGAGTATCTCAACGATAAGGGCTACCATGAGGGCGAGATACAGGTAAAGGGCGACAACGTAATGCTCGGATATTACAAGAACCCCGAGGCGACTGCGGATGCGTTTACAGCCGACGGCTGGTTCCGTACGGGTGACATCGGATATGAGGACGCCGACGGATACTTCTATATCACGGGACGTATGAAGAGCGTTATCGTGCTTGAAAACGGAAAGAACGTATTCCCCGAGGAGATAGAGGAATATCTCGGAGACATCGAGACTATCGCGGAGTGCGCCGTTATCGGCAGACAGGAGGGAGAGGTCGTCAACCTCACAGCGCTTATCTATCCCGATATTACAAAGTATCCCGAGGGAACCGAGATGGGCAATATCAAGAAGGATATTGAAAAGTCCATCCTGACTATGAATAAGACTCTGCCCACCTATAAGCAGATAAAGATAGTTGAATTCCGCAACGAGCCCTTTGAAAAGACCTCGTCCAGAAAGATCAAGAGACACCTTTTGAAATAATTACCACTTGTTGCCAAAAAGTCGCGAAAGGCACCAAAAAAACGACTTTAATTCGGCAGACCGCGGCTCCCTTTTGAGCTTTAGACGCAAAAAAGCTTGACAAATCGGAAGCCGCGGACTATAATAGTTTTGTAAACTACATTTAATCGTATTATGTAATCGTCTGCGATCGAATAAAAAAAGAAAGGCACCGTGATATTATGAATAATTACGTTATTTTGACAGACTCCTGCTGCGACCTCACAAAGGAACAGCTCGCCGCTCTCGGCGTGAAATCACTGTCCCTCGAGGTGATCATTGACGGAGGAGCCCCTGTTTACAACGACGATGTAACCGAAAACATCAAGGGATTTTATGAAAAGCTCAGAGAAAAGGGCTCTGTTACAACCTCTGCGGTAAGTATGGATCGCTTTACGGAGTTCTTTGAGGGCTACCTCAAGGAGGGCACAGACGTGCTCTATCTCGGATTTTCCTCGGGACTGAGCGGCACGTACAACGCGGCTTTCGTAGCGGCGCAGGAGCTTGCAGAGAAGTATCCCGAAAGAAAGGTGTACACGGTAGACACTCTCTGCGCCTCTCTCGGTCAGGGACTTTTCGTTCACCTTGCCGCAAATCTCAAAAAAGATGGCAAGAGCATCGATGAGGTCTATGAGTGGGCAAAGGAAAAGAGATACAACCTCTGCCACTGGCTTACTGTTGACGACCTCTTCTTCTTAAAGAGAGGCGGAAGAGTAAGCGCAGCAACGGCTGTTATGGGCTCTATGCTCGCGATAAAGCCTGTACTCCACATTGACAATAAGGGCAAGATCATCAATATTGCAAAGGCAAGAGGAAGAAAAGCGTCACTCGATATGCTCGTTGAGAATATGAAAAAGACGGTGATCGATCCCAAAAATCAGATAACCTACATCTGTCACGGCGACTGTATTGAGGACGCCGAATACGTAGCAAAGAAAATGAAGGAAGAGGTTGGCGTTCCCGAGGTTATAATAGGTTACACAGGCCCTGTTATCGCCGCGCATGCAGGCCCGGGCGTTTTGGCTATATTCTATCTTGGAACTGAGAGGTAAGCCCTTATGAAAATTAACGGCGCTACCTTTTTCGCAATGCTGGTATCAGCGGCGAACTCACTTGACAATAACAAGGACGTTATCAATAATATGAACGTCTTTCCCGTACCCGACGGAGACACGGGAATAAACATGACGCTTACAATGCGTACGATGAAGAACATCGAGGGCAACGAAACGCTTGCCGATTGCGCAAAAAAGGCGGCTGACATCGCCCTCCGTTCGGCAAGAGGAAATTCGGGAGCTATACTTTCACTCTTCTTCCGCGGAATGTCCAAGGCATTCAAGGGACTCGAGGAGGCGGACTCTGCGGATATTGCGAGAGCGCTCCGCAAGGGATATACCGAGGCTTATAAGGCGGTAATGAACCCCACAAGAGGAACAATACTGACGGTCATGCAGGCAACTGCGGACGCGGCTGAGGCTATCACGGCGGACGGCGGCTATGAGGGAGACGTAGAGGGATTTTTTGAGGCTCTTGTAAAAACGGCTGAGGAGGCTCTGGCAAAAACGCCCGATCAGCTTCCGAAGCTTAAAGAGGCGAACGTCGTCGACGCGGGCGGCTACGGCTTCGTTATCATACTTAACGGTATGCTCGCGGTGCTCAGAAACGATCCCATATACCTTTTAAATCAGACAAACGACGTGGCATTGGAGGCGACCTTCTCCGAGTTCAACACCGAGGATATTACCTTTTCCTACTGCACCGAATGTGTTATCCAGAAATGGGAGCAGTTCAAGGGCGAGGATACTGCAGGTGAGCTCCATGAGTTTATCTGCGGCATAGGTGACAGCGTGGTTTTTGTTGACGACGAGGAGGTAATAAAGCTTCACGTCCATACCGATCACCCCGGCGACGTAATGGAAAAGTCGCTCAAGTTCGGAAGTCTGCTTACCGCAAAGATAGAAAATATGCGTGAGCAGCATTCCGCGCTCGTCCTCAAGACCGAAAAGCCCACGCCCAAGAAGCCGACCAAGAAGTACGGCTTTGTGTCGGTCTGCCTCGGAGACGGAATTGCCGATGCATTCCGCGACGTGGGAGTTGATACCGTCGTTCACGGCGGACAGACGATGAACCCGAGCACACAGGATATAATCGACGCGATAAACGCAACGCCCGCCGAGAACGTGTTCGTGTTCCCAAATAATAAGAATATCTATATGGTAGCCGAGCAGGCGGCAAAGCTGATAAAGGACAAGACGGTGCGCATAGTTCCCACAAAGAGCGTTCCGCAGGGTATATCGGCAATGATCGCGTATAACCCCGACGCATCGGCAGAGCAGAATTTTGCCGATATGGAGGCGGCTATCGGAAATGTTGTCAGTATGTCTGTAACGAATGCCGTCAGAAGCGCTACCGTAGAGGGTGAAAAAATCACCGACGGACAGATGCTCGGACTTGTTGACGGAAGCATTGATTGCGTAGCCGACGATGCGGGCGAATGTCTTGAAAAGCTCTCGGCAAGGATGACCGAGGCAAGCTTTATTATGGTGTTCTGCGGCGAGGGAGTTGCCGAGGAGGATATGACCGAGGCGGAGAATATCATCCGCAAGGCGGCGCCTATGGCGGACGTTTCGGTGATGTACGGCGGACAGCCCTTGTATCCTTATATAGTTTCTGTTGAATGATCAGACAAGGAGTTGTCTCATGAATGCGTGAGATAGCTCCTTGCTTTTTGTTACAAATTGGAATTTCTTTTTCGCTTACGCCTATTTCGCTGTTAGCGAAATGGCACGAACGGAGTTCCTACTCCGCTACGCTCCGTGGCAAGAACAAAGTTCTTGCGGTTCGTGCAATCTATTTTTCAAATTGTAATTTGTCGAGCAGTTTGTATAGATGGGTAAACTAACTAAAAGCCTTCTCCTGTGGAGAAGGTGCCGAGCTTGCGAGGCGGATGAGGAGATCGCTATTTGTACAAGTCTCGAGCTCCTCATCCGTCACTCCTTCGTCGTGCCACCTTCTCCACAGGAGAAGGCTTTTTATTAGTTTGCCACCGTTTGGGATTGTACAAACATATCAAACATCACTCTGCAAGAACGGAGTTCTTGCCTTTTCGCCAACGGCGAAAAAGAAACTCCAATTTATATTACTAATGCAATACGGGGCTATCTCCTATGTTAATGAGACAGTCCCTATTTAATGTCGAGAAAATAAAAATTTTTTCAAAACCTATTTACAAACGCCGCAAAAGCGTGTATAATAATATAGATAAAGATCAACGATCGGGAAGAAACCTGTCGAGCTCACTCCAGAGAATTACCGTCATAGGCTGGGAGCGGTAAGCGAGAAACACAGGAATGTGCGCCCGTGAGACCATAGGCGAAGCGGCTGTGCCGTGCGTAGCCCGTGGCGTTCTCCGCGTTAAGGATAAAAGATGACGTAAGTCCGAGCTCGGTCTGACGTCAAGCAGAGTGGAACCGCGTACATACGCCTCTGTGCCAAGGCACAGAGGCGTTTATTTTTTGGAGGTGACTTATGGAAGTAAAGGTAAATAAACATCCCCCCGAATTTGAAATATTGACACAAAAGCAGAAAAAAGAGATAGCAAGAGTGGCGCGTAAGGTAAAGTGTACCGCAGAGTCGATAGTAGACAGCGTAAAGACCGACGTGTATGCCGCAAAGGAGAGAGATCCCGCCGCAAGAAGTACCGTCGAGGTGCTCCTGCTTTACCCCGGAGTCCACGCCATAGCCGCGCACAGAGTCGCGCACAAGCTCCACAAGAGCGGTCATACCTTCACGGCGAGAGCTATAAGCCAGATCGCAAGATTTGCCACGGGTATCGAGATACACCCCGGGGCTACCATCGGTAAGGGACTTATGATCGACCACGGAATGGGCGTCGTTATCGGTGAGACCGCCGAGATAGGCGATAACTGTACCATATATCAGGGTGTGACGCTCGGAGGAACGGGAAAGGACGTCGGAAAGAGACATCCCACTCTCGGAAATAACGTAATGGTCGGCGCGGGCGCAAAGGTGCTCGGTCCCATGACTATCGGAGATAACTCCAAGGTAGCCGCAAACGCCGTGGTGCTTGCCGAGATCCCCGAAAACAGCACCGCTGTGGGAATTCCCACAAAGGTAGTAAAGCGCGAGGGCGTGAGAGTCGACGATCTTGACCAGATACACATTCCCGATCCCGTGGCGCAGGAGATACGCAGACTTGAGGATAAGCTTGTGGCGCTTGAAGCAGAGCTTACAACCATCAAGAGCAAGCAAGCGCTCGCCACAGCAAAAAAGCGCGCTTCTACGAAAAAAACAGTCGCGGCTGAAAAGGCGGATACGACCGAAAAGGTAGATACAACAGAAAAAATATAAACAACAAAGGAAATAAAAAATGTTACTTTACAATTCAGCAACAAGAACAAGACAGGAATTCGTGCCCAACGTAGAGGGTAAGGTCAGTATGTACACCTGCGGACCTACTGTCTACCACTACGCCCATATAGGAAATCTCCGCTCATATATAATGGAGGACGTGCTCGAAAAGTACCTCAGATACGTCGGATATGACGTAACGAGAGTTATGAATATCACCGACGTCGGACACCTGACGAGCGACGCCGATACGGGCGAGGATAAAATGCTCAAGGGCGCAAAGAGAGAAAAAAAGACGGTGCTTGAGATAGCAAAATTCTATACAGACGCTTTCTTTGAGGACTGCAAGAAGCTCAATATCAAAACTCCCGACGTCGTAGCCCCCGCAACGACCTGCATCGACGAGTTCATAAAGGTCATTTCTTCTCTTATCGAAAAGGGCTACGCTTACGAGGCGGGCGGAAACATCTATTTCGATACCTCGAAGCTGAAGCAATATTATATCTTCAACGACTTCAAGGAGGAGGACTTGGAGGTAGGCGTACGCGAGGGCGTCGAGGAGGACTCCAACAAGAGAAATAAAGCCGATTTCGTGCTTTGGTTCACAAAATCCAAGTTTGACGATCAGGAGCTCAAATGGGAGTCGCCTTGGGGAGTTGGCTACCCCGGATGGCACATCGAGTGCTCCTGCATCAGTATGAAGCACCTCGGTGAATACCTCGATATTCACTGCGGCGGTATAGATAACGCATTCCCCCACCATACCAATGAGATCGCGCAGAGCGAGGCGTACGTCGGACATAAATGGTGCAATTATTGGTTCCACGTCCACCACCTGAACACAAACAGCGGAAAGATGAGCAAGAGCTCGGGCGAGTTCCTTACCGTGTCACTCCTTGAAAGCAAGGGCTACGATCCGCTTGTTTATCGCTTTTTCTGCCTGCAGTCGCACTACAGAAAGTCGCTTGTGTTCTCTTATGAAAATCTCGACAACGCGGCGACCGCCTACAAAAAGCTGGTGGCGCGCATCGTGACACTTCTGAAGGACACACAGGGAGAGGTGGACAGCGCGGTATTTGACGAGAGACGCGCGGCGTTCTGCGAGGCGCTTGACAACGATATGAATACCTCGCTCGGCGTAACGGCGCTCTACGATGTGCTTAAGGCGAACACCACACCTGCCACCAAGATCGCCCTTATCGAGGACTTTGACAGAGTGCTCGGACTTGACCTTGTAAAGGCTGCGAAGAAGATAGTTGAGGAAGAGGCTGCGGCAAAGTCCGCCGTGTCGGACGATCCCTTTATCCGCGAGATCGAGGAAAAGATACAGGCAAGAGCCGATGCGAAGAAGGCGAAGAACTACGCCCTTGCAGACGAGATCCGCGCAGAGCTGCTCTCCAAGGGAGTAACGCTGATAGATACGGCGCAGGGAACGAAATATCAGATATAATGCAATACAAAAGGATCGCACGGTTGTGACAACCGACGTTCCCGTTAAAATTTGTGTGGCTCTGAACTGCGAGATTGGAAATATTGTCGAGATCGTTCCCGATGAGAACGCATGATGTGGAGGTCTTAACGATGATTGATTTTACCAATATTGAAAAATATAAAGAAAACAACCGTATTGAAGCCAAAAAGGCAATGGGCGGTCTACCTCGCAGCATCTGGGAAACCTATTCCGCGTTTGCTAACACTCTTGGCGGTATTATTCTGCTCGGCGTTGAAGAGCATACGGATAAATCTTTGCATCCTGTTGACCTTCCTGATCCCGAAAAGCTGATAAAAGACTTTTGGGATATTGTCAATAATGCGAACAAGGTGAGTGTAAATATCCTTTCTGATAAAGACGTAACTATTGAAAATATAGACGGCAAGCATATCGTGGCTATCCGTGTACCGCGCGCACAGCGTAGCGATAAGCCTGTGTATATCGACGGCGATCACCTTTCGGGAAGTTACCGCCGCAACGGCGAGGGCGACTACAAGTGTACCAAGGAAGAAGTCGGGGCGATGATGCGCGACGCGGCGATCAAGACGCAGGATATGCTCGTGCTTGAGGATATGGGGCTTGACGCATTCAATTACGATAGCGTGAAGCGTTACCGCATCCGTATGAAAACCTACCGTCCCGGACACGTATGGGAGGAGCTTGAAGATGTAGAGTTCCTTTACAAGCTCGGCGCGGTTGGAAGATCGGGCGACGGAAGGATGCACCCCACCGCCGCAGGACTCTTGATGTTCGGCTACGAATACGAGATCGTAAAAGAGTTTCCCGCGTACTTCCTTGATTATCAAGAGCAGTTCGATCCTAACACCCGTTGGACAGACCGCATTGTGTCCTCGTCGGGCGATTGGAGTGGAAACGTTTACGATTTCTATTTCCGCGTTTACAACAAGATCACGCAGGATATTAAAGTCCCGTTCAAGCTCGAAGGCGGAGATCGCATTGACGACACGCCCGTACACAAGGCACTCAGAGAAGCTCTTGCCAACTGCTTGATAAATGCCGATTATTATGGCAGACAAGGACTTGTTATTATCAAGAAAAAAGACGTTATCACGCTCTCAAACCCGGGCGGTTTCCGTATCGATGTGGAGGCGGCAAAGAGTGGCGGCGTTTCCGATCCACGTAACAGTACGCTCATCAAGATGTTCAACCTTATCGACGTAGGTGAGCGCGCAGGTAGCGGTATTCCGAACATTTTCAGCGTTTGGAAAAAGCAAGGTTGGCCTGCGCCCGTTATCAACGAAAGCTTTGAGCCTGATAGGATCACTTTATCGCTACTTATTGGCGAAAGTAGCGATAAAAAAGTAGCGATAAAAAGTAGCGATAAAACGACAAAAACCAAATCTCAAATTCAAAAGCAAGCTGTTGTCACCTATCTAACCGAAAAGATTACTTCTAAAACTACAGAAATTGCCGATTTGCTTGGTGTTAAGGATGCAAGAGCACGTCGACTGCTTGCCGAAATGGTTGTAGAAGGCACAATTGTGACCGAGGGTGAAAACAAGAACAGAGTTTATAAGCTAAAAGCTTAAAAAATTGTCAGAAGAAGTAATAGCTTCTATCGCGAATTTCATAAACAAAAACGCAAACGGACAAAATGAAAAGGGGCTTCTCAGCAAAGTGAGGAGCCCCCGTTTGTATTTCTTTATCAGTATCGGAATACCAATGTATCAAAATCGGCTTAAATTATTTTATCATACGCCTTGCAAAAATTTCCGTATTATGTTATAATCTAATCAGAATACCTACAAAAGAGGTGCGCTATGTTTCTTTACATCATTCGCCACGGCGATCCCGATTACACCACCGACACGCTGACCGAGCGCGGACAGAGGCAGGCAGAGGCGGTAGCTCTCCGTCTGCGCGACTCGAAGATAGACAAAATATATTCCTCCCCCCTCGGCAGAGCAAGGCAGACAGCCGAGCCTCTTGCGAGACTTCTCGGACTCGACGTAACTGTTGAGGAATGGTCGCGTGAGCTCGACGAGCAGATGCTCACCCCATTTCCCGACGGCATACCGAAATCGGTAACTCTCGTTCAGAACACCTATTACCGCGAAAACGGCAATATGGATCTCGGCTTTGAGCGCGCATACGAATGTCAGGGCTTTTCGACCTCGGGAATGAAGGAGGGCGTGAAAAAGGTGACCGACGGGGGCAGAGAATTTCTTGCCCGTCACGGCTACGTAGAGGAAAACGGTATTTACCGCATAGAGCGTCCGAATGACGAAAAAATAGCCCTTTTCTGCCACGGAGCTATGGGAAGAGCGTGGATCTCGCATCTTCTTCACATCCCGATAAACCTTATGTGGGCGGGCTTCCGATACACTCACACGGGTGTGAGCATCTTTGAATTCAAGAACAACGAAAACGGCGTCACCGCTCCCGCCATGCTCTGCTACTCGGATATGTCACATCTGTCGGCGGCGGGGCTTGATATGCTCTATGAGGGAAAGAAGAATATTTGATCAAAGGAGGAAAAAATGGCAAAAATAGCTGTTTTGATACCCTGCTATAACGAGGCGCAAACCGTTGCAAAGGTCGTATCCGACTATCGCGCGGCGCTCCCCGAGGCAGATATATACGTTTATGACAATAATTCGACCGACGGCACCGACAAGATCGCCCGTGAGGCGGGAGCTATCGTGAGATACGAATACAAGCAGGGCAAGGGAAACGTGATACGCTCGATGTTTCGCGACATCGACGCCGACTGCTATCTGATGATAGACGGCGACGACACCTATCCCGCTGAGAATGCGCGCGAGCTTTGCGACCTTGTGCTTGAGGGACGCGCCGATATGGCGATAGGCGACAGACTGTCGGCAACCTACTTTAAGGAAAACAAACGCCCCTTCCACAACGTAGGAAACAGAGGCGTAAGATTTCTTATCAACAAATTTTTCGGGAGCAACATAAAGGACATAATGACAGGCTATCGGGCATTCAGCCGCGATTTTGTCAAGAATTTTCCCGTTCTTTCCAAGGGCTTTGAGATCGAGACCGAAATGACCATCCACGCGCTCGACAAGAACTTCCTCATTCGTGAGATACCCGTTGAGTACCGCGACCGACCTGCGGGAAGCGTATCAAAGCTGAACACGGTAAGGGACGGAGTGAAGGTCATTTTCACGATCTTCCGCCTTTACGCTGAGTACAAGCCGTTCAGGTTTTTTACGGCGATCTCGGCTCTGCTGTCGGCGCTCGGCATAGGCTTTCTTGTGCCTGTGCTTATCGAGTATTTCAAGACGGGGCTTGTGGAGAGATTTCCGACTCTGTTCGTCTGCGTGGGCTGTCTTATCATCGCGGCGCTGCTATTTACCTGCGGAATAATTCTTCACTTTGTGGCGAAAAAGCATAGGATGCTGTTTGAGATATTGATGAATAGAAGGTAAAAAATATCCGACCATTTAAGCTGATTCTCATAAGGAAGTTACAAATTTCGGCAGAGATATTGTCTTCTCTGCCGATTTGTGTTACAATGAATATAGTAAATTTAGAAGGAGTGAATATGTCGCTTGATTATAACAAAAAGAATATTACTCTTGCTAAAAATCTGCGCAAACATGCAACATCGCAAGAAAATCATCTGTGGTACGATTTTTTGTCAAAATACGAGGTGAGGTTCCAACGCCAAAAAGCAATCGACAATTTTATCGCTGATTTTTATTGTCATAAAGCAAAATTGATTATAGAAATTGATGGCTCACAGCATTATACCGAAGAAGGCACACAAAAAGACGAATTCCGAACTAAAGTCCTTGAAGGATACGATTTGAAAGTAATTCGTTTTACAAACAGGCAAATTAACACAAATTTTATAGGAGTATGCGAGTATATAGATGCCGTTGTGAAAGCCTCCCTCCGAGAGGGAGGGGGACCGCGATAGCGGTGGAAGGAGCTTGCGTGACTTTAGATTTAGACTAACTTTATTTTACGCACTCTCCTTCAGTCGCCTACGGCGCCAGCTCCCTCCCGGAGGGAGCCTTATGTGGATGCGCACGTGCATCTTTAAGGGTATGAGCTTCTCCAATGCGTTTGTAATACAAAGACGAATTCCGAACTAAAATCCTTGAAGGATACGATTTGAAAGTAATTCGTTTTACAAACAGGCAAATTAACACAAATTTTATAGGAGTATGCGAGTATATAGATGCCGTTGTGAAAGCCTCCCTCCGAGAGGGAGGG
>JAFTYG010000061.1 GCA_017461365.1 Clostridia bacterium | reverse complement strand
GGAGTAGAGGATCTTGCGACGAAGTCGCTTTACTGCACTATCTTCATTGGGGATATATTTACACATATCAAACATCCCGATAAAAAACTTAAAATATATTCAAAAATCAAGAAAGCTGAACCACGTTAGTGACTCAGCTCCTTTTTATATTGGTATCGATATTCAAAATTACAGAACCAAGCCACTAAAAGCACCACCGTTTTTCAGTTATTAAGTTTTTCCAAGAAATCGCCGTATATCTGTTCCTCGGCTTCCTTGCGTGCTTTAACGGCATCATCAAAATTTGTATATGATCCGAAATTCATCAATTTACCCTTAAATTTAAGTCTTGCGCGCCATCTGTTCGCCTTACTGTCATAATATACTCCGCGCACACCGCTGGTGTTTGTAGCGATGAGCTTGTCACTTTTAATGCGGCTAAGCTGCGTACCGTCAACGTAGCCTGCTTTTTCACGCATTTTTGCGGCGGCATATTCGCTGACACATTCATTGCACATACTCAAATTAGGATTTGTAAGCGTATCGGTAGCTTTATATGTGATGTTACCGCATTCACAACAGCATTCCCAAAGCGGCACGCTTCTTGCACCGCGCGATCCTCGTTTATCCGAGCGACCTATGACCTCTAACTTTCCGAAGCGCCTGCCTACAAGATTTTCTTTTGTGGGTGAAGCCCTTTTCATATCGGTTCACATCCTCTCGAATAAATTATGAGTCTCATATCTCGGCAATCAAAAGGTACAAACAGCATTTATTCCCTTTGATTGCCGCCTATCCCCCGAAGGGGATAGGACGGACTTGGTTATCCGTTTGCACGGATTAAGTCAAAATCAGTTAGCAACAACCTTCTCACCGTAAGTGCAATTGGTAACGGTTACAGTATTGCCAACGCCTCTATCCTTAACGGAATAGATCTCCTTATCGAAGTTATCAACACCGCTGTACTTGAACTCACAGTTATCGATCACAAGAGTATTGTTCTCGGAAACAGTAGAGCCATCCGCCTGCAGAGATACGCAGAAGGAGGTGTAGGTTGCATTGGTGGTGTAGTTGCAGATCAGCTCGGAGTTGGTGATAGTGATGGTATTGTTATCACCCCAGCACTGTACGGCAACAGCACCCTCAAGAGTACAGTTATCTATAACAAGATTCAGGTTCTTAACGCTTCCGGGTACATTCACAGCGTATGCCCAGTCTCCGTTTGCCATAGTGATTGTGCAGTTGCGCAGAATAATAGTAGCACCTGCGTAGTCGCCGTTAGCGATCTTAAAGCCTGCAGCATAGGTGATGTAATCACCCTCCTTGGTCATCTCAACGTCAGCATTGGAAATGGTAACGTTCTTGCCAGGAGTAACCTCTATACCGTAGGACTCGGTAGTAGTAATCTTGTGACCGTTAGCGTCGATTACAACGTCGTTGGTGATAGTGTCGGTGAGGTCGATCTTACCAAGATCGATGTCCTGAGTAAGAGTAACAACCTTACCACCAGCAATAGCGTCAACAAGCTCGGTAGCGGAAGAAACCTCATAACCGCTTACAGTCCAAGTGCCGTCGCCATTGTCGGTAACTTTGCCCTTTGCGTATGCAGAGGGATCTGCATCAAAGGTACCACCGTTAATGACAAGACGCTGAGCATTTGCGATAGCAGAGAAGTTTGTAAAGTTACCACCGTTAATAGTGATAACACCAACACCATTACCACCAATGTTGCTTGTGTCAATCTTGCCGTCAAAGTTGCCTCCGTTGACTACGATAGATGTAACAACACCATCGCCCCAAGCATCTGCTTTGAGAACGGTAGGAGCCTTGAAGGTACCGCCATTGATAGTAACCTTTGCACCAGAGCTGTAGATATAAACACCATAAGTGTTACCCACATAAGTACCGCTGTTGATGGTAACAGTAGAGCCTGTTGATGCTGCTACGGCAGTCGGTGCCCAAGGCTGAGCGCCAGCATTCAGACCGTCCTGCTCTACGGTAACATTGTTGAGTACAGCTTCGCCGCCGCCAGTCACGTAAACAGCATTACCACCAGTTGCGGATACCTCTACATTTTCAATAGTGAGCTTAGAACCGGGCTCGACGATGTTGTGCATATTCCAGTTGTTGCTACCTTCAATAGCAGTATCCTTAACGGTAACATTTACGTTGTTCTTGGCATCAACAACAAACCCCCAATTAGCCTCGCTGTTATTCATAATGATCTTGCCACCGGAAAGGGTCGCATCCTGTGTAGGACGGAACAGAGTAACTACATTTCTGGTTGCGCTGTACGCATCCAACGTGGAGTCTGTGATCGTTCCCTTGATAATTACATCTCCGCCGTTAGCCAAAGCTGCACTTAGGGTTGCTGCGCTATTAGCAGTGAAGGCATACGTAGCGTCCTTGTCGTAATCAGAATCGAAAGCATCCGACTCAGAGTTAAGCTGAGTAGCAAGAACAGTCAAATCAAAATTAACCTGACCGTCCATATACTCGCTACCTGCTTCTTCATCCATGTGGATAACGAGTGCGAAATAATGAGTTTCGCCAACTTTCAACGCTACATCGTCGGAAACAGACTGCGTGCCTTCTACAACGGAGTTGCCGCTCGTCCAAGCGGTAACAGGAGCATCCTTATCTGCATCAGCAACGATGGCATACTCCATAACCTCGTAAAGATCCTTGCTTACATTCTGCACATTCAGACCAACAGTGTACTTGAGATCAAGATTACCGCCATTCTGGATTGCAAGATATGCAACCTGCGTTTTGCCGGGCTCCCAAAGAGTCGCAGCATTGTTGTTCTGTGCGATAGAACCCTCGCCGAAAATGGGAGAAGTGCTATCGCTGATGTCGTCGTAAGTACCATCAACGTCAGTGTCCATCAAAAGCTTGATGTCGAGATTACCCGTCTTGATGACGTTGCTGGCACTCGTTACGCTATCGGTAAACCAAGCGTAAGTCGTCCCAATGAGCATTGTAAAGCAAAGCAACAGTGATGCTATGCTTGCAAGCAACGCTCTTTTTGTAGATTTCTTGTTAGTCATTTTTCTTATCCTCCTTATTGGTATATTTTTTTGAGACTAACTATGTAAAGCGAAATATTCGCTAAACATCAAACAGAAAATGCAACATAACAGGAGTTATGTTATATTCATCGGGAAATATTTGTTATAACTTCGGTTTTAGCATGAAAAAAATAGGTACAACAAAAAAGCCTTTCGCTTATTTTTTCTTTTGAAATCAAACGAAAGGTCTTTTCGTTATGCAAAAAAACATATATTTTTTTATAAATTTTTACTGAAACTCTTTATTTTTGAAACGATATATGATAAAATACATATGTATCCGAACTTTTTGTTTGGATATAACAATATTTTTTTAATACATAACTCCTGTTATGTTGCTTTATGTCTCGGTGTGTTTCTCATCGGGCTTTTTCTTTTATATTATTAGTCTCATATGCTCCATCTTGCGCCTATGCTCCGCGCCTGTTGTTACGATATATATGCGTGTCGTGTTGATGCTTGCGTGTCCGAGAATGTCCGCGAGCTTGGCAATATCCTTTTCAATTCCGTAAAATGTACGGGCAAATAAATGACGGAGATTATGCGGAAACACCTTACTCGGGCTGACCTTTGCCGTCTCGCACAGAGATTTCATTTCTTTCCATATATTATTCCTGCTGACAGGCTTGCCGCTCCTCGTAATGAAGATCGAGCCCGACGCTATCTTCTGCTCCCTTACATATAGGAGCAGTTTTTTCTTCAGCTCAGAAACAATGAAGATACGTCGGTTCTTGCCCTTGCAGTTTACAACAGCCTCTCCTTTGCGCAGAGCCTCAACGGTAATATATTGCAGCTCGCTTACCCGTATGCCCGTTCCGCAGATAGTCTGAATGATAAGGTTGAGACGTTCATTGTGTTTTCTGTCCGCCGCTTCGAGCAAACGTATATACTCGGCGCGCGTCAGCTCCTTTTCCTCGGAGCAGTAGGCTTGTCTCTGGACTCTGAATTGCTTGACGCACAGATCGTGCCGACCGCAGAAGCGAAGAAATGAGTTCAGCGCGGCGATCATGGAATTTGCGCTCGTCACTGCATACGAATTTACCAATTTGCTTTTATATTCCATAACGCTTTGCTTGCAGACCTCACTCAAGCCTATAAATTCGGAAAAGCGCCGCACGTCGCGCATATACTTTTCTACCGTCGCATTACTCCTTTCCTCGTTCTTCAAAAACCTCTCAAACTCCTTTAGCTTATCTTCCTCTATCTTTTCTGTCTCCATAAAAGCACTCTCCTTACTTTTCAGTCTTTGGTGTTATTATTTTACCAAATATTCGCAAATAATCACCAATGCCTGAACAAAGCATTTTTATTTTTTTATAAAAAAAAGTGAGATGCACATCCGTTTGGACGTACATCTCGCCTGTTTGTTATATTCTTTTGATCTTTCTCTCACTTTTTCATCAGCTCGTCCGTAAGCCTTATCACCTCGGGCGCGATCTTTTCTCTTTCGCGCTTGAGAACCAAATTATACATAGGATACGCAAGACTTGCGATCACTCCGCCAACCGTACCCGTGGGAATTCCCACAAGCATAGCCACAGCCTGATTCATCCCAAGCTGTGCGCCGATACTTGTCATTATAATGCTCATTCCGAAGCCGAGAAGAAGCGTTCCTATCACGCCGAATATCATAGAAACGCTCTGCGCCTTGTTCGCTACGCTTCTGTCGAGCTTACGCAACCGCTCAAGCTTATCCTCTTCCTTGTTCGTATATTTATCGCGTATTCTTTTCAGCTCTGCCTGCTCTCTTGCCGAGTAGGTGTACGAAAAGCCTCTGCTTGTGTTTCCCGAATTATTTTCGCTGTTTACCTTATTTGCCTCATTCATATTATTTTCGTTACTTCCGTTATTTTCATTATTGTTTTCCATCTGTTTCTACCTCTGCCTTTAATTGTCGTATCTGTTTTGTTCCGTGAACTATCATATATATCGCCATTATCACTATAAATGCGGAGATCACACCGCCGCTTATTCCGAGCATCATCTTTCTTGTAAACGCGTCCATGCTCTCATCCCCGAATGCCGTCAGCATTGACGACTCAAGCGTCAGCATAGAAACGCAGGCGCAGGCAAGGCTTACAGCCTTTGATGCCGAATATATGGGGCTGTTGTATTTGCGGTATTTGACAACGTTCACGATAGCCACTGTCAGTGTCGTAAAGGTGTATGCCGCCATAGCTATAGTCGTTATCTGATGATGCTCAAAGCTTCTGTCCCAAAATACCATAAAGAATACCATTACCGTCAGGGTAAGGTTCGTTACAAGGAATACCCAGCCGCAGGCGCGGTATCTCTTGTATTCGGTTATCATTTCCTCTCCAGCCGCGTGCTTTCTCGCGTACTTCACAAGGAAGAAGCGCATCACCGCCACCGAAAAATAGTACATCGCCAAGGAAACGAACCAGAACGACGAATGATAAACGCCGAGCCATAGCTGAAAGACTGCGTAAGCTATATTCCAGATAAGCGTGCCATACAGTGAGCTCTTTACTCTCAGATGCGTGTCGTCAAACCAACGCTTTGCGTACTTGTTTTCGTTTTTTATTTTTTTCGTATAGCGTACAAAGCGCGGTATTCTTACGCACCACACCGTCAGCGTATATGCCGAAATAAAGTAAGATACGTATGATATTATCGATTCCGTATCCAAAACCGCCATTGAATAAGCAAGAAGCGCCGCCGATACGGGAACAAGTATTATCATCACCGCAATATGTGGAAACAGCAAAGCCTTACCGAGCTTTTTCCAGTCCATTATTTACCCTCCTGAGTCTTACCGTAAACGTCGAGCCCACACCGAGCTCACTCTCAACCGATATTTCTCCGCGCATAATATCGACCACCTTTTTGACAAGCGCAAGTCCCAAGCCGTTACCCTGAGTTGCATGAGAGGTATCTCCCTGATAGAATTTTTCAAATATATGCGCGCCGATCTCGGGCGACATACCACATCCCGTATCGGTCACCTTAACCGTAGCGTATCCGCCCTCCGATGACAGAGACAGAGAGACCATTCCGCCCTCCTCGGTAAACTTGAACGCGTTTGAGAGAAGATTGTTCCACACAAGATACAAAAGCTCGCTATCAGCCGAAACGATAATTCCGTCCTCTATGTCGGTGTCTATCTCGATATTTTTCTCTTCCCACACGCTCTCGTATTGCAAAAGACATTCGCAGAGCTGTTCACTGAGATCGTAATTTTCGGTTTTCGGATATATCTGCTGATTTTCAAGCCTGTTGAGCTTCAAAATGTTCGTCATCATCTCAGAAAGCCGTCCCGACGCGTCGGTTATCGCTTTGGCGTATTCGATACGCTTATCCTCGGGCAGATCAGGCGTCTGCAAAAGCCTACCGTAATTTTTTATTACCGTCAGCGGCGTTTTCATCTCGTGCGATACGTTGGCAATAAAATCGGTGCGCAGAGTCTCCACACCCGACAGCTCCTCAGCCATCTTGTTTATCCCGTTTATTATCTCATTGAACCTATCATCGGGCGAAAGCAGAGCCACAGGCTCTATGCGCATCGAAAAATCCCCCTTGACCATTCTTTCGGTAGCGTCGGTTATCTGCTTTGCGGGGCGATCTACCGTAACCATCTGCCGAACGGTATCAATAACAGTAAATATAACGCTGATAAACACGGCGTTGTAAAACGTAAGCTTTGCTGCCGTATTGACGTTCTCCTCGGTAATTATGACTCCAAGGCTGTCGGAGAGCGTTGACACAAAGAGCATCGTACTGCAGGTAATAACAAAAGCAAAGATAGTAAAAACGGCAAAGAAATTGCTTATCGCCCTTATGATCCACCTGTACTTGCGCCCTTTTTTCACTTTATCACCGCCTTATATCCCAGCCCGTGAACAGTCTTTATCTCAAACGAGTCGCACTCCGACAGCTTTGAGCGGAGCTTGGTCATATATACATCAACCGTACGCGGGCCCGAGAGTGTATCAACGTCCCAGAACTCATCCATAAGCTGAGTCCGCGTAAAGGTCTTTTTCGGGTAGGACAGGAGCTTGTATAGCAGGTCGAACTCTCTTGCCGTAAGAGGTATCTCATCTCCGTCAAGTGTTGCTGTGCGCTCGTCGGCGTCCATTACGAAATTGCCTACCTCAATGCGGCGGCTCGAGGATATTTTAGCTCTCCGCAAAAGCGCGCCGATACGCAAAAAGAGCTCGTCGAGATCAAGCGGCTTTGTCATATAATCGTCGATACCTATGCGAAATCCGCGCTGCTTCGAGGCAAGATCATCCCTCGCGCTTATAAAGAGTATCGGAATATCGTTGTTTATCGAACGTACAGTCTTTGCAAACTCAAATCCGTCAATATCGGGCATCATAATATCCGACACCACAAGGTCAAAGGTGGTCCTATACATTTCATCGTACGCTTCCTCCGCGCCGAGGCATCCTATCGCCTCATATCCGCTGTTATTGAGAAACGAGCAGACAGATCGATTGAGCGCCTTGTCATCCTCTAATATCAAGATCTTGAACATTTATACCTCCGAGTTGGAATTTCAATCCTTTGAGCATATTATACCACACAAATGTTAAAATTTTGTTTGTATTTTTTAATAATTATAATTCGGCATCATTAAAATTAGATCATTCAATATAAAATACCTCACGGAAAGCTCCGTGAGGTATTGATCACATATATTTTTGTTTTGAGGAAAGCACAAGCTCGCCCTCAAGCAGACGAAAAACGTCATCCTCAGTGCGTATATCGGTAGTCGCGCTGAATTCGTCGTAAAGCATTCTCTTTGCTCTGCGGAGCGCGTTCTCATCCGTACCCGTCAGGCGCTTATCGCTCGACCTTCCCTCCCTCATTATGCTGAGAATGGTATTGGCAAGCACCATAATATCCCGTCTGTCACCGAGCGCAAATATCTCCTTATAGCGCAGATTTCTGCCCCTGCTGTCGGGGATCCATTCGATACGCTCCTCCCGCAGAGATGCGGCAAGCTCCATTATCTCATCCGCGGACAAGAGACGTCGTATCATCGAGCACAGTTTTTCATTATCCACAGGAACAAACACCGTGGATTTTTCATCCCCGATAGGCGAAAGGATGTAATATTTGTTCTTCTCGCCTATAGCGCCGAAGCTTTCTTCTCTTATGTCAACGATCACGCAAACGCCCTCGGCGCGGTAGATCACATGACTTCCGACTTCAAACATATCTCACCATCCTAAAGTTCTAAGGTCAGGCAAAACGCCCTTAAATCAATTATACCATATTTTTTCATTTTTCGCCATAGGCAAATCCTACAAAATTACACAGCCGTATTTTTGCTTTTTGCCACAGAAACGTCCATTTTAAAGAGTTTTGCGTCAATTCCGAGCGCTCTGCAGGCGTCTCCCTCGCGTTCGTGGCAGGTAAAGAGCAGACATTGACAGCCCTCTTTGCAAAGTCCGCCGATAACAGAAAGCATACGCTCCATCCTCTCGCCGTCAAGCTGACAGAGAGCCTCGTCCATCATAAACGGCGGCATCTGTCCGTCGAATATCCTCTGCATAAGAGAGATCCTCAGCGCAAGATACGCAGCATCTCTCATACCTCCGCTCATCATATCTGTGCCCGTCGTAAGTCCGTCGCCATCTACAAGCGTAAGCTCAAGAGAGCGTCCCATGTTCACTCTGCCGTATCTGCCTCCGCTTATCTTTTCTATCAGCTCACCTGCGCTCCGTCCGATAGCGGGAGTAATACTTCCCTGCATCGCAGACGCGGCGCGCTCTATGCCGTCAATAGCCAATACCACGGCATCGTAAAATTTTTCCGCATCCGCATAGCTTTCTTTAAGCGACGAAAGCTCGTCGCGGATCAGCGTCGGATCGTCGCTCCTCGCCTTGAGATTTATAAGCTCAGTCCTCAGATCGCTGTCCTTGTCCTTTAGCAGCTGCAATCTTTCCTCGTGATACCTGCGTCTCTCCTCAGCCTGTCTCAGAGACATCGACGGTATCTCGATGCCCTCCATATCGGCTCTCAGCTCTGCCTCGTCATAGACCGACAGCACAGCTCCATCGCTCTCAATGACCGCCCTTATGCTTTCTATGCGTCCGCACAAGGCTCTGTAAGCCTCGGTAAACCTACCTATCCGCTCGGACTCCGCTCTCGCTCCCTCAATGCTCGCAGGCGTATCGGGAGATACCCGTAAAAGAGCCTTTTCAATATCTGAAAAAAGATATTCGTAATGCCTGCGCGCGTTATTCTCATCGGCTAAAGCCTCTTTCATTGCCTCCCCGTGAGCCTGCTGTACGCGATATGCCGCATCGCACCTCTTTATATAATTCTCGGTGCTCTCGCCCTTGGGCGTATTTCCGAGAACGCCGCGCTTTCCGTCTGCCGCGCCTTTAGCGCTTATTATAATTCCGATAACAGCCGCGACAAGCAACACTGCCGCGCCTATCAAAAACAGCATATTAAAGGCAAAAGCAAGCGCCGAAAATGCGATAGCCAAGACTGCGCCGACACCGAAGGTAAAGGCTCCGACGGTCTTTTTCATCGTAGCCTTAGTGGCAGAGGCGATCACAGCCTCGGCTCCGCCCACACGCTCGATCTCCGCGCCAAGAGCGGAAAGTCTGTTTTCCTCATCCGTAAAGCTCCTTGAGGCAAGCTCTGCGCGCCTCGCCTCGGCTTCTCCGAGAGTCCTTTTTGCCCTCTCGCAGCTCTCCGCCAAGGAAGAAAGCTGAGCGCCATCCGCCGCCGTCGGGGTATATCCGCCCCGAGTCTCACTTGCGACCAGCGCGTCGCGCTTCGCTTTCAACGCCTCAAGATCTTTTTGGTTTTCGGCAAGTCGGTCAAATCTTTGCAGTATCTCACGCTTGCCGAGTCTGTCGGTAAGATCGCGTGCTCCCGCAAGATCATTTTCGGTCTTTTGGATATTCTCCCCGTTTCTTTGCAGACGCGCCTCGGTTTCGGCTATCTTCAATCGGCTATCAACCGCCGTACTCAGCCGCCCCTCAAGCGCGCTTATCCGTGAGGATGCCTCATAAAGCTTTCCGCCCTTACCGTTCAGATGTCTGTACGACACGCGGAGGGTATTAAGCTTTTTTTGTACCTTTTCAACGTCCACGCTCTCGTCCGCCGAGGAAAGCAGATTTCTTATCGCCGCCGCGCCCTTCTCGCCGCCAAGCCCCGCGCACGCCGATTGCCCTACAGCCGCGCTGTTCTCAAATATATCGCGCGGAACTCCGAGCATTGCCTCCCCGGGCTCCTCGCCCTTAAAGACCTTTTCACCGTCGGATACGCGGTAAGTATCGACCTTTCCGCGCGAATTTTCGGAAAAGCTCCTCTCAATTCTGTATTCCTCGCCCCCAAAGACCACCGTCATAGTTCCCGCGGCTCTGTGAGACAGTCGGTTTATCGACTTTTCACGCTCGGGATGTCCCTTTTTGGGCATACCGTAAAGCATAAATTTTATAAAGAGCCATAACGTACTCTTTCCCGTTTCGTTGTTTCCCTCAAATATGTTGAGGCCCTCGGAAAGCTCAAAGCGTCGGTCGCAAAGTCCGCCGAACTCAATAATATTAAGCTCTTTTATCCTCATAGACTCTCCTTACCTCCCGATATTCTTCTGCCGTCGATAGCCGCAAGCCCTATCTGCAAGGCAAGCGCAGTTTTCTCGCGTGTGTCGGGATCGTCCGAGACAAGCCCTGAATAAAGAGCTCTGTAAAGCTCTCCGCGAAGGCTCGGATCGGCGCGAAGGCTTGAAATATCCGCCACCGGCACCGTCATATCCCTTATATCCAACGACAGCAAGCGTCCGCCCGTCAAAGCCCTTGCAAGCTCCGAAAGGTCTGGAAGCTCCTCCGCCTCAACGCTTCCCGTAAGAAGCAGACGCAGATGTGTGTTCTTATTCGCTGACACATCCTCGGCTTCGCGCTTGATCTTTCCGACGATCTCCTCTCTCTCACAGCATCCGCTGAGATCGAGCTCGCGTATGTCATACCTTTCGCCCGATACGGCAAAGCGTCTGTAATTCACCTCTCCGTCAGGCTCGCAGTCAACGATATAAACTCCGCCGTCACCGAGCTCGTCAAAGCTCCGTCCCTCGGCAAAGCCGCAGTAGCGTATCACAGAGCCACCCGCGCTGTCATCCTCATCTCGGTTGTGGATATGACCGAGCGCGGCATAAGTTATCCCGAGCCCCGATATATCCCCCGCTGTCAGCGGACAGTATCTCGAAATAGGCGCGGAAAGATCTGCGTGAGCGCAAAGAAGCTTTATATTCATACCTCCGCCGTCAGCCGATACCCCCGCAAGAGGGCTCGACGTAAGAGCGGACGAGGTAAACGCATAGCCGTAAACGCTTGCCGAAAGCTCGGGAAAATCAAATCGCTGAAGCTCTGACGAGCTGAAAACATATACGTTCTCGGGAAGCCTTCCGCTCTTGTAAAACGAGCCGTTTACGTAGGGATCGTGGTTTCCCGGAGCGATAACGACGGGTATATTCGCCTTTGCAAAAACGTCGGTCACGTATCTCTCGGTCTCAGGCGTTACGTACCTGCTGTCAAAAAGATCGCCCGCAATAAGTACCATCCGGCAACCTTCCGCTCTTGCCAATTCGAATATCCTGCCAAACGTACGCCTCTGCTCATCTCTGCGCGCGTCGGCGGTAAACGTATCCGATGCGCAAAATGAGCTGTCAAGGTGCAAGTCGCCCGTATGTAAAAATCTCATTCTCTGCCCTCCGTAGCTTCTGTATCCATATGAGAGTGTGTCTGCCTTAATTATAACATATTTCGCGCCCGAGTTCAACATCACTTTTCGATTTTTTGCATATACTTATAAGGTAAATCTACTTAGGAGGGCAAAAATATGCTTTTGAATATACCTTATAACCGCGAGCGTGCGGTAGAATACGCGAGAAAATGGGCATTGTCAAGAAATCCTCTCTTTTTCGATTTCACGGGACGCGGCGGAAACTGCACGAATTTCGTTTCCCAATGTATCTTTGCGGGATGCGGAGTTATGAACTATACGCCAACCTTCGGATGGTATTACCGCTCCTCGGATGACCGCGCGCCCGCATGGACGGGAGTTGATGAGCTTTACAGCTTTCTGACGGGAGCGGAGGATTTCGCATCGCAAAACGGCGGAACAGGCCCATACGGAAGAAACGCCGCCGCGGCGCAAACAGTGGAGATCGGAGACGTCGTACAGCTTGCCAACAGCGAGGGCGAATTTTACCATACGCTCATAATCAGCGGATTTACCGCCACGGACATCCTCGTCTGCGCACATTCGGATGACGCCCTCGACAGAGCGCTGTCTACCTATAATTACGCATCTCTCCGAGTCATACATATCGACGGCGCGCGCCTCTTTTTCGATAGCGACATCCTTTTTGAAAATATCCTCAACGGAGTGTCACTGCCACAGGGATAAAATAAATATCCCCCCGTATAACGGGGGGTATTTCAGTTTCGGGCAAAGCCCTAATACTACTGGCGGCGCACAAGTGCGCTTTAGATTGGCCTGCCAGCCATGCAATTGTTACTTGCTACCCGTAAACGGGTTGCGTAAATAGCCTTCCTCCGGGAGGAAGGGGGACCGCTTGCGGTGGAAGGAGCCCGCGAAACTTTAACGTTTTC
>JAFTYG010000060.1 GCA_017461365.1 Clostridia bacterium | reverse complement strand
GATCGCTATTTGTACAAGTCTCGAGCTCCTCATCCGTCACTCCTTCGTCGTGCCACCTAGAGTTTGCTTGCAAACTTTACACGTAGCGTAGCGGAGTAGTTCTCCTACGGGAGAAGGCTTTGATGTTAGTTTGCCCACGGTTATCCTTGTTTGTGCGAACATATCAAACATCCCGCCGCAAGAACGAAGTTCTTGCCTTTTCGCGTAAGCGAAAAAGATAAACTCAAATTTGAAGGGTTAAATATACGCAAAAGCAAGAGCTGAGGCACATTTTTGTGACTCAGCTCTTGTTTTATTCTCTTCGTATATCCGCGCCGAGGCGTTTTAATTTGCCCAAAAAGTCCTCATATCCGCGGTCGATATATTCAAGTCCGCTCACCGTACTGACGCCGTCTGCCGAGAGCGCCGCGATAACGAGCGCCGCGCCCGCGCGAAGATCGCTGCCCTTTACGTCGGCGCCGTGAAGTCCCTCGACTCCCGTTATATGTATCTCGCCCTCGGATATTTCAATATCCGCGCCCATCTTGCAGAGCTCCTCGGCGTACTTGAAACGGTTCTTCCATATGCCGTCGGTTACGGTGCTTATACCTGAGGAAAGACAGAGAAGCGCGGCGAACTGAGGCTGCATATCGGTCGGAAAGCCCGGATAAGGGTTGGTTCTTATCACCGTTCCGCGCCCTCTGCCGCTATATGATACCGTAAGCGCGCTGTCTCCCGACGGCTCTACCGAAACGCCTATCTCGCGAAGCTTCATAGATACGGCGTCCATGTGCTTCGGGATAATATTGCGAACCGTCACTTTGCCGCCCGTTGCCGCCGCCGCCACCATATAAGTGCCCGCCTCGATCATATCGGGGGCGATCCTATACGTGCATCCGTGAAGCTCCTTTACGCCGCGTATGCGTATGGTGCTCGTTCCCGCTCCGCTTATGTCCGCTCCGCAGGCGTTGAGAAAGCTGGCGGTATCGGCAATATGTGGCTCTCGGGCGCAATTCTCAAGCACCGTTACGCCCTCGGCGTGAACTGCCGCAAGCATTACGTTAAGCGTTGTGCCGACCGAAGCAATATCAAAGTATATCACAGTACCGCGAAGTCCATTCTCCGCCTTTGCGTGCAGCTCACCCTTTTCGTTGTATTCGACCTTTGCTCCGAGCGCCTCAAAGCCCTTGATATGCTGACCTACGGGGCGCGCGCCAAAGTTGCATCCGCCCGGCATACCGACAAGACCTTCACCGAACCGTCCGAGCATCGCGCCGAGAAGATACGTTGAGGCGCGCATTTTATCGACCAGCCCTACCGACGGCGAACGGACCTCGACGTTTCTTGTGTCGATGATAGCCGTATCGGTCGTCACGAGCCTTACCTTTGCGCCTATCTCTCGGAGTATCTCAAAGGTCTGAAATATGTCGCTGACGTCGGGGATATTCTCGATAGTGCATATTCCTCCAACAGCAACGGTGCCGAAAAGTACGGGGAGCGCGGAATTTTTCATTCCGCCTATATTAACGTCTCCGTACAGCGCCTTGCCGCCTCGGATGATATATTTGTCCATAAAACCTCCGGTAGAAATGCACAATGCACAGTGCACAGTGCACAATTAAGGTGGCTTTTTGCTTTGGCAAAAAGCAGTCATTTTAAGTTTTAGATAATTCACAATGCCTGATAATGTCAATGCTTTTGAATAAAATCAATATCTACATTCATTTTGCATTGTGCATTGTGCATTACTTATAGTACGCCACGGCAAGGTCTACGACCATTCCGTAGCTCTTTGTTCCCTCTGTTCCTTGAAGGATGAGGGAGGTATTGTTTACCGTCTCCGATACCTTGCTTGCCGTGGAGTCGCGGTATTTATCAAAAAACGCGGAATATGCCCTCATCTCGCGTCTGACGTCGGCGTTCAGTGTGTCGACGGCGGCATAGTAAAGCTCGGGCGAGGCGCTGTAAAGAGCGGAGCTTACGTATTCGAAAAGATTGAGATAGCCCGAATAACGGATGTAAGCATCCTCCGAGTCTATGCAGACAAGGAAAGCCATAAAATTCGCTTCGTCCTCACGCGCTATACCTCTCTGGTGCGAAAGCTCGTGAGCGGCGGTGTAGGGAATAGTGTAGTCGGGGAAGGCTACGTTTATATTCGCCTCGCCCGTGAAAAATGAATACACCCCCGTAATATGAGTATATGACATAAGCTCGGAAAGCATTACGGGCTTTAATTTACTGTCAAGCCGCTGAACAAATGTATATTTATCGCAAGCGACGTCGTATGCGTCTATAAGTCTGTCGTTCATTCCGTCGATGCCGTAGGGCATTACCGAAAAGTCGGTCTTTGTATTATAGGTTATTTTTTCGCTCTCCTCGTTGACCTTTTCGGACAGAATAAGGGCTGTTGCGTAAAGCTCCTCGGCACTGACCTTTTGTCGGTCAAGACCGAGCTTTTTGTCAAGCGTAGCTCCTCTGTATGCGGGCGCAAAGCCTATCGTAAACGCGGCGAATATAAGAGTTATCACCGAGACGAGAGAGCCGCAATATATAAATACGTCGCGCCACGTGTCGGCGTATTTTTTTGTGCCGTATATCACGATCGCCGCGAAGATAACGGGGGTAAGTATCAGCAAAAATTCGCCCAAGGAAAAGGGGATCCACGACGTGGCGTAAGCCATTACCGCGCGAAAGACCGAGCTTATATATCGGTTAAAGAAGTCGGCAAAATCCTCGCTGAGAAGAAACGCGATATATAGCAGAGCCGAAAACGCTCCTATCCCTAAAAATATTTTCGCAAATAGCGGAAATTTCCTTTTTGGAGGCATCGCCTCGGCGGTCTCTTCGATTGGAATTTCTTTGTTCATTTTTTACCTTCTTTTCATTCTTTTAGTTTATTTTGTCGTTCTCTAAAAGAAATTGCTCGCACATATGAAGCATCGCCTCGGTGTCGAGCTCTCCGAACACTTCGCTGACCGCCTTTGCCATATCCTCGGGCAGAGGTGAGCGTGTGACAACTCTTTCTCCGTCGCTAACGCGCGGAAAGGAGAGCGCCGCCGAATGGAGAGCGTGTCTGTCTATAAGCTCGGACGCGCTTCCGTACATATCGTCTCCTGTGATAGGCGCGCCGAGTCCCGCAAAATGAACGCGGAGCTGGTGCGTTCTTCCCGTGACGGGGCTTGCCGCGACAAGTGTGTGTCGGTTTTTTACTTTGATCGTGCGGTATTTTGTCAGCGCGTAGTCTCCGCCGCCGTCGGCAGGGCAGTTCTCTCGCACGATTATACTCTCGGCGGTGCGCCGCATATACGTCTCTATGCTTCCCTCGGAGCTTGGAAGCTCTCCGTCAAGAAGCGCGATATAGACCTTTTTTATTCTGCCCTCGGTCATAGCGCGCGACAGCTCGCCCGCGGCTATTCTGTTCTTGGCGATAAGCAAAAGTCCGCTTGTGTTTCTGTCGAGTCGGTTGACGGGGCGAAATACGAAGGGCTCCCCTGTATGCGCATACCTGAACGCCAGAGCGTTTGCCACGGTATCGCCGTAATGTCCGTGTGATGGGTGCGTGGGCATATTCGCAGGCTTTGAGGGGACTGCGCAGTCGCCGTCCTCGTAAATTATCTCAAGCGGAAGATCGCAGGGCTCGATATGCTGGGCGTCCTTTTGGCTGTCCTCGGTGGCGAGGGAAAGAATATCGCCGTTTCTGAGCGTGTAGCGCACCGTGACGTGAGAGCCGTTTACAAGGATACCTCTCTCCGAAAACTTCAGGTGCTTCAGGTGTGCCGAGGAGATCGCCGTATGCTTTTTTATGTATTCAAGAACGGTCAAGCCGTCCTTTGAGCTATCTATAAAAATATCCAAGTCCGATCCTCCCGAGCGCGAGCATACCAATTCATACTATATTATACCATTATATTCGTGATATTACAAGATTTTATTTACAAATCAATATAATATTTTTCTTGATTTATATGCGCCGCGGTGGTATAATGTTAATATAAGGTGTAATTATTAGGATAAATATTCAAATTTGGGATTGTCTTTTTGCCTTTCGCCGATGGCGAAAAGGCAAAAGGCACGAACGAGGTTCGTGCGGTGGGATGTTTCATTATACGCAAAAAATTTCTTTCATTTTTCTCTAAGGTAAATTTTGCTTACGCAAAAAAGATCCTTCACATGGCTTGCAGGGTAGCAAGCCGTTCAGGATGACAGATAGTGGATGTTGGGCGACGAACATATGCATAAACCTATAATAAGGTGCCCGTAATAAACTTTGGCATATATCCATTTACTTCTCATACACTAACTTGTCATCACAGAGCATTTTTGCCGTTGGCAAAAGGAACCGTTTATGGGGGCATCTAAAGAAACAGTCGAGCAAGAACTTGTTCTTGCCACGGAGCACAGCGGAGTAGAGGATCTTGCGACGAAGTCGCTTTACTGCACTGTCCTCATTGGGGATATGTTTACACATATCAAACATCCCGATAACCTCCAATTTGAAGATTGTCTGAATAGTTACTGTAAAGTGTATTTATGTTGAAAGGTATTAGTATTATGATAAAAGAAAATATAGAAGTAAGAGCCGACGGTACGGCGGAGTTTTCCTCGGCGGACGAGGCGAGGGCTTTTCTTGCTATGATACGCGCCGATGCCGAAAAGCTCACGCGCGAGCTTATTGAAGCATCGGGGCTTTGCGCGCGTCAGATACTTGTTGTGGGCTGTTCCTCGTCCGAGGTAACGGGAAATAAGATAGGAAAGGCATCCGTGCCGTCTGTGGCGGATGCGATACTTGACGGTATGCTTCCCGTATTGAATGAAAAGGGGATATACCTTGCGGCGCAGTGCTGTGAGCACCTGAACAGAGCTATAATAATCGAGAACGAGCTCGCTGAGAGACTTGGTATTGACGTTGTGTGCGTCCGTCCCGTACCCAAGGCGGGTGGCTCCTTTGCGGCGGCTTGCTATGAAAGATTTTCCTCTCCCGTTGCCGTAGAGCATATCAGGGCGCACGCGGGGCTCGACATCGGCGGAACGCTTATCGGTATGCACTTGCGCGAGGTTGCCGTTCCCGTGAGACTTTCGGTAAAGGCTCTCGGTGAAGCGCCGATAATCTGCGCGAGAACGAGACCGAAATACATCGGCGGGGAAAGAGCAAGATACAATTAAACGCAGTCCGCAGTTAATATCTATTACGAAAGGAGCCGTTATGCGCGATATTCACATAGAAAATAATATTCCCGCGCACATATGGGACGTTTGCCACCGCTTTTATTCGGCGGGGGAGGATGCGTATATTGTCGGCGGCTCGCTTCGCGATATAATGCTCGGTAGAGCTCCGAGCGATTTCGACCTTGCCACGTCTGCCTTGCCGCAGAGAACGGCGGAGCTTTTCTCGGATATGCGCGTTATAGAAACGGGCATCAAGCACGGCACTGTCACGGTGATCGTGGGGGGCGCTCCCGTTGAGATAACCACCTTTCGCATTGACGGAAGCTACACAGACAGCCGACACCCCGACGGCGTGAGCTTTACGGGGCGCATCGAGGAGGATCTCGCAAGGCGCGACTTTACCGTAAACGCCATGGCGTATAACGATCGCTCGGGACTTGTCGATCCGTTCGGTGGCAGAGACGACCTGAGGGACGGAATAATACGCGCCGTAGGTGACAGCCGCCGACGTTTTTCGGAGGACGCTCTGCGGATAATGCGTGCATTTCGTTTTTCGGCTCAGCTCGGCTTTGAGATCGACTACGGGACGCTTTCGGGCGCGAAAGAGCAGAGAGAGGGGCTTGCGAATATTGCGCGTGAGCGCATAGCGGTCGAATTTTTGAAGCTGATTACGTCGAAAGAGCCCGAAGCGGCGCTGACGCTTATGACAAAAGCCGAGGCTTTGACATATATTACAGGTGAGTACCGACCGAGCGAGAGGATCTTTTCGCTTATTTCAAAAATGCCCTGCGATGAGGGTGCAAGGCTTGGCTTCTTTTTATCGGAGGCGTCAGAGGATGCGGCGCGATCGGTGTTGCGCGGACTTAAATATTCCAATGCGCTGACGACGGCGGCATTGGCTGTTATTCGCGGATCTCGGCGCGCTGTGGAAAGCCCTGCCGACGCAAGAAAGCTCATAGGCGAGTGCGGAGCCTACGCAAGGAGCGCGGCTTGCGCGTCTGTCCTGCTCGGTCTGTCGTGTGCGGACGCTCCTTTATGGGTAGAGAAAAACACCGCGCCCACGTCGCTTCGTGATCTGTGTGTGACGGGCAAGGATCTTATGGAGATAGGCGTGACGGGCAAGGAGGTAGGAAGGGTGCTTGGCGCCCTTCTTGCGGCGGTGATAGAAGAGCCTCGGCTGAATGAGAGGGAAATGCTTATAAAGATGGCGGAGGATATATTGAATAAGGCTTGATATAAATTGGGATTTGTCGGGGAGCTTGAATTTATCTAACATATTGTAGGGGCGACCATTGGTCGTCCGCGCAAAAAAGAAAATTCGATAAAAAACAGATTACACATACCGTAGAGGCGGGTTCGGACGACCAATGGTCGCCCCTACGGGTATGTGGGTAAAAAAGCCTTTACCATAAATAATAAAAAAGGAACTGAAAAATGAACGATATTGAAAAGATCGCCGCTACGTCGGGAAAATTGCTCGGCGTGGATTTCGGTGACACAAGAACAGGTCTTGCCGTGTCAGATCCGTCGCGGCTTCTCGCGTCGGGCATAGGCTACATATCCCCCGGCGGAATAGAAAAATGCGCCGACGCTGTGGCTGACGTGGCGCGAGAGCAGAAGGTCTCTGCCGTTGTGGTCGGACTTCCCGTAAATATGGACGGAAGCGAGGGCTCAAGAGCGGCAAGATGCAGAAAATTTGCCTTTATGCTCTCGGAAAGAACGGGACTGCCTGTCGCTATGTTCGACGAGCGAATGACGACTATGACCGCGTCGCGATACCTCAACGAAACAAATACAAGGGGCAAGAAGCGCAAGACGGTCATTGATACGCTGTCGGCGCAGATAATTTTGCAAAACTGTCTCGACAGATTGAAATATATTAAATAACGGAGAAAAATATGGTAAATAAGCAGGCGACAAATTGCGAAAGCTGTGAATTTTACGATTACGATGAGGAGATAGACGCCTACGTCTGCGACCTCCGACTTGACGAGGACGAGATGGTCGATTTTCTCGGAAGAAATACGAAAAGCTGTCCTTATTACAGATTTTATGACGAATACAAAAGCGTACACAAGCAGATATAACGGGGTGACATATGGGAACTTTGTCAGATTATCTTGATTGGAGAGGCGATCTGCGCTTCTTTGAGGTGGGACTCTGCGAGGTCGACAGCCTGATACTGTCTATGATAAGCTATCTTGATTTCGGCGGTATCGTTCCGACTGCCGAGGAGGGAGGCTCGATCACCTTTCTCGAGACGATGCGCAAATATCTGAAGCTTTGTAACGGTAAGCCGAGCACGCTGGGTAGATTTGTGCCACCCGAGACGGTGGCGGTAGCCGTTAAAGCCGCGAAAACAAGGCGCTTTGCGGGTATAAGGCTTTCACATTACATATGCGAGACCGACGATGAGGAGCCCAAGCAATTCGCGGCGCTTACGTTCCGAATAACACGGGACAAATATTTTGTGACCTACAGAGGAACAGACGATACGTTGACGGGATGGAAAGAGGATTTCAATATGAGCTTTATGCTTCCCGTTCCCGCGCAGCTCTCGGCGGCAGAGTATTTTGCGAGAGTGTCCGAGGACATAAACGGCAAATTCTATCTTGGCGGACACAGCAAGGGTGGAAATCTTGCGGTCTACGCGGCGGTCAAAGCGCCCGAGCGTGCGAAAGAGCATATCCTCGGCGTTTTCAGTAACGACGGCCCCGGCTTTGACAAAAATTTTATAAGCGGCAGGGACTATGCCGAAATGAAAGACAGGATACGCACCATCGTGCCTCAATCCTCGGTCGTTGGTATGCTTCTTGAGCACGAAGAAAATTACGAGGTGATAAAGAGCAATGCCACGGGGCTTCTCCAGCATCACGGACATACGTGGGAGGTAATGGGCGGTAGCTTTCTGCATCTTGATACCGTTACCGAGGACAGCAGGCTGATAGATGAAAAGCTAAAAGCGTGGCTCGATGAAATGACGCCCGAGGAGCGCGAGCAATTTGTGGATACGGTATTTGAAACGCTGTCGTCGACGAATGCGAAAACGCTTACCGAGCTGAGCAGTGAAAAGGTAAAGCTCGTCAAGGCGTGGAGCTCGCTTGAGCCGAAAACGCGAAACGTCATCCTTAAATGTATCTCGATACTTATAAAGCATAACGCGATAACGATAGTTAAGAAATAATAAAAGGGGCTGTCTCATTAACATAGGAGACAGCCCCGATTTTTTAGAATTTCAAAAATCCGCCGAAGGTTATATCAAATGCCTCGAACACCGAGAACACAAGAATAACAAGAAGAAGTATGGGTGCTACATAGATCATTACGTTAAAGAGCTTTTTGAGGTGGAATTTTCCCGATACCTCAACCTCTTCAATGACTGCCTTGGGCTTTATTACGTAGCAGATAACGATACAGGTGAGTATCGCAACGATCGGCATGATAATGCTGTTCGTAACGAAATCGACAAATGTGAGAATGTCCATTCCGAGAAGTGAAACACCCGACCATACGCCGAAGCCGAGCGCGGAGGGCAGACCGATGAGGAATGCGCCGATGAGGACTATGAGGCAGGTGAGCTTTCTTTCAATGTGGAATTTATCCTGAATGATAGATACGACCGTCTCCATAAGCGAGATCGACGAGGTCAGAGCCGCAAAGAGAACGAGCACGAAGAACACCGCGCCGACGATATTTCCCGTCACGGGGCCCATATCGTTGAATACCTTGGGGAGAGTTACGAACATAAGCCCGGGGCCCTTGTTGAGTCCCTCAATGCCCGAATAGCTTACGACCGAGGGAACCACCATAAGACCTGCGAGGAAGGCAACGCCCATATCGAAAAACTCTATCTGATGAGACGAGGACTCAATGCTGACGTCCTTTTTCATATAAGAGCCGTAGGTTATCATAATACCCATCGCAAGCGACATCGAATAGAATAGCTGTCCCATTGCCGCAACGACCGTCATTATACCGAAGTTTGAAAAATCGGGCTTGATATAGTAGAGAATACCGTCCCAATCGCCATTGAGCGCGTTTGATATGCAGACGTAGGCTGCAATTCCGACCGAAAGCACGACGAGTATGGGCATCATTATCTTACTTACCTTTTCAACGCCCTTTTCTACTCCGAAGAGAACGACCACAGCCGTTATCGCAAGGAATATCGAGAAGAAGAGTATCGACTGTCCCGTGCTTGCTGTGAAGCCCTCAAAATATCCGTCGGTAGCCGCAACGTCGGCTTGTCCCGTTGTGAAAACAACGAGGTACTTGATCACCCAACCGCCGATAACCGAATAGTAGGGAAGTATCATTGCGGGAACTATCGCCGCAAGATAACCGATAAAGGTGCATTTTTTGTTCAGCTTCTGGAATGCTCCTATTGCCGAAAGTCCTGTTTTTCTTCCGATAGATATTTCGGCTACCATAAGCGAAAAGCCGAACGTTACCGAAAGGATGGCGTAGACAAGCAAAAAAATACCGCCGCCGTACTGAGCCGCAAGGTAGGGAAATCGCCAAAGGTTTCCGAGCCCCACTGCCGAGCCTGCCGCAGCGAGAACAAATCCGAGCTTTCCTGTAAAGCTACTTCTTTTTTTCTCCATTTAAAACTCCTAATTCTGTCATTTTGTTACATACCATATTATTATCTCATATTTGACGGAAAAAATCAAGGGCTTTTTGAGAAATAAATTGTATTATTATCAAAAAGAGTTGATTTCGGCAATAATTTTTTCTATTATCTTGACTGACAACTTTTTGCCTTCCCGAAGAGGGGAGGTTATGCTGATGTACGTTACTTGGGAGCTGTTGTTCCTGTTCGCAGGACTTATAATATCTCTTTTGGCATACATAGACAATCATAATAAAAAGAATTAACCGCCTCTGCAACCAACATGAGCGGTTAATTCTTTAACAATTTACGTTGGGAGCAACCATTGTCGGTTCTCTCCGTTACCATTGTATCACGGTGTTGACTTTTTGTCAACTCTTTTTTATTTTTTTATAAAATTTTCAATGTCAAACGGTGACTTGATCTCCCTATAACAAAAAGCAGACTCGTGCGAGTCTGCTTTTCAATTTACTAACAATGCAGTGTTTTTTGCTTGCCTCTTATTGTATTAACAATGCAGTGTTTTTTGCTTGCCTCTTATTGTATTAACAATGCAGTGCTTTTTGCTTGCCTCTTATTGTATTAACAATGCAGTGCTTTTTGCTTGCCTCTTATTGTCCTGACAATGCAGTGCTTTTTGCTTGCCTCTTATTGTATTAACAATGCAGTGCTTTTTGCTTGCCTCTTATTGTCCTGACAATGCAGTGTTTTTTGCTTGTCTCTTATTGTCCTGACAATGCAGTGTTTTCTTTTGCCTACTTTTCTTTTTCAAAAGAAAAGTAGGTTATCTCTTCGCGTCGGGGACGATCGTTTCGTTCGCAAAGAACTTTTGCGCGTCGGACATAAATTTATCTACCTTGTTGCGGTAAACGTAAAATCCGCCGTTGAAGGTCTCGCCGCCGTCACTGCTTATCATTATATAAGCCTTTCTTGACGAGAGCTTATAGAACTTGTAGACCATATTCACCTCGGTGCCTCCCGCAGACTCAGCGTCCTTCATATCTATCTCCATAGTAAGGAGCAGATTGTCGGGGTTGGAGATGAGAGCAAGCTCCTCTTCCTCTGTCAGCTCATATGAGCCCTCGAGCGAAGCGTAGAGAAGCGTCTGATAGAACTTTCTCCACAGATCGGTGTCATATCTCAGGATGGATTGCTGAAGTGTTCCCGAGGTCGAGTAGACATTGACGTAATTTGCCGTTACCTCTATCTTCTTATCCGCGCATTCAATGTATCCCGTTCTGCAACGCACCTGAGAGCCGAGGGCGTTGTAATCGTAGTAGGCTATCTCCTTGTTGATCTCAGCCTCGTTGCCTGTGGTAGCGTTATAAACGGTGATACCCGTAGAGGTTATGATCCAATAATAGTTGTTTTTGTCAAGCGCCTCATAGGACGAGAAGGTCGTGCGGGATGCTCCGCCGTTCTGCGATGCCGTTACCGAGAGCAGCGTCGAGCTGAGTCCGTCCTCCTGACTTGACTTTGAGTTGTCAACGTCGAATATCGCGCTGTAGTCGGGAGACGTAAGCGTGATCTTGTCGATAAATGCAATATTCTGATCGACGTAAGCGGGATTTACCCAATCGTATTCATCCCAGAGCAGGAATTCAAACATATATCCCTCAGCCTCACAGATAAAGTCGTAGGCGTAGAATGTGGAAACGTCCTTGCCGTTCGAGTCCTTAGCGGTTACCGTCTCGGAGGTGAAGATGTAATATTTTCCCGTTTCCTCGTAATCAATATCGCTGATGAGGATGTCCTGATGTATTGTCGACGTTACGTTTCCGTTATCATCCCATACGTCGAAATCGTAGGCGATGAAATACTTTGCGAAAATTTCGTATTGGATCTCGCCCTTTTCGTTCTTGACGACGTTTCCGTTTTCATCAAGCTTTTCCACCCAGAATCCGTATTTGAGAAGATCGCTGTCTGTAGGCGCGAACTTGACGGTTCTTGTAAGTGTGGGCGAATAGAAATTGTAAAGGCAGGCGTTTATCGCCGAGTCGGATGCGCCGTAGCCTGCAAGATCGAGCTTGAACTCATAGGGCGTGGTCGCAGCCATAGTGTTTTCACGCTCGGAAAGGTCGATGTAAGAGAAGGATATAACTCTCTTGTAAAGGTCCTCAAGCTCCTGTCCCGTGTACTCGTCCGCCAATCTGTTTCCGATGACGAAATCGTCAACGTCGTAGTATCTGTTCATAGGCAGAGGATAGCAGAGCGTGGGGGTAACGTAGGTCTCGATGGGCTCTGTCAGAGCGCCGCCCGAGGACGTGTCGATAACGTAGACAGCGTCTCGCTTTGTCTCGGTATCTCCGTCAAGGCTGACGTACTGCGCGTAGTATCCGCCGCCCGTAACGAGCATATCTCCGATAAGGAGCTTATAGCGGTTGCCGTCGGTATCCGTAAGGATGTAGTAGGCGGGCTCATAGCTGTAGGTCTCTGTCAAAGCCTCGCCCGTCTCTTTGTCGACAACGGTCTCGCCGTCCTCATCGACTACTTCCTTTTCTCTTTCCTCGGCAACGAGTCCGTATTCGGAAAATCCGCACTCGCACGCCTCTTCGTGAGAGCAGACGTTGCCGTCGGTGTCACGCTTGATGGGATCCTTGATCTTCATAAGCGTCAGTGTGTAGCCCGCGCCGACGTAAAGCTCGGCAAAGAGCTCCTGATTGTAAGACGTGAGGGGAGAGCCCTTGATTATGAAATCTCCGCTCGCGTCAAGCTCAAGATCCTCGTTTACGCGCTGGAAGGTGTAGCTTCCGTATTCGTTGTGTACCTCGAGCGAGAGGATATTTTTCTTTTCAACGTGAGGGAAGATAAGCACGCGGTCATTGTAGCCCACGTTTTCGTTTCCCTCTGTCTCAACGGGGATGTACTCGGTCGCCTCGCCCGTTTCGGAGTCGAGGTTTACGAGAGTTCCCGCATTTGTGATATAGTAGCCGTACTGACTGTCGGTAGGCAGCGGCTCCTTGCTTCCTTTGGCATATAGCTTGTACACGGCATTTTTATTGCGGGCGTAGTATTTTGTGCCGTCGACGTCGACAAATTCGATAGTGTCAACGTACTGCATAACTGCCGCAAGCGATATGCCGAGAATGATGATCGCAAGAGCTGCCGCGATTATAGCGATGACTCGCTTTCGCATCAAACTCATCTGTTCTTTCTCCTTACAATAACAAAGATACCGATGCCGAGAGACAGGATGAGCGGAACTACCGTAAATACCACTGTGTACTGGGTAGCCTCAGCTGTCGTCACCGTGTCTATTGTATAGTCACCGAAGGGCTTGAAGGTAAGTCCTACGGGTACGGGCTCGTGAGCGATTATACGGAGAGTATATTCAAGGAACATATTGTTTCCGTACTGTCCGTGGAGCATTTCGTCAAGCGCAAACTCCGAGCATCCCGTAGCGATAACGTAGGACGCTTCGTTAGTGCTTGTGTAGTTGCTCTCCTGAACGTAATCGTCCTCGACCGTTACGGTCATGAGCTTGAAGTTGTTGCCGTTCTTTGCAGTCTCGACGGGATCTGTCTGCTGACCTACCCATGCAACGGCGTCATCGCTCGAGACGAATATGTCGTATATCTCGCGGTATGCGCTGTTGACGTTGAGGTAGCCGTAGTCGCCGAGATAGGTCGTCTCATCCTCGTCCATCAGCGCTGTCATAGTTACCTGATCGGAGTAGGAGATAGACATTACGTTGGGGAAGGCTATCTTTCTGTTCATCTCGGCAAGCTCCTCGGTAATCTCTCCGCCGAGACCGTAGTCAACGTAATCGCCGAGGATGGTGTAGCCGTTTGCATCAAGCGCCTGAGAGTTGTCCTGAATACGGTAGGGCTCGTAGGTTCCGTCGCCCATATTCACTCTGTCAAACTTTACGCCCCATTCCTCAAGATAATCCTCAAAGTTCGTGAGTCTCGTGGTGAGCGTGGGATCCATAAATACCATAAGCGAGCTTGAGCCGTCAAGGAAGATGTCGAGCTTTTCGATCTCATCGTATTCTGTGATACCGTCGGCTACCATAAAGTCGGTGTCGGGGGAGGAGACTATGATAAGTCTGCAATCTGCGGGGATCTCGTCGGTCGAGAGGTCGATCGGCAGTATGTCGTAGCCCGCGTTGACGAGCGTAAGAAGAAAGCTCTCGCCGGGGAGCTGCTCACCGTGGTTTGTGGTGATGCAGACAACGGGGGTGTCGGCTCTCGTTACAGCGAGGATAGAAGCCGCGAGTATCTTTTCGCCGTTATACGCCCAAGGTGTTTCGGAGTCGTCCTCATCGAAAACGTAGAATGCCTTGAGAGCGCGTACGCGGAACTCACTTCCGCACTCGATGATAACGCTCGTTGTGGTAACGCCCGAGCCGTACTTTGTAACGGCTGTGGGGTTTCTTATTATATCAACGTATTCGATGTTGATGTAGTCGGGGAATTCCTTCTGTAGCTGCTTTGCCGTTTCAAGAACGTATCTCTGAGCCGTATCCTCGGTCCAGGTCAGCTCGTCGTTGCAGAATATAATGTTTATCATTATATCCTCGTCCTTGGCGTCGGGGTTCTCAGCCTTTGCCGCCGCACGGAACTCATCGATCTTCTTTATAGGGGAGGTGCTGTTCTCAAATTCGGAGTCGCCGTCGCGGAGAAGCGTTACGCAGTTCTCGGAAAGCGTGAATACAAGCTCGGGTGTCAGGTCGCTGTACCAGAGATTTTTCTGCGCCAGCGCCGAGAAGATTATGTTTACAATGATTATTATTGCGATTATAGCCGCTGTGAGCGCCGCCGTTACGCCGCCGTAACGGAGCTTTTTGCCCATTCCTGTTTTCATTTTCATATTATGTACCGCCTTTCATTAACCCCAACGGCGCTTGTCATATACGCGCACCGTAAGGAGGAGGAATACGCCCGATATAGATACGTAATAGAGCATTGACGCATAATCGAGGACTCCCTGTGTGAAGTTGGAGAAGCGGCTCATGACGCATACCCAGTTTATGACGAAACGGACAGCGTCGATCTCGATGTACTGCTTGAGCATATCGAGGATAAGCATAACAAGAATGATGACTATGGTAATAACAGCCGCCGCCAGCTGGTTTTCCGTAAGAGAGGAAACGAACATACCGATAGCTATAAATGCGAGACCTATGAAGATTATACCTACGATGCAGGTGACTATCTCGCCCGTCATAGGTCCTATGTAGGTTACGCCGTACTCATCGGCAAGACGCTCTGCGCTTGCGTAGATGTACATGGGAATAAAGTTTATGCAGGAAACGAGAACGGTTCCCACAAAGAGGGTTGCTGCCGCTAAGAACTTGCCGAGCACCATTCCCCATATGGACACGGGGGCGGTCAGCAGGAGCTGTTCTGTGCGGAGCTTCTTTTCCTCTGCGAAGAGCTTCATTGTAAGCAGGGGAATAAGCACGATGAACGCGAAAAGAAGCATGGTGAAATAGGATGACGTGTCGTAGCTGTTCGAGCCTATAGTGGTGTAACAGCAGAGAAGCGCCGCCGCCGCAAGGAATACGCCGACGTAAACGTAGCCGATGGCGTTAATAAAGTAAGATCTCAGTTCTTTTTTATAAATGGCAAACATTTTTCTTCCTCCTTACTTTTCTTCTTCATCGTCACCGAAGAGCGCGGAGAATTCGCCGCCCTGCTTCTTGCCCGTGTTTTCGATAACCGTCTTTGCAATATCCTGCTCTGCGTCGCCATGTCTCTTCTGAGACTTTCTTGCGTCGCGCTTTTCGTAACGGTTCTTGTTTGCCGACGTCTGATCGACGATAGCTATAAATACGTCCTCAAGGCTCATTCCGAGAGCCTCCATACCGATAAGCGGCCAGTTTCTCTCGGCAAGCGCGTAGAACAGAGATTTTCTGATGTCCACGCCGACCTCGCTCTCGATGGTATAGCAGTAAGCATCGCCGTCACGCTCTGCAAGTACCTCGGCGTAAACGATACCGGGGCGCGAGCGGAGCATATTGAGTACCTCCTTCTGAGGACCGCAGATCTTTACGTTGAAGCGTCTGTTGTTCTCAACGGCGCGCGTTATGTTCTCGGTGAGCTCATCGGCAACTATCTTACCCTTATTTATGATAACGATACGGTCGCAGACAGCCTGTACCTCCTGGAGGATATGTGTGGAAAGAATAACGGTGTGGTCCTTTCCGAGATTACGCAGAAGGTTTCTTACCTCGATTATCTGCTTGGGATCGAGGCCGACGGTAGGCTCGTCAAAGATTATGACCTCGGGGCTTCCGATAAGCGCCTGCGCGATGCCGACTCTCTGTCTGTAGCCCTTGGAGAGGTTTTTGATAACTCTCTTATAAACGTCCTTTATCTTAACGACGTCGCAGATCTCCTCTAAGTGCTTGTTTCTGTTGAGCTTACAGCCCTTGAGGTTATAGTTAAAGATGAGATACTCCTCAACTGTCATATCAAGATAGAGCGGAGGCTGCTCGGGGAGGTATCCAACGTGCTTTTTTACCTCCAGAGGATTGTCAAGAACGTTGAGGCCTGCTATAGAGACGTTGCCCGAGGTGGCGGAGAGATAGCCCGTAAGGATATTCATTGTCGTACTCTTACCCGCTCCGTTGGGGCCGAGAAGTCCGACTATCTCACCCTTTTTGACCTCAAAGCTGATATCGTCTACCGCGCAGTTTGTGCCGTAGTTCTTTACCAGATGTTCGATTTTTATCATTTTTCGGAATTCCTTTCCTATATTTTTCCTGTAATTTCAGCCTTTTTTCAGTCTTTCTGCCAAAAGACCATAATACGGATACATTATAGCATAAATATATAAACAATCTATGAACAGCGAACAAATTTGTCTAAAGTTCCTCTGTATTTTTTGTGAATATTTTTTGACTGATATACACAATAATGGTAGCTCTAATTTTGAATTTATTGAGTATTTAAATTAAGATTTTATGTACGACAAAAAACAATCCTTGTAAACCTAAGGTAAATTTTGCTAACGCAAAAAAGATCCTTCACATGGCTCGCAAGGTAGCGAGCCGTTCAGGATGACAGATAGTGTATGTTTGGCGATAAACCTATGCATAAATCCATACATAAGGTACCCGTAATAAACTTTAGCACATACATATTTTCTTTATGTCAACTAACCTGTCATCACAGAGTATTTTTGCCGTTGGCAAAAGGAACCGTTTATGGGGGCATCCTCGGAAACATTCGAGCAAGAACTTGTTCTTGCCATTTCGCTAACAGCGAAATAGGCACAGCGGAGTAGAGAATCTTGCGGCAAAGCCGCTTTACTGCACTCTGTTCATCGGGAATGCTTTTATACAATTCGAGCTCTTTATAAATTCTAAATTTAAAATCTCTCAAAAATTTACGGAGCCGAACCGTTTTGCGGCTCGACTCCGTGTCGTAAGTTTTATATTCTCTTGTCCATAGGAATGAATTCCTGCGGCTTTGCGAGGCTCTTGTATGCGGGGCGGATGATCTTCTTCGCCGTCTGCAATTCCTCGATGCGGTGAGCGCACCATCCCGAAACACGGGCGATGGCAAAGAGAGGCGTGTAGAGCTCGACGGGAATATCGAGCATACGGTAAACAAGTCCCGAGTAAAGGTCGACGTTCGCGCACATCGTCTTATTGTAGCCCTTGTGCTGACGGAAGAGCTCGGGAGTTACCTTTTCGATAGTTTCGAGCAGGTGGAAATCGTCGCCGTAGCCCTTCTTTATCGCAAGATCCTCTGCGTACTTTTTAAGCATTACCGCACGGGGATCGGACTTCGTGTAGATCGCGTGTCCCATACCGTAGATAAGTCCCTTTCCGTCGTACGCCTCCTTGCGGAGTATCTTCGTCAGGAATGCCGTTACCTCGTCCTCGTCCGTGATGTCGCCTACGTTTGACTTTATGCAGTCAAACATTTCTTGTACCTTTATGTTAGCTCCGCCGTGGAGAGGGCCCTTGAGTGAGCCGATAGCTGCCGCGATAGCCGAGTACGTATCTGTACCCGAGGAGGAAAGAACGCGGCAGGAGAAGGTGGAGTTGTTTCCGCCTCCGTGCTCGGCGTGGATTATCATACAGAGGTCGAGAAGTCTTGCCTCTTCCTCGGTGTATTTCATATCAGGTCTGAGGATACGCATAAAGTTCTGCGCCGTGCTGAGACCGTCAACGGGTGTGTGGAGCGTCAGGCTTGCTCCGTGAAATCTGCTGCGGTATATTGCGTAGGATTGCGCCGCTATGACGGGAAGTCTCGCTATTACCTCTATGCTCTGACGGAGAAGATTTTCGAGACTTGTGTCGTCGGGGTTCTCGTCGTACGCGTAGAGCGCAAGCACGCCCGTAGCCATTTTGTTCATTATCGAACGGGAGGGGGCCTTCATAAGCACGTCCTCGGTAAAGTTATCGGGGAGACGGCGCTTGCTTGCAAGAAGGTCTGAAAAGCTGTCGAGCTCTTCCTTTGTGGGGAGCTTGCCGAAAAGGAGAACGTACGCGCATTCCTCAAAGCCGTATCTGTTCTCAGCGCTCACTCCGTCTACGATAGAGGACATACTGTAGCCTCTGTATTCGAGCTTTCCCTCGTCTGCGATGCGCTCGCCCTCGTAGAGCATATATCCGTGAGCGTTTCCTATATTTGTAACGCCCGCCATAACTCCCGTGCCGTCTACCTCACGCAAGCCGCGCTTTACGCGGAAGTTCTCAAAGGCATCCTCGGGAACGGTGTTGGCGGCCTTTGCGGCGGACAAAAAGCCGTCGAAAGCGTTGTTCGTTTCTATTTCGTTATCCTTGATATTCTTTTCTTTATCCATAGAAATCATTACCTCCGAAATGTTTATCCTTTACATTATAACATTAAATTTTTGATTTTGCAAGAGTGGACGGCGAAAAATTCAAATTATTTACAATTTTTTCACATTTATGCAGAATAATACAACAATAGCTGACATTTTTTGAGCTGAAAAATTCAAATTGAGAGGTTTTTTGTTTCTTAACTTTGTCGAGCTTTAGTTGAAACAAGGTAATAGGGACCGTGCATCCATATTCGCGTGTCAAATTGACGGTCCGTTTAGCAGAATGGAGTTTGCCGTTTGATTGAGAAGAACTCCTTTTTTCGGATCGTCGAGGACTCCGGTCTCTACGGCTTGTGTGTGCGAACATAGCGGCGCATCCATACATTTTTCGCCGTTGGCGAAAAATTACCTCAATTGTGCACTGAGCATTTTGCATTGTGCATTTATTTCTCCCCCTCTTGCAAAATTCTCCCGAATATGCTATACTTAAATAAAGTAACATCGGAAAGAACAAAAATATGACCTACAACAAAGAAAAGATCAAAAACGCTATTCCCGCAGAGATCGCAGAGCTCAGAATATACGCTGAGACCGACTCCACAAATACCGAGGCGAAGAAATACGCGCTCTCGGGTGGGAGCGCTCCCTCGCTGTTCGTTGCGGACAGACAGACTGCGGGCAGAGGACGCATGGGCAGGAGCTTCTATTCCCCCGAGGGTACGGGAATATATATGTCGCTTCTGCTTCCCGCGCACGACAGCCTTGCCGATACTCTGCTTATGACGTCAGCCGCCGCCGTTGCCGTACGTCGGGCGATAAGGGCGGTGACGGGCAGGGAGACCGACATAAAGTGGGTAAACGACCTGTATCTCGGCGGACGCAAGGTATGCGGAATACTTTGCGAGCTTATTGCGCGTGAAAATGAAAAAATGATAATAGTCGGCGTGGGCATCAATCTGTCCACGGCTGATTTTCCAAGCGATATAGCCGATATTGCGGGTTCTCTCGGCGTGTCGGAGGTCGATGCGCGGAACGCCCTTTGCGCGGCGTGCGCGACGGAGCTTTATAACGTATGGAAGGAGCTTCCATCGGCGGACTTCATTGAGGAATACAAGCAATATTCCATGGTTCTCGGCAAGGAGATACGATACGTCGAAAACGGGAAGAGCTATGAGGGCATAGCCGTAGATATTGATAACAGAGGACGTCTGTACGTTAAGGATAAAGATGAAAGCACACACATTCTCGCAAGCGGTGAAATATCGGTGAGGGTGAGGAATTAAAGGAATGTTCAGATTGGAGTTTGTTGGGGAGTTTAAATTTAAAAATGTTACGTTTGAATGAGAAACAAAAAGTAAACAAATCACAGCAAATCTAAGGTAAATTTTGCTCACGCAAAAAAGATCCTTCACATGGCTCGCAGGGTAGCGAGCCGTTCAGGATGACACGTTCGTTAGTTTGAAAAAACGTTTATACATTTGTCGCACTGTACTTCGATGCTTTATATAATTACTTCTCACAAACTAACTTGTCATCCTGAGACCGAACCGCTCATGGGGGCATCTAAGGAAACAATCGAAGGATCTTGCGACGAAGTCGCTTTACTGCACTGTCCTCATTGGGGATAAATTTATATACATTAAATGCATCGATCAATTCTACAACGAAAGGAAAAAATATGGTCACACAAAGCAAAAGGGGACGCTTTATCGTCCTTGAAGGAATAGACGGCGCGGGAAAGACCACGCAGGCAGAGCTTCTTCGTGAATACCTCGAGGGGCAGGGCAGGCGCGTGTACAGAACGGCAGAGCCCACGCCTTTCCCTACGGGAGTTGCGCTCAGAGAGGCGCTCGGAGGCAAGGTGAAAAAAAGCGAATGTGAGATGGCGGTGATGTTCGTACTCGACAGAATAGCCCACAATATCCATCCGACCGACGGAATACGGGCGATACTTGACGGCGGACAGGACATAATTTGCGACAGATATTATTATTCCACGCTCGCGTATCAGGGACATTCCACAAGCTACGAATGGGTAAGGTCGATGAACCTCGGTTGCCCCGAGATAACGCGCCCCGACATATGCATATACCTCGATCTTACGCCCGAGCAGAGTCTCGACCGCATAAGCAGAGGACGGGAGAGCGTTGAGATATATGAAAATAAAGAGACTCTTGAGCGCGTCAGAGGCGCGTTCTTTCGGGTGTTCGATGACCTCGGAAAAACCGATAATATCGCCGTCCTCGACGCTTACAGATCGCCCGAGGAGATAGCCGCAGATATTGCCCGTTTGGTCGATTTGTTGTAAAATCTGCCACCTAAATTATATAAAACGGCGAAAACCTTGAAATATTTTTCCAACTTAGCAATATTTGTCTTATAAAATAAATGATTTGACTTGAAAAAAGCAAAAAATTGCCATATAATTAAGGTACAATTTTAAAAATACGGAGGTATTACCAATGGCATTGCCTGTAGCAGTTCAGGTTTATTCTGTACGCGAGGACGCAAAGGCGGATCTGCGCGGCACACTTGAAAAAATTAAAGAGATGGGATACGACGGCGTAGAGTTCGCAGGACTTTACGGCAATTCTCCCGAGGACATCAAGAAGATGTGCGACGAGATAGGTCTCGTTCCGATCTCGGCTCACGTTCCTTATCTTGATATGATGGGCGCGCCCAAGGGAATTCTCTCTAAATACGCGACTATCGGATGTAAGTACGTTGCCGTTCCTTATCTTACGGCAGACTACCGCCCCGGTACCGATTGCTTCCCCGAGGTTATAGAAAACGTTAAGACACTCGGCGCTGCTGCAAAGGAGCTCGGAATTCAGCTTCTTTACCACAACCACGACTTTGAGTTCATGAAGCTCAACGGAAAGTACGCGTTGGATATACTTTATGAAGAAGTACCCGCAGATCTGCTCAAGACCGAGCTTGACGTATGCTGGGTAAACGTAGGCGGAGAGGTTCCCGCTGAATACATCAAGAAGTACAGCGGACGTACGCCCGTTGTTCACCTCAAGGATTTCGTAGGCGAGAAGTCCGAGAATATGTACGAGCTTATCGGTATCAAGACAGAGGCTCCCAAGAGACCGAGCAACTTCGAGCTCCGTCCCGTCGGAAGCGGATGTCAGGATTTCCCCTCTATCCTCAAGGCGGCTGAAGAGTCGGGCGCTGAGTGGGTAGTTGTTGAGCAGGACAACCCCTCTATGGGACTCACACCCATGGAAAGCATCGCTAAGAGCAGAGAATATCTCAGAACTCTCGGCTATTGATCACTGAAAAAATAAAAAATTATTATACGGAGGTAACTCAAAATGGCAGACAAGTCAATGGACGGACTTAACACATTTACCGCCCAGGATGATGGTGTCGCAGTCGACACAAGTAAAAAAATGAGAATTGGTATTATCGGATGCGGTTGGATCGCGGGCTCTCATATGAAGTCTTATCTCAACCAGCCCGACGTTGAGATCGTTGCAGGCGCAGATCTCGTTCCCGGTAAGGCTAAGGCATTCATGGAGAAGTACGGCATAGAGGGCGCAAAGACAGATTACGCTTCTCACAAGGAGATGCTCGAGGATAAGAGCCTCAATCTTGACGCTGTATCCATCTGTACCTACAACCGTCAGCACGCACAGCCCGCAATTGACGCGCTCAACGCAGGCATTCACGTTCTTCTCGAGAAGCCCTTCACGGTAACTCTTGACGAGGCTGTTGAGGTTATGAAGGCAGAGAAGGCAAGCGGCAAGATCCTTTCTATCGGCTTCCAGCCCAGAATGGACGAGAACATGAAGGAGATCAAGAAGATCGTTGACTCGGGCGTTCTCGGTCAGATCTACTACATTCAGACAGGCGGCGGACGCCGTCGCGGTATCCCCACGCCCTTCGGTACGACCTTTATCGAGGATGCTACCGCAGGTATCGGTGCGCTCGGTGACATCGGATGCTATTCCCTCGACCTCGTTCTCAACGCTATCGGCTATCCCAAGCCCCTGACCGTTTCGGGCTACAAGTCCGCGTTCTTCGGCACAGATCCCAACTACAGCGGATACAAGGCAGGCAAGGGTGAGGAGTATGCAGCAAAGTTCGGCGTTGACGACTTCGCAGCAGCATTCATCCGTCTTGAGGGCGGCATCGTTCTCGACTTCCGTATAGCTTGGGCTATGAACCTCGACACCCCCGGTGACACGATCATCATGGGTACAAAGGGCTCTCTCCGTGTTCCTTCCACAGAGTGCTGGAACGGAACGTTTGAAGCTCCTATGACTCTCTATCATGAGGTAGGCGGACTTCAGACACAGACAACAATCCCGCTCATCAGCAAGAAGGACAAGGACGGTCTGTTCGACAAGAAGATCCGTACCTTCCTCGACGCTTGCAAGAACGGCACACCCGCTCCCGTTCCCTCGAGCCAGATCATCTACAATCAGGCTATCATCGACGGTATCGCAAAGTCTGCTGAGGCAGGACGCGAGGTTGAGATCGTTATCCCCGAGATATGATCTCTGCCGCATAGCGATCAAGCTTAATATTATAAAGATCAAAGGGGCTGTCTCGCTGAGACAGCCCCTTTACGCGCGCTCTTGATCTGAGAAGAGCGTTATTTTTCCAAAAACTTTGCCTTTATGTTTTCCGCGCTGATCCTTACAGAATCGTAAGACTCGCCCGTGGTATAATGCTCGTCCTCTACGGTGAAATATTTGCATCCGCAAGCCTCGGCGGTCTTGATGATGCCCTCAAACTTCATATTTCCGCAGCCGACCTCGATACGCTTGGGCAGATAGCTCATGGTCTTACCGTCAGCCAATTCGTATTTGAAGCAGGGATCGAGATCCTTGAGATGTACGCAGGCGATACGGCCGTCAAGACGCTCGATAAGAGCGCGGACATCCTCTCCGCCGACGTGCGCCCAGAAGGAGTCAAGCACGAATGCGGTATATCTGGGATCAAATCCCTCGATAAGGTAATCCATAATGGTCTTGCCCTCGATCTTCACAAATTCGAACGAATGGTTGTGATAGGTCAGAGCCTTAAAGCCGTTTTCAACGTAGATCTTTGCCATCTCGTTGAATTTAGCGATAAATGCAAGCAGCGCGTCCTTACTCTCTCTTGCCTCCTTGGGCATAGAGCCTATTCCGACGTACTCTGCGCCGATAGTCTTGTGGTACTTTACGGTCTCCTCGACCTCATTGCATATCAGCGTCCAGCTGTAGTGAGTACCCATCAGCTTGATGCCGTATTCATCTGCAAGAGCTCTAAAATCCTCTGCAGGCATATAGGAGTACGTGCCCGCTGTCTGAGCGTGGGAATATCCGCATTCTTTCATTATTCTGAAAGACTCGCGTGTGTCCTCGGGGGTGGTGAAATGATCTCTGATGGAATAGATCTGAAGTCCGAATTCTTTCATGTCTGTTCTCCTTAAATTTTAATATTATTTAATATTATGGCGAAAAATTTCTTTCCGACTTCATTATAATACTTTTTCAATAATGTGTCAAGAAAAATTTTTGCACAAAAGTATAAATTCTATTGTTGTGAAGGAAAAAATATCCAAAGGCGCGGAGAGAGGCGGCTTGGTGTCTTAAATCTTTTTATTAACGTACTTATGCGGTGTAGTTCCGAACTCGCGCTTGAAGCTCCGTATAAGACTTCCCGCGTCTGAAAATCCGCAGCTCCGCGCGGCGCTCTCAAGCGTCTGTCCGTCCTCAAGAAGTCTCATTGCGCGGTTGAGGCGGCACCCGTCGGCGTATTCCTTGACCGTTTTGCCTGTGTAACGCTTAAAGCCCGTCATAAGCGTAGTCCTGCCAACGTGGAGCTCGCGAGCCATATCGTCGGCTGTAAATTTATTCGCATAGCTTCGCTCTACATAGGCAAGCGCTTCTATGATGTAGGGCGGAAGCCTCTTTTGATTTGCGCTCTCTCTTTCGCTGATGGGCAACAGACGCGAGAGCAGATAGTATATAAGAATTCGCTTTGAGGTAGGCTCGCTCTCTCGGTCGATCTCGTTTATGACCGCAAGACAGCGGTCTGCCTCCTCGGCGCTGAGGCTCAGAACGTTTCCCGATGCGCCAAAGACGGTAGAGAGTCTGTTCCATTCGTATATGCGATCGGCAATAAATTCGTCGGTAAAAAGCAGATATACGCGCCGATAAAGCATACTGTCGTCGCAGCTTACGTAGTGGGGAGTTTCGGGACGCGTAAGAACTATCCGTCCGCCGTATCCCTCCTCGCTTCGGTCGCGGAGCAGTATGCTTACCTCGCCCGAAAGTATGAGATTTATCTCATAATAGCTGTGCTTGTGGTAGCCCGTCACCGACGTGCCGTAGCCCTCCTTGCGCTCGACGGTTACGTCGTGCCACGGATTTTTTTCATACAGCTCAAATACCTTTTCCTTGTCCATACCGCCCTCCGAATATCTTTTTGCTAAGATGATTTTATCACATATCCGAACGAAAATCAACTTATTTGAGCAAAAAAAGCTGAAATTCATAAAAATCCGAACGATCTGCACATATAACCGAACGATATGCTATTGATTTATTCATTCCAAAGGAGTACAATTTAAGAAAAAACCTTGGAGGAATATTATGGCTACTGTAAAGTATAGCGCAGAACAGCTCAAAACATTTTGCGAGGACGCATTTTTTGGATTTGGATTTACAAGGGAGGAGGCAGAGCAGATAACCGACGTGCTTTTGCTTGCCGATCTTTACGGAATTGCTTCGCACGGAACGCAGAGACTCGTCCGCTATCATAAGGCGATAGAAAAGGGAAGCGTGCGCGTTGATGCGCGCCCCGAGGTAGTGTTCGAAACACCCGTGTCGGCAGTTATTGACGGACATTCGGGAATGGGACAGATAATTTCCGCCTACGCTATGAATATGGCGATAGATAAGGCAAAGCAGAGCGGAATGGCATTCGTTACCGTCCGCAACTCCAACCACTTCGGTATAGCGGGATATTACACAAAGATGGCGGTCGATGCGGGACTTATGGGTATCTGCACGACAAACTCTCAGTCAATAATGGTACATACGGGCTCGTGTCAGCCTATCCTCGGCTCTAACCCGATAGCATTCGCTATGCCCGCAGATCCCATTCCTTTCTGGTTTGATGCCGCAACGACGGTCGTTCCGAGAGGAAAGCTTGAGGTCTACCACAAGGCGGATAAGGCGCTCAGCGACGGCTGGTGCGTGGGAGCGGACGGAAACGTCAGCACCGACGCTTGTGAGGTGCTTGAATGTATCGACGGCAAGGAGCACGTGGGCGGAATACTTCCCGTAGGCGGGGCGAGCACCGAGTTCGGAAGTCACAAGGGCTACGGCTTTAGTATGATGTGCGAGCTCTTCTCTTCGATCACCTCGAGCGGAGCGACCTCAAACCATCACGTCAGAGGAAAGGGCGTCGGCGCGGGCACCTGCCATTCGTTCATAGCTATCGATCCTAAGATCTTCGGAGACGCGGAGGAGATAAAGGCGCATCTGTCGACCATTTTGCAGGAGCTTCGCGACGCGAAGAGAGCTGACGAGAACGTACCGATACTTACGCACGGCGAAAAGGAAGCGGCTTCCTACAAGGAAAAAATGGAAAACGGCATAGACGTAGATATAAGCACCGTGTCCGAAATGATGGCGATCTGCGACTACCTTGGAATGGACAGCGAGAAATATCTCGGAAAGGTAGACGTCTCGGGCGCGCGAACAAGAGATTACGACAGTATATACGGTGGAACCAATACAACCCACTAAATAATAAGGGAGCTGAATCACTGACGCGGTTCAGCTCTCTTGATTTTTGAATATAATTTTATATTATCATCATAAATACCGTAAGTATTATCAGGAACGCGAAGTTGAACGCCGAGAAGAGCAAGAGGTAATAAAACGCGTATCTCTTCTTTCCGGGGTTATTCTTGACGTACTCGCGGAAGGTAATGAGACTTGCCAAGGAGGATATAAGCGTTCCCACGCCGCCGATATTCACGCCGAGCAGGAGCTCGCGGTAGTTATCGGTGAACTGCGAGAGCAGTATTGCCGAGGGAACGTTGCTTATGACCTGACAGGAGAGTATCGAAAAGATGAGCGTGCTCTTTCCGAGAAGAAATGAGAACAGCTCTCTTACCGCTCCGATACGCGCCATGTTTCCCGAGAAAATAAAGAAGAAAACAAACGTCAGAAGCAGAGGATAGTCGACCATCTTGAGCGCGCGTCTATCGGCAAAGAGAAGCACCGCGGGAATGACGATAAGACCTATCCAATAAGGAATTCCCCTGAAAACTATGGCGATCGAGAGGGTGAAGAGGCAAAGATAGAGCACCGCTCTTTTTTTGTTCATCGGTACGGGAGTATCGGGCACCGACAAGGGCTCACCCTTGACGAATATGAGACAGCAGACCGTGATAAGGACTATCGAGAGAATGAACGGGGGCGCCATTATTGCCATAAATTCAAGATTGGGAATATTGAATTTTGTGTACAGATAGAGGTTCTGCGGATTTCCGAACGGCGTGAGCATTCCGCCGAGGTTTGCGGCGATGTTCTGCATAATAAAGGTAAACGCCATATATTTTTTCTTGCCCGTCTCGGACAGCACAAGATAGCCGAGGGGCAAAAAGGTCAGGAGCGCCATATCGTTTGCTATGAGCATCGAGCCGATAAAGGTTATGTAAACGAGCACGAGCACGCACACCTTGGCGTTCTTGAAAAGAATGACTATCCTTTTGGCGATGAGATAGAAAAAGTTGATATTTTTCAGCGCGCAGACGACCGCAAGCACACAAAAAAGGCAGGCGAGCGTTTTGAAGTCGAAATATCCGAGATATTCCTTATCTGGCGGAACGAAAAATGCCGTGACTGCCGCCGCGACAAAGGCAATAACCATCACCACGTTCTTTTTTAAAAAGTCTAAAACCTTCATAGTTTTCCTCAATTTCAAAATAAAAAAATTTACCTGCATAATTGTATCACAAAAGAAACGATTTTGCAAGATAAAATTGAAAAATGGCAAGTAAATGCGGAGTATGCATTCCGCATTTTTTCAATTCCCCTTGATTTTACCATGAAAACGTGTTATAATAAGTACAATGAATAATTATAGCTTCAAGCAGTGAGGAAAATATGGCAAATTACAGAAGAGGAAGAATAAACGACGAAATGCAAAAGGAGCTTGCAATGGCTCTGCGCGAGGTAAAGGATCCGCGCGTAAAGGATGCGTTTATCAGCGTCACCGCTGTTGACGTAACGCCCGATCTCAAATACGCAAAGGTCTACTATTCGGCTATGATGGGCGATAAAAAAGAGGTCGCCAAGGGATTGAAATCCTCGGCAGGCTACATCCGCAAGATGCTTGCGCAGAGAATGAACCTGCGTATGACTCCCGAGCTTACCTTCTACGAGGATCACTCGATCGCTCACGGCGCGCATATCTCAAAGCTTCTTAACAGCATCGAGATAACGCCCGAGGAAGAAGAGGCGGAGAGCGATGACTGAGCAATTCAAGCGGCTTTCGATGGACGAGCTCTGTTTGCGTCTGTGTCAGCCGAGAAAAACTCTTATAATCTATCACGTTCGCTCGGATGCCGACGCAATAGGCTCGGCGTTCGCGCTTCGCGAGCTTCTTCGTATGATGGACATTCCCGCCATCTGCGCTTGCGCAGACGAGGTGCCCGACCGTCTGCGTTTTATCACCGACGGCACTCAGGGCAGTGTTCTTCTTGAAGAGGGCATGGAGCTCGATCACGACAGAGTTATAAGCGTTGACTCTGCGTCCCCCGCACAGCTCGGCTCTCTTTACGACAGGCTTCACAAATACATCGACATTATGATTGACCACCACGCGATGGGAAGCGTTTACGCCGACAACTATGTGGACTCCGACGCGTCGGCGACGGGAGAGATCATCTTTGAGGTCGCCAAGCGTCTCGTTGAGATGGGAAAAATACCCGAGATACCGCACAGAGTGATCAACAGCGTTTACGCGGCTATCTGCTCGGACACGGGCTGTTTCCGCTTTGCCAACGCCACGCCAAAGACCTTCCGCACTGCGGCTGAGCTTATCGAGGCGGGAGCTGAGCAGACAGACATAAACCGAAAGCTCTTTGAGGCAAAGACCTTCAAGCAGGTAAAGGCTGAGGGAGAGGCGGCAAGGCGTATGCAGTTATTTGACGGCGGCAGGATAGCATCCGTCACGTTCCCGTATTCGTCGAAATTTTCGATGAGCCTGTCCGACGAAAATCTTGAGACTATCATAGACATTCCTCGCTCGGTATCGGGAGTTGAGGTGGCGTTTTCGGTAAGACAGCCCGAGGATGCGCCCCTTTTCAGGGTATCTATGCGCTCCTCCTCCGACTTTGACGTTTCGGAGGTCTGCGCGCTCTTCGGCGGCGGCGGACACATGAGAGCCGCAGGGTGCACCGTTAAGGCGGCAAACGTCCGCGAGGCGGAGGAAATGGTACTTAACGCGGTAAGAGAGCAAATGAAAAAATAACTATTTCGCTTACGCAAAAAGGTTAGTGCGTCAAATTGGAATTTGTAGGGGTGTTTAATGTATGTAAATATATTCCAAATGGGGGACAGTGCAGTAAAGCGGCTACGCCGCAAGATCCTCTACTCCGATACGCCTATTTCGCTGTTAGCGAAATGGCAAGAACAAAGTTCTTGCTCGACTGTTTCTTTAGATGCCCCCATAAGCGGTTCCTTTTGCCAACGGCAAAAATGCTCTGTGATGACAAGTTAGTGTATGAGAAGTAATCATATATGCACTAAAGTACGATGCGACATTTGTATGTACAAATACGCACACGCTACACTTCGTGTCACTACTTCGCTGTGCTACGTGACGGCTTGCTACCCTGCAGCCATGTGAAGGATCTTTTTTTGCGTGAGCAAAATTTACCTTAGAATAAAGAACGAATGTACTCCCGTAAAAGAAACAGATATTAACCCGTAATTGAAACTTTAACATCTCTACAAACTCCAATTTTAAGCCTTGACTAAATTACATAAAAAATGAAAAATAATAAATAAAAATTCTGAAAGGAAACAGAAAAAATGAACAACATTCCAAGATGCGAGCATCCCCGTCCCGACCGAAAGCGTGATGCGTGGATAAACCTTAACGGCGAGTGGGATTTCGAGATCGACAACGCAAAGGTCGGACTTGAAAAGAAGTTTTTTGAGCGCGACTCACTTGACGGCAAGATCACGGTTCCGTTCTCTCCCGAGAGCGTTTTGTCGGGTGTGGGACACACTGATTTTATGAATGCCGTATGGTACAGAAAGAATATTGAAATTCCCGCCGAGTGGTCGGGTAAGCGCGTCATTCTTCGCATCGACGCCTGCGACCACACAACGAGAGTATTCGTAAACGGCAAGCGCGTAGGCACTAAGCACAAGGGCGGATATATCGCTTTCTCCTACGACATCACCGACGCTCTTGCAGAGACGGGCAACTACATAACTATCTACGCAGAGGACGATATACGCTCGGGCAAGCAGTTCTCGGGTAAGCAGTCCACACGTCTCGGCTCTTACGGTTGCTTCTATACAAGAACAACGGGTATCTGGCAGACGGTATGGCTTGAGGCTGTTGAAGAGGCTTACGTTGCTTCCTACAAGGCATATCCCAACATTTCGGAGCCCTCGGTGGCTCTTGAGGTCAAGACGGTCGGCGCGAAGGTGGGCGACACGCTCCGCGTAAAGGCGTTTTATGAGGGCAAGCCTATGGGAGAGGCTGAAACGAAGCTTACGTCACTCTCGGCGTTCGTAAAGATAGACCTTGCGGAGAAGCACCTTTGGGAGTGCGGCGCGGGCAGACTTTACGATCTTACCTTTGAGCTTATCTCGGGAGACAAGACCGACGTGATGAACGGCTATTTCGGTCTGCGCGAGGTGAAGCTGACGAAGGAGAACGGCTTGCAGATAAACGGCAAGACGGTATTCGGAAGATTCGTACTCGATCAGGGCTTCTATCCCGACGGAATAATCACAGCCCCCTCGGACGACGCGCTGAAATTTGACATCGAAGCGTCGATGTCCTTCGGCTTCAACGGTGCAAGACTTCACCAGAAGGTATTTGAGCCCCGATTCCTTTACCACGCCGACACACACGGCTATATGGTATGGGCTGAGGCGGGCAACTGGGGCTTTGACCACACCGAGTTTGCGAATATCGAGCATTTTCTTCCCGAATGGCTCGAGGAGGTAGAGAGAGACTTCTCGCACCCGTCGGTCATCGGCTGGTGTCCCTTCAACGAGACGTGGGATAAGAACGGCAGACAGCAGTGCAATGCGCTCATCGATATGGTCTACGACGTAACCAAGGCGCTTGACAACACCCGTCCTGTTATCGCGAACAGCGGCTCCTTCCCGACCACGCGCACCGACGTACACGACGTGCACGACTACGAGCAGGATCCCGCAACCTTCCGTTCCTACTATGCCGAGATGGATAAGGGCATCCTCCGCGACCAGATCGCAAGAAAGTACCCCAAGCGTCAGGTATATAAGACCGAGCTTCCTGTATTCGTCAGTGAGTACGGCGGAATAAAGTGGGTAATGGCAGAGGACGCAACGGCGTGGGGCTACGGCAAGTCGGTAACGACAGAGGGTGAGTTCTTCGACAGACTTGAAGGACTTACCGATGCGCTTCTTGAAAATCCCCATATCTTCGGATACTGCTACACACAGCTCACCGACGTTGAGCAGGAGCAGAATGGACTTATGACCTATGACCGTCGCTTCAAGTTCGCGCCCGAAAAGTACGCAAGAATATTTGCGAAAAAAGCGGTAATTGAAGAATAAATGAATAAAACCAACATACGGCTCGCTTAAAATCGAGCCGCTTGTTGGTTTGGAATAGCCTTGACAGTGTTTTTTATTTATCGGAAAGGAGCTACACCATGGAGAAAAAAGCAAAAAGAACCCCTAAAAAGAGATCTTTTCACGTCTTTTCAACGGTAACGTCCATCGTCGCGCCCGTTATTATCGCCGCGCTCCTTTTGTGTACGGTGCTCGTCGTGCCTGCCGCCGCGTGGAGTATTGCCGCTCCCGCCCTTAAATACGACGCCGCGATTGAGCATATAGAGAATGGCGAATATGATGAAGCGTATAAGCTTTTCCGAGACATTCGCGGATATGAGGACAGCGAGGATTATCTTCAGCGCTTCCAAGTTGTAAGCGAAAAGGAGGAGGCGCATACCTATTCCTCGAACGGCGAGACAACGGCAGAGGTAACTCTGCATTATATCAGCGAGATCAACGGGTATTATTATGACTTTCTCAAAGAAAATACCGATTGCGACAGCGAATATATCTACGGCGAAAACGGAAAGCTGTTGAGCTCCGTACATACCTTTGACGACGGAAGAGTTTATAAACGCGAAAATTTGTACGGCGACGGCGGTGAGCTTGCAGAGTCGCTCTTTACTATGCCCGACCTGAGGTATGCCGTCAGCTACGGTGAAACAGGAAATATCGAAAAGGTGACTAAGACCTCTTCCGACGGAAGTATTTTTGAGGTCGAATACGATACTCATGAAAGAGTAACAGGCGTTACAACGGTGACTCCCGACGGAGAGGCGACCTCTTACGAGGACGTCTACGACAAGAACGGAAACGTTTTAGTGAACGTCAGCACTGTACGCGGAAAGGTCTTTATCGATAAATACGCCTATGACGGCGAGGGAAGGCGCATTAAAGAGGAAACCATGAATTCCGACGGAACGGTTACGGTACGCACATACAAATACAGAGCGGATGGCAAGCCCTTGGAGGATGTGACTGTGAATTCCGACGGAAGCACGAGAGCCCTAAAGTATTTTTATGACGACAGCGCTATGCTGATAAAATTCGTGAGTATGACCGATGAAGGAACCTATACTTATGAATACACCTATAACGGTAGCGGTAAAGTGACCGAGCAGAGGATCACTTACAGCGACGGAACGACTGCTGTCCGTAAATGGGTTTACGATGATAACGGTAACGTCATAAAGAAAAGCTATACCGACACAGAGGGCAGGACGTCGACAGACGAATACGTTTACGGCGACAACGGTCTGCTGATAAAAGAAACGCATACGGATGTCTTGGGCAATACCCGTATCGACGAATATATTTATGATGACGGCAGACTGATGACGGTAAAGCACATAGGAGAAAGCGGCTCTGTCCAAACCACCGAATACACATATGACATTGGCGGAGAGGTTATCAAGACGGTCGGTAAAAACGACGGTAAGATAGAATACCTTGAGTATCGCGGACACGTGCTTATGGAAGATACTCTTCGCGGCGGAACCTATGATGAAGTATATAACGTTACGGCGTATTACGTTTACGGCTTCGGAGGAAACGTAAGACTTGTAATTGACGTGTATAATGGCAGAAATTATGCCGTGATCTATGTGTATAATAATAAGCGCGATGCCGTGCTGAAGCTGAGAGTCGGACTTGATGTGGGATTTTCCGCCGTTATAACCGACTATGACGAATACGGAAGCGAGCAAAAAGCTGTCTATTTGACCGTCTCGCCTGAAAAAACAAACGCCATGTATAAAAAGTGGGAATATGACGATCCGCGCGTTACATATACCCCCTGAGACTCGGTGTTGACGAAATATACCCACGGAGCTGTTCTGTCGAGACGGAACAGCTCCGTATTTTATCAGAAATTTAAATCAACTTATTGCAAACGCGGAAAAAGTGTGATATAATGATGTAATAAAGTTGATCAAAAACATCAAGGAGGCAAAAAATGTCCGAATACAAAATAGAAACAAAATGCGTTCAAGGCGGCTATACCCCCGGAAACGGAGAGCCGAGACAAATACCGATCATTCAGAGCACCACCTTCAAGTACGCGTCAAGCGCCGATATGGGAAAGCTCTTCGACCTTGAGGCGTCGGGATATTTCTATACCCGTCTGCAGAACCCCACCAACGACAGCGTTGCCGCAAAGATCTGCGAGCTTGAGGGCGGAAGCGCCGCTATGCTTACCTCGTCAGGTCAGGCGGCTAACTTCTTTGCAGTATTCAATATCGCATCCTGCGGAGATCACGTTGTGGCTTGCTCCACCATTTACGGAGGAACGTACAATCTGTTTTCCGTAACCCTTAAAAGAATGGGAATAGACTTCACCTTTGTTTCTCCCGACTGCACCGAGGAGGAGCTTAACGCGGCGTTCAGAGAAAATACCAAGGCGGTATTCGGTGAGACCATCGCAAATCCCGCGCTGACTGTTCTCGATATAGAGCGCTTTGCAAATGCGGCTCACGCACACGGCGTTCCGCTTATTATCGACAACACCTTTGCTACCCCCGTAAATTGCAGACCTTTCGAGTGGGGAGCTGATATAGTTACTCACTCCACCACAAAATATATGGACGGTCACGGAGCGGCAGTAGGCGGCTGTATAGTCGACTCGGGTAAATTTGATTGGACTGAATATCCCGATAAATTCCCCGGGCTCTGCACCCCCGACGACAGCTATCACGGAGTGACCTACACCGAGCGCTTCGGTCTTGAGGGCGCGTTCATAACAAAGGCGACAGCACAGCTTATGCGCGACTTTGGAGCTATTCAGTCTCCTCAGAACGCATTTTTGCTCAACCTCGGTCTTGAGAGCCTGCACGTCAGAATGCCGAGACACTGCGAAAACGCGCTTGCGATAGCAAAATATCTCAGCACCGACGACCGCATAGCTTGGGTAACCTACCCCGGGCTTGAGGGCGATAAGTATTACGAGCTTGCAAAGAAATATATGCCGAACGGCACCTGCGGAGTAGTCAGCTTCGGTGTCAAGGGCGGCAGAGAGATGGCAGAGAAATTTATGGGTAACCTTAAGATAGCCGCTATAGAGACACACGTTGCCGACGCAAGGACCTGCTGCCTGCACCCCGCAAGCGCAACTCACCGTCAGATGAACGAGGAGGAGCTTGTCGCGGCGGGTATCTCGGGCGACCTTGTACGCCTTTCGTGCGGTATCGAGAACAGCGACGACCTTATTGCCGACATCAAGCAGGCGCTCGACGCACTTAACTGAAATCAAATGAGAAGGGAGCGGTAGTATATGCCGATCAAAATACCTAATCTGCTGCCTGCCACGCAGGTGCTTCTCAATGAAAATATATTCGTAATGACCGAAACTCGGGCCATGACACAGGACATCCGCCCGTTGAAGATACTTATGCTCAACCTTATGCCGCAGAAGATAACGACCGAGACGCAGATCGCAAGGCTTATCGGAAACACCCCCTTGCAGGTCGAGCTCGAGCTTTTGCAGACGGCGACGCACAAGCCCACGCACACCGCCGCCGAGCATATGCTTGCCTTTTACAAGACCTTTGACGAGGTCAAGGGCAACAAATACGACGGCATGATAATCACGGGCGCGCCCGTCGAGCATATGGAATTTGAGGAGGTCGACTATTGGGAGGAGCTGTGCGAGATAATGGAGTGGAGCAAGACTCACGTTACGAGTACCTTCCATATCTGCTGGGGCGCTCAGGCGGGACTTTACTACCATTACGGAATAAAAAAGCATCAGCTTGACAAAAAGCTCTTCGGCGTGTTCGAGCATACTCTTGATTACAAGCAGTCGATACTCTTCCGAGGCTTTGACGATACCTTTGTGGTGCCGCATTCGAGACATACCGAGAGCCGACGAGAGGACATTGAGGCTGTGCCTGAGCTTAAGATACTCGCAAGCTCCGAAGAGGCGGGCGTGTTCGTTTGCAGTACCGACAAGGGCAGACAGATATTCGTCACGGGACACTCGGAGTATGACGCCGACACCTTGAAGAATGAATATCTGCGCGATAAGAATGCGGGCTTGCCTATTGATATTCCGAAAAATTATTTTCCCGACGACGACGATACAAAGGCGCCTATTGTCAAATGGCGTAGCTGCGGAAATCTGCTTTATACCAATTGGCTCAATTATTTCGTTTATCAGTCGACACCTTATAATATCGAGGAAATTGAATAAAAACGCAAAACAGGATTGGCTCATATCAAAGCCAATCCTGTTTTTTACACTATTTCTATCAAATTCTTCTGACTCTGCGTAAAATTGTGCACCGAGCCGTCCTCGCGTATCGCTATCATATCCTCGATGCGGCAACCGTACTTGCCCTCAATGTAAATTCCCGGCTCGACCGTCACAACGTTACCTGCGCGTAGCACCGACGACGGATCTGCCTTGGGCGAAAGATTTGGAAACTCATGTATGAACATCCCAACGCCGTGACCGAGGCTGTGTCCGAAATTCGCGCCAAAGCCCGCCTCGCGTATGACCGAGCGCGCCGCCTCGTCGGCATCACGACAGGGGATACCTCCGCGTATGAAGGAGAGGGCGGTCTGCTGAGCCGTCAGCACTGTGCTGTAAATGCGCTTCATCTCCTCGTCCGCCCGACCGATGACAACCGTGCGCGTCATGTCCGAGCAGTAGCCGTCTACCTTTGCGCCGAAGTCCATAGTAAGAAATCCGCGCCGAAGAGGTACATCCGACGGCACACCGTGGGGAAGAGAGGACGCTTCTCCCGAGACCGCTATCGTATCGAACGCCACGCCCTCCGCGCCGCGACGGCGCATGAAAAATTCAAGCTCCAACGCTACCTCGCTCTCGGTGCGCTCGGGTGAGAGAAAATCAAGTATGTGCGAAAACGCTTCGTCGGTGAGGCGCTGAGCCTCGGATATTTTCGCTATCTCGTCGGCGCTCTTTACGGCTCTTAGTCCTTTGAGTATCTCCGACGCTCCGAACTTTATCTCAACGCCCGAAAATTCCTCGGTGAATTTTTTTAGGTCGGCGCAGGATAGATCCGCTTCTTCAATAGCTACCTCGGAGATGCCCTTATCGGAAATGAGCCTTTTAAGACTTGCAAGCATTCCGCCCGAGGCAAGTATTACCGAAAGATCATTTACGTGCTTTTTCGCCGCCTCGATATACCGCGAGTCGGTGAGAAGAAAGTCCTCGTCGGGAGTTACAAGGATATATCCGTCGGAAAAGGGAAAGCCCGAAAGGTAACGCTGATTTATTTCCGAGGAAATAACGGCGCACTCTGCGCCCGCGGCCCTCAGCGCCTCCCCAAAGCGTTCGAGCCTTGTCATGACAGAGCCTCCTTTGCCGAGAGCCACATATTTTTCATTGAGAGAGCATCCTCAGCCATAGTACCCGCCGACTCGCAGATTATGCGCGGACAAACGCCCTCGCGTACGATCGCCTCTGCAAGCCCGTCAAATTCGGGGCCGTACTGCGTGTCCTCAAAGGTCAGATGCTTCTTTTCGCCCGCGGAGGTATATTCTATCTTTGAAAAATGACAGTGAAGATTGTAGGCGTACTCGTCACCGAGAGAGGAGCCTATTTTGTCGAATATACGTCTGTAACTGTCGCAATCGGTAAAATATCCGCCTATATTTCGAGCGTTAAGATGTCCGAAATCGACAACGGGATGGTAGACGGGATGTCTTTTGCAGAGCTCTATTACCTCGTCAAGCGTGCCGAGCTGATTGAGCTTGCCCATAGTTTCAAGTCCCATGCGGATGCTTGTGCCGCCGTTGACCTCAAGATTTTTCTCAAGCGTGTCCGAGGCAAGCGAAAGAGCCTCCTCGCGTGAGATCTTCGCGGCGCTTCCCGTGTGTATGACTATCGTGTCCGCGCCAAGCAGCTCTGCCGCGTGGAGAGACTTTGAGATATATTCGATGCTTTTGAGGCGCTTTTCCTCAACCACACCCGACAGAGAAATGAAATATGGCGTGTGAAGAGACATAAGTATGCCATACTCAGCCGCTTTTTTGCCGACGGCAGAGAGCGTGGCATCCGAGGCGGTGAGTCCGTTTCCCGCCTGATATTCATATGCGTCAAGTCCGCGCGCCTTCAGCCATGAGGGTGCTTGAAGTGTGGATTTGAAGCCCTCGTTATAGAAGGACTCGCTGTTGCCTCCCGGGCCAAACGTAGGTCTGTCTTGCTTTATCATAATTTTTCTCCTTAATTGCTTTTAACCGTTTTTATGTAGCTTTTTGTAACGCCCGATAAACGGCTTTTCAAGCAGACGCTTGAATTTGAAAAAGGGCGTGGTCTTGTCCTTGATAGGCGGCACGATCAGAGAGAGCATACCGAGACGGTGGACGGCGAGCGTGTCGGTGAGAAGCTGATCGCCGAGCCCCGCCGTGTTTTCGACCGTCGAGCCCATCTCAGCCATAGCCGCAAGTATCGCTTTGCTTCCGGGTTTTCCGCTGTCGGGATATGCAGGTAGCCCCAAGGTCTTGTTGAAGAGCTCGACGCGCGGAGGGTGATTGTTTGAGATAAGAGAAGCCTTGATGCCGTTTTCTTCAAGGGAGCTGAACCACTCGCGTATTTTTTGGTCGGGCTCTGCCTGCTCGTAGGGAGCGAGAGTGTTGTCAATGTCGATAAGAAGTGCCGTGATACCGTGAGAGAGAAGAAACTCGGGAGTTACGTCTCTGTAGGTATCGAACATAAAGTCGGGGGTGAGAAGATAGGAAAGCCCTCGTTTTTTACTTTTCATCGCAGAAGCTCCTTTGTACAGTTGTGTTTTACATATAGTATATCACAAAATTGTTGCATTGTCAACGAATGATCAACTTGCCAATAAAGATCTCAGGTATATTATATCACACTTTTACAATCAAATCAAGGCGAAGCCTTGTATATCATCCGCAACTTGTTGCGGTATATCAAGCCGCAGGCAATACAGGCTGGCGCGTGATGATATACGCCGCACTTCGTGCGTCAATGCAATAAGGGCGCAGCCCGTCATTCACCGAAGGTATATGCTAAGCCTGCGGCTTGGATAAAAAACGAGTTGCAATGGGACGTACTCTAAAGGATAGTTTTGCAAATTAAATAGAATACGTTACCTCCCGACAGGAAAAGGACGAAGAATTGTAAAAATTCCTCGTCCTTTTTTTCTTGGCAAGCACTGCTTTTGTGGACACAAAAGCATAATTGAAATTTCTTAATAAATTTCAAAGTTGAATATATGTGCAGTAGATGACCCGTAATCTTCAGTTTTCCTTTCGCTGTGATAGGTGCTGAGCGGAATCAAGCGTACCGCTTTTGTTACCACATTCAATTCGTGCTTGACGAAGCGTTGATGATTGTTGAATATCTCAACAACCGTATTCCAATTTTCCAATTCGTCCAAAATTTCAATTTTATAACGCTTAATCAGGCATTTTGGAAAGCCAAAGCTCGTATTATTGTAGCTTTTAGGGAAAAATAATGTTGACGAGGTATGCAAAGCATCGGGATTTCCGTCGGTGTATTCTCTGTCAAGATCACTATCAAATACCAATCTGACACCGTTTATGTATTTTGGTGAATCAAAAGTGTATGTTATTGCCTTGTTGGTTTTTCCAAAATATCCGTTATCATTGCCCCATATGCGACGGTCTATACCGTTCAACAATGCCGACGGATCGCCGTAATCGGCGGTCAGCGCAGCGCTCTCGGAAAGCTTTGAGGGAGTCCGACGAAATCCGGGTAGGAAGCAGTCATCATCCATCAACATCTTTTGTATTTCGGAAATGTTGCTCTTTGTGGCTTCTCTTGGGGAAATCCCGTATTTTACAGCGACCGCAGCAGCAGTTCCCACCGCCTGACCGATCACGCCGATGGTTCCCATCACGCGTGTAGAGCTGAACGCCACATGAGATGCACTGATATTTCTGCCCGCGAACATCAGATTGCTGATATTTTTGGAATAAAGCGCACGCAGAGGAATGGAATAAGGCTCGGAAAGCCTGCGCTTTTGCAAATGACCGCCGTCTTTCGCATCCATGCGGAAGCCACCGGGTAGATGATTGTCGATCTGCCAACCGCCATATGCCACCGTATCCTCAAAGCGCGGACATCCTTCAACATCGTGCTGAGTCAAAACATAATCTCCCACGTATCTGCGGCTTTCACGCTTACCGGGCAAAAATCCTACCCATTCAAGCTCCCAGTTTTCAGCACCGTGATCTCCGTGATTTTTCATGTGATCCCATACGCCAAAGGCAATTTTTAAAAGCTCGTCGCGTATCTCTTCCGTGTCGTCGATACTGTTCTGCATGCCGCCAAGCTCGATCCAATAAAAATTGGTATTGATCGCGTAAATGTTATGCGGCTTATTATTCATCGACTCGTCGTCGGGAAAATCGTATGCCCACGTAGGCGGAGTAAAGTCTACGGGATGATCGGTCTCGCGGCACTGAAGTAAGATGCTCATACCCATCGTATGCTTGTCAGCGACCGCAAGCCCAAATTCCTCACCGTGCTCGCTTTTTGCCTCTCGTCCCACTTTATATTCCGCGCCCGTCAGGGGGGCTAAAATACTGTCTCCCGAGCTGTCAACAAATATCTTTGCCTCCACCTCATGCCAAGTATAGGTGGTTAACTGAAATCCCTTTACGCTTTTGATCACTCCGTTTTCGGTATTTGCATCATTACAGGTGCAGTTGAGGATAAGGTCTATATTCGGCTCAAAGCGTACCTTTTCAAAAAGAAGAGCATCCCACGTGCTCCAATTTCTTTTGGGATTACGGTACATATTTTCAAGCTGCAATTCCTCCATAATGCCCGTCTCTTGCAGATCACGGACACGCGTACCCGCTCCCGATATCCACATTCTGATCTCACTGCTGGCATTGCCACCAAGGACGGGACGGTCATGCATCAGTGCGACTTTCGCGCCGTGTCTTGCCGCAGATATGGCGGTAAACATACCTCCAATACCTCCGCCTATTACGCAAATATCAACAGAGTGATGCTTGGTTTTTAATACTTCGATCATATTTTTCTCCTTTATCTTTTGTCATGCATTTTGTTCGTTGGTAAATAATCAAGCCCAAGTGCTTTCATATGCTCAAGGCTTGCTACATCGTCTGCGGCACGCAAGCAGACCTTCAGTCCCATGTTGTGAGCCATCACGATCTTTTTTTCATCGCAAGTAAAAGAATCGGAAATACATAAGGAAAATCCCGCGTTTCCAAGATTGCATAGCTCTGCCAATTTGTTTTCCTCCGCAAATATCCAATGCACAAACATATCGGGGGCAGAGCGTCTGGAAGCATCAAGCCTTGACAGTACGGTCGAGCTCATAACGACCTCACTATCCGAAAAGCCGTTTTTATGTAATTGATGGATCACATATTCCGCATCATCGGTTTTGAGTTCGATAAACGGAATGCTTCCAAATTGCCTGCATATCGACAGATATTCGGAAAATAACGGGATTTTTCTTTCCTCTTTATCGAAGCACTCCACGCGGTTGCCGTTGACGATCTCAAATCTGCATAGCTCGCTATATGACATTTCTGAAATCTTACCGACTCCGTTACAATATTTGTCTATTGTATCGTTGTGGCAGCATACGATCTCTCCGTCGCGCGTGATATGAACATCTGTCTCGATCGCCCATTGCCCGAGCAGTCCCGCATAATAAAAGGATGGGAGCGAATTTTCGGGAGCGAGTGGTGTAAATCCCCGATGACTGATAAAATGTGTTTTTGGAATGTCAAATATCTTCATTTTGTTTTCTCCGCTTGACAATTCAAATAATTCTGATATAATTGATATAATATAGTATATCACATCACAAATTGAATATCTTTTTATTATGTGATAAATATATTTCAATTTGTGATATTTTTTCGTAGATAATATGAAACTGCTTTCCCACTATATAGAACACCAAAAGACTCTGTATCCCGAAATCATAAATTGGAAAAACCATATCGTAGGCGATATGCTTTCCTATTCTTACAGAGATACCGTATATGATCGCCGCACGATCCTTCCAATCTTCACTATCACGACTACTATGAATTGGTCATTTTTGAAGAGGGGGACATTTAATATGTTTGCGAGGGGTGCGTTTATCATCCGAAATACGGAGATATTATTTTTATCCCCCGGTAAATTCATATGTCCGTGATCAATTGCGAAAGCACGCACTATAAGCGTCACGTATTTTATTTATATCCTTCGGCGTTTGATGCTATCGGACACAGTACTCTCACATCATTTTTAAGCCGAATAAAAGATGGAGATATTCTTGCGTTTGTCTCTTTGGAATCAAGGCAAAAGCTTATGGATATTCTCGGATGTTTGAAAAAATATTTGCCGAAGCACCTTCACCGCTCGAAGATGCTTTGGGACTTTCGTACATCATTCATATTTTCTATTTGTTGAATCAAAAAGACTGTCAATCGAAAAGCGATGCTTTATTCTTGCCCGAAAGCATTCTCAAATTACAGAAATATATTGACAGTAATTTTTCCAAAATATCATCAGTATCACAGGTAGCAGAGCATTTCTTTTAAAGCAGAGAGTACATTTCAAGATTGTTCAGAAAATATTTTGATACAATGATATCGGATCATATCATGAAACGACGAATAGCGGAAAGTCAATCACTCATTATGCAAGGCATCCCTTTAATAGATGTTGCATATCAGGTCGGCTTCGGTTCTCTTTCTACCTTTATACGAGCATTTCGGTCAGTTACAAATATGACACCCTCCGAATATCGTAAATTGAGAAAAGAAATATCTTTCAAAAAAATAAGAATACGGCATACCTCTTTCATGGTATGCCGTATTCTTACAAAACTGTCCTTTAGGGTACGCCCCTAACGCAACTCGTTTTTCTGGGGAGAGATATGGGATTCGAACCCACGGCCTTCAGGGCCACAACCTGACGCGCTAACCAACTGCGCTAATCCCTCCGTATGGCGTGCCTTAAGGGATTCGAACCCCCGACCTACTGCTTAGAAGGCAGTTGCTCTATCCGGCTGAGCTAAAGGCACTTACTGCATAAATGCCGCAACAGTGTGCGGCATTTACGTTGGAGCGAGTGATGGGAATCGAACCCACGCGACCAGCTTGGAAGGCTGGGATTCTACCATTGAACTACACTCGCATATTGCGGTTTCGGAAAACTGCCTTAATATATTACCACGAATAAAAGGATTTGTCAAGCCTTTTTTGAAAAAAAGTTTAATTTTTTTATTTTTTCTTCGCCTTTTTGGATTCAGAGCCTTTTAGGGGCTGTTGTAAAGTTCAGTTTAGAATTTATCGGGATGTTCAAATCATTGTTTGAACGCAAATATATACGGACGCCGATCTCTACGATAATGTGTGTGCGAACATATCGACTTTTCGCCAACGGCGAAAAAGACAAACTCAAATTTGCTCATCAAATTCCATTTCGCATTTACCGAAATGATTTTGATATTGAAAAAACATCGCGATTATGGTATAATGGTGGGGTGAAGAAATACGGAGGTGATATAATTGCCACGCCACATAAACATACCAATATTTATCCCCCATTTGGGTTGTCCTAACAATTGCGTTTTCTGCAATCAACGCTCGATTTCGGGGCATATGTCATTCGATCCCGCGTCGGTCGAGCGTGAGATAGACGAGGCGCTCACGACCGTCGGAGAGGACGACGAGTGCGAGATAGCCTTCTTCGGCGGCTCGTTTACGGGCATTGACCGCGCTCTTATGGTCGATCTGCTTGACAGAGCGCAGAAATATATCGACAGCGGAAGGGTGCGCTCCATAAGGCTTTCCACTCGCCCCGATTATATAGACGACGAGATACTTACCGTCCTTTCGCACTACGGAGTGCGCACCGTTGAACTTGGGCTTCAAAGTCTGTCCGACAAGGTGCTGACAGCCTCGGGCAGAGGACATGACGCGCGTTGCGCTGAGAGAGCTTGCAGAGCGGTGAAGAGCTACGGCTTTACGCTTATCGGGCAGATGATGATAGGACTTCCCGAGTCCGACGCCGAAAGCGAGATGCTGACGGCGAAAAGGATAATCGAGCTTGGCGCCGACGGAGCAAGAGTATATCCTACGGTAGTGTTCAGAGATACCGCCCTTGCCGATATGACCGAAAACGGGAGCTATATACCGCTCACCGACGAGGTGGCGGTCGAGAGGACGGCGAACGTCCTTGATATTTTTGACCGCGCGGGCGTGCCCTGTATCCGAGTGGGGCTCTGTGCTTCGGAAAATCTTTCTGACGAGAGCTGCGTCGTAGCAGGGGCAAACCATTCGGCTATCGGTGAGATGGCTATGAGCGAGCTATATTTCAGACGCATTTGCGAGGAGCTTGACACGCTCGATATAGACGGCGGAGAGCTGTGCATATACGTCTCGCGCGGCTCAACGTCGAAGGCTGTGGGGCAAAAAAGAAGAAATAAGCTCAGAATTTGCGAAAAATATGGAATAACACGCGTAAAAGTGCTTGAAAAAAATGAGATTATAGGTTATAATATAATATTAGAGTATTGTAGAAAACGTAACGAGAGGAGATAATCAGTGTATCTTAAATCACTCGAGCTGCATGGCTTTAAATCCTTCCCCGATAAAACCAAGCTGACCTTTGAGGGCGGAGCTACCGTCATCGTCGGCCCTAACGGAAGCGGAAAATCGAATATCTCCGACGCTATGCGTTGGGTGCTTGGCGAAATATCCTCAAAAAGCATCCGAGGCACGAAGATGGAGGACATCATCTTCGGAGGAGCGGACAGCCGCAGACCTATGGGCTTTGCCGAGGTGTCTGTCACATTTGACAATACGGGTATGCTCGGCAGACTCGATTGCCCCTACGACGAGGTAACGGTAACGAGACGCTACTACCGCTCGGGAGAGAGCGAATATTACATAAACCGACGCGCCGTAAGACTCCGCGATATATACGAGCTATTTATGAATACGGGTGTCGGACGCGACGGATATTCTATCATCGGTCAGGGTAAGATCGCTGAGATGATCTCGCGTAAGAGCGACGAGAGAAGAAGTATTTTCGAGGACGCGTCGGGTATCGCAAAGTACCGCCACAAAAAGAGCGAGACCGAGCGACAGCTTGCGCACACCGAGGAAAATATGACGCGTATCCGAGACGTGTTCTCGGAGGTCGAGGCGCAGGTCGTGCCTTTGCAAAAGGAAGCCGAGAAAGCAAAAAAGGCTATCGAGCTTTTAGAAACGAAAAAGAAGGTCGACGTTCAGCTCTGGCTCTATGACACCGAAAAGCTCCGCGCCGACGTAAATAAGTGCGAGGAGAGCTTCCGCAACGCCGAGTTCGATCTGCAAAACGCCGACGACGCGGTAAAGGCGCTCGAGGTACAGAGCGATAAGCTCTTTGAAATATCGCAGTCAAACGCCGCCGAGTCCGAGGAGCTTTTGAAAGAAATAAGACAGCAGACCGAGATAAACCACGGGCTCGACAGCGCATACAGGATAACCGAGGCGAATATTCTTCATACAAAGGAAATGATCGCGGCGGCAGAGGGCGCGGCGGCATCGGCAAAGCGCTCAGCAGAGGCGGAAATGACGGCAGAGGCGGAGCGCGCGGCAAAAATATCCGATATACGCGCCTCTCTATCTGAAAAGGAAAAGGAATACGAGGACAAAAAGTCCGAGCAGGCACGCGCGGCGGCAGAGGCAAGAGAGCTTGACTTCAATATTGACAGCGCGCTGTCCGATATACGCGCGCTCGAGGGAGATCTTACCGCAGTCAAGGCGAGAATAGAATTTATAGATAACTCGCGCGACAGTGAGAGCGACAAGAATATGGCAGTGCTCCGTGAGATAGAGGGCTACGAGAAAAACTCGGAGAATATGCGCGCCGAGTGCGAGCGGATAAAGGGTGCCGTCGCAAATTACGACGATGCGGCGGAAAAGACTACCGCAGAGCTCGACGGATATACGGCAACGCTCTCCGACCTTTATTCCGAGAGACAGGACAAAAACGAAACGCTCACCGATATGCGCCTGCGCAGAAATTCGGTGGTGCAGAGAATAGAGACCTTCAAGACTATGGAGCAGCATCTTGAGGGTTACGCGGGAAGCGTCCGCTTCGTTATGAAAAAATACGCCGAGGGCGGTATTACAGACCGATTCGGCAATAAATGCGGAAAGATATACGGCCCGCTCTCCACGCTCATACGCGTTGAGGACAGATATATAACGGCGATAGAGACAGCTCTCGGCGCAAACCTCCAGCATATCGTCGTTGAGGACGAAAGCGTCGCTAAGGCGGCGATGTTCGCCCTTAAAAAAGCCGAGGAGGGAAGAGCCACCTTCTTCCCGCTGACATCAATGAGAGGTCAGACGTCCACCCCCGAAATGAAGGAGGCGATGGGCTTTACGGGCTATATCGCGGTTGCCGACGAGCTTGTTGAGGCTGACAGAAAATTTGAGAATATACTCTCGGGACTTCTCGGCAGAACGCTTATATTCGATACGGTCGATAACGCAACGGCGATGGCAAAGAGCCTGCGCTACAGAGTTCGCGCCGTAACGCTTGACGGTCAGCAGATAAACGTCGGCGGCTCGCTTACGGGAGGATCGGTCCGCAAAAACGGAAATATCCTCGGAAGAGCGGCTGAGATAAAACGCCTTGAAGCTGACGCCGCCGAGCTTGAAAAGAAGATAGAAAAGCTCTCCGCGGAATTTTCGAAGCTCGGAGAAAAAATAACCGAGATCGAGGAGGACAAGGACTCGGCAGAGCAGAAGATGAGCCTTATCAAGGTAATGCGCGACTCGGAGAATAACCGACTCGAGCAGGTAACGGCAAAGCTCGAAGCAAACGAAGCGCTCACAGAAAAGCTCAAAGCCGACTACGGCGGACTCCTCAAGGAGCGCGAGCAGTATGAGGAGGACAGAAAAAATCTTGTCGTAAGACAGGGTGAGCTCGAGGTACAGATAAGCGAGATAAGTGCCGCGCGCTCGGATATGGACGTAAAGCGCAACGACGCGCTCGACAGGAAGAACGACGCCGAGGCGAGAATGACCGAAATTTACATCTCGATGAACGAGATGAAAAAGGACATAGAGACCGAGGAAAGACTCTCAGCCGAGTCCGAGGCAAGACAAAGAGAATTTCTCGCGTCTGTCGAGGAGCAGAGGTCGAGGACAGAGCTGCTTGAAGGTCGGATAGCCGAATACGAGCGCGAAAGAACTGAGAACCGAGAGAACTTTGCCGAGGGGCAGAGGATACTCGACGAGCTCAACGAAAAGCGCGCAAGGCTCGAGGACGGAAACGCCGAGTTCAAGCGCAAGATAAACGAGGTAACGCAGAAAACGCGTGAAAAGCTCGCGCAAAAGGAGCTGATCTTCAAGGAGTACACGCGCTTCGAAAACCGCCTTAATAACCTTCGCGCCGAGCAGGATAAGCTCGCCTCAAAGCTCTGGGACGAGCATGAGCTGACGCGCGCCGACGCTATGGCGCTGGGCTATCCTCAGCTAACGGCTGAGACGAGAGGAGAAACTGCTGCAAAGCAGACAGAGTGCCGCAATAAGCTCAGAGTTCTCGGAAACGTCGATCTTGACGCGGTGAATAAATATAAGGACGTCAAGGCAAGATACGATTATATGGCGGGGCAGATAAACGACCTCGAAGCATCGCGCGCCGATCTTCTCGATATTATCGGAAAGCTCGAGGGCGAGATGAAAACTGCGTTTATCGACTCCTTCAATCAGATAAACGAAAACTTCAATAAGACCTTCTCCGAGCTTTTCGGAGGAGGCTCTGCGGAGCTGTCGCTGTCCGATCCCGACAACGTGCTCGAATCGGGCATCGAGATAAAGGCGGCGCCCCCCGGAAAGATAATCAAAAATATGGTACAGCTCTCGGGAGGCGAGCAGTCATTTATCGGCGTTGCGCTCTTCTTTGCGATACTTCAGGCGAACCCCACGCCCTTCTGTATCCTCGACGAGATAGAAGCGGCGCTTGACGAGGTAAACGTGGCAAGGCTTGCCGAGTATATCAAGAGATACGCAAGCGGAACGCAGTTTATTATGATAACACACCGCCGCGGAACTATGGAGGCGGCAAACAGACTTTACGGAGTAACGATGCCCGAGAGAGGTATCTCAAAGGTGCTCGAGCTTGACGTAAACGATATTTCTAAGAAAAAGGGAGAAGAATGGGATGGCATTTTTGGATAAGCTGAAAGCGGGGCTTTCAAAGACTAAAAAGGCGATATTCGGACAGATAGACGAGGTGCTCAAGGCATTCGTAAAGGTCGACGAGGATCTGCTTGAGGAGCTCGAGGAGCTTCTTATAATGTCGGACATCGGAGTCGGAGCTGTCGAGGAGATAATGGAAAAGCTGCGCGATGAGGTAAAATCGGGCAGACTTAAAGAAAAGGATCAGGTAACGGCGGCTCTGCGCGGAATACTTGAGGATATGATAGGAGAGGGCGAGGAGCTTAACCTTTCCACAACTCCCTCTGTTATCCTCGTTATCGGCGTAAACGGCGCGGGCAAGACCACCTCGATAGGTAAGATCTCCAACCGCCTCGTCTCCAAGGGCAAAAAGGTCGTCGTAGCGGCGGCAGATACGTTCAGAGCGGCGGCGATAGATCAGCTTGCCGTTTGGTGCGAGAGATCGGGCGCGGACATCGTAAAGCAGAATGAGGGAAGCGATCCTGCGGCTGTCGTTTACGACGCGATAGCATACGCCAAGAGAAAGCAGGCGGACGTGCTTATAATAGATACTGCGGGCAGACTTCACAATAAGGTAAACCTTATGAACGAGCTTGCTAAGATAAACAGAGTCATCGACAGAGAGCTGCCCGACGCGGCAAGAGAGAACTTGCTTGTACTTGATGCCACAACGGGACAGAACGCCATAATTCAGGCAAAGGAATTCCGCAATGCGGCAAATATTACGGGACTTGTGCTCAATAAGCTCGACGGCACCGCAAAGGGCGGTATCGCTATCTCGATCAAGAGCGAGCTCGGCATACCCGTTAAATTCATCGGCGTCGGTGAAAAGATCGACGATATGCAGGAGTTTGATAATAAGGAATTCGTAAAGGCGTTGTTTGAATGATATGAAGATCGTACTTGCATCAAGAAACAAACACAAAATAAGCGAATGGCAGGCAACGCTCGGTAAATATATCGACGGCGTTGAGATACTTTCGCTCGATGACGTCGGAATTTACGGCGAGATCGAGGAGAACGGAAAGACCTTTGAGGATAACGCGTGCATCAAGGCTCTGGCGGCGGCAAAGAGCGGATATATCGGCATAGGCGAGGACTCAGGGCTCTCTGTGAATGCCCTTGACGGCGCGCCGGGCGTGTACTCGGCAAGATACGCGGGGGAGCACGGCAACGATAAGGAAAATAACGCTCTGCTTCTCAAAAATCTGAGCGATAAGGCTGACCGCTCGGCAAGGTTCGTTTGTACTATCGCGTGTGTTTTACCCGAAGAAAAAAACACGTACCACTTCTTCCGCGGCGAAACCGAGGGAGTGATCATCGACGAATACAGAGGCGAGGGCGGCTTTGGCTACGATCCGCTGTTTTATTACGAACCGCTCGGCAAGACCTTTGCAGAGCTCAGCGCAGAGGAGAAGAACGCCGTGTCTCACAGAGGCAAAGCCATAGAGCTTTTCGCAAAATATCTTAAAACATTAAAATGAGGAAAGAATAATGATAACGTCAAAACAGAGAGCATATCTGCGCGGACTTGCCAACGGCATCCCCGCAATTATGCAGATAGGCAAGGGCGGTATTGGGGAAAATCTTATCAAGACGGTCTCCGACGCGCTTGAAGCAAGAGAGCTCATAAAGCTCACCGTTCTTGAAAATTCAATGGAAACGCCCAAGGATATGGCAAACGAGCTTGCCGAAGCGACGAGCGCAGACGTAGTGGGCGTCGTGGGAAGAAAAATAATCCTTTACCGCGAGTCGGTGAACAATAAAAGAATAGAGCTATGAACGGAATGGATATGCTGAGAGTGGGCGTTTTCGGCGGTACGTTCGCCCCTGTGCATAACGGACACGTTGCGGCAGCAAAGGCTTTTATGGAGCAGATGAAGCTCGACTATCTTTTCGTCATACCGAACTGCATACCGCCGCATAAAGAGCCCGATAGCTTTGACGATCCGCTCTACCGCCTGAAAATGTGCGAGCTCGCGTTTGAGAATATCGACGGAGTCGTTATTTCCGACGTCGAGATAAGCCGAGGCGGAAAAAGCTATACCTACGATACCCTAAAGGAGCTCGAACGCCCGAATACACGGCTGTTTTTGCTCTGCGGTACCGATATGGTGCTGAGCTTTGACACGTGGTACAGATATGAGGATATACTCAAAATGTGTTATCCCGCATACGTCAGACGTGAGGACGATCCCGTAATTACCAAGAGGATAGTGGCGAAGCTCGGGGAATACTACGAAAAGCACGGCGTGATGTTCCGAAAGATAATCACCGAGCCCGTGAAGATCTCGTCCACAGAGATAAAAAGGGCGGTAAGAGAGGGAAGAGATATTTCCGCCATGGTTCCCCCGTCGGTCGAAAAATTTATCCGTGAAAACAGACTGTATATTGATCGAGGCTGAAATAAATGATAACCGAAAATATGCTTTCGGCTCTGCGGAGCGATATAGAAAATAAAATGTCGCAGAAGCGATACAGACATACCGCCGAGGTCGAAAAAATGGCTGCGCGCCTCGGAGAGCTCTACGCTCCCGAAAAAATAATGACGCTCAGGGCGGCGGCGCTTCTGCACGATATAACAAAGGAATATTCCACCGAAAGACAGATAATGATCTGCGCGCAAAAGGGACTAGAGGTAACAAAGGAGGACGTCTGCGCCCCCAAGACCTTTCACGCAAGGACAGCGGCGGCGCTTATCCCTGAGCTTTATCCCGAATTTGCTGAGGATGATATAATTTCGGCGGTTAGGTGGCATACTACGGGTAGACGGGATATGAGTATATGCGAAAAGCTTGTTTACCTTGCCGATTATATCGATATGTCGAGGACGTTTGAGGACTGCGTGCGGCTTCGGGAGTATTTCTTTTCGAAAGAGCCCGAGAAAATGACCGAGGCAGAGAGACTTGCGCATCTGAATGATACTCTGATAATGTCATTTGATATGACGGTTAAAGGTCTTATCGAGGACGGAACAGTAGTAAGCGCAGATACATTTGAGGCAAGAAATTGGCTTATTTCTGAAAAGTGATGGGACAATAAATTAGTGTGTGTTATTTCATTATGCGGAGAAAATCTGTTTTGTTTTTCTCTAAAGGTAAATTTTGCTGACGCAAAAAAGATCCTTCACATGGCTTGCAAGGTAGCAAGCCGTTCAGGATGACACGTAATGTAGGGTGGAGAGGGTTGTATATATATGTTGTCGCACCATACTTTGGTGCTTGTACAACGTAACTTACCTAACATACACTAACTTGTCATCCTGAGCCCGAACCGTTTATGGGGGCATCCTCGGAAACATTCGAAGGATCTTGCGACGAAGTCGCTTTACTGCACTTTGTCCATTTGGGATGTTTTTACATAATACAACTTGTTCACTAACTTTCCCCCAACCCGCTTTTTACATATTTCCAATATAAATAAAAAGCGAGATTTAAAATGAAAAAAACCAAGCTCCTCACAATCACCCTGTCGGTAATGCTCACCGTAGCTCTTACCGCCTGCATATCTATCCCCTTGACGACCGAAAAGGACGACGTAACAGCTACCGATAGCATCGCCGTGTCCGCAGATGAAACCCGAACGAATATACTCGTTGCGGGATGCGACCGCGCCTCGGGGCTTACCGACGTCATAATGCTCGTCTCGGTCGATACGAAAAATAATACCGCATCGGTCATGCAGATACCGAGAGATACCTACGCGGCATATACCGAGAATAGCTATAAAAAGCTCAACGGAGCGTACGGCGCGCTTGGAGCAAAGGGGCTTTGCGAGCTCCTTTCGGATAGCCTCGGTGTAGATATAGATAGCTATCTCGTGCTCTCACCCGACGCCCTCAGAGACGCGGTCGACGCTATAGGCGGCGTCGAGATAACGCTTGAGTCGCCTATGTATTACAGCGATCCCGAACAAGGACTCTATATATCCCTGAGAGCGGGAAAGCAAACGCTCGACGGCAAAACGGCAGAGCAGTTCATACGATACCGCTCGGGTTACGTCGACGGCGATCTCGGACGTATAGACGCGCAAAAGGTCTTTCTTTGCGGACTTATTGAGAGCGCAAGGAAAAACGCCGATGCGTTGACGGTTGCAAGGGTGATAGCGGCGCTTCTCGGAAAGACCGATACTAACGTCACACCTGCCGACGGAGCGGCGCTTGCCGAAACGCTTTTGAAAATAGAGAACGAAAATGTATTCTTTATGACAGCCCCCGGGGAGGCTGTGGTGGCAGAGGAGAGCGGAGCGTCCTATTATTCGCTCTCGGGAAAAGCGATGGAAGAGGCGCTTGCAAAATATTTCGGAGCGGGAGCGGGGAGCTTTGACCGAGAAAGGCTTTTTCTCAATAAGAGGTACGATAGCTTCAGACGTATTTACGAGGGATACAGCCCGTATGAGGTCTATACCGCAAAAAATATAGCCGACGGGAAAGCAGTATTTGAAAGTATCGCCCAAATACCTAAATAGGTATTGACAAAATGACTTTTTTGCATTAAAATAATAAGAGTTGAAGATTTTAATAAAATGAAAGGCTAAAAGAATGGATCAGTTTGAAACAGCAGAGGTAAAAACTCCACTGACGGGAGCGGACGCGAAGGAGCTTGCAGAGGCTATCGCAGAGGTGCTCGACTCAAAAAAGGGAAGAGATATAAAGGTGCTCCACGTTGAGGACAAAACGGTGATCGCTGAGTATTTCGTGCTCTGCACAGGTAACTCGAGCACGCAGATAAAGGGACTTGCGGGAGAGGTAGAATTCCGCATAGGAGAAAGAGGCGTCGCGCCTTACGGAGTTGAGGGAAGAGACAACAATTCGTGGCTCATCCTCGATTACAGTAACGTTATCGTGCATATTTTCAGCCGCGAGTCGCGCGAGTTTTATAATCTTGACAAGCTTTACGCCGATTGAGGCGATCTGAGATCTGAATACACACATAAAAGGAAAAGAAAAATGAGATACGATTGTTTGGACATTGAAAAAAAATGGCAAAAGCGTTGGGAGGACGAGCGCGTATTTGAGGCGCAGGACAATTCCGAGAAGCCTAAGTTTTTCGGACTTGTAGAATTCCCCTATCCCAGCGGAGCGGGTATGCACGTCGGACACATAAAGGCATATTCGGGACTTGAGGTGGTCAGCAGAAAAAAGAGGATGCAGGGCTATAACGTCCTTTTCCCCATAGGCTTTGACGCCTTCGGTCTGCCTACAGAGAACTCGGCAATAAAGTTTAACACGCATCCGAGAATACTTACCGACAGAAATATAGAGAAGTTCACAAATCAGTTAAAGAGAGTAGGCTTCTCATTCGACTGGACAAGAACCATCGACACGACCGACGAGGATTATTACAGATGGACTCAGCATATATTCCTCGAGCTCTTCAAAAACGGTCTCGCCTTCCGCGATACTGCGCTTGTAAACTACTGTCCCCACTGTAAGGTCGTTCTCTCCAACGAGGACTCGCAGGGCGGAAAATGCGACATCTGTCACAGCGACATCGTTCAGAAATCCAAGGACGTTTGGTATCTCCGTATCACCAAATACGCCGACAGACTCCTCTCGGGACTCGACGAGGTAGACTATCTGCCTCAGGTCAAGCAGCAGCAGATCAACTGGATAGGCAAATCCACGGGCGCGTTCGTAAACTTCAAGGTCGGCGGCACAGACGAGAGCCTGCGCATCTACACCACAAGACCTGATACCCTCTTCGGAGTTACATTTATGGTTATCGCTCCCGAGCATCCCATAATTGAGAAGCTCAAGGATAAGATAACGAATATGGACGCGCTTGAGGCGTATAAGACCGAGTGCGCGAAAAAGACCGAATTCCAGCGTACGCAGATCAATAAGGATAAAACGGGCGTTCGCATCGAGGGCATCTGCGGCATCAATCCCGTCAACGGTAAGGAGATCCCGATCTACGCCGCTGACTACGTAATGATGGGCTACGGCACGGGCGCTATCATGGCAGTTCCCGCGCACGACGAGCGCGACTATGAATTCGCAAAGAAGTTCGGAATAGATATAATCGAGGTCATAAAGGGCGGAAATATCGACGAGGCGGCTTATACGGGCGACGGCGATATGGTAAACTCCGACTTCCTCAACGGCTTCACGAATAAAAAGGACTCCATCAAGAGAATGATAGCCTACCTCGAGGAGCAGGGCATCGGAGAAGAGGGCGTACAGTATAAGATGAAGGACTGGGCGTTCAACCGTCAGAGATATTGGGGCGAGCCTATCCCGATAGTCCACTGCCCGACCTGCGGAATGGTAGCCGTACCCGAGGAGGAGCTCCCCTTAAGACTCCCCGACGTAAAGAACTTTGAGCCTGGCGAGGGCGGCGAGAGCCCTCTGGCTAAGATCCCCGAATTTGTAAACTGCAAGTGCCCGCAGTGCGGCGGCGACGCAAAGAGAGAGACCGACACCATGCCTCAGTGGGCAGGCTCGTCGTGGTATTTCCTCCGTTACGTCGATCCCCACAACGATAAGTGCCTCGCAGATCCCGAAAAGCTTAAATATTGGATGCCCGTCGATTGGTACAACGGCGGTATGGAGCACGTAACGAGACATATGATCTACTCGCGCTTCTGGCATAAGTTCCTTTACGACATGGGCGAGGTCAATACCGAAGAGCCCTACGCAAAGAGAACCGCGCAGGGACTTATCCTCGGCCCCGATGGAGAGAAGATGTCCAAGTCGCGCGGCAATGTCGTCGATCCCAACGAGGTCGTCGATAAGTACGGCGCAGACGTTCTCCGTACCTACATCCTCTTTATGGGAGACTACGGCGCAGCGGCTCCTTGGTCGGATAGTAGCGTCAAGGGCTGTAAGAGATTTCTTGACAGAATAGCCGACCTCACCGATATGGTAAAGGGCGAGGGCGTTTCCTCCGACAAAATGGAGGTCGCACTCCATAAGCTGATAAAGAAGGTCACAAGCGACATCGACGATATGAAGTTCAATACCGCCATCGCCGCTATGATGAGCTATGTCAATACCGTGTACGAGCACGGCTCGATAACAAAGGATGAGCTCTCGGTTCTCGTTCGCCTCCTTTGCCCCTTCGCGCCTCACATCTCCGAGGAGATATGGGAAATGCTCGGAAATAAAACTCTCTGCTCGGTTGCAAAGTGGCCCGAGTACGATGAGGCAAAGACGGTCGATAATACCGTTGAGATCGCCGTACAGATAAACGGTAAGGTGCGCTCGACCATCGCCGTTCCTCTGAATTGCCCCGCGCCCGAGGCAATAGCCGCAGCAAAGGCGGACGAAAAGGTCGCGGCAGCGATCGAAGGAAAGACGATAGTCAAGGAGATCGCCGTTCCCAATAAGATCGTAAATATAGTCATAAGATAATAAAAAAGAGGATTTTACGTTTAAGTAAAGCCTTTAAGAACGGGGCTGAGATGCCCCGTTCTTTTTATAGAAGATAAAGAGAGGAAAAAATATGTTCAAAAAAGCAATCCCCGTCTTTGCCGAGGGAAAGGAAAGAGAGCTTAACTATCGCCTTGAGCTGCGCGCCGAGACAGACAGCCTTAAAGATACTACACTGTACATATCCGCGTTTTCGTTCTACCGCCTGACGGTAAACGGACGCTTCGTCGCCTTCGGCCCCGCAAGAGCGGCGGGAGGATACGCAAGAGTCGACGTCCTACCCCTCGACAGATTTTCCATAGAGGGAAAAAAGAACGAGATAGTCATAGAGGTCGCGGGATATAACTGCGGATCACTCTCAACCGTCCGTCAGAGCTCCTTCGTCGTCGCAGAGCTTCGACGCGGAGATGAGCCTATCCTTTATACGGGCAGAGATTTTTCGGGCTACCGCTCAGCTAAATGCCTGCAAAAGACCGAACGGTATTCGGCGCAAAGACACTTCGGAGAGGTGTTCGACCTTTCCGAAAAAGAACCGTACAGCGAAAAATACGCAGTAAAGCTCACCGCCGCCGAGAATACGCCCAAGTACCTTGAGCGCCGCGTTCCTTACCCGAAGTATGATGTCATATACGCCGATGGATTTGCTTCGTCGGGACGCTTCAGATACGAAGCCGATCTCCCTTGCCGCCTCACACGCACATCCTTCGCGATAAGCAAGGAGTGGGGACGGTTTGATGAGGATGAGATACCCTATAAGCCTTTCCGTTGGATACAAAAGCAGAGACAGGAGCAGAAAACGGGTAAGGGAAGCCTGCCCATACAGCTCTCAGCAGGCGATTACGTTATAGTCGACCTCGGAAAAATAGAAACGGGCTTTATCGGAATTTGCGCTGACGCGCTCGAGGATGCTGACGTGGTAGTCGGATTTTCGGAATATTGCTCACCAAATAAATTCGAGTTCACACGCATAAATATGCAGAACGTGTTCGAATATACGGCTAAAGCAGGCGATAAGATCGACGCCGAGAGCTTCGAGCCCTATACCTGCCGCCTCGCTACGGTTATGGTAAAGATGGGAACCGTCAGACTGAATTCCTTCTGTCTGCGTACCTTCGAGCAGGACAGAGAGCGCCTCATCCCAAGAAAAATCAAGGATACGGAGCTTGCAGAGATATATAAGGCGGCAGAGTCGACCTTCGTTCATAACGCCGTCGACCTCTATACAGATTGCCCCTCGAGAGAGAGAGCGGGCTGGCTCTGCGATAGCTTCTTTACGGGCAGAGCCGAATATTTCCTCACGGGAAAGAGCAGTGTCGAGGACGCATTCCTTGAAAACTACAGACTTTACGAATATAACGGAGAATATCCCAAGGGAGTTCTTCCCATGTGCTACCCCGCCGACGAGCACGAAAACGGAAAGTTTATCCCACAGTGGGATATGTGGTACGTAATTGAGGTCAAGGAGTACCTTACCAAAAGAAATACAAGCATTGATAAAGAGCTGTTCAGAGATAGCGTTTACGGTGTGATCTCCTTCCTTGAGAGTCACGAAAACGCAGACGGACTCCTACAAGATCTGCCGTCGTGGAACTTTGTAGAGTGGTCGACAGCAAACGATTGGGTTCAGAACGTAAACTATCCCACAAACTTTCTCTATGCCGAGGTGCTTAGAGCGGCGGCAGAGCTATACGGGGACAAAACGCTCGCAGAGAAAGCCGAGAGAGTGGCAAAGAGAACGGCAGCGCTTTCCTTTGACGGAGAGGTGTTTGTAGATAACGCCGTAAAGGATTGGGACGGTAAGCTCGTAAATACGAAAAATTCCTCGGAGGCGGGGCAGTATTACGCAATACTCTTCGGAGGATTTGACCTGAACGATAAAAAATATGAAAAGCTCAAAGCCCACGTACGCTCGGGATTTGCATATTTTGATGCCGAGGGCATAGAATACGTGCCCGTAAATGCATTTATCGGATTTTATTTGAGAATACTCACGCTTATGAAGATAGATGAGCCCGAGCTTTTGCGCACCGATCTCAAACGCTTTTTTGGCGGAATGGTCGAGTCAACGGGAACGCTCTGGGAGTATATGGAAGGAAAGGGAAGCCGAGACCACGGCTTTGCATCACTGGCGGCGCTTGCGATAGATTATATAGAAAGTAAGGAAAAATAAAAAATATAATAAAAAGCTATTGACAAAGATAGGAAAATAGTGTATAATACTATGTGATTTTGATTGTCTCTGGCAATATGCGGAGGGAGGGAAAACAGAAAATGGCAGAAATTAGAGTAAAAGAAGGCGAATCCTTGGATAGCGCACTTCGTCGCTTTAAGCGTGCAATGGCTCGTTCCGGCGTCCTCACCGAGCTTCGCAAGAGAGAACACTATGAGAAGCCCAGCGTTAAGCGCAAAAAGAAGTCGGAAGCAGCTCGCAAGAGAAAATACAAGTAATTATTAAATACAAGTAGTTTTCTTACAATTATTGAAAACAGACCTCGGAGAATTCCGAGGTCTGTTTGTCTTTTTATCTTTTGCCTTTTCGCCATCGGCGAAAGGCAAAAAGATAAAAGGCACGAATGGAGTTCCTATTCCGCTACGCTCCGTGGCGTCAAATTGGAGTTTGCTCGTAGAGGCGACCATTGGTCGCCCGAGCTTGCCGCACAATAATTTCCCCCACCGCTACACTTCCATACACCCACATTCAAAATAAGTCTCTTATGCTTTATATGTAAATTTTTACAATAATAAGAAGTCTCTTATGTGTAATGCTACAAAATTGAGGGCAATATCTTGACATTTTGGAGAAATGTGCTATAATGGTAATTGGATATTAGTCACCCAAAATAAAAATTTAAGGAGGAAAAGAAAAAATGACTAATAAGAAATCCACAAAAAGAGCACTGATAGCAAGTGTAATTTCACTGTTGCTTTGCTTTACAATGCTCATGGGTACGACCTACGCGTGGTTTACCGACAGCGTAACGAGTGCCAACAACAT
>JAFTYG010000015.1 GCA_017461365.1 Clostridia bacterium | reverse complement strand
GAGATTTTATTTTTGCGTTCAAATGAGGTAAAGTGAAAAAACAAACCATAGCAAATCTAAGGTAAATTTTGCTGACGCAAAAAAGATCCTTCACATGGCTTGCAGGGTAGCAAGCCGTTCAGGATGACAGATAGTGGATGTTGGGCGACGAACATATGCATAAACCTATAATAAGGTGCCCGTAATAAACTTTGGCATATATCCATTTACCTCTCATACACTAACTTGTCATCCTGAGCCCGAACCGCTTATGGGTGCATCTAAAGAAAGAGTCGAAGGATCTTGCGACGAAGTCGCTTTACTGCACTTTCCTCATTGGGGATATATTTACACATATCAAACATCCCACCGCACGAACCGCAAGAACTTCGTTCTTGCCACGGAGCGTAGCGGAGTAGGAACCCCGTTCGTGCCTTTTCGCGTAAGCGAAAAAGATAAACTCAAATTAACAAAAGCAAAGAGCTGTCTCACTTTTTTATGAGACAGCGCCTTTTGGTTATAATGAGTCAAATATAATGCTTTCGTCTCCGACTCTTGCCAATACGCTGTCGCCGCGCTTCACACTTCCGCGCAGGAACTCCTCGGAAAGAGGATCTTCAATAAACCGCGTCACGTTTCTTCGCACCTGACGCGCGCCATAGCTTTGAGAAAAGCTCCGCTCGGATAGGAATTTCGCTACCTGCGCGTCAAAGCTAAGCTCAACGTCAAGCCCCTTGGCGCGTTCCGATACCTTGCTAAGCATCCCCGATGCTATTTCTTCAATGTCTCCGACGTCAAGCGATCTGAATACGATTATGTCATCAACACGGTTGAGGAATTCAGGGCGAAAGCCCGAACGAAGCGCACCGAGCATATCCGATCTTTCGCGCTCCTGTTCTTCCTCCGAATCCTTACCGCTTGTAAATCCCAACACACGCTTGCCCTCGGCTCCCGCGTTTGAGGTCATAATTATTATCGAATTGGAAAAATCCGCGCGTCTGCCCTGACTGTCTGTAAGAGAGCCGTCCTCAAGTATCTGCAAAAGAATATTAAAAACGTCGGGATGCGCCTTCTCGATCTCGTCAAACAAAACGACCGAATAGGGGCGTCGGCGTATCCTTTCGGTAAGCTGTCCGCCGTCCTCATAGCCGACGTATCCGGGGGGAGAGCCGATCAGCCTCGATACCGAATGCTTTTCCATATATTCCGACATATCGAGCCTTATCAGCGCGCTCTCACTTCCAAATATCTCGCAGGCGATAGCCGTGGATAGCTTTGTCTTTCCGACTCCCGTTTTGCCTATGAATATAAACGAGCCCGTGGGGCGCTTGGGATCTTTAAGTCCAATTCTTCCTCTCCTGATAGCAAGAGATACCGCCCGTATAGCTTCTGATTGACCTATGACGCGCCGTGAGAGCCGATCTTCAAGAGATAGCAGCTTCTCGTTCTCGTCGGCAAGCAGATCGCTCACGGGTATTCCCGTCCATTCCGTAACAATATCGGCAACGTCTGCCCTTGTAACGCTCAACGCATCAGCGTCCGAGACGAGCGCTGTCTGCCTCTGCTCCTCGCTAAGACGGCGTCTGAGCGATATTTCTCTGTCGCGAACGCTCGCGGCAAGCTCAAAATCCTGACATTCCACCGCGCGGTCTTTCTCTGCCGAAAGCTGTGCAAGCTGACTTTCAAGCAAAGACAGCGTCGGGTGCGGAGCGCCCTTGCGTATGCGCACCCGTGACGCCGCCTCGTCAATGAGATCTATCGCCTTGTCTGGCAAAAATCTGTCGGGAATATAACGTACCGAAAGGCTGACCGCCGCCGATAGAGCCTCGTCGCTTATCGAAAGCTTGTGATGCTCCTCGTATTTTTCCCTGAGTCCCGATAGTATGTTGAGAGCCTCAACCTCGGTTGGCTCCCCCACATATACCGATTGAAAGCGCCGCTCAAGCGCGGGATCCTTTTCGATCCTCGTTCTGTATTCGGAGACGGTCGTCGCGCCTATGACCTGAAGCTGACCGCGAGCCAAAGCGGGCTTTATGATGTTTGCGGCATCCACAGCGCCCTCTGCCGCGCCCGCGCCGATGATAACGTGTATCTCGTCTATGAAAAGGATGATGTCGGGATTTTTCTCCACCTCCTCCATCACGGTCTTCATTCTGTCCTCAAATTCACCTCTGTATTTTGCTCCCGCTATCATGGACGGAATGTTGAGTGTCACTATCCGCCGATCACAAAGATTTTCGGGCACACGGCGCGCGGCTATGCGCTCGGCAAGCCCCTCAACGACCGCCGTTTTTCCTACTCCGGGCTCACCGATGAGACAGGGATTGTTTTTTGTCCGCCGCGAAAGTATCTGTATGAGCCGCTCGGTCTCCTTTTCTCTGCCGATGAGCGGATCGAGCTTTCCCTCACGCGCCGAGGCGGTAAGATCTCTGCCGTGCGCGCTGAGCATCGGCGCGCCCTTTATGCGTAGCTTGTCGTCGCAAGCGCCCTTGCTCTCTTGCCTCGGCTCGCGTCTGTCCGATCTTCCCGTCGAGGCGCTTATAAAAGCGTTGAGATCGCTTATGACCTCGGAGGCGGGAATGCCCTCGGCTTCAAGCAGCCTGACAGCCACCGAGTCCTTCTCGGACATAAGAGCGTACAGAATGTGCTCGGTTCCTATATAATCGTTTCCGCCTCTTTGCGACTCCGCGGCGGACGCTTCTATGACCTTTTTTGCCCTCGGCGTCATATCCGCAGGCGTTACCTGACTTCGTGAGCCCACGCCCGAGATGTCGATCACGGTGCTTCTGAGCTTTTTAATGTCCGCTCCGCGCGTCGTAAGCAGACGGGAGGCGATGCTGTCGCCCTCGGATAGTAGACCTAAAAGTATGTGCTCCGAGCCGATGTAGGTGTGCCCGAGCTCACGGGCGATGTTGAGCGCGTTGTTAAGGGTGTTTTGCGCTTTTTGGGTAAATTTATTTGACATATTATGACCTTCTTTGGATTTGGTTTATTTTTACTTTATTCGACGGAAGATTATTGCCCCGAGGAAGTATTTTTAAAACAGACAGAAAAATATTTTCGTTTTGATTTGCAGATGATCAAACAGACGCGTAAGCATATGGCGCAGTCTCACTTAATTCTACGCGGAAGAGGCATAAAAAATACTGCTCTATTTTGTGTATCTTGCGTAGCTGTTATAGGCGAGGGCTATCTCGTTCCACGTCCGTCTGTCCACTCTTCCCGTAATTGGTAGGGAGTGGATGCGCTGAAATTCCTTGACCGCAAGAGAGGTGTCCGCGTCGTAGATACCGCTCATCTCAAAGGCGGGGAAGGTGTCGTATCCGAGCCTTATCTCGTCAAGAGTGAACTGAAGCACCGAGATAAACGAGCTCTTCTCTCCGAAATCGGTCACATAATTCTCGGGTATTGCGGGGAAAAAATCGGGATGCGTCATGCGCCTATCGGGAGCCGTGATAAGAAGATAATCTAAAAAGAGCGCGTCGGACGTTGCTCTGTCAACGATACCCGTGACGGGGAGCCCTTTTATTTTCTGAAATTCCGATACAGCCGCCTCCGTGGCTGTATCGTATATGCCGTCTATCGGAACTGCGGCAAATACCTCCGAGCCCTCACTTCCGTCCGCGTGAGCGCGCAGGTACCTTTGCAAATTCCTTACGGCTGTCGTGTATGTCGGATGGTCTGTCATATTTCCTCCTATCGTCCTATCTCATATCCGGGGTATTGCCCCTCACCGAGACGGCTTCCGTTGTACAGATCGCTGTAAAGATCGGAAATGGCGTTCCATGTAACGCTTCCGACCGTTCCGTTTGCGGGGATGCCGTAGAGCTGTTGAAACGCTATTACCGCCGCGCGCGTCTGCGTGCCGAAATATCCCGTTACGTTTACAGAGGGCACCTCGGGAATAAAGCCCGAAATAAAGCTCAGGTATTCCTGAAGTACACGCACGCTGTCGTCCTCCGAGCCTATGCGTAAAGGGATCCCGGGGTAGGGAAGAATGTTGCCCTCAATGTATTCGTAGGGTATCGTTTCGATAAATCCGAGGTAGGTCCTGTACATTACGTCCCATGTGTCGAAATCCACCTCACCCGTAACGGGAAGATCAAAGGTTCGCTGAACGGCTCTTACCGCATCGGCGGTCGACGCGCCGTATATGCCGTCTATAGCGACCGAGGGAATGGTGCTGTAAAATTTAGAAAGATACGCAATAAGATACTGAATGTTCTGTACACCCACACCACTGTCGCCCTGTACGGTAGCTCCGGGGTACTGTTGCGTTACCTCCGAGAGCTTTATACCCTCTGAGTTTAGCTCATTGAGACGCTTGACGGCGTTGTAGATAAACTGTATTGCAAACCAGGTTGACTTTCCTACCACCCCGTCGGGCGTAAGAGAAAATATCTCCTGAAACTGCTTTACCGCCTCTTCAGTATCAAAGGAGAACACGCCGTCGGGCTCGGCTATCTTAGGTATCGACGGATAGTTGTCGGATATGCGGTTGAGCCTTATCTGTATCTGGCGTACGTCGTCGCCCGCCGTTCCTATTCTCAGAAGTCTGTCGGGCAGACTCGACGAAATACCCATAACGGGCGCGTCGCGCACAAGGTCAATGTCCTCTCCGTAGTAATACTGCAATATCTCATAGGGAGTATATCCCTGATTTGCAAGCTCTACCGAGCCCCATTGTGAAAGTCCGTTACAGCTTACCTCCACTCCGTCGCAGTATTGAGCGAAAAGAGGCTCTACGTTTCCTCTGCGCACGATATAGTTGTTGAAAAGATCGCCCACGATCTCGCTGATGTTCTCAAAATAGTCTCTGTCCTTGACAAAATACTGATCGTAAGCCGTAGAATTCGTAATGTCAAAATCATAGCCGCGAATTCTGTAATATTCTGTGTAGATACGGTTCAGCGCAAATGAGATCTGCGCGTATATGTTGGCTCTTATGGCGCTTTCGGGCCATGTGGGATATATCTCGCTCGACGCCACGTTGGCGATATATTCGGCAAACGGAAGCGTGACGTTCTCCGCATCTGCGTTGGGCGCACCGAGATGTACCGTTATGGTCTCGGGAATGTAAGGAATATTTGCATCCATAGGCGTTACCTCATTCAAGCGTCGTGCTCGGAGAGCTGTCAATGTCCTGCTCCCGTCCCATATCCGACAGACTGTCGGCGGGCACCATAACGGCGGGCTGTACCGAGATCACGGACGGGAAGATCGGTACGTTGTGAAAGTATAAGGGAACGTATCCCTCCTTAAAAACGTCTATGTTGTAGGTCGAGAATGCCGAAGCGCCTCCGGGAAGATCGGAATTTTCCTTTGGTGGCGCGGCAAGAGGAACACGGGGCGTTTTTCCGTCGTTTCCAGAAAGCAGGGAATAAAGGATAGTCGAGCTTTCCTCATCATTGCCACGTATGTTTACCGTCGCTCCCTCAAGCGGAATAGCGCCTCGCGCAGTAGATACTCTGACGGTAAGGTATCCTACCGATGAGTCAGTGATATTCATATGTTTGCTCCTTTCTTAAAGTCTCTCACAACAATATATGAGAAATAACGAAAGAATGTCAATGATTTTTAAAAGAGCATAGGATCTTGTTAAAGCGCCGAAAGCGTTTCGACCGCTCGGGTGTGGCATATCTCCTTGCCGTGCTCGCAAAGAAATCCCATGGTGGCATCCGTGTTTTCAGACTCGCCGTATTCGCATATGAACGAATATTCGTCAAGCGGCATATATTCGGCGGCGTCAAGTCCGTCAAGAAAGAGATAAAAACGGCGGTCGTCGCCTATGTAAGCCGAGCTTTCTCCCGAATAGCCTATTCCGTAAAGTCTGCGGCAGACTGTTATGAGCCATTCGAGAGACTCAAAGCAGAACACGCCCTCCTTTAAGTATTTTTTGTCTTTTTTGTACATGGTCTTACAATGAAAGCTCGACGGCAGAGCCTCCGATTCGTAGCACTCTCTGCAAGCATCCCCAAGACTCGAAATGAACATTTCGCAGCCGCCGTCACGGCAGGTGTAGAGCTGGACGAGAACACGCATACCGTCGCAGTTGAAGCCAACGCTTCTTTTTGCTCTTCCGATAATATCCCAGAACATCCGCTTTGTTTCGGTGTTGGAATAGTCGAGCTCATCCGCCCGAAGGTCAAATTCCGCAAGATCGCTTTTGGAAAGTATTATTTTCAGCTTTGTGTCGTTTATCGGAATAAATTCCAAATCATCGCCTCCTTATTTTCACTAACTACATTATAGTCCCACAGACGAAAAAATGTAACCCCTAAAATTATGGAAATTTTGCAAAGAGAAGATCATGTGTGTACAAAAACGAATAATCGAGGCGCAGGAGAGAGGGAAAATTTTCGGTTTATCGAAGAGTTTGAATTTTAAAATTACTACGCTTGAATGAGGTACAATAGGAACACAAACCACAGCAAATCTAAGGTGAATTTTGCTGACGCAAAAAAGATACTTCACTGTGTCTGCAAGGTAGCAAGCAGTTCAGGATGACCTGTTCGGTTGTATGGAGAAGACTGTTCGTACATACGTCGCACTATACTTTGATGCTTTACACAATTACTTCTCATACACTAGCTTGTCATCCCGAGACCGAACCGCTTATGGGGTTATCGGCACATTAAACCGAGGGATCTTGCGACGAAGTCGCTTTACTGTACTGTTCTCATTGGAAATAAATTTACACATAATCAAATACTTCAACAAACTACAATTTAAATCACTATTCTAAAATCGTTCTTTCCTAAAAAACATATTGACGAGCGGTAGGTCTAAATGGTATAATATAGTATATCTTTTATGACACGTCTTTTGAAAGGAGCGCGGAAAATGAAATACAATACAGAAACCTGTTCTGTCGAGCTCTCCGTACGCGAGCTCTGCGAATACGCGCTGCTTTCGGGCGACCTCGGGGGCGGAGGCTATATCGATACCGACGCACTGATGTTGGGAAGAGAGATACATAAAAAGCTCCAAAGCGAGGCGGACGGTTACTATAATCCCGAGGTCACACTGAATAACACAGTCTCTTACGGCGGCATCTACTATACCGTCAGCGGACGCGCCGACGGAGTTATACGGCAGGCTGACGGCTTTGTCTGCGTCGACGAGATAAAATGCGTTCGCGGCTATGAATTCTTTATGCAGCCGAGACCGACCTATCTTGCGCAGATGAAGTGCTATGCATATTTTCTCTGCGTCCGCGACGGACTTGAAAGCATAAGATGCAGACTTACTTATTACAATGTAGACACAAAAAAGACGAAATACCATAATTACCGCCTCTCCGCCGAAGCGCTGAGAAGCTTTTATTTCGATCTCCTTGGTAAGATAGAATGGCGCGCAAAGATCGAGATAGCCCATACAGTCGAAGCGCTTCCGTCTGCCGCGGCGGCAAAATTTCCCTATCCCGAGCTTCGCGAGGGGCAGGAGATGATGATACACAGAGCTTACGCCGCCCTGAAGCACGGACGGCGCGTGTTTATCGAAGCGCCGACGGGAACGGGCAAAACGGTGTCCGCGCTCTATCCCGCCGTACGCGCGCTCGGTGAGAGACGTGTCGACAGAATATTTTATCTTACCGCTAAGGCAAGTACAAGACGGGAGGCTTACCTTGCCGCGGGAAAGCTGTTTGAGAGCGGAGCAAGGCTGAGAACAGCGGTTATTACCGCAAAGGATCAGGTCTGCCCGATGAAGAGCGCCGCGGCTCTGTCGGGAAAGAGAGATCTCTGTAACCCAATAGATTGCCCTTACGCTAAAGGGTATTACGACCGCGTTGGAGGAGCTCTGCGCGAATTGCTCGCGGAAAATAACGGGTATCCGAGAACACTCATTTGCAGAACGGCTCAGAAGCACGCCGTCTGCCCGTATGAGCTCTCGCTCGATCTGTCCGAATTCTGCGATATAATAATCTGCGATTATAACTACGCCTTTGATCCGTCGGTCTATTTCCGAAGATATTTTTCAGAGAGCGGAAGACGGGAAAAATACGCCTTTCTCGTCGACGAGGCGCATAACCTTGCCGACAGAGCGAGGGATATGTACTCGGCAACCGTGCGATACTCCGAGCTTGTCGAGCTACGCGAGGCGGTAAGCCCCGTCTCCGACGAGCTGAGGGGTGCCGCCGACGCTCTGCTGATGGCGACCGAACGGCTCAAAAAGCTCTGTAAGGGCGACGTTACAAAGGACACCGACGGTAACGATATGGGCTTTTATATGAGCCATTCTCCCCTTGAAAACTTCAACAAGGAGCTTGACGTTTTTCGCAAAAAATGCGACGGATGGCTCAAAAAGAACCGCGATCATCCCATAAGCGGAGACGTGTACGGGCTTTCGGCATCTGTGCGACGGTATCTGGCGGTCAGCGAATATTTCGATAAAGGCTTTTTGTGCTACGTTCAGCTCCTCGGAGGCGATATAACCGTAAAGACCTATTGCCTCGATCCCTCGCCTACTATGGATACGCTCCTGAAGCGTGCTAAGGGCGCGGTGCTCTTTTCGGCAACGCTTACGCCTACCGAATATTTCTGTGATGTCCTCGGAGGCTCTAAAAATGCCGAGCGCGTGTCCTTGCCCTCACCCTTTGATCCCGAAAATCTTTGCGTGACGGTTGTTGACGGACTCAGCGCAAGGGCAGAGGACAGAAAAAAGAACTACGCAAGATATGCCACGGTAATAGCGGCGACGGTAAGCCCCAAGCACGGAAATTATATAGCGTATTTCCCATCCTACGAATGTCTCGAGGGCGTCCTTGAGGTCTTTGGGCGTAAGTATCCAAAGGTAGAGACCGTGGTGCAGAGCAGAGGAATGGGAGCTCACGAAAAAGAAAGCTTTTTGTCCGCGTTCCGTGACGACGTAGGACACCTGAGAGTCGGATTTTGCGTTCTCGGCGGAGCCTTTTCGGAGGGAGTAGACCTGCCGGGAAGCCGACTTATAGGCTCTGTCATATTCGGCGTGGGCATCCCCGCCTTGTCGAACGAACGCAATATAATAAAAGAATATTTCGATAATTCCGTGGGTACGGGCTACGAATATGCTTATACCTACCCGGGGATGAACCGCGTCTTGCAGGCGGTCGGAAGAGTTATCCGCAGAGAGGGAGACAGAGGCGTCGCCGTGCTCGTCGACGACAGATATTCCGAGCCCAAATACAGAGCGCTCTTTCCTAAGCACTGGGAAAACGTACAATATACAGGAAATGCTCGTTCGCTTGCAGAAATTATTCGCAGATTTTGGGAAAAGTAGGGCGTTTGTGAATAAATGGTTAATTTTTTGCAGAAATCAAAAATAATTCTTGCATTTAATACTCTTGTATGATACAATAGTAGAGATGTGAATAAATACACTTTAAATCGTTTGATACGGAGGATATTATGAACTATATTCAGATGAGTAAGGCTGAGCTTCTCGCAGAGCAGAGCAAGCTCTCGGCAGAGTATGAGGCTGTCAAGGCAAAGGGACTTTCGCTTGACCTTTCGAGAGGTAAGCCGGGACGCACACAGCTCGACATTATGACAGATATGCTTACAACTCTTTCAAAGGATGAGGATTGCTTCAGCGAGGCGGGACTTGACTGCCGTAACTACGGAGTTCTTGACGGACTTCCCGAGACTAAGAAGCTTTTTGCCGACCTTCTCGGTATCCCCGCTGAAAATATAATCGTAGGCGGAAACGCATCTCTTAACCTTATGTACGACGCTGTGGCAAGAGCGCTCATTTACGGCGTTGTTGGAAGTGAAAGACCTTGGGGAAAAGAAGAGAAGCTCTCCTTCCTTTGCCCCTGCCCCGGATATGACCGCCACTTCGCTGTTACCGAGTCCTTGGGCTTTAAGCTCATCCCCGTTAAGATGACCGAAACGGGCCCCGATATGGACACTGTTGAAAAGCTCGTTGCCGAGGATGCATCCATCAAGGGTATCTGGTGTAACCCCAAGTATTCCAACCCCGACGGATATACCTACTCCGACGAGACGGTATGCCGTCTGGCTTCGATGAAAACGGCTGCTCCCGACTTCCGTATATTCTGGGATAACGCATACGCGGTTCACGAGCTTTACGAGGAAGGCGGAGACGTTCTCCTTGACATCTTCGAGGCTTGCCGCGAAGCAGGTAATTACAACAGGGTATTCTACTTTGCTTCCACCTCCAAGATCTCCTACCCCGGCGCGGGCGTGGCTATCATGGCGGCATCTCCCGAAAACCTTGCGCAGATCAAGAAGATAATGTCCATACAGACTATCGGACACGACAAGCTCAATCAGCTCCGTCACGTCAAATATTTCGGCAACGCCGAGAATATGCATAAGCATATGCTTCGCCTTGCGTCTCTGCTTCGTCCTAAGTTTGAGATCGTTGAAAACGTTCTTACCGATAAGCTTGGCGGTACGGGCGCGGCAAGCTGGACACACCCCAAGGGCGGTTACTTCGTAAGCCTTTATACAATGAACGGATGCGCTAAGAGAACGTATCAGCTCTGCTCCGAGGCAGGAGTTGTGCTCACCACCGTCGGCGCTACATACCCCTACGGCTACGATCCCGATGACAGCAACATCCGTATAGCGCCCTCTTTCCCCTCGGAGAAGGATCTTAAGGACGCTATGGAGGTGCTCACCCTCTGCGTTCGTCTCGCAGCAATTGAAAAGCTGATCTCCGAAAAGTAAAAAATAAACAATAAGCCGAACCATTTTTGACAGACCAAAAGCGGTTCGGCTTTTTATAGGCGGAATTATGAAAAAAACGCAAAGAAATACAAACCCATACAAATATACCGACAGTAATAAGCGGTATTATACCTACGATTACTATTTGCGCCGTACCTTCGGCGGAAAATGCGCAAAAATACCGATAGACGCAGGGTTTACCTGTCCGAATATCGACGGTACCTGCACAACGGGCGGATGTATATATTGCTCGGGGAGGGGGAGCGGAGATTTTGCCGAGCTCCCGACACTCAGCGTTACCGAGCAGTACGAACGCGTAAGAGCCAAGCTCTCGTCAAAATGGAGCACCGAACGCACCATCCCTTATTTTCAGGCGCACAGTAATACTTACGCGCCCATGGAAAGACTGCGTGAGCTTTACTCGGAAGCGCTGTCGCTTGAAGGAGTCGTGGGGCTCAATATCGCCACAAGAGCCGACTGCCTCGGTGAGGGCGTTCCCGAGCTGCTTGCCGAGATAGCAGAGCAGACCGTTCTGACGGTAGAGCTCGGCCTGCAGAGCTCGCACGACAAAACGGCGGAGCTTATAAACCGCGGTCATTCATATGACGATTTTTGCAACGGATACTATCGACTGCGTAATGTGTCGAAAAAGATAAATATTTGCGTCCATATTATCTTTGGACTTCCAAATGAAGATGATAAAGATATGATGAAAACTGTTACTGATGTGGCAAATTTGCATCCCGATCAGGTCAAAATACATCTGCTTCATGTACTTAAAAATACAAAAATGGCAGAGCTGTACGAAACGGGAAAATATATGCCGCTTGAGAAGGAAAGATACGTTTCGCTCGTTGCCGACGCGATAGAACGTCTGCCCGAGGACGTCGTAATTGCCAGACTCACGGGAGACGGAATGGCGGATGACCTCTTAGCTCCCGAATGGAGCAGAAAAAAGGTGGCTGTCATAAACGATATTGATAAATTGCTGTACGAAAGAAACAGCTTTCAGGGAATAAAATTTGCAGAGCAAAAATAAGACCAATGCAATAAAGAAATACGAAAGCGCAGGGAGCGCCGTCTTGAAAAAAGACGGCGCTCCCTGCGCTGATAATAAAAATAACCGTACACAGCGGTGAGAAACTGCGTACGGTTTATTTTTATATGTTGTTGAGTGCCTTTGTGAACTGGCTCTTCTTGCGAGCAGCAGCGTTCTTGTGGATAATTCCGCGAGCGGCAGCCTGGTCGATCTTCTTAACAGCAGCCTTGTAAGTCTGCTGAGCGAGAGCGGCATCACCTGCTTCGAGTGCTGCATAGTATTTTTTGATGTCTGTCTTCAACTGAGACTTGAACATCTTGTTCTGAAGAGTCTTTGTCTCGATTACGAGAACACGCTTTTTTGCGCTTTTGATATTCGGCATTTTGTTTACCTCCGTTAAGATTTAAGATAGAAATCTGATAAGCCTGAACGGTGCGCATGAGAGGTTACGCTCCGTATTCATCCATACAGTTCTATATGATACCACAAAATGAAATAAAATGCAATAGTTTTTCGAAAAAAAATTAAAAAGTTTTTTTGGGGATAATTTTAAAAAATATTCAAAAATTTTCAAAAAAATACTTGACAAGTCTTGACAAACGTGCTATAATTGTAAACTGCATTATAATTGCTTATTATGCCTTGTTGAGGGTTTATGTATTCTTATCAAAACCTTTTTTGAAAAAATGTTTCGATAATTATTATATATACGAAAAACGGGGCGCGATAGGCGGAAAAATCCGCAGGCTGGACCGCACGCGGCGGATCTATTACTTTGAATGGAGTGATTAAACTAATGGTCAACGTTAAAGAACAGAAGCTTGGTCAGAACACGAGAATGAGTTTTCAGAAATCGAAGTTTTCGTGTGAACTTCCCAACCTTGTGGAAGTACAGACAAAATCCTTCAAATGGTTTCTTGAGGAGGGACTTATGGAGGTGCTTCGTGATGTATCTCCTATCACGGACCACTCTGAAAATCTTGTTATCGAATTTGTTTCATACTCTATCGATCAGAAACCCAAGTACACGGTAGAGGAATGTAAGGAGCGCGATGCAAACTATGCCGCTCCCCTGAAGGTAAACGTACGCCTTACCAATAAGGCAACGGGCGAGGTAAAACAGACCGACATCTTTATGGGCGATTTCCCCATAATGACAGAGACGGGTACGTTCGTCATCAACGGAGCGGAGCGTGTAATCGTTTCGCAGATAATCCGTTCTCCCGGTATGTACTATGAAAACGAAATAGATAAAACGGGTAAGGAGACCTATAAGGCGACCATTATCCCTTACAGAGGCGCATGGCTCGAATATGAGGTCGATGCTATGGGCGTTATGTACGTTCGTATAGATAAGACACGTAAGCTTCCCTTAACTATGTTCATCAGAGCCCTCGGCATCGAGAGCAGAGATGATATATACGGAATGTTCGGAAACGAGGAGCTCCTCACGTCGACCTTTGAAAAGGACGAGAGTGAGATGCTTGCTCTCCACAACAACTCCACCCCCGGCGTAGAAGCGCTTCGTGAGATCTACAAGAAGCTCCGTCCGGGCGAGCCCGCTCTTATCGAGTCGGCTCAGACTCTTATCAATAACTACTTCTTCGACGCTAAGCGCTACGACATCGCAAGTGTCGGACGCTATAAGTTCGATAAGAAGCTCGCTATCCACGCGCGTCTGCGCGGACACGTGCTTGCCGAGGATGCAGTAAGTCCTCTCACGGGCGAGGTAGTGTTCGAAAAGGGAACTTATCTTGACAACGAAAAGGCACACGCTATCGAGGATGCGGGTATCAACGAAGCATTGGTGGCTCTTGATAACGGCGATGTTGTAAAGGTATTTGCAAACAACGCTATTTATCCCGAGAGACTTCTCGGCTACGATCTCAAGGATTGCGGTGTCAATGAGAGAGTAAAGCTTCCCGTTCTTCTTGAAATTATGGAGCAGTGCGGCGACGATAAGGATGCGATCAAGGCTGCGGTAAAGGAAAGAATTGCCGAGCTCTGCCCCAAGCACATAACGAAGGACGATATTTTCGCTTCTATTAACTATATGCTCAACCTTGTAAAGGGCGTGGGCAAGATAGACGATATAGACCACCTCGGAAACCGCCGTATCCGTTCGGTCGGTGAACAGCTCCAGAACCAGCTCCGTATCGGCTTTACCCGTATGGATAAGATCATCAAGGAGCGTATGACTATTCAGGATAACGAAAAGCTCACCCCCGGCGCGCTTATCAATATCAAGCCCGTAACTACGGTCATCCGTGAGTTCTTCGGCTCTTCTCAGCTCTCGCAGTTCATGGACCAGAACAACCCTCTGGCTGAGCTTACGCACAAGAGAAGACTTTCCGCGCTCGGTCCCGGAGGTCTGTCGAGAGAAAGAGCATCCTTTGACGTCCGTGACGTTCACTATACGCACTATGGCCGTATGTGTCCTATCGAGACGCCTGAAGGTCCTAACATCGGTCTTATCTCTTACCTGACAACTTACGCGAAGATAAACGATTACGGCTTCATCGAAGCGCCCTACCGCAAGGTCGATAAGACCACGGGTAAGGTAACGGATGAGGTAGTATATATGACCGCTGATAAGGAAGATAAGTTTATTATCGTTCCCGCCAGCGAGAAGATCAACGACGACGGATCGTTCGTAAACGAAAGAGTTACGGCGAGAGACAAGGGCGAGTTTATCGAGAGAACTCCCTTTGAGGTCGACTATATGGACATTTCGCCTAAGATGGTAGTGTCTGTTGCAACCGCAATGATCCCCTTCCTTGAGAACGACGATAACTCCCGTGCGCTCATGGGATCGAACATGCAGAAGCAGGCAGTTCCGCTTATGACTACCGACAGCCCCATAGTAGGTACGGGTATGGAGTACCGCGCGGCGGTCGACTCGGGCGTAGTTGTTATCGCAAAGAACGACGGTTACGTCGATAAGGTAGACGCTACAAAGATAGTCGTCGCTTGCGAGGATGGACATAAGGACACCTACGAGCTTATCAAGTTCAAAAAGACCAACCAGGGAACCTGCTTCAATCAGCGCCCCGTCGTTAAGCGCGGCGACGCTGTAACCAAAGGTCAGGTAATTGCCGACGGTCCCGCAACGAGCAACGGAGAGATCTCCCTCGGTAAGAACGCGCTCATCGGCTTTATGACTTGGGAAGGCTACAACTACGAGGACGCTGTTCTCTTGAACGAGCGCCTTGTAAGAGATGACGTTTATACGTCTCTTCATATAGAAGAATATACACACGAAGCAAGAGATACGAAGCTCGGACCGGAGGAGATAACCCGTGAGATCCCCAACGTGGGTGAGGATGCCCTCAAGGATCTTAACACAGAGGGTATCGTAAAGAAGGGTACCGAGGTAAGAGCGGGAGACATTCTCGTCGGTAAGGTAACTCCCAAGGGAGAGACCGAGCTCACCGCAGAGGAGAGACTTCTCCGTGCGATCTTCGGCGAGAAGGCAAGAGAGGTAAGAGACACCTCCCTCCGCGTTCCCCACGGTGAAAGCGGTATCGTCGTTGACGTAAGAGTATTCTCCCGTGAGGCAGGCGACGAGCTTCCTCCCGGAGTAAACAAGGTAGTAAGAGTATACATCGCTCAGAAGAGAAAGATCTCGGTCGGAGACAAGATGGCAGGACGTCACGGAAACAAGGGTGTCGTCT
>JAFTYG010000059.1 GCA_017461365.1 Clostridia bacterium | reverse complement strand
TCCGCCATAAGCTCTATCTCTCCGTCAGCGGTCCACGCGCTTTCCATTCTTTCAAGCTCGATAACATCCTGAAGCTTATTGCCCCACGCCGAGGGAGACTTCCACGTCCAATACGGTGCTCCGCTGAGACGCGCAAATGGTGTATTGTCGCCCGCCATAATATGTGACATCTTAGCCACGGTCGTTCCGTCTATGTCGTACCCCACCATACTCGTGCAAGCTCCAAGCCTTATTTTAGGATCAACTCTGTCAACATACTTACGTGCGTTCGCCGCAAAAAGCTCCAAGGAATAGCCGTTGCATTCAAGCCACGCATCCCTGTATTTATTTTTCCCGCCCGAAAGTACTTTTGATACGAGCTCACCGTGTGTCAGCGTTTCTCCAACCTTCTCATTTATCATCTTTATGTGGAGCGGACAAAGACAGCCCATATTACCGTCTCTGTGGAAGCCGAAGCGCAGGTCGTCGTCGAACATTATCATATCGACACCGCTTTGTGCTATCTGCGCGATATATTCTCCCGAAAATTTCAAGAAGTCGTTATCCGAGGGACAAGCAAGCTTTGTATCCTCGGTGCGATCCTTATTTACCATAGTTATATGGCAAAAATCCGTATCCTCCTTGAACATAAACGCCCATATCCAAGCGCAGACCTCAAGTCCGTGGCTCTTGAAATACGCGCAATTCTCTTTGAGTTCATCTATTGCCTCATGGCGCTTTTCCTCATCAATCTCATAGCAATCGAGCGCAAGCATAACACGCTCAGCATCAAGCTCTCGCAGATCCGCAAGCACTCTCTCAAGTCCGCTTTTCTTTATATTAGAGTTCATAACGGGAACAGAAATCTTATAACCCATAGCAACCTCCGATCATAACTTTTTATTATTATATCACATAAAAAAACCGATTTCAAGTAAGTCACTTAAAATCGGTTTTTTTTATCACACGAGAAAACTGATTGCCTCAATTCCGCCGTAAACAATAAATTTAAGCTTGACCTTGTTCTTCCTGAATTTCATCTGTTTCCCGCTCTTGCGTTTTTTGCTTTAGCTTGGCACACATAAACGTGAAAAAGAAGCCCGCCGCCGCTCCGCATACAATACAAAGCAGATAAATAATTACGTTGACCGCAGACAGACTTTTTATTATACTGTCTTTAAGTAGGATCATAGACGTTGTCGCCAATACAAATCCCATAATACAGTGCGAGGCGATCGAATGAACTTTATCAAATACGAGCTTCATCACCTTTGACAGCAAAAGAAGTGTGGCGAGCATAGTAATACCGAGCGGCAATACGACCGAAAGCTCCAGCTTGGAGATACCCTCTGACATCGTTTCGTAAATACCGAAAAACAAGAGCAGCGTAGATGAGCTGAAGCCGGGAACGATAAAGCTGAGTCCCCAGATCACACCGCATACCGCAAAGCCGAATATATTTGCGGGAATAGTGATAGACCAGACGTTTTCGCACAGATAAAACAGCGCCGCGATAGATACAAAGCTGACTATCAGCGCTATAACGGAAAATTTATTTCTTCCCTGCGCTCCGCTGTCACGCCACAGCTCGGGAATAGTTCCGATAATCAGTCCCACAAAAACACAAAGCACGACCGCTTCGTTCCAAGCAAGCAACGCAGCCGTAATACCCGAAAATCCGACAAATCCGAGCGCGCCGCCAAGCCCCACGAATATCAGCATAAACCAATGCTTTTTAATTCCGCGAATGGGATTTGACAATACCTCAAGAAGATAATTATAGATGCCAAAGGCATAGCATAGCGTCCCTCCGCTGACACCCGGCAAAATAGCGCCAATACCGATCAACGCGCCTTGTAATATCCAAAGTAGTATTTGCAACAGCCTATTTTTTTTGCTCACTCCCATTTTTTCGATCCTATACTTGAATATTTTTCAGAACCGCGCGTTTGTCATATTTTCCGTACGGCTCTGCCTTTTTAACGACTAAGTTTTTTTATTATTTTAAGACAAAGAATATTATGCAAAGAGCTGCGACGATCACGCAGACAGCCACAAGCGTTACTATAAACGAACGGAGATCAAAGCCCTTTTTCTTTTGCTCTGCCATGTCGGACAGCTTGTATTCTATCATTTTGGTCGCCTTTAATACGTTTGACAAGGGCTTATAAAACAGAAGAACTATCGCCGCATTCAGCGTAGCCTTTACGAAATTAAAGGGCAAAAGTATGGTGGGTATCATTTTAAGGACACCTCCCATAGTTGTGGGAATTCCCTTGAAATATGTAAGATACAAAGGAGTTATCAAAAGATTTGCGAGTATCATCACCGCAGTTACCGAAAAAGCACCCGCTACAAGCGCGATGATAGCGCCGTAAAAGCTCCTTTTGTGTTTATAGATAAGTCCCGTGACAAGACAAAAGGTCACTGAGGACAGAATATTCATAACAAGTCCGTACCAAGCAGTCGCGCTGAAACCCGTAATAAGCTCGAGCACAGGAACGATCACAGCGATCGCCACGCCTGACAACGGTCCGAAAATAAGCGCGCAAAGGACTATTACTGCGTCCTTTATATCCAGAGAAAGAAATCCGCTGACCTTAGGCAGATAACTGCAAAGCGCGGCAACAACGTAAGCGAGCGCCGAGAACATAGCCACCGACACAAGCTTTTTCGTTTTCATAAGATTTGTATTTTTCATTTTTTATCTCCCTAAAATTAAATGCTTTGAATTTATAGGGAGAAGACAACTGTCACGGGCAGATCACTCCGCCAAAATTTTTGTCTTCTCTCATCCGGACTTTACCGTCGGTTCGGGAGTTTCACCCGATCGGCTCAAAAGAGTTCGCAGACTATACTGCCGGTATGGAATTTCACCAATCCCCAAAGACTTTTATAATATTATATGCAACCTTATGCAGGATTTGAAAAGGGCTGTCGCAAAATTTGCGACAGCCCTATATTTACGCAAAATTATGCAAAATTATACTTTTAATATAACTTAAGCAAGAATCTTGGAAACGACACCGGAACCAACGGTTCTACCACCCTCACGGATAGCGAAACGGAGTCCCTCTTCACAAGCGATAGGTGTGATGAGCTCAACAGTCATATCAACGTTGTCGCCGGGGCGGCACATATCAACGCCTGCGGGAAGCTCGATAACGCCTGTAACGTCGGTTGTTCTGAAGTAGAACTGAGGTCTGTAACCAGCGAAGAAGGGCTTCTTACGTCCGCCTTCCTTCTCGGTAAGAACGTAAACGTGACCTACGAACTTTGTGTGGGGATGAACGGAGCCGGGCTTTGCGAGAACCTGTCCACGCTCGATCTCGTCCTTAGCTACGCCACGGAGAAGAGCACCGATGTTGTCACCAGCCTCTGCCTGGGGAAGGAGCTTGTGGAACATCTCAACTCCGGTAACGGTGGTGTTCTTCTTCTCGTCGGAAAGACCAACGATCTCAACAACGTCACCAACCTTAACGGTACCACGCTCAACTCTACCGGTTGCAACGGTACCACGTCCGGAAATGGAGAATACGTCCTCGACAGGCATAAGGAAGTCGAGGTCAGCCTGACGCTCAGGAGTAGGAATGAACTTGTCAACCTCACCCATAAGCTCAAGGATAGGAGCGTACTCGGGAGCGCTGAGATCTGTGTTAGCAGACTCAAGAGCCTCACGAGCAGATCCGCGAACGATAGGAGTATCGTCGCCGGGGAAGTCGTAGGAAGAGAGAAGATCTCTGATCTCCATCTCAACGAGGTCAAGAAGCTCCTCGTCATCAACGAGGTCTACCTTGTTCATGAATACAACGATTGCGGGAACGCCAACCTGACGAGCAAGAAGAACGTGCTCGCGGGTCTGCTGAAGAGG
>JAFTYG010000058.1 GCA_017461365.1 Clostridia bacterium | reverse complement strand
TTTACCTCGCCGTTTCGCATCTCAAAAAAGTGACAGCCCTTGCCTATGACCTTTTCAATGATCTCATCCATATTGTTTATCTTTCCCACCGTCGTTATGGCGAAGGTGCCGTGCTGAGAACGTATGAGAACGGGCTGAGACTCGAAATCCGAGATACATCCGATGCCGAGATTTCCGTGCATGGACGTTGACTCGGAGGAAAATTTTGTACGGAAGGGGGCGTTTTCAATATTGTGTATCGCCTTATCAAATCCTGTTTCCTCACCGTAGACCGCCATACCTGCACGCCGTGTGCCTAAATGAGAATGGTAGTCGATACCGTAAAACAAATCAAAAACACAATCTTCTTTTGAAGCAACTCCGAAAAATCCGCCCATAAAAATACCTCGCTATGTAAATCTGTGTTTATCAACACGCGTATATTATATCACAAAGTTTGCCATATGAAAAGTGGTAGAGGCAAATTTTTTTATTTTTTTTGCGGAAATTACATTCGAAAAAATATTTTTGCGCGTAAAAATAAAAGTCTTTATTTCCGTAAAAGGAATTTTAAAGTTACATTGTGGGAAAATGGAGAGTGAGAAGTCTATAATATTTTTCCGAAAACGGAAAAATATTTTCAAAAAGCTATTGACAAGAAGAGGCATTGGGTGTATAATGATACCGTAAACTCTCAAAAAAGACGATATAACTGTATGTGAGGTGCGAAATGGCAACTGCAAAAAGAAGAATATTGAGCTTATGGTCTCTCCCGACAGCGACAAGGAGGCTAAGGCGAAGGCGCTGAAAACGGCGATCGCTCAGATAGAAAAGAAACACGGACAGGGTTCTGTTATGCGTTTGGGCGAGAACACCCATATGGAGGTACAGGCGGTGAGCACGGGCTCTATCGCGCTTGACTTGGCTCTCGGTATCGGCGGAGTTCCGAGGGGAAGAATAATTGAGATATTCGGTCCTGAGTCGTCGGGTAAAACGACGGTTGCGCTCCACATCGTGGCAGAGGTGCAGAAGGCAGGCGGTGAGGCGGCATTTATCGACGCGGAGCACGCGCTCGATCCCGTTTATGCTAAGGCTCTCGGCGTTGACATTGATAATCTTCTCGTTTCCCAGCCCGACTGCGGTGAGGATGCTTTGAACATTACGGAGCAGCTTGTGCGCTCGGGTGCTATCGACATCGTTGTTGTCGACTCGGTCGCGGCTCTCGTTCCGCGTCAGGAGATCGAGGGAGATATGGGACAGGCGACCGTGGGCGTTCAGGCGCGACTTATGTCTCAGGCTATGAGAAAGCTCTCCTCAGTCATTTCGAAGAGCAATACTGTTCTTGTATTTATAAATCAGCTTCGTGAAAAGGTGGGAGTTATGTACGGAAATCCCGAGACGACTCCCGGTGGACGCGCGCTCAAGTTCTATTCGTCGGTACGTATCGATGTGCGCAAGACCGAGCAGCTCAAGAACGGAAACGACATATACGGCAACCACGTTCGCTGTAAGGTCGTAAAGAATAAGGTAGCGCCTCCCTTTAAGACTGCCGAGTTTGATATACTTTACGGCAAGGGGATCTCGCGTTCGGGTGAGATAATAGACTACGCCATAGCGCTTGATATAGTCAAAAAGAGCGGCTCGTGGTTCTCCTATAACGGCGAGCGCATCGGACAGGGTAAGGACAACGTGCGCAAGCTCATTGAGGGTGATCCCGCGCTTCTTGCCGAGCTTGACGCAAAGGTGCGCAGTATGAAGGATCAGCTCCCCGAGGCGGAGGAGGAATTCGAGCTTGACGAGGATGAGGATGATTTTGACATCCGTACAGTCAAAGAGGATGAGGAATTTTAATGACCGTTTCTGTTTTATCGGTATCGGCGCGGGGAAGTGACGAGATCGCCGTTACGTTTGAGATAAGCGAGGGCGAGCTGAGACAGAGGGCGAGATTTTTGCTTTCTTCAAGAGCCTTTGCCGACCTTCGTCTGACGGTCGGAGAATGTGACAGATCGGTATTTGATGCCGCAAGCGAGGCGGCGGAGCTTTATTCTGCCGTCAAAAGAGGGCTGTTTATTTTAGGGTACGGCTCATGCTCTAAAAAGGATCTTTGCAGACGGCTTGTTATGAAGGGTATTCCGAGAGAGGTCGCAAATGCGGCGGTAAATGAGCTTGCAGCGGACGGCTTTATCAACGAGCGCGCGGATGCCGAACGCGAGGCGGAGCGTTGCGTATCGAAGCTCTGGGGAAGAAAAAAAATAACGGCGCATCTGTATAACAAGGGTTATTCGGAAGAGGCGGTAAAGGGAGCTCTCTATGCGCTTGAGGACAGCGGAGTTGATTTTTCGGAGCTTTGTGCCGAGCGGCTGAGGCGTGCGTATGACTCTTTACCCGACGATCCCAAGGATATACAAAGAGTCATGGCGGCTCTTGCGCGATGCGGATTTTCGGGAAGCGAGATAAAGACAGCGATGAGGATATTCAAGGATGAATAAAATGAAGCCGATTCAAATTGAAATGAATCGGCTTCGGATTTTTTGTGAGAAAAGACAACTTTGCGTGAGGTGGAGAGATTTAAATTGGAATTTGTCGGTGGTGATATGTCAGTACAAACGAAAGCCTTCCCCAGCGGGGAACTACTTCGCGTTGCTCCGTGTAAAGTTGGCAAGCAAACTTTAGGTGGCACGACGAAGGAGTGACGGATGAGGAGATTGGAGTCTGTACAAATGGTGAACTCCTCATCCGCCTCGCAAGCTCGGCACCTTCCCCGTTGGGGAAGGCTTTGATGTTAGTTTGCCCACCGTTATCCTTTGTTTGTACGAAAATATCGAACATCCCGCCGCAAGAACGAAGTTCTTGCCTTTTGCCGAAGGCGAAAAGATAAACTTAAATTTGAAGTTCTTATCAAAACAAAATAAACGGAACAGCTCGTTTTGCTGAGCCGTCCCGTTGTGATGATAATTTTTTCAGTTTTTCAGCGAATGTATAGGTGCAGGGATACGTCCGCCGCGGTGTATGAAGTCGGCGCAGGAATACTCGCTCAGCTTCATTATGGGCGCGTAACCGAGCAGACCGCCAAACTCTACCGAGTCGCCTACTCCCTTTCCGTATGCGGGGATGACGCGGACGGCGGTCGTCTTTGTGTTTGCGACTCCGATCGAGATCTCATCGGCAATTATTCCGCTGATAGTCTCGGCTGTGGTATCTCCGGGAATGGCGATCATATCAAGTCCGACAGAGCATACGGCCGTCATGGCTTCAAGCTTTTCAAGCGAGAGTGCGCCGCAGGCAACGGCGTCGATCATTCCCGCGTCCTCGGAGACGGGAATAAATGCACCCGACAAGCCTCCGACGTGAGAGGATGCCATAACTCCGCCCTTCTTTACAGCGTCGTTAAGGAGAGCGAGCGCCGCGGTAGTTCCGTGACCGCCGCACTTCTCAAGTCCCATAGCTTCAAGGATATGCGCGACCGAGTCTCCGACAGCGGGGGTGGGAGCGAGTGAGAGGTCAACTATACCGAAAGGCACGTCGAGTCTCTTTGACGCTTCGGTAGCGACGAGCTGTCCCATACGCGTTATCTTGAAAGAGGTCTTTTTAACGGTCTCGGCAAGGGTAGAGAAGTCGCAGTTGCCTGCGCGCTTGATCGCCGAGCTTACGACACCCGGGCCTGAAACGCCTACGTTTATGACCTTTTCAGCCTCGCCTACTCCGTGGAACGCTCCTGCCATAAAGGGGTTATCCTCGGGCACGTTTGCGAACACCACGAGCTTTGCGCATCCGATCGATTCGTTGTCGCGCGTAAGGTAAGCGGTATCCTTGATAATTCTTCCCATAAGCTCTACGGCGTCCATATTGATGCCCGCTTTTGTAGAAGCGACGTTTACAGAAGAACAAACGCGCTCTGTTTCTGCGAGAGCTGTGGGGATGGACGTAATGAGATTTCTTGCGTTATCGGTAAATCCCTTCTGAACGAGTGCGCCGTAGCCGCCGATGAAGTTTATACCGAGTGTATGTGCCGCGCGGTCGAGCGTGTGGGCTATCTTTACATAGTCCTCGGGAGTATATCTCCCTCCGACAAGCGAGATGGGGGTTACCGACACGCGCTTATTGATTATCGGAATACCGAGCTCCTTTTCGATCTCGCATCCGACGGGCACAAGGCGCTCGGCAGAGGTCGTGATCTTATCGTATATTCTGTCGCAGACGACGTTTACGTCATCGCCCGCGCAGTCGTAAAGCGAGATACCCATGGTGATAGTACGAATATCAAGGTTCTCGTCCTTTATCATATTTATTGTTTCAAGAATATCCTTTGTGTTGATCATTTGACACCTCAGATCTTGTGCATGGAATTGAAAATATCCTCGTGCATGGTGCGGATGTCGAGGCTGTTTTCCTCGCCGAGACGGCGCATTTTATCTACAAAATCGGTAAACGCCATATTGAGTGCCGACGTGTCAACTATCATTATCATTGCAAAATATTCTCCGAGAACGCTTTGGGAAATATCCTCTATATTAGCTCCCGACTCCGCGCAAGCGGTGCTTACCTTTGCGATTATGCCCTGGCTGTCGTGTCCGACAACTGTAATTACTGCTTTCATTGTTACCTCAACTTTCACAGGAATTTATCCCGAAATTTTAATATAACCATATTATAGCAGATAAGTCCGAAAAAATCAACAGCCTTTGGCAATATTTTATTGCTTGGGGGCAAAAAGAAACCGCTCTCGACGCTTTAAGACACCGCAATTCAATTTTCGAGCGGCGAAGAAAAAAAGAGTGAATAAATTTTTCAATTTTGTTAGAATAATTATATGAATTTCTTGACTTGAAAAGAAAAAAATGATAAAATATAGTATATGAAAATTACGCCCTACGGCATGACGATAAAAAGAAAGGATGTCTATGAAAAAATACACACGCGCACTAATAACGGTTTTTTTGATACTTACTCTGGCGGTCGGCTTCTCGCTTACCTGCTTTGCCGAATATGACAACACGGGGTATATTGAGATAAAACAGGATCTTCAGGATGTGGCTGACTCATATTACGCTAAGGTTGAGGGGGCTACCACCTCTTATGAGACAAGCACGTACAATGCTGTCAAGGAGTATATAGAAAAAATAGACGCATTGAGGCAGGAGACAGATCGCGACACAAAAGCCGAGATGCAGCTTGAATATCACAAGGGCGTTGCGGCAGGCATTCTTTCGTGGATATATTATTCCCACGGGGATGCGATAGGAGAGCTGACCGACGTTACGGACAACGGCAGGACAGATGCCGAGGTGATCGGTGACGTATATGCCGAGCTTATGCAGAAGATCGGAAATATCAAAAACACCGATTATTTTACGGGTAAGGCGGTCAACAGCTGTTATAGCGAGCTTTTGAGCGAGATATATTCGAGGCGCATAAATATGCTTCGCCATGAGGATAACGGCAACGGTCTTGTAAACACCATAATAGATGACGCTCTTATCGACGTTGAGGGCGAATGCGCGTATTACGATGATAAAGAGATTGACGGAAGAATAGTTTACGGTGAGGATGCCGAAAACGCCAAGGCGTTTTATGCGGAGGTCGTTGCAAGGATCAAACTGCAAAAGCTAAGAGACGAGGCGATAGAACAGTTGAGGCTTGCGGCAAAGGAGTTCTATCCCGACGAAGATTTTGATATGTCGGATAAAAAGTATGCGGAATTTTTTGCCGATATAAATGACAGCACGCTCGAAAAGGCATACGTTGGCGGACTTGAGGACGACGAAACGGCAATAAAGACCTTTAACACTGCTTTGTCCGACGCGCTTGAGGCGCTTCTTACGGGCACGGGCGAGGGCGGACTTCAGGGTAAGGACACCGCTTACAGAAACGCTTACCTGAACGGTCTGAGCGACAAGGTTGCGGCGAGAGTCGATGAGACAAATGCCAAGGAGAGCGTCGAGTCTGCCGTGATAGGCGATCTGTTTGAAAATTATTCGCTTGATCTTGCCAAGGCGGATGCCAAGGACGCTCTCTCGGAATATGCCGAGAGCTTGGGCATGGACGATGCTCTTGCGGATATTGTTGCCGAGTTCAACGGCAAGGGCGGTATATTTGACACTGCCGAGACCGAGGAGGATGTTGCCGAGCAGCTCTTTATCGCAAAGACGCGCTGCAAGTGGTTGGATGAATACAGACAGGCTATTGATGACATCGAGGGATATATTGGAGAGAACAGCGCGATAGCCGATAAGGCAGAGGCGCTTTATGAAGAGACCGCGAAGGCGATAAACGACGGGCAGAGAAGCTCAAGTGACGACATCGCCGCAAATCTTAAGGACGATATTGCTAAGATGGATGCTCTCGTTACCGAGGCTGAGAGCGAGAAATTCAAGAACGATCACAAGGCTGTCATTGAAAAGACCGACGTGACGCCTGCGGACAAGTCGGCGCTTTCCGATGCGATTGCCGATGCAGAGGGGCTGAGTGACGGAGCGGAGGCGTTGCTTTCCGATATTCTTACCGACATTGGCGAAAAATACAAGGAGGCGATAACCGAGGAGATAGCTTCTCACATTACCGACGACGGCGCAAAGGCGGAGAGGCAGGTGGATGCCGACAAGCTTGCTTCCCTTGTGAAGGAGCTTTCCGCCAAGGATGCGGATGGAAATTTTGATCTTGCGGGACTTAAAGAGGACGCAGACGGCTACCTTGAAAAATCCGAGACGGTAAAGGCGCTCTACGACAGCTACGTTGAGGATTATCTTTCGGGCGGCGACGAATACTTTGGCGATGAAGCAAAAAAGGCGGCTACCGAGGGGGCGTCGGAGATAATAAATGCTACCGACGGCTCTGAGGAGGCTATAAAGGATGCGGCGATCACCGAGCTCAAGCAGCTCTCGGCTCTTGAGGACATCTATGAGTCAGCCGAGGGCTATGAAACGGTGGAGAAGATCCCCGAGCTCCTTGAAAAGGCGGAGTCTGAAATATCGGGCTATACCGATGACGCGGCGATCAAGGGCTATGCCGATGCAATCAAGGATGAGATCGCGGAGGTCATACGGCTTTACGAGGTTGGAAATGCCAACGACGGTCTCGGTGAGACGGTCGAGTCGTTAAAGGACGTGATCTCGGATTACGAATTTATTACCGAGTCGGAGAAGGAGAAGCTTCTTGACGAGCTTACGGCGATAGAGTCGCAGGCAAAGTCAGATATTTCGGGCGCTTCTGACGGCGAGGCTGTCAAGGAGGCGTTGAAGTCTGCCGAGGAGAAGATAGCAGAGCTTGCCGAGAATGCTGATAAGGCTGAGCTTGACGCCTGCCTTGAGTCTGTCAAGGAGTCGCTTAACGGTGCTTACGGCGAAAGAGAGGACTATTCTGCCGAGAATTATATAAAAATAGTAGATATTATAAACGGCTGTAACGCCGAGCTTGCCGAAGCTGACAGCGTTGAGGAATATATTGCCATACGCGACAGAGGCGTGGCTGAGATCACCGCGGTCGAGGATCTTCTTGAAGAGGCGAAGCGTTTAGGAGAGGCGAAGCTCACTGCGGCATACGACGAGCTCATGAAGCGTAAGCATTGTTATTCGACGGAAAATCTTACAAGACTTGAGGAGATATACACTCACTCAAAGGCTGAGCTTGCGGCATTTACCGACGTTTCGGAGACCGACGCGGCTTACGCGTTTGTCGACGAACGGATCGCTCTTATGCGCGAGGTGCGGCTTGAGGTGATATACACTGAGGACGGACTTCTGGCTACCGAGGGCGAGCGCGTATATCCCGACGGATATGATGTGTCGGCGGACGGATATATCGGAGCTGTGTGGGCTGAGGGCGGAATTCCCTCGGATACGCGACTTTCGCTCGGAAGTCTGTCATACGCAGATATAACCGAGATCATAAACAAGGCGGCAAAGGAGAAGCTCGTCTACGTGAACGGAAGTCAGGCAGAGAGGGATATACTGAAGCAATTGAAGAATTGCTCGGTAAGCCTTGGCGTTGAGATCGCTCTCGGTGACGCGCTTCCTGCGGGCGGCGTTTACCGTGTATCGATGCTCCTTCCCGACAGTGTGGATATGTCCGAGGTGATTGGCGTGGTATTTGTCAGAGAGGACGGAAGCGTGGAATTCTTTGAGGTCACGCCCGACTCGTCGCTCATTGAATTCGAAACGAGTCATTTTTCAAAATATTACGTGGTAAGCGGCGGAGCGATCGATCTTGTGCCCTTGATAATCTGCCTTTCTATCATAGTTCTGTGCGAGCTATGCGTGCTTGCGATATTGCTGTACAGACGCAGAAAGAGACAGGCAGAAGTGCTTTGCGGAATACTTCCCGCGCCGATGGCTCTTGCTGTAAGATACAGACCTGACGGCGGAAACGTTATCGCTATACTTCTCGGAGTTGCGGCTGTCGCATTGGGCGGACTTATCGGATACCTTGTTTATTGCGAGATACGCGACGCGAAGAAGGACAAGGAGGACGCTGTCGAGGAGTCGGAAGAGCCGATACCCGTTGCGGTCACTGTCGAGCCTGCCGTTATTATGGAGGAGCCCGAGCCCGAGCCTGAGCC
>JAFTYG010000057.1 GCA_017461365.1 Clostridia bacterium | reverse complement strand
ACATTTAGCCTTCTCCCGTGGAGAAGGTGGCACGACGAAGGAGTGACGGATGAGGAGCTCGAGACTTGTACAAATAGCGATCTCCTCATCCGCCTCGCAAGCTCGGCACCTTCTCCACAGGAGAAGGCTGTCGAAGTTCGTACGAACATATCGACTTTTCGCGTAAGCGAAAAAGATAAACTCCAATTTGAAGCACCTTTTATACTTCTTCCCCTCCGAGAGTACCCTCGGTAACGCGCTTCGCGTATTCCTCCGCCGTGAGAAGGACTCTTCTCGGCTTATTGCCGTCGGGCTTTGAAACGTAGCCCATCTCCTCCATGCTGTCGATGATCTTCGCCGCGCGACCGTAGCCGACGCCGAGACGTCTCTGCATGAGCGAGGTCGATATTTTTCCCTCCTCTACGGCGAGCTTGACAGCCGCCTGGAACTTCGAATCGGTATTGTCGTCTCCGCCCATCGGAGAAATATCACCGCCGCCCGAGCCGCCTTTCTTGACGCCGCACTTCGCCGCTTCTTCCTCAAGACGGTTGATAAACTCGGCGTTGTACTTCGCCTTGGCGTTGTTGTCGCGGATAAAGGTAACTATATTTTCGACCTCCGAGTCGGTAACGAACGCGCCCTGAACACGCATAGGCTTTGCCGCTCCGACGGGCGCGAAGAGCATATCTCCGCGTCCGATAAGCTTCTCGGCTCCCGCGATGTCAATGATCGTACGCGAGTCTACCTGCGATGCAACGGTGCAGGCGATACGCGAGGGGATATTTGCCTTAATAAGTCCTGTGATAACGTCAACCGAGGGACGCTGTGTACCGATGATTATGTGAATACCCGCAGCTCTCGCCTTCTGCGCAAGACGGCAAATAGCCGTTTCGACCTCGTCGGGAGCTGTCATCATAAGATCGGCAAGCTCGTCTATGATAATGACCATATGAGGCATATGCTCTTTATAGGGATCGTTCTCGGTAACGGCGTTGTAGGACGCTATGTCACGCACGCCTACCTCCTCTATAAGCTCAAAGCGTCTTTCCATCTCAGCCACAGCCGACGCAAGAGCGCCCGCCGCCTTCTTGGGCTCGCTGACGATGGGAGCGTACAGATGGGGAATATCCTTATAGATATTGAATTCTACCTTCTTAGGATCTATGAGAATGAGCTTCAGATCCTCGGGGCGCGCCTTGTAAAGAAGGCTTATGATAATGCAGTTGATGCAGACCGACTTACCCATACCCGTAGCTCCCGCTATAAGCATATGGGGCATTTTGGATATATCAAAATAAACGGGATTTCCGCCTACGTCCATACCGAGAGAAGCTGTCAGCTTGCTCTTTGCCTCGGAGAACTGCGTGTTTTCAATAAGATCGCGCAGATAAACGGTGGCGCGGTTCTTATTGGGCACCTCGATACCGACCGCAGGCTTTCCGGGGATAGGCGCTTCAATTCGCACGCCCGAGGTAGCGAGGGACAGAGAAATATCGTCGACAAGATTTGCTATCGAGCGGACGCGTATGCCCGCCTCGGGCTTCAGCTCGTAGCGCGTGATCGTAGGGCCGCGCGAGCAATTTATATCCTTTATGTTTATCTTGAAGCTCTGGAGAGTGGAGACAAGCTGTCTTGCGTTTGCCTGTATCTCCTCCTCGGCGTGGCTGTCGGAGATATTCTTACCCTTGGCAAGCAGATCAACGGGCGGGAAGATATAGGGCGTGGGGGGCTCTTCCTCATCCTCGCTGTCTCCCTCGTCGGGCGCTACCGCCGCCATATCCGACTGTATGTCCTCTGTTTTGAGCTCGGAGATATTGAGCGTCTTTAAGGTATCGTCCTTCTTTTCGCCTCCGTCGGGCACCTCATCGACAAGCGTGACCTCGCCCGTGGCCTTGTTGAGCTCCTTTATAATATCCTCAAGCGGATCGAACTCGCCGTCGGCATCAATACCGGGCTCTCCGCCGAAGTCGCCGCCGTTCTCACGCGACGGAGCCTTTTCGCGCCGCTCAGACTGCTTGTCCGCATCGGGCACTTTGCGCTCGTTCTCTTTCTTTTTCTCCTCCTCTTTCTTCTTTTCGGAGAAGCTGTCCGAGAACATACGCGCTACGATGTCGTCCTCTTCCTTTTGCTCTTCTTTTATTTCCTTTATCTCTTTTACTTCCGCTTTATCATCGAACGGAGGCTCGTCGTCCTCGGTGATATTCGCTATATCCGAGGCAGACATTCCCTTGGGAGCATCCTTTTTCTTTTGCTCGGAGCTTACTCGCGCCGTGAGAGTAGCCTCCGACTTAGCCGCCCTTGCCGCTGCCGCCTTCGCTTCCTTAGCTTCCTGTTCCGCCTTTTGCGCCGCCGCAAGGCGCTCCTCCTCTGCCGCCTCCTCGCGCTCTGCCTTGGCTCTTGCCGCCGCATCGCGTATCTTTGTTACAACGTAATCGGGAGTAAGACCGAACATGAGCATACTGAACACCGCAAGCAGAGCAAAAAGTATGATGACCGAGCAGATCTCCTTAACGGCTCCGACAAGAAGTCCGCCGAGCGTGCTTCCGAGAATTCCTCCGCCGCCGAGGAAGAGCTCCTCTCCGCCCATTTCCCACATATCAACAAAGTCAAGTCCGTCGGAGAAATCATATCCCGCGAACACGCCGAAAAGTCCCGAAACAGTAAGAATCACAAGGCAGATCATAATGCCCTGCAAAACTATCCTACCCTTGGCTTTTCTGTAATCGCGGTAGCGCTCGTTGCCCTTTGCCATATATTCCTCGCGCCATTTTATGTTGTAGACGCACCACCTTACACCGAAAAAGCCGAGTGCTATCGGCACAAGCAGAGCCGCGCCTCCGAAGATACCACCGAGCGCGTACTGAACGGCGTTACCTATAAATCCCGCGTCTGCCTCGGCAACGTGGACCGTGATAAAGAACACCGCCAGCACTATGGACAGAACGCACAGACAGTACGGAATTATCTTCAGGGCTATATGTCTTTTGGGCGCGCCCTGATTTTCGCCCTCTATACCGTCCTTTGCGGTCTTTGCAAGAGATTTAGCTCCCTTTTTTACCGATTTTTTTGCAACCGACTTGCCCTTCTTTTTTACCTCGTCGGAAAACGTATTTTTTGCCACCTGTTACCTCCAAAACGCCGAAAATTTATATAAATACCTATACTTAAAAGCTTAAAATTTCAAAAGTGATATGCGATATAAGCCAAACGCATATACAGAGTATATTATATCACAAAAAATTTGTCGGCGCAAGGTATTTATTTTATTTTTTGCAAGTTTTAGAGAGTTTTACCCGTGCAGGGGGACGGCGCTTTTGCTTGCGCTGGCGGACGGTTTTACTTGCGGACGGCCGACGGTTTTGCTAAAATCTGAAATACAGAAAGGGGTTATATCCCGCGTCGGCAAGGTAGGCGGTGCAAAGCAGAAGCGATGCGACAGAGAGTATATTCCGCAAAGTCGCACCGAGCGCGGGGCGGTTTTCTGCAAGCTGCGAAAAGAGCCTTTTCGGTAGCGGAGTTACACCGACGAGCATTATAAGAATAAAGGGGAGTATGCGCAAAAGAGCGTAAAGAGTCACACCGCCGTCGGTGAAAGAAAGCGAGGAAATTCCTGCAAAAAGCTCTGTCACCGTCACTCCCTCAGCGGCAAAAATGAGCCATCCTATGAGTATAAAAACGCCCGAATAGAGACATCTCAGGACTTTAGGTATATTTTTGAGACATTTGAGAAAAAACGCCTTTTCTATGACAAGCAGAACGAAAAAGTACACGCCCCACAAAATAAAATTGAGCGACGCTCCGTGCCAGAGTCCCGTCAGCGACCAGACGACAAAGAGATTGAGATAGGTGCGCCATTTTCCCTTACGGTTGCCTCCGAGCGGAATATACACGTACTCGCGAAACCATGAGGACAGCGTGATATGCCACCTTCTCCAGAATTCGGTGATGCTCTCCGACGTATAAGGGTAATTGAAGTTTTCGGGAAAGCGGAAGCCGAAAATTCTGCCAAGCCCTATCGCCATATCGGAATATCCCGAAAAGTCGTAATATATCTGCATGGCGTAAAGGAGAAGTCCGACGAAAAATGAAAGGACGCTTCCCTTTTCGAAGAACGCCTCGGAGAGCTCTCCCGCTCCGTTGGCAAGGAGCACCTTTTTCGAGAGTCCGACGCAAAAGCGGGCGATCCCCTCTGCCGCGTCGGATACGCTATGGCGTCTGTCCGAGAGCTCGCGCGAGACGTCGCTGTATTTTACTATCGGCCCCGCGATGAGCTGAGGAAAGAGCGAGACGTACGCGCCGAAGGAAACGAAGCTCCTCTCGGCTCTGACCTGTCCGCGGTAGACGTCGACAACGTAAGAGAGCGCCTGAAAGGTATAAAAGGAGATACCTATGGGCAGGGGGATATTCAGCTCGGGCAGACCGACAAGCGAAGCGAAAAGGTCGTAGTATTTGAAAAATCCGAGCAGTGCGAGGTTGAGGGCGACGGCGCACCACAAAATGAGCTTCTTTCGTTTTCCGCGCTCCAGCCTCAAGCCGAAAAGGTAGTCGCAAAGGACGGTAAAGAGCATCAGAAGAACGTACACGGGTTCTCCGAAGGCGTAAAAAACGAGGCTCACGGCAAAGAGCCAGAGATTTTTCAGCCGACGGGGGCAGAGGAAATATCCGCCGACCGACACGGGGAGAAAAAGGTATAGGAATTCAAGGGATGAAAAAAGCATAGTACACCTCACCTTGGGAGAGAAATATGTACTATGCGTTTTTGGAATGCACAGTGCACAATGCACAATGCACAATTATGGGAGCTTATTTGGAGTTTGTCGGGGGAATTGTATATATGTAAATATATCCCCAATGAGGACAGTGTAGTAAAGCGACTTCGTCGCAAGATTCCCTACTCCGCTACGCTCCGTGGCAAGAACAAGTTCTTGCTCGGTTTAATGTACGGATAACCCCATAAACGGTTCGGGCTCGGGATGACAAGTTAGTTTGAATAAGGTAATAACGCGTACCATAATATATTGCGACATTTGTATGTACAAATACATACATTCTATCGTTCGTGTCATCCTGAACGGCTCGCTACCTTGCGAGCCATGTGAAGGATCTTTTTTGCGTAAGCAAAATTTACCTTAGAAAAAGAACGAATGGACTCCCACAAAAGAAACAGGCATTAACCCGTAATTGCAACTTCAACACATCAATAAACTTCAAATTGTATGTTGTCCGAAGTTTTACGTTATTTTGTATCGCCAATATTTTAAAAAAATTGCTTTTCGGTAACGAAAAGCTACCTCAATTGTGCACTGTGCATTTTTTCATACATTATGCATTATGCATTGTTTTCATAACCTCCGCCGCGGCGGAAAGTATGCCTATCTTTCCGCTCTCGTAGGTAAGACCGCCTTGGAGGAATGCGGTATAGGGCTCGCGGAGAGGTCCGTCCGCCGACAGCTCGATGGACGAGCCCGACGTGAACGCGCCCGCCGCCATTATTACCTTATCGGTATATCCCGGCATATCCCAAGGCTCGGGTGTGACGTACGCGTCGACGGGAGAGCCTGCCTGTATTCCCCGACAGATGGCGCAAAGCCCCTCGGGAGAGTGTGTCTTTACTGCCTGAATTATGTCGTATCTCGGCTCGTCCCACCTCGGTTCAACGTCAAAGCCGAGTCCGCGCTCACCGAAGATATATGCCGCGAAATGCGCCGTTTTGAGCGCCTGCGCCGTGGTATGGGGCGCATAGAAAAGCCCCTTATACATATTCTTATTCTGTCCGAGCGTAGCTCCTACCTCCAAGCCGCATCCGACCGAGGTGAGTCTGTACGACGCAAGCTCGACGGCGCGGGGCGTGCCCGCTATGTAGCCGCCCGTCTCAGCCATTCCGCCGCCCGGGTTCTTGATAAGCGATCCTATTATCATATCCGCGCCGACCGCCGTGGGTTCTATCGTTTCGGTGAACTCGCCGTAGCAGTTATCGACCACGATATATGCCTTGGGGGCAAGTGTACGCACTACGGGCACGATCGCGCCGATGTCCGACACGCTGAGCGTTTTTCTGTCAAGATAGCCTTTTGAGCGCTGAATAAATACCACCTTTATCCGCTCGCCCTCGGAGACAAGGACGCTCTTTATCCTCTCAACGTCAAATTTTCCGTCGGGTGTAAGATCTGCCTGTCTGTATTCCACGCCAAAGTCGCGCAAAGAGCCGTTGCCCGCCTCGCCTACGTTTCCGATGACCTCGTCAAGTGTATCGTAGGGCTTGCCCGCGATAGAAAATAGGATGTCGTTCGGGCGCAGAAGTCCGAAAAGTCCGATAGTCAGCGCCTGAGTGCCGTTTACTATACTGTGCCGCACGAACGCCGAGGGCGCGCCCATAACATCCGCCCAGATAGCGTCGAGCGTTTCTCTGCCCTTATCGTCGTATCCGTAACCGCTTGTGGGGTTGAACATCGCCTCACTGACACGGTGCTCACGGAAGGCGTCCATCACCTTTTTTGTGTTCTCGAAGGCTATACCGTCGATACGCGCGAACACGTCCGCAAGGTCTCTCTCGGCAGTAGCGGCGAGGGAAAGCAATTCATTAGAAAATTCCATTTCAGTTAAGCTCCTTTACAAATTCCACTGCGAGGGCTACGCAAGCCTCGGCATCCGCGAGGTCGCAGGTCTCGACGCCTGAGTGGATATATCTTGTAGGTATAGACAGCGCGCCCGCAAGGCTACCTGCGCCAGAGAGCTGCATTGAGCTCGTGTCGGTGCCGCCGTAGGTCAGTATCTCTCTTTGATAGGGTATCTTCTTTTCCTCAGCGATACGGCAGAGGGTATTTACGACCTCCTCGGAGCAGATGACCGAGCTATCCTTTATCTTGACAGCCGCTCCTCCGCCGAGCTTACAAGCCATAGACGTAGCGCCGAGTGTATCGCCCGTACCCGTAACGTCGAAGCAGAGCGAATAGTCGGGAGAAATACCGAACGCCGCCGTCATAGAGCCGCGGCAGCCGACCTCCTCCTGAACAGAGAACACGTAATAAACGTCGCCGTCGGTTTCGGTATCCTTGAGCTTTTCGGCAATATCGAGAAGAACAGCGCAGCCTATTCTGTCGTCGAGCGGACGTCCCATAACGCGCTTACCCATAAGCTTTGTCACGCCGCCCTCGGCTACGAAGAAGTCACCGATAGACACGCGTCTCTCGGCATCCTTCTTATTCTTAGCTCCGACGTCGATATAGAATTTATCGGCTTTATAGTCTGCGGGCTTGGTCTTATCCTCGGGAACGAGCGCTCCGCGAACGCCTTTTTCAGATATGACCGAAGTAAACGCCGATGCGGAAAAGCTGATACCGCCGATGGTGGCGACGCGTATCATTCCGCTGTCCTCGATGAAGTTGACGAGAAAGCCTATCTCATCCATATGGGCGCAGAGCATAATGCTCTCTCCCTCGCCCTTACCGTTTTTCTTTGCGATAAGATTGCCGAGGGCATCGACGCGCATCTCATCGGCGTAGGGAAGCATAAGCTCGGAGAGCAGACCTCTTATATTGTCCTCTCTGCCCGATATTGACGGACACGCGCAGAGCTTTTGAAGTGTGGTGTATATGTTCATATTAGTTCCTTTCTGAATTTGGTGTTTTAGATTTGAGGGTGTCGGGATGTTCGCACACATAAACCGTAGGGACCGGCGTCCTCGACGGTCCGTTTTGGCAGAAGGGCGTTCACCGTTTATTTGATTAAAATCTCTTTGTTTTTTACGGACCGTCGAGGACGCCGGTCCCTACAATTTGTCCGTATATATGTGTTTTCAAACAATGATTTGAACATCCCCGACAATCTCCAATTTATTATACCTTCTACATTCCCCTCACCATCGCCTCGGTAAGGTCGCGTACCGCGCGGAAATCCGCGATGCTTGCGACGCAGGACGGCGAATGCAGGTATCTCGTCGGAACAGACAGCGCAAGCGGTCTCACGCCGACGCCCGTTTTGTGTATCGAGCCTGCGTCGTTGCCTCCCGAAACGTATCTCTTCACCTGTACGGGAATTCCATTTTGCTCTCCTGTGCGAAGAGCAAGGTCTATAAGCTCTCTGTCATACAGCGTTGCTCTGTCGGCAATTGAGAGTGCACCTCCCTTGCCTACGTCAGCCACACGGCGGGCAGGATCTACGTCGGGAAGATCTGCGATAGCCGTACTCTCAAGCACTATCGCTATATCGGGGCAGATCTTATTTGCCGCCGACTTCGCGCCCGAAAGTCCTATCTCCTCGCGGACGGTAAAGCAGAAATACAGGTCGAGGTCTCCCTCGGGACGGCCGTTATACACCCTCTCCATCACCTCGATAAGCGCGGCGCATCCCATTCTGTCGTCAAGCGCCTTGCCTTTCATATATTCTCTATTCTCACCGAAAAGGTAAAACTCCGAGCGGAACGTACCCATACTTCCGACCGAAACGTACTTCTCGGCTTCCTCTTTGCTCTTAGCTCCTATGTCGATATAGAGCTTATTTATCTTATTCGCCTTGCCTCGGTCGGCACGCTCGACGTGATGTATCGCCTTTGACGCGACAAGCCCCGACACGAGTCCTCTCTCGTCTCCGACGCTCACGCATCTTCCCTCGAGCACCGACACGTTTATGCCTCCTACGGTATCAAAGCGGAGAAGTCCGTCCTTCTCGATCTCGGTGATCATAAAGCCGACCTCGTCCATATGCGCCGAAAGCATTACTCTCTGTCTTTCCTCGGCAGAGGTATCTCCCGTCCGTATCAGGGCGATAATATTTCCCATCCTATCGCGGACGTAGCTGTCGCAGATATTCTTTATCTCCTTCTCGATAAAGTCAGCGACCTCTGTCTCAAAGCCCGACGGACCGAAAAGCAGAGAAAGCTCTTTTACTCTCGCTATATCGCGGGGGAGCTCTGTTCTGTTCTGTTCATTCATAACGGCAATTCCTCCCCTTTCCTTGAAAATCTCTCGGCTATATCTTTATCGGTTATAAATTCTCTTGTGAGCCGATAGAGAGAGTCGCAGTCGCTAAGGTCTATGACCTCGTTATAGGTATGCATATTGGCAAGGGGCAGACCTACGTCGACCACAGGAATTCCGCCTCTTGTAAGATTTACCGTCGGGGCGTTGGTGCCCGTTGACGACGGTGCGGCTATCATAGTGTGGGCGATCTCCTTTTTCTTACAAAGCTGTTCGGTCATAAGTGAGAGCGCTCTGTCGGTCGCCGCCGACACCGATATTGATATTCCCTCTCCCATCGGAACGGTCTCGCTCTTAGGGGTATCGGGAACGCTTGCCAAATTTACGTCGACCACCATAGCGTAGTCGGGATCGAGCGAGTAGGCTGCGGGGGCTATACCGCCGAGGCGCGAGGTCTCCTCAAATGAAGAAAGCATAAGGCAGACGTCTGCCGCAAGCTCTTCTCTTTCAGTATCGATTATCGCCGCCGCGCAGATTGCCGCAGGCGCTTTATCATCAAAGCTCTTTCCCGCTATTCTTTCTCCGAGGAGCTCGGAATATACGGGCGAAAAGCCGATGGGTGTTCCTATTGGCGCAATTCTTTCAAGCGTTTGCTTTGAATAACCCGTATCTATCAGGAGCTCATCTATCTCAGATAGCTTCGAGCTATCTCCCGAGCGCAGGTGCGGAGGCGTTGAGGTTATGACGCCACGTATTATCTCTTTTCCGTAAACCGTCACGTCCGCCGCCTGAAGGATTGCGAGCGATATGCCGCCGATATTTGTAAATTTGAGAAAACCGCCGTCGCAGATCTCTGTTACCATCATTCCTATCTCGTCGAAGTGTGTATCGACAAGTATCATGGGCGCGTTTTCTCTGCCGCATCTTTTGATGAGCATACGGTTGCCCACGGCGTCTGCTCTTATCTCGTCGAAATTCCCGCCGAAGCGTTCTTTGATCTCGCCGTCGCTTCTTTTTTCGAAGCCCGAGACCGACATCACCGCCGCGAGCGATATTATTTTTTCCTTTAAGCTTTGCCTAAGTTCGTTCATGTATTCCCCCAGTATTTTTTATCGAGGCTTCTGTACTGTATCGCCTCGGCTATATGCTTTGCTCCGATGACCTCGGAGCCGTCGAGGTCGGCAATAGTTCTTGCCACTCTCATTATTCTGTCGTATCCGCGCGCCGACATTCCCATTCTATCGTACGCCGCGCGTATAAGCCCCTCAGCCGCCGCGTCGGTCACGCAATATTTCCGTATCGACGCAGAGTCAAGCTGAGCGTTGCAATATATGCCGCTCTTTTCTCCCATTCTTGCCGCGGCAAAGTCTCTTGCGCGTCTTACTCTCTCCCTGATCGTTGCCGAGCTTTCCTCGGGAGTATTCTTTGCCGAAAGCTCCTCATAGGAGAGCGAGGGCAATTCTATCTGTATATCTATTCGGTCGAGCATCGGGCCGCTTATGCGCGATATGTAGCGCTTGACGTCGTTTTCGTTACAGGTGCATTTCTTTGTGGGATGTCCGAAATATCCGCAACGGCAGGGGTTCATCGCCGCCACCATCATAAATGAGCAGGGGTAGGTGACACGTCCGTTTGCGCGCGTTATTGTAACGCGTCTGTCTTCAAGCGGTTGACGGAGTGCGTCGGTGACTATTTTGGGAAACTCGGGGAGCTCGTCGAGAAAGAGCACGCCGTTATGCGCCAGCGACACCTCCCCCGGCAGTGGGTTAACGCCTCCGCCCACAAGGCTTACTGCGCTCATGGTATGGTGGGGTGAGCGGAACGGGCGGTGGACGATGAGTGACGCTCCGTCGGGCACCGTGCCTGCGACCGAATGTATTTTTGTGGTCTCTATCGCCTCGTCGAAGCTCATTGGCGGAAGTATTGTGGGAATTCTCTTTGAGAGCATGGATTTTCCCGTACCCGGAGGGCCTATGAGGAGCACGTTATGGCCTCCCGCGGCGGCGATCTCGAGCGCGCGCTTTGCCATTGCCTGTCCCTTTACGTCGGAGAAATCTATATTGCTTGACGATGCGGCGTTCTCGAACACCGATCTGTCGCATTCCATCGGCGCAAGTCTTTTTGTGCCGTTGAGGTGCTCGACGAGCTCAGCTATGCTATCGACGGCGTACACGGTGATGCCCTCGACTGCCGCCGCCTCGCCCGCGATCTCGCGCGGAGCGTAGAACTCACGAAAGCCCGCGTCTCTTGCCGCTACGCACATACAGAGCGCGCCTCTTACGGGGCGAAGCTTACCTGACAGCGAGAGCTCACCGACAAAGCATTTATCCGAAAGGTCTATACTGCCGTCAAGTATTCCTCCGCACCGCAGTATTCCGAGGAGTATCGGCACGTCAAAGGCGGAGCCCTCCTTTCGTCTGTCGGCGGGCGCGAGGTTTATCATAAGAGCCATTGACGGAAAGCGGTAGCCGCTATTGAAGCAGGCTGTCCTTACGCGCTCCTTGGCTTCCTTTACCGCAAGGTCGGGGAGTCCCACAAGCTCAAATTTTGGCATATTGGAATGTCCGTTGCACTCCACGGTGACGATGTAGCCGTCTATTCCGTAAAGTCCCGCGCTGTATAGTGTCGAAAGCATAATTTTCTCCTTTCGCTCGTTACATACTTACACATTCTATATTTTACCACATTTTTACGGATTTTACAACACTTACTTACTTTTCTTTTAAAAAAGAAAAGTAAGCAAAAGCGAGCTTGCTTAGCAAGCTTGCCTTTTCGCGCAAGCGAAAAAGGAAAACAATTGCATTGGGGTATATTTGTAAAGCAAAACGAGTGAAAAAGCTATCCCCGAGCGTCTCTTTTGCTGAGTGCTCGGGGAATTTTTGAAAATCTATTGACAAATCGGGGAAATGAGGTTATAATTATTACAGAGAGGCGCCGATGATGGCTGCTTCCATAAGTGTATTTAGAAAATAACCGCCTTATGTCGCAGTGAGGCGGTTATTTCTTTTTGTTATTATGATTATCTATGTAGGTCAACAGCGAAATGATAACGTTCGCCAAAAGGAATAATAATTCCCAACTTACCATCGACATCACCTCCCCCGACATCGGGGAAGGCAAAAAGAAATTTCAACTTCCCCGAGTTATCAAGGAAGCAACCACCTCATCGGCGGAGCATACGCTCGGCATCGGGCAAAAGCCCGATGTCCCTATGCGTTATTATAGCACATTCGCTTTTGTTTGTCAATTTAAAAATTGGGGGGTTGTCTTTTTGCCTACGGCAAAAGTTCAAATTGGAGTTTGAATTATTGTTTGAACGCACGTATATACGTATCATTTGTAGGGACCGGCGTCCTCGACGGTCCGTTTAGCGGAATGGCGTTCGCCGTTTGTTTGGTAAGGGTTCCTTTGTTTTTTGGACCGTCGAGGACGCCGGTCCCTACGTTTGTATGTACGAACATATCGACTTTTCGCGTAAGCGAAAAAGATAAACTCAAATTTAAAGAACAAACCATCAACAGAAAAACAGCCGAACGATGTCGGCTGTTTTTCTTCATTTATATGATAAATTATCTTACAACAATTATCCTTACAACAGATTATCTGTTATTGATAAGCTTTGTGAGCTCGATGGGATCGACGATCTTGCCGTCCTTATAAACTCTCATGTTACCCGAAGCGATCTCGTCGATAAGAACTACCTCGCCGTTATTGTATCCGAATTCAAACTTAATATCCCAAAGGTCGAGACCGATAGTCTTTAAGTCGTCTGCGACGATCTTTGTGATCTTCAAGGTCTGCTCCTTGAGGCTCTCGAACATCTCTGCGGTCATTACCTTGAGCGCTACAAGTCCCTCTCCCGTAACGAGCGGATCGCCCTTTGCGTCGTTCTTGAACGTGCACTCAACGTATCCTCCCTCAAGAGGTGTGCCGTCCTTTATGTATTCGCCGTAACGGCGGATAAAGCTACCCGTTGCAACAAGGCGGCAGATGACCTCAAGTCCGCCTCCGCCGAGCTCCTTACCGAAGCACTCTGCGGGAAGCACCTCCATCGTTGCGTCGTCGATATTCGCGCTTACGTAGTGAGTCTTGATGCCTGCCTTTTTAAGCATCTCAAAGTAATACACGGAGGTCTGGAGATTTGCCTTACCGATACCGTCGATGGTAAGTCCTACGCTGTTCTCGCCCGGATCGAACACTCCGTCCTTACCTGTGCAATCGTCCTTGAACTTCAGCATTACGTTGCCGTTATCAAGAGCATATACGTCCTTTGTTTTTCCTGAATAGATCTTTTTCATTTGTTAAGCTCCTTTGCTTTTGAAAACTTCGGTATTATTATATCACTGTTTTTTTCATTTGTACAGATATTTTTTTAAAAAATTTTCCGCAAGGAGAATTTTTTTACCGAATTTTGAGCTTTCTTAGCGCATTTCCGATAGTATTTGCCATGCAGACCATACCGTAATCGTTGGGATGTGTGCCGTCGACGGTCGCGCAATCTGCGAACTCTCCGTTAAAGAAGCCCTCTCCGTCGATGAAATACACATTCCTATCTCCGTTCTCGATATAAGCCTTATGGAAGCTGTCAAGCACGACGCGTCTGCGGAGCACCGAGTCTCTCATATCTGTTCCCCTCTTCAGAAAATCGGGACGGCTTATCATAACGTAAGGAATATCGGGCTTTGCCTCTCTTATTCTTTCGTACATCTTATAGTGTGTTGCGGCGAGATATTCGACGTTCGGGGCGTTATGATCGTAGTCCGCGACGAACACCGACATATCGAGCCCCGTCATATATTCGACGATGGCGTCCTCCGCCTTACCGTTACCCGAAAAGCCAAGATTTATATAGTCGATATTGAGTCTTCTTGAAACTATTGCCTCATACGCGATACCCGAGCGGCTTGCACATCCGCCCTGTGTTATCGAGCTGCCGTAAAATACAACGGGATGCTCGTTGATATATTTAGCTCCCTCTTCGACCGTCGCGCCCTCGCAAAGACCTATCGACAGCTCGCCGACCTCGCCGTAGAGCGGAAAGTTTATCGTGATATATCTTGTCTCTTTGCTGTGGAAAGTTACCATTGCGGTGAAATTATCGGTCATATCGTACGGCGGCTTGAAGATGTCATAAAAGACCGACTCGCCCGAGGCGGGATCGTCTATATACATATCGAAGCCTGCCGACATCTGGAGAGTTGCGTGGTACATTCTGTGTATGTGGGGCTCCTTTGCGCGTATGACTACGCAGTCGGAGTCGGTTGAAAAGCGCACGCGTCCGCCCGCGGTGCACTTATAAAGTCCCGCGACGCCTACGCTCGTTGCCTCGGCAACGTCATCGGGGATGCGTTTGAAAACGTCCTGTCCTTTGGGATCGTAAAATCCGTAGAGCTCGAAGGGGGCTTCCTTTACGTCGTAGTACACGACGTCGTCGCGCTTTATTGCAGACGCGCCTTTCATTCGGAAGTCGAGCTCGGAAATGTCAATGGGTTTTGCCATAAATTTCTCCTTTGTGTGTTTTTGTTTCAAATTTAGGTTTGCGGGGTGTTTTATAGTTAAAAATGTTCCCGCCAAACTGCCTTGAAAGCGGCTTCGCCGCAAGATTCTTCGGATGTTTCTGCAGATGCCCCCATAAGCGGTTCGGGCTCAGAATGACAAGTTAGTTTGTGAGAAGTAATTGTATAAAGCACCATAGTACAGTGCGACGAAATGCATAAACAATCTTCTCTGCACTACCGTACGTGTCATCCTGAACGGCTTGCTACCTTGCAAGCCATGTGAAGGATCTTTTTTGCGTTAGCAAAATTTACCTTAGAGCAAAAACAAGGAGCTGAAGCACATTTTAGTGACTCAGCCCCTTCATCAAATCTTTATTATCCCAAGAGTGCCGCGCCGATGATACCCGCGTCGTTGCCGAGCTTGGCAATACGAAGCTCGGGAAGGTCGTCAATAACGCCTCCGCCGTAGGCTTCCTTTCTTACGATAGGAAGAAGGTCGTCGATAAGCGACTGTCCCTCATTGGACACGCCTCCGCCGAGCGAGATAACCTCGGGCTGGAAGATGTTGACGATGGTTGCAAGTCCAGATGCGAGATACTTGATATACTTATCATATACCTCCTTCGCAGCCGCGTCTCCCGCGCGCATACAGTCGCAGGCTGTTCTGCCCGACACCTTTTCGGCGTCAAGCATAAGGCTCGCTCTGCCCTCTGCCTTGCACTCCTCTATCTTTTCTTCTGTCATACGGATAAGCGCGGTAGCCGAGGAATATGCCTCCCAACAGCCCTTGCGTCCGCAGGAGCAGGGCACTCCGTCTACCTCGATCACGATATGTCCGAGCTCTGCGCCCGCGCAGTTGAAGCCCGTATATATCTTATTATCGATAATGATACCGCCGCCAACGCCTGTGCCGAGGGTGATCATAACGCTGTTTGTAGTTCCCTTTGCCGCGCCTGCAACAGCCTCGCCCCATGCGGCGGCGTTTGCGTCGTTGGCGATCTTGATATTATCAAAGCTCAGCTCCTTACCGAGAAGCTCTGCCAAGGGGAACTTGATAAAATGCAGATTATTTGCGTACTCAACCACGCCCGTAGCGAGGTTAGCCACGCCCGGGGTAGCTATACCGATAGCCTTAATGTCGTCCATCGTGATACCGTGCTCGGCGCAAAGGTCACGGCAGAGTGTTGCCATATCCGCAACGATCGCCTCTCCCGCGCGTTCTGCTCCCGTAGGGATGCTCTTTTTTCTTACGAGGTTCATCTCCCCGTCGACAAGTCCTGCGGCGATGTTCGTACCGCCAAGGTCAATACCAATTCTGTACATTTTCATGTCCTCCGTTAAAGGTTTTTTTCATCACTGCTTCTATTATAATATCTAAAAGCCTTCAAGTCAATAGATTTTTTTCTTTTTCGTTTGTATTTTTTAATATTCCGTGGCGGCAGAGGTCGGAAAGGGGGCATTTCTCGCATCTCGGCGCTCTTGCCGTACAGGTATCTCTGCCGAACTGCACTATTCTATGGCAGAAATCCGACTGTTTTTCTCCCTCGACAAGCTCCGACATTATTTTCTCGGTCTTTGTGGGATCCTTCATTCCCTCTTTATACATACCGAACCGTCCGCAGATGCGCATACAGTGTGTATCTGCGACGATGGCGGGCTTTTTATAAACGTCTCCGAGCAGAAGATTTGCTATTTTTCTGCCCACGCCCGGGAAGGTCAGGAGCGTATCCATATCGTCGGGGATGACGCCTCCGTAGCTGTCGCGCAGGAGAATACACGACGCCTTTATACTTTCCGCCTTTGTGCGGAAAAGTCCGCAGGGGCGAATTATTTCTTCAATATCTTCAAGAGGCGCATCGGCAAGCTCGGAGAGTGTCGGATATTTTCCGAAGAGCTCGCGGCAGACGATATTCACTCTCGCGTCGGTGCACTGCGCCGAAAGTCTGCCCATCACAAGCAATTTCCACGGCTCGCCCTGCCACTCAAGCGCGCAAGTCGCCTCGGGGTATATCCCCTCAAGCCTTGCGACGATCTCGGACATACGCTCACGTTTTTCCTTTTTCGTCATAGCTTATTTCTTTGCGGTAAAGTACGTACCGACGTGTCCGCCGTCCATAAGCGCATAGAGTATCTCGGGATCGTGACCGTTGAGAATGAACATCGGTATTCCGTCCTCAGTGACTATCTTCGCCGCCTTGAGCTTTGCGATCATTCCGCCCGTTCCACGTTCCGTGCCCGCGTCTCCCGCGCCCGACATGATGGCGTCGATATTCTCAACGCGCGAGATAAGGGAGGCGTCGGGATTTGTTCTCGGATCGCTGTCGTAAAGACCGTCGACGTCCGAGAGGTTGAGCAAAAGATCCGCCTTGCAGAGCTTTGCGACGTACGCGGAAAGTATATCGTTTCCGCCGAATTTTGTTAGCTCGTCGGTCGATACCGAGTCGTTTTCGTTGACTATCGGAACGCAACGCATCTGGAGCAGACGCTCAAAGGTATTCTCAGCCGCCGCGCGCCGCTCGGGAGTAGTAAGAACCTCTTTTGTCATAAGCACCTGAGCCACCGTATGTCCGTAATCCGAAAAGAAGCGGTCGTATATCTTCATAAGCTCGCTCTGTCCGATAGCCGCCATCGCCTGCTTTTCCTCGGGCGAGGTGGGGAACTTGCCAAATCCAACCTTGGCGACACCCGCGCTGACAGCTCCCGACGAAACGAGGACTATCTGCATACCCGAATTATGCAGGTCGGACAGCACCTTTACGAGCTTTTCTATCCTTCTGAGGTTGAGGTGACCTGTTGAATGGGTTAGTGTGGACGTGCCCACCTTGACCACCATTCTTCGGCTGTCTCTGAAATAATTCATAAAATTACTCCTTTTGTGCGTAAATTTTTAAAAAACCCCTTTAAAAATTTACAATTATGTATTATAATAATATTATATATTATACACCCTTTTTTGCAGGTTTGCAAGTGGATTTTAAAACTTTATCAAAGCAATTGCGGAGGTACTTATGAAGCAGAAATATACTATCACCATAGCCGACGTTCAGATGAACGTAATTTCCGACGAGTCGCCCGAGGCTGTCGAGGCTCTTGTGGGGCTTGTTGACAGAAAGATGCGAGAGGTCACGGGAGGCTCGGCACACGTTCCGAAGAGCGAGGCGGCTCTTCTTTGCGCTCTCGACTACTGCGCGGAGCGTATAAAATCTCAGCGGAAGGTCAAGGCGCTTGAAACGAAGCTCGCTTATACCGAAACGGCGCTTGAGGAAGCCGAGCTCGAAAACGAACAGCTCAGAAAAGAAGTTGAAGAGCTTAGAATGAAGGCGAAGTAAAAAATGCGGAATGCCTACTCCGCTACGCTTCGTGTAAACTTTGCCAAGGCAAAATTTAGGAATGCGGAATTGATGTAGCTTTTCGTTACTGAAAAGCAATCTTAATTAAAGTATCAGCACGTAATTATTCAGACAACATTTAATTTTAAGTTCATCAATATGTTTGTATAGGTGGCAAAGTAACAAAAAGCCTTCTCCCGTGGAGAAGGTGCCGAGCTTGCGAGGCGGATGAGGAGAACGCGGTTTTGACGAACGAAAGGAAAGAGGCACTTTGCTCGTAATGAAAAATACATTATCACCTGTATTTTCGTTTATTCACCGCCGTATGTGTCGGTGCGTAAGATGT
>JAFTYG010000056.1 GCA_017461365.1 Clostridia bacterium | reverse complement strand
CGGCTACACGGGAACGAATTTCAACCGCCCCGACTTCCAACGAATGCTTGCAGATATGGATATGGGATATATCTCAACCGTCATCGTCAAGGACTCATCGCGCTTGGGCAGAAACTACCTCGAGGTCGGTCAGTACACGGACTATTATTTTCCCGAGCACAATATCCGCTTTATTGCCATCAACGATTGCATAGACAGCGAAAACGGAGAGGATGAATTAGCGCCATTCCGTAACGTAATGAACGAGATGATGGCGAGGGATATTTCAAGAAAGGTTCGTTCATCACACCGACTTCGCGGCAACGCAGGCGAGCCGTTAGCACCTCCACCGTATGGTTACATGAAATCTCCCGAAAATAACAAGAGATGGATCATCGACACGGAGGCGGCAGAGGTAGTCAGACGGGTGTACCGCTTGTGCATCGAGGGCAAGGGCAATGAAACCATAGCGAGAACGCTACAAGAGGACAAGGTGTTAGTGCCGATGGCATATTGGCAGAGCAAGGGACTTCCGCGAGGCGGAAAGAAAACGCAAGCCGATCCGTATAAGTGGTGCAAGACTACGATTGCTAAGATGCTTGCTCAACAAGAATACTGTGGTGACATCATCAATTTCAAGAGCACGTCAAAGTCCTTCCGCAATAAAACCCGAGTTGAGAATCCAAAGGAGAATTGGGCAATCTTCAAGGACGTACACGAGCCGATTATTGACCGTGATACTTGGGAGCAGGTACAAAAGCTTGTTGAAAAGATCAAGCGCAGACCGCCAAAGGACAAGAACCTAAAGAAAAGCATCTTCACGAGCTTTCTTTACTGCGGAGATTGCGGGCATAAGCTGTGGTTCAACTTCAATCAGAAGAACCCGAGCATTCGTTTTTTTAGTTGTTCGAACTACAAGGGAATGCGTGGTACTTGTGAGAACACCCACTATATCCGCGAGGACGCTTTAGAGCAGGTCGTGCTGATGGAACTAAGAATGCTTGCGGATTTCCTTGAAAGCGCGGAGGATGACTTTGCAGAGCTTTTGGAGCAGAAAACCAACAAAGATATGATACGCGAGAGAAAAACGGCGGAAGGGGCATTCTCGACCGCGAAAGCACGCAGCAAAAAGCTCCTCGGACTTTTCGGGAAGCTCTACGAGGACAACGTGGAGGGCAAGGTCACGGACGAGTGGTTTATGCAACTTTCCAACAAGTACGAAGCCGAGCAGGAGGAGCTAAAGCGGCAGATGTTTGAGCTTCAAGAGAAGCTTGATAAGATCGACCAAATGCAGACGGCAAAGGATGACTTCCTGCGCGCCATCCGCAAGTTTATGGAGATGCAGACCTTAACGCCGATACTTCTGCGAGAGCTTATCGAGAAGATCGAGGTGTTTCCCGTTGAGGGAAAGGGCAAGGACAGAACGCAGCGCTTTATCATTCACTACCGTTTTGTCGGCAGGCTTGACATCCCCGGCATCATTGAGCGACCTCACTTTATCCTCGACTCCCGTAAAGGCGTGGCAATCGAATATCTACCTAACGCGATCTAAAAGAAAAAGAGTAGCCAAACGCTACCCCAAACAACGAAATATAAATGCAGACATAAAAATATCGAGTGTCCATAACTGAAATCTGTTATGAACACTCGATATGGTCGGAGTGACAGGATTCGAACCTGCGGCATCGACGTCCCAAACGTCGCGCGCTACCAACTGCGCCACACCCCGAAGTGTGAAAAATATTGAATTTTTGCGTTTTTTCGTAAGTGGTCAAATCTGTGGTCAAACCACTTATTGTGAGGATTTTGCGAGAGAGTAGAGTGCCGAAAAAGTCAGTGCTTTCAAGGGATTTCGAGCTTCGGGAAAATGAAAAGACAGGAACTGCCTGCACGCTCCCAAACCACGCGCGCTACCAACTGCGCTACATCCCGATACTATCACCCGCATCACAACGCTCTCTTATTATTATACCAAACTTTCCACGCTTTGTCAAGAAAAATCTTCCGACTTTAAAACAAAAAAACATCCTCCCGAAAAATCGGGAGGATAATATATAATATCAAGCAAGTATAGCCTCAAGATACACCTTCGTGTCAAGTATATCCCTTATCTGCTGCTCACCGCTTATCTCACGCTCGATAATGTAATTTCCGTCATACCCGACCGCGCGCAGACGCTTGACCACCTTGGGAATATCCGCCATTCCCTCCCCTACCTTGGTCTCAATTCCAAGCCGAGCACCCGTGGTAGGATAAAGTCCGTCCTTGATGTGAGTGTCTCTTACATATTTTCCGAACACAGTAACAGCGTCAGCAGTATTCGCCTTGCCGTAGAGTATAAGATTTGCCGTGTCAAGATTTATACCCACGTTGTCCGAACCAAGCTCCTCTATAACGCGAAGAAGAGTGATGGGAGTCTCCTGCCCCGTCTCAAAAAGGAAATCCACTCCGAGAGCCTTGTACTTTCCTACAATGTACCTGAGAATAGCAATAACACCGCAGTACTCGGGATCGCTCATATTTTCGGGAAGAAATCCCGCATGAGTCGCAACCCTCTTAACACCGATCTTGGATGCAAACCGAGCCGCCTCGATAAGCTCCTCAGCCCTCTGCATCCTGAACGGAGCGGGAACGATACCGAGAGTCATAGGACCGCCCGTAAAATTCCATTCCTTAGGTCCCGACCAACCCGCCCAAAGCGTAGAGATCTCAACCCCCGTAGCCGAAACGGCATCGCTTATCGCCTTTGCATTCGCGTCGGTATAGAATGACATATCCCATATAGAGATCTGACAGCATTCAAATCCGTTATTTTTGACCTCGGTAAACTTCTGAAGAATATCGCTGTCACCCTTTAAACTAATCAATACACCTATCTTGCTCATTTTTACGTCTCCTTGGAGCCTAAATTTAATAATATCATAAGTATATACTATTTCGATACGATTTGTCAAGAGATATATAAAATTTCATAAAAAAGACCTACCCACATCTGTCGCGAGCAGGTCAATATGAGAGATCATTTACTTACAATATCATATTTTATAACCACCGCGCGGTGATCCGAAGGATATTCCCCGTCAATCGTATCCGTATCAACGTCATACGTGTAGACCTTGAAATCTCTCTCACTCAAAAGCAGAAAATCAATTACCGACTGCTTGAATGAATACGACTTGTCCCCCAAAACGGCAATCTCCGAAGAATTTTCAAGCCCCGAGGAAAGCAGATGCTTTATCGCGCTCGATGTCGCCGTATCGTTCATATCTCCCGTAAGCAGAAGAGGCGTATCGGGAAACTTTTCCGCAATAAAATCCGTGATCACAGCCGCCTGCTTAAGTCTTACAGCTCCGCCGTCATCAACGTGGTCGGTGTGAGTGTTCATACAAACAAAACGCTCACCCGTCACCTTATCCTCAAGTAACGCATAAGTAAATACTCTCGCATACTTTGCCCCGGGCATCACAGAGCCCGCAACGTCGGGAGTCTCGGACAACCACTTCGTGTCAGACTCGATAAGCTCAAATCTGCTCTTTTTGTAGAAAACCGCGCAGTATTCGTCATTTATGCTGCCATTTCCAATACGTCCCTTTCCAACCCACGCATATTCATCGCTGAAAGCGACGGAAAGTCTCGCCATCCACGTTCCCGTAGCCTCCTGAACGCAAAAGGTGTCGGGAGAATGCTTTCTGATGGTAGCTATAACGTTCTGCACACGTGTTGAGTCACTTGTGTCCCAATAAACATTGAATGTCATAGACTTCAAGGATGTATCGGGTGCGCTTACCTCACCTGTTCTCGGAGAAAGCTCTACCGTCTTACCCTCGCCCTCTTCTAAAAGCTCGGTAAAATCACCTATCGCCTTGCTTGCCGAAACAAGATCGACGCCGTACAGATAAAGATCGTCTCCACTCATTCCCATATAATAATTGTCAGAAGACACCGCATTCGTCATATCGTCGGGCGCGCCTACCTCCGTCCTGCCGACAAGTATCATCCTGCCCTCAACAGGCTCGCTCGACGCTTTGAGAATATAACCGCACTTTCCGCAGATCCCGTCGGACAGACGCTTCGCAAGCGCGCGTCCCTCGTCGCTGTCCTCATAAACTATCGTGTATTCGTAAATACTTACTCCGTCAAGAAGAACCTCCTCGGCGTCATAGCTGTATTCTCCGAGCGATATAGCCTTATATCCCGTCTCATAGAAAAGCTCCCCGTCGGAAATTCCCGTCATATGCGCCATGAGCGCGTCGATCGCCTCAATAAGCTTCTCGTCGCTGTGCGCAGAAACAACGATCTTCTCCCCGACCGCGCTCACCGCGTAATCGTCAATTCTCGGAGATAGCAAAAAGCCCTCGTCGCTCTCGGGGCGGTTCGTCCAACCGATAAGTATCTCGCGCTCCGAGACTGCGGCGCTGTCCGAGGACGACTCGATCTCCACGCCGTACTTGTCCTCGATAAGCCCCTGAAGCGCCCTCACCTTTTTCAGAAGATTGAGAGACGGACCGTCGCAGTAGATTATCCTGTAATCGGCAAGACAGTCCACGCGAAGCTCGACCGCAGGCGCTTCGGTATCTGTGGTAACAATGTCCTCAGTGCCGCTCTCATTTTCATCGTCCGCTCCGAAATTACAGGAAACAAGCCCCAGAAGCATGACCGAAAGCAAACACATAGCAATAATTTTTTTCATCATAGTAAAACTCCTTCACTCCCCGCCGAAAAAACGGCAAGGATAATTGCATATCATACCGATTATATCATAAAACGGCTCGGAATACAATGGCAAACTTAGCAAACGTTCAGTCCTTTTCGCCAAACCGCAAGGAAATCGGCTGCCCCCAAAAAACGGGACAGCCGATTTGTCATTCAATAATACCGTCCTCGGCAAGATAAGGCGCGATATTCTCACGTGTCAGGTGCAGATAATCGCAAACGTCATTACCTATCTTTATCATTTCAAGGCCCTTTATGGAGTGAGTGTCCGTTCCGAAGGTAAATTTGCATCCCGCCGCCTTTGCGATCGCAAATACGCGCATAAGCTCGTTCTCGGCAAGATTAAGTCCGCACTCGCTTACCGAGCCCGTGTTTATTTCCATGTAAACGCCGAGCTTTGCCGACTTCGAAAAAATATCCTTCAGCGTGTCGTCGTCAATAAGACGGAGAAACTCGTTCTTGTTGACGTTAGGCACACCGCAAAGATTGAACGGATGCGCCACCGACGTCGGAACGACCTTTGAGATAGCAATAAATTCGGGATTTTCAATAAGACCGTAGAAATTGTCGATAGCGCCCCTCACAGTGTATTCCCCGATATTCGTTTTCATCTCGGGAACGTATTTCATAAGATGCGCCTCGCGGAGCGTTCCGATCATAGCCTTAACGGTGTCGTCGGCAAGGAAAGGACAAGCCTCGCGTATCTTAGCTTCGATCATCTGACGCGCCTCGATTATCTCGGGATAATCCGCCATTACCTCATTGCGCATATGGAGATGGCTGTGAGGAATGAGCATATAATCAAAGCGCTTCGCGCCCTCAGCAGACATACCGAGCCTGTCAAGATGCCCGTAATATTCCGACTCCGCGCCGAAAAGACAGCGAATTCCCTCCCTCTGGCGCTTCAGATATGCCTTCGACTCCTCCGCAAGAGTTATCGTCTGGTGCTTGTACCAGTAGGAAGAGCCCTTGACGTTTTCATCCCAGATGTGATTGGAAAGTCCAAAAACCTTTATTCCGAGCTCCTGCTCCTTTTTGATATACGCCTCGGTCGACGCCGCCTTGTCGGCGCAGCAGTGGGAATAAATATTGTGTGTATGTGTATCGTGTACTATTTTCATCTTGTAACGCCTCCAAGCGTCAGCTTATGGGTTCAAAATCCGTTTTAAAGTCGGCGCTCATTCCCTCGCCCTCATTTTCACTCGTCATAGGTATCTCGGTAATTATACCCTTAACGGCATTGTCAACTGCGACCTTTACTGCCTCGGCGTACGCCTTGTTCTCCCCGGATGTCGGATGTCCGCTCTCGGCGCGCGAAAGCTTGTAGGAATATACTCCGCCTTGCTGTCCGCCAAGCTCGCGGCATACGGAAAGTATCGTCGACGCATATGTGTCGTTCATAGTGTTGTAGAGACAAACTATCTTGCAGTCCTCGCCGTTCTTTGCGCGTACAGTCTCGATAAGAGCCTTGTAAGCCGCCTCAAACTCAGCCTCGGATACACCCTTAGAGTAGTCGTTCGTACCTATGTTGATAACAACAACGTCAGCCTGTCTTTCAAAGCCGTAAACAGCCTCGCCACTGCGAAGAGGTGAGGAGAGAAGATAGCCGTCAGCCATATTGGGAATATTTTCACCGTGGAAAACAAGTCCCTGACCTGAGAGAGCCGTGATCGAATAGTCGGCTCCGAGAGCCTTTGCAACGAGATAAGGATAAGCCAAAGAGCCGTCCTGTGCGGTGTACTTTCCGTCCTTTGTGCCCATAACACCCCAACCGCAGCTTATGCTGTCACCTATAAATTCAATATAAAGCTCCTTGTCTGCGGGAGCCGTCTCGGAAAGAGCTCCGAAGAAGGTCATCTCGGTAAGAGCCGCCCTCGCAAGAGTGTGACCTGTTACCTTGATAAGACGAACGGTGCGCTCACCCTTGGGGATGGCGGGTACCGTTATCTCGGTCTCGCCGTTGACCTCATAATAAGCCTTACCCGACGCGCTTACCCACTCAACGCCGTCAACGTAGGCTCTGAAATAACAGGGAGCGTCGGAATTTGCCTTGACACTCAAAGCTCCGCCCGTCGATGTAAACGTAAATTCAATACCCGAGCAGGTCCAATCGCAGTTTATCTGAGAGTCGGATGCAAGCGCTCTCTCACCAAGCACCTTTATACCCTTTGTAGACGAATTGAGAGCTACCGTCGTGGGCACGGGATCGGGATCGTCAGGTGTTTCGGGATCGTCGGGAGTCTCGGGATCGTCGGGTGTCTCGGGATCGTCGGGTGTCTCATCCCCGCCCGTCTCGACCTTAGTCTCGCTCTCACTCTCCTCTCCGTCGGGAGCTTCATTGTTCACACATGAAACAAGACCGCCAAAAAGCATGACCGCGAGCAATGACGCAATAATTTTCTTTGTCATAAGAATTCTCCTTTCAATGTAATACAAGCAAGAGGGGAGCTCACGTAAGGCAAGCTCCCCATAAAGGTCATATCAGAATCCCGACTGCATAAAGTCCTCGGGAGTAATGAGCTCGCCAAACTTGCCGAGGCTCGATTCATCCAAGCCTAAAACAAGACCGCTGGCAGTGAGAATATCTTCACGGGTAGAAAGCTCAAGGAGCTCTGCGCGGGGCGCGTTATATAATGTTTTCATAATATCACCTCTCACGATCACATTGCGTAGCCGTAGCTGACAGCGCCGTCAACTACTACAACCGCATAGGATGCTCCGTATTCAACGCCGCTTCCGTCAAGAAGAGTAACGTAAGGCTTGATAATAAAGGTAAAGGTTCCCGCCGTGGGAATATTCGTTACGGTTATAGCAGAGAGATATTTGCCCTCGGAGGCAGTAACGGGAGCAAGCTCCGTTCCGTCCTCACCGAACGCCTTGAGAGAGGTGTAAACGGTGGTCGAGTTCTGATCTGTCTCTACAGCAGCCGCGCCTATCGTAGGCTGAGCAACGGTGATAGTTGTAACACCGTTTGCCGTCGCGTAGGTAGCAAGCTTTTCAACCACTACGATCTCAAATCCTGTATTTCTGTATTCTGTGCTTGCAAGCTCTGCAACGAGACGAACCTGAAGAGTGTCTGTTCCAAGCTTCTTCTGGAAACCGATGTAATTGATAACGTCACTCTCTGCAAGAGTATTCTCGAGAAGCTTGTGAGCAGCTGCGGGCATGGGAACCGTGTCTGTAAGTACCCACTTCTCACCGAGAGCAAGAGCCGCAAACTTCTCAGCGCCCTTCTCGCCGTAAACGGTGGAGAAATCGGAAATATATCCGCCGCCCTCTGCAAAAGGAATGCTGTATGCCGCTTTATAGTCAGAGTCAGTATTGTCAACACCGCCTACGAAATTCTTTGTGTATGCGGGATATGTGTACGTTACGTTTATGCTACCGTAAGTGCCGAGAGCACCGCCGCCGCTGTACCATCTTCCGAATGCGTAAGCGCCGTCCGCACCGCCATAGTAAACGTCGGTCAGGTTGATAGCTTTTCCGTCAGCCACGGTCGTTGCCGCCCAGTAGCCTATGATAGAGCCCTTGCACGCTGTGTCCTTACCCTCTGTGGTTTGTGTGATTATAACTCTTTCAAAGGTACTCGTAAGAAGACCTGCGTGGTAGAAGCCTACCGCTCCGCCGCCTCTGTTACTTCCCTTAACCTTGCCCGTATTTACGCAATCAACGATTGCAACGTCGGACTTGTCGTTATTGCACGAACCGATAAATCCGCCCGCAACACCGCGTTTAACACCCGATGCCGAAACAGCGTTTATATCACCCGTATTTATGCTTTCGGAAATAGTGCACTTTTGACCCAATACGCTCGCATTGTACCTGCCGATAAAGCCGGCCGCATTACAATCAGACGTGCTCTTATCGTTACTGAGCGTCGTGTCACCCGCCGTGATCGAGCCTGTATTTACGCACTTTGATACGACAAACGCGGGAGTACCGTCACCAACCATACCGCCAACGTGAGAAAATCCGGTGATCTCGCCGGTATTTACGCACTCAATAAAGCTTACGGTACAGGTAGAGGCATTTCCACCTGCAGAACCCAAAATACCGCCAACCTTGTATCCCGCATTTACCAATGTAGAATTGCCGGGTATCGCATAGATGGTTGAGGTGTTTACGCAATCAGTGAATGTTCCGCTTCCTCTGCCGAAGCTTCCTACAAGACCGCCTACAAGAGAAGTCTTAGCTCCGGAAACGACCATATTCTCTTCACTTCTGCAGTTTGTGAACTCACAATCTGTAAGATTTGTTGCTGTGCTGTCACTAAGCGCAGCAGCAAGCATAGTTCCTACAGAACCGTTGGTAGCACCGTTAACAACCTTGGAATTACTTACAACTACGTTTGTGAAGGTAGCTGTTTTAGCTATCGATAAAGCTCCTGCAACTATAGCTGTATAGCCCGAAGCAATGGAATTGTTGGTATAGCAATTATCAAATGTAATATTCTTAATAGTCGCATCAGATACGGTGGGTATAAATGCCGAGCCGTTGATATAAAGTCCGCTGACGGTCTTTCCGTTACCGTCAAGAGTTCCCTTAAACGCGTTTGTAGCCACGGTGGTATCAAGTACCTTTGCATCGTCGCCTGTGGGAGCGGCGGTAGCCGCTACCTTACCGTCATTTGCCACCCAACCGTCATTTACCTTGACGTCGGAGGTAAGCGTTACCGTCTTACCCGAATAATCATACGTCGCAAGGCTGTTTACAAAGCTTACGAGATCCTCATAGCTTGAAATAGTCGTTATCTCCGCCTCGGTAGCAAAGACGGTTGTCCCCATAACCGAAAGCGCAGACAGAAGCATCGCAAGAGTCAATGCCAAAGATAATATCTTCTTTTTCATAACTTTCTCCTTATATTGTTTGTATTAAAAAATTTTATCCGAGAAGAGTGTAGAGCGAATCGATCTTTATGGTCCAGTTGCCCGAGTTTTCGCTGTAGACCGTCGTCCATGCGTCAGAGCCTGCAACACCGTTTCTGAACGCAGACCAGATATTTCCGATGTATTCGGGGAACATTCTTCCCGTATCGAATACTACAGAAGCCGAAACGATGTCGAGAAGCTCTGCCGCCTCAGCGTCGTTCATAAGTCTTGATGCAAATACGTCGTAGTAGATAACGTCGGTAACGCTTCTGTAAGCCTCAGAGCCGAGAGCCTCCATGATCATTCCCGAGAAATCCTTGTCCTTAACGTCAACGGGAATACTGTACATAGTTACCCAGAAGTTGGCTACCGTCTTGTAGCCGCCCTCCTGATCGGCATCCTTCATAGGTATGGGAAGTATCGTAAAGTTTATTTCGTTCTCGGTAAGCTGCTGAGCGTCTGCAATTCCGCCTGCGGTAAAGAGCGCGTTGCCGCTCTTGAACTTAAAGCTGTGATCACTGCCCTCGATCTTTACGTCGCTATACTTACCCGAGTACATAGACTGTACCTTGTCGTAAACGTTGATAAGACTTGCGCTTACAAGATCGTCGGAGATAGAAAGAATACCGTTGTCATTGTCAACGAGCGTAAAGCCCGCGCCGAAGAAGAAAGCATCTGCCGAAACGAGATTTCCAAAGGTGATACCCACCTTGTCACCCGCGTCGCTGACAGTTCCTATACCCATCTGCATAAGGAGCTCAAGTGTCCAATCATCATCCATTACTACCTCGTACATCGAGCGTCCCTTAGCAAAGCTATCTCCGATGTTCTCAGCCTCGTAGATAGTTTCGTTGACGTACATACAGTGGATATTTCTGATAAGTGTAGGCGTAATATCACCCGTGGTAAAGTAGAGCTTGTCACCGATAGTAGCCGTATCGGATATAGCGTCGGGCCACCAAGGCTTCGAGAGATCAAGATAATTGATCTCGTTGAGGTCGAGGTAGAGCTCCTGAGTAGCCGCTCCGCCCGCTGCCTGAGTGTACTGTCCTACAAGATCGTATGTACCCTGGCTTGTAGATACGTTCGAATAGAGCTTGCTTACGAAAGCGGTTCTGTTGTCCCAGTTACCCAGCTCGCGAACGATAACAAAGTTCATGTTGAAGCGCTCTTCAATAGCCATCATTCTCTTGTAAAGAGCAAGATCGACCGTACCGCTCTTGTCGGTCATTTCCTCGCACCATTCCCAATGGTCCATTTCGTCCCATGTGAAAACGGTAAAGTCCTTCTTCTGCCAATCGTATGTCTCGGGCAGATCGTCCATGAGGTATCCGTTCGCGTCATAACGCGCGGTATCCTCGGGAGTGGTGTCTACTACCTCGTTGTTGGTATCGTCGGGAGTATCCGAGGGCGTAGTGTCATCATTACCCGTCTTGTTACCCGTACAAGCAACCAAGCACGAAAGCAGCAGCACGGCGCACAGAAGCGCCGAAAGAGTTCTCGCAATTGCTTTCATTGTCTTTTCCTCCGTTTATGTTTATTTTTTTTAATGAAAACCGAAATTAAAATTTTACGTCGCAGTAATGCGGTGAGTGGTCACTCATCCAATGCGACGAGCTTCCCGTTACCGTGTCGTATTTAACTATAGTAAATTCTCCGAAGCCGAATATGTGGTCGATGTAATTTCCGCCGCTCGCAGCCGTTCCCACAGCGTGACAGCCGCCCGTCTCCTTGACGAGCACGCCAAGAGACTTCGCCTCTTCCTTGAGCCATCTCGGCTCCGTCTTGTTCACAAAATTCTCAAACGCGTGATATACACCCTCAGAGATCTCCGCCTCGGTCAGCGTGGGCTTCGCGTTAAAGTCACCCGTACAGAATATCGGGCTGTCAAAATCCGTGTTCTTGATGAAATCAACAAGCTGATCCGAGCTCTTCTGCTTCCAATCGTTGCTCTCGTGAGCCCAGTGATTGTTCGCAAGCATAAATTCATTCTTTCCGTCCGAGAATACCGCCCACGTGATATTTCTCATGTGGTAGGAGCTTGACCAATAGGAGCTTACCTCAACCCCCGACTCCTTGACCGTTAGCTTATCCGAGCGGTAAAGTATGCAGGTAAGATTGACCTTGCCCTCATATCTGTCGTGAAGCGCCGAATATTCAACTCCGTATTCATCCTTAAGTATCTTAAAGTAATCAGCAAACGCGTCGCCCCATACTCCGTCGACCTCCTGCATACCGATAACGTCGGGCTTGTAGAGCGTCAGCATCGCCGCCGCTATCTCCGCGCGCTGTACAACGGGAGGTATCGACGCATCCGCCTGCTCGCCCCACCAGGACGTAAGCATATTCGAGGTCATCACGCGAAGGTCTGTCTCTGTCGAAGCCTCCGACGCCTCTCCCTTCATGTCTGTCTCAACGTAGGTTCCGTCAAGGAATTGCTTGCCGCCCCCCGCAAAGAAGATCACTCCCATCGCATCCACACAGGAACGCGCTGAGAACGGGCCGCCCGCAACTATCTGCACCGCGTCGCCCTCAATGACCACCTTGTAGGTCAGCAGATCCACAAAATCCTTGTAGCTCTTCTCAGAGAGAGCTCTGTTCGTCTGCCCCACAAGTATCTCGCAATCTCCCGCCTTGCGATCGGTGTCGGCATATACGGGCAGCCTGTAACCCGTGTAGGTCACAATAGCCTCGCAAAGCCTGTTCGCAATAGCCTCATAGCCGTCGCGCTCGGTCTCATATACAATGCAGAAATTCTGTATCGTCCTGCCGTTGATGTTCGTCACCTTGTCCGCGCCCTCGGCAAGAAAATGATATTCCTCAAAGAAGAGAGTATAAGCTCCCTCCTCACCCTCAAGATTTTTCTTGACGAGATTTTTAACGTAATAATTCGCCGCCGCGCGAAGATAAGACTCGTTCGAGCTCACAATAACTATCTTCGAGCCCACCGATTTAATAACGTACTCATCGTCGTAAAGTCCCGAGAGTATCTCCTGAGTCTCGTCGTAATTCGTCTTTCCGAAAAGTATCTCCTTTGCGTTCTCATCGCGAACCTGCCCGGGGCGGAGATTGTCACTCTTCGACGGAAGCGTCACCCCCGTCGCCTTTTTCACCCCCTCGATAAATACGTTCATCGCCGTAAGAACCGCAGACGACGCATCGTTGGGATAGACCACCGTGTAGACCGCCTTGCCGTTCTCGATAAGAGCCGTCCTCTCCACAGGCGGATCGGTCTCAATGAGGCTGTCCGACTCGGCGCCTCCCGTATCCTCGGTATCCCCATCCCCCGTACACGCCGTAAGTCCGAACGCGCCGAAAAGCATCAGAATTCCGAGAAACAGAGATATTATCCTTTTAGCACTCATAGCCATTTCTCCTTTGTTTTTGATAGAGCTACCGCTCGCTATCATAATTATAGCACGAAGATCCATTAAAGAAAATGTCATTCTCGGCTATAAATGTGTCTTTTTCGCCACTGATGATCCAAACGGCAAAAAAAGAAAAGGACTCCCCCTACCGAAAAATACCGATAAAGGAAATCCCCGTAAATATCAAATTCGGATCAGTATTCAGCCCCCATTGTCTGAGAGCTGTCGTTGCGCACCTTTTCGTTTGCGTGAGCCTTTTTGTAGGCAAGAGGCGACATCCCCGTGTATTTTTTGAATATCTTCGAGAATTGGTTGTAGTCCTCATAACCGAGAAGCCTCGACACACGCTCAACAGTGTAATCATCGCAGATCATATAGTTCATAGCGCAGTCCATCTTCTTGCGTATTATCAGCTCGCGCACCGAATATTGGCAGAACTCCGAAAATATAGCGCGCAGATAGGACGGAGAGATATGCAAATGCTGCGCCACGTCCGCCGCCGTAATACCGTCAAGGATACATTCGTGAATAAACGTCACCGCCTTTTTGTAGTAGGCGTACTTATCAAGCTTTGTCGCATTGTTGATCGCCGAACGGTTTTCCTTGCGGTGATACGCCATAAGCTGCATAAATACACCGTAAAAATAGATCTCGTAGTCCACGTTTGAGGGAACTCTGTATAGGGCATTGCCGATAAGCTCTGCAACGGTATCCCCAAATCGGAAATCAGATACCTTCGGAATAGAAAGAAAACCGAGGTCGCGCATAAGCTCCACAGTCCCCTTTCCCGCCACACTTATGTAATAATATTCCATAGGATCGCTCGGATCCTCTTCTATAGTATGGGTTTCGTAAGGATGGCTGAAAAAGAACTGCCCCGAGTGAACAGGCATACCGTTGAAATACCCACGGCCGCTCATAACGTAGCACACACCGAAACGGTCGTTGCTCTTCGGCCCCTCCACCTTTTCGGGCCAATCGCGCTCGTAACCGAAGCTCACAACGTAGACCGAGCTCGCGTCATCCTTCTCAGTGGTATAACAACAGTGAACAAAATATTTGTTTTTCTCATTTTCAACCGAGAACGGAACGAGAGAGCGAATAGAATAATGGTCGTTCCCCTCGTCACCCGCCACGTATCGCGCCGCATATCGGTAAAAAGGCATAGGCTCATTCCTCCTCTGTTTTATGTCTTTTCCGTTTTTTGCTCTTTGTTTTATTATATCCTTTCAGATGAGAAAAGTCAAGTCTTTTGTGAGGATTTACAAAAATTGTCATAGACACATTCAGAATTTTCGTAGAAAAAACACCCTAAAGAAACAAAGAAAAGAGGCTGCCCCGCCGAAGCGAAACAGCCTCTGTTATGCGACTCACCAAGAGTCGGCAGAACGCATTTTACTTGTTGTTGTAGATAACGGTTACGCCGTCATGACTTGCCGTACCGTAAACACCGCCTTGTGAACCACCGAACAGCTGATCAAATACTAAGAGCAGATTATGACCTTCGCCGTCGTTGTGAACGTGGTTTTCGTCCTTAACTTCGTTACCATTAGCATCTGTTGCATAATCGTATCTCGCATTACCGTAAGCGTGTGTGCTATATCCCTCCTCAACACGAACCCAAGGATACCCCATAGCATTAAACTGACAGTAATGATAATTTGCCCAATCACCGTATGTTACTGTACAATTTACAGTCGTTACATTGTCAGCCGCTGCATACGTCGTACCGTCAATTACTTCCGTACGACCTGTATTACCGATCAACATTCCGCAATTACGGTAAGCATACCATTCATATGCAGAAGTAACATCATTAAATGCATCCAATACACACGCAACATCGCAATCCTCAAAATAATAAGTACCTCTCTTACCTGCACCGCCGATAATACCGCCGTTAGCATTGTTGAAGTCACCCCACTGCGAAGCTATAACGTTACTTTCATCGAGATCGCAGTTGATGTATTTATGATTTCCTGATGCCCAACCAACAACACCGCCGCTATAATAAGAGTGATTTCCCATAGATGTATTGGTAACCGTGATGTTCTCAAACAAGCACTCTCCGTAAGCTGCGCCTGCAACAGAACCGATCAAATTTGCTTCCGAGGGAAGATCTGCACCATCAATTTTTAAATTTTGAACGGTAGCATCTTCGATGAGACCAAACAAGCCAAGTCCGCAATCATCGCCATCCCAAAGACCACTGCCTAACGCCCAACCATTCTCATACATATTATATATAATATGTCCCTGACCGTTGAACGTACCCTTGAAAGCCTTATCGAATGCATACGAACCCACAGGATTGAAGCTAATAAGCTCTCCCTCTTCATTATAAGCTTCGAGATCAATGTTATTGTCCAACCTAACCGTCTTACCCTCAAACGTCTCACCATCGTCTACAAGCTCTGCCAATCCCGCAAGCTGTTCAGCAGTTCCAATAATAAAATTCGTATCGGTATCGTTGTACCAAGAGGTATCAGCCTTTCCGTCCCAAGCGTCGGCAGGATACATTGCATCCGCATCATACTTGTTGTCAAAGCTGTCATCCTCAGAAGCAAGCTGAGTTGCAAGAAGCTTGATCGTAAACGGACCTATCTGCATATCTCTGTAATCATTGCCCGCGCTCTCCTGCATCTTAAGAGCAAGAGTAATAGTGTCCGACTCACCCGCAAGAAGCTTGCCGTTCATATCGGGATTGCTGAGAACGTATTCCAACGTTCCGAGCTTCATTTCTTCGCTAAGATCGGCGCGGCTCTCAACCTTTACGGCAGGATCAACGTAATATATGTCAATAACCTTTTGAACGTCATCGATCCTTCCGCCGTCCTCAATCTCGATATGTATCACGTACTTAAGGTCAAGTGTACCCGCGTTGGTGATCTTGATGTGGTGCGCCTCAACGTAGCCGGGCTCCCAGTTCTCATATGTGAAGATCGGCGTGTTTGACGCGTCGGTCCATTCTGTTTCCGTAGCCTCGGGATCAGCCTTAGCGTCAGCGAATTCAAGCGTCACATCGAGATTTCCCGCTGTGATGATATTTTCTGCACTCGTTACACTGTCGGTAAACCACGCGTAAGTAGTACCAAGAAGCATCGTGAAGCAGAGTAACAGAGAGATCACACTCGCTATCAGCGCTCTTTTGGTGGTTTTCTTATTAGTCATTTGTCTTTTTTCCTCCTTTGTGATATAGATTTAGACTAACATCCGATTTTATTATAGCATAATTCCACAAAATGTCAATATATTTCTCCCAATTTTGTAGCATTACACATAAGAGACTTTATATTTTATCACATTTTGTATAAAAATAAATAATCGACTTATACCAAATCCCGTGTCCGCATATTTCATTACACTCCCCGAAACCACCGTCAAACGCAAAAAAATTTCCGCCTGTCCCTCAAAAGAAAGACAGGCGGAAAAATTAAAGTTATTCAGCCGATTTGTAGGTAAGAAGACCGGGCGCAGCCTCGCCGCCGTCAACAACGGCGTAAACAAGCTTTGCGGAGGATTCCCAAGGTCTGTTAGCATTTGCCATATCGCAAACGTCAAGCCAAGCGGTTCCATTGCCGCCTACAAGTGCTTGATTGTTGTAGAAGCAGGTGGGCTTTGCGGGATCAAGAGCAGCCGTAGTCCAACCGTCACCGACAAGGATAGTGGTAAGCTTTGAACCATCGTAGAACATCCAGCTCATGTCCGTTACCTTAGATGTATCAAATCCCGAAAGATCAAGATACTCCAAGCCGCCGATATTTGCGAAGAGATGAGACATATTGGTCGCGCTGGAGGTATCCCAATTGCTGAGATCGAGACTTGTAAGTCCTCTTGCGTGCTTGAACATACTATAGAAATTACTTACGTTGCTTACATCCCAGCTTTCAACACCCTTGAGCGTCTCGTTGTCAAGAGCATAGCAGCGGAAGAATACCATTCTCATATTGGTAACGTTCGAGGTATCCCACTCCGAAACGTCGATGTCCGTAAGCTTGTTACATCCGTAGAAGAAAGACTGCATATTTGTCACGTTGGAAAGGTCCCAATTTTCCGTACCCTTGATAGAGGTAAGATTTGCGCAATAGGCAAACATACAGAAAGCATTTGTTACATTCGAAAAATCAAGATTCGATGCGTCGATCTCAGTAAGATTTCCCATTTCGTAAAACATTTTGGAAGAGTTCGCAGGAAGCGCGATCTTATCCTCTGCAAGGAAATAGACCGTATCTTTAGCAGCAGAATTTTCCGCAAGCGTTGCAACAGAAGGAACACGGTAGACCATAAGGCTTCCGTCGCCGTTTACGTCTGTTCCGGTATATCCCTCAACGTCATCAGCGTACTCGGAGAATGTACCGAAAATCACCTTACCCGTAGGATTTTCACCGTCCTCGAGCAAGGACTGCATAACGGATACCGAAGGAATTATCGGAGGCCATTCAGCATCGGCATCATACTGATCGTCAAAGCTGTCCTCTTCCTCAGGATTTTGGGTTGCCAGAACCTGTATCGAAAACGCGCCGACGCTCTTATTCTCGTAATCGTTTCCTGCGCTCTCACGCATCTTAAGCGCGATGGTGACAGTAACTGCCTCTCCGCCTGCAAGAGTTCCGTTTGCGGTATCTACCATACCGTCGAGAGCCTCTCTGAGCGTTCCGTAAGCCGTATCCTCACCGAGATCATTTCTGTTCGCGATCTGCTCGGCAGGATCGTAGTAATAAACGTCGATAACGTCAACAAGATCGGAAAATTCACCCTCAGCAGCTATTATAACCTTGTACTTGAACGAAAGCGTACCCTCATTTGCGATCTTGATGTGGCGTACCTCGGTGTAACCGGGCTCCCAATTCTGATAGTCAAATATTGCGCCTGTTGACGCGTCTGTCCAACCGTTTTCGTCAGCGGGAACAGCCTTTGTTCCGTCAGCCCAATACATTTCAACGTCAAGGTTACCCGTCTTAATAATGTTGCCCGTACTCGTTACACTGTCGGTAAACCACGCGTAAGTAGTACCAAGAAGCATCGTGAAGCAGAGCAATAGAGAGATCACACTCGCTATCAGCGCTCTTTTGGTGGTTTTCTTATTAGTCATTTGTCTTTTTCCTCCTTTTTATGGTATAGATTTAGACTAACATCCGATTTTATTATAGCACAATTCCACAAAATGTCAATATATTTCTCCCAATTTTGTAGCATTACACATAAGAGACTTTATATTTTATCACATTTTGCATAAAAATAAATAACCGACTTATTTTTAACACCTCTGTAAATATTGTCCGCGCTCCGTTATGCTCAGCCGAACCCGCCACACGATAAATTACCACCTACCCGTAGGGGCGACCATTGGTCGTCCCTACGGCATAACATATCCGCAAACCGAACTTACCGTAATATTCCGCTATGTTCGCACACGCGAAAACATATCAAATATCCAACTTAACCTTTTTCACCAACGGTGAAAAAGATAAACTCAAATATAACTATTCAGACATAGCTTCAAATTTGAATTTGTCGGGGAGTTGAAGTTACATTTTACAGACTAATACCCGTTTTTCGTGGTAATTCATTCGTTCTTTTTTCTAAGGTAAATTTTGCTGACGCAAAAAAGATCCTTCACATGGCTCGCAAGGTAGCGAGCCGTTCAGGATGACAGATAGTGTATGTTTGGCGATAAACCTATGCATAAATCCATACATAAGGTGCCCGTAATAAACTTTAGTACTTACCTATTTCCTTTATCTCGACTAACCTGTCATCCTGAGCCCGAACCGTTTATGGGGGCATCCTCGGAAACATTCGAAGGATCTTGCGACGAAGTCGCTTTACTGCACTGTCCTCATCGGGAATATATTTGTATATATTCAAATATCAAGACAAATCTCAATTTGAAGCTATGCCTGAAAATTCACCCTAAATTTATAACAAAAATAAGGAGCCATCTCGCCCGTGTACAACGAAACAGCCCCCATTATTCAACATTTTATATTCTCCGTCCGCAAGACCTCACCGTCAAGCGCGCAAAAATCAAACCGACCGTCCTCATAAAGTATATACCCCCTCGGCGTGCCGCCCTTCGGTATCGACACCGAACCGGGATTTACGTAGATGTTCCCCTCCCCAAAACGCTCAAACGCGCATATATGCGTGTGACCGTGAAGAAGAATTTCACAAGGTCTCAACGGAGGAAGAGACGAAAGATTGAACCTGTGTCCGTGAGTGGCAAAAATATTCACCCCGTCGACCGATATATACGCATAGTCCGCCATTATCGGAAAATCAAGCACCATCGCGTCAACCTCCGTGTCGCAGTTTCCGCGGACACAAAGAAGCTCATTTTTCACTCCGTTCAGAAGCTCAATAACACGCTTCGGAGCATACCCGTCGGGCAGATCGTTGCGAGGCCCGTGATAAAGCAGATCCCCAAGCAGCACAAGACGCTCAGCCCCACTCTCGGCATAACGCGACAAAAGACGCTCAACACACTCCGCATCGCCGTGAAGATCGGAGGCGATCATCAGCCTGCTCATCTCACAGCGCCCTCTCCGCGTACAAGATACTTCTCGGTCGTCAGAGCAAACAGCCCCATAGGGCCGCGCACGTGGAGCTTCTGCGTCGAAATACCTATCTCCGCGCCAAAGCCGAACTCACCGCCGTCGGTAAATCTCGTCGAAGCATTCACGTAGACCGCCGCCGAATTCACCTCACGCAGAAATTTTTCGCCATTTTCCTTGTTCTCGGTTATTATCGCCTCGCTGTGACCTGTGCTGTATTTGTTTATGTGACCTATGGCGTCGGACAGAGTGTCCACTACCTTGATAGCAAGAATATAATCATTGTATTCGGTCAGATAGTCCTCCTCGGTCGCGGGCGTCGCGTCGGGAATAAGCACGCAGGACTTGGGACATCCTCTCAGCTCTACGTTGTATTTTTTCATCTCAGCCGCAAGCTTCGGCAAAAACTTCGGAGCTATGCTCGCATGTACAAGAAGCGTCTCGATAGCGTTGCATACCGACGGGCGCGAGCACTTGGCATTCAAGGTGACCTTGAGCGCCATATCTATGTCGGCTTCCTCGTCAACGTAAAGATGGCAGTTTCCCGCTCCCGTCTCGATAACGGGCACCTTGGCGTTCTCCACCACGTTCTTTATAAGTCCCTTGCCGCCACGCGGAATAAGTACGTCAATATATCCGCGCATAGTCATAAGAATGTTGGCGCTCTCCCTGTCGGTAGAACGTATGAGCTCTACCGCGTGAGGATCCATACCGCTATCCTCAAGAGCCTTTTTGATAACCTCAACAAGCGCCGTGTTGGTGTTTATCGCTTCCTTACCGCCCCTGAGCACGACCGCGTTACCCGTTTTCAGACAAAGAGCCGCCGAATCGACCGTCACGTTCGGGCGCGCCTCGTAGATTATCGCAACCACACCGAGAGGCACACGCACACGCGTTATCTCTATTCCCGAGGGACGGCTCCACGTCTCACTCTTACCTACGGGATCCTCAAGGACCGCAAGAGCGCGCAGAGAGTCACATATACCCGATATGCGTCCCTCATCGACTCTGAGTCTGTCAAGCATCGCCCTCGGTACGCCGTTCCGCTCAGCCGCAGCAAGATCGAGAGCGTTTGCCGATATTATCCTTTCGCTCTCCTTGCCGAGCTCCTCTGCGATCTTCAATATCGCCGCGTTCTTCTTTTCGGTAGAGCAAAGAGCAAGCTTCCGTGACGCCGATCTCGCGTCGGCGCAAAGTATCTCTATTTCTTCATTGAGTGACATTTCTTATCTCCTTTTGTATGCCTTCTCTATCTCGCATACGTAAAATCTGTGATAGTCTCCGTCCTTGTAGTTTGAAAGCAGACTCTTGTCGGCAAAGCCCTCCTCCGAAAGATCTCCGAAATAGAGCTTTCGGCAAATAAGCAGAGTGTCCGCCTCCGCAATAACGGGAACGCCGTCAAGCTCGTCGGAGGTAAGTCCCGCCGCGGAGAGCTTATCGCCGTCGCGTCCGCTGTGACTTCCGCAATAGCTCAGAGCCTTGCGATAGCCCTCGGGCAAAAATGCGATAGATATTTTCTCTTCCCTCTCCACAAGACCGTAGGTGTGTCTCTGAGGTCTTATAAAGCAGGTGCATACAGGTCTGTTCCAAAGCACGCCGAGAGAGCCCCAGCTCGCCGTCATAGCGTTGACCTTTTCGCCGTCACGGGCGGTTATAAGCATCCAATCCATACCGATAAGCCGAACGGCATTACCGAGCTCATCGGCGGGTATCTCGTAAAAATTTTCGTTTATCATAGTTTATCACCCTTTCTTCGCCGCAAAGAACGCAAAAGCGAAAACCTCACGGCTCCACTAATATAATATCAAATTTTTGAGCCATAGTCAAGTTTTTTTAGTAATTTTGCGTCCGAACCGTCTCAAAAATACACATAGCGTACCGAAATGTCCCAAAAAAGCAAATAAAAACCGCATTTTTTCAAAAAAAGACGAAAAATTTTTCAAAAAGGTATCGACAATTATTCGATACGGGTGTATAATATACAGTATATCAATTATTTTATGACACCCATTCAAGGAAGGTACACAGTTATGCAGAAAAACATTAAATTCGTGAGAAAGCTCCCGATCCCCATGGACATCAAGGAGCAGTATCCCTTAAAGCCCGAATACGCGGCAAAAAAGGCAATATGCGATAAAGAGATAGCCGACGTCTTTACAGGCAAGGACGACCGCCTCGTGCTCGTCATAGGTCCCTGCTCTGCAGACCGTGAGGACGCAGTTCTCACATACATCCACAAGCTCGCAGAGGTCCGCGAAAAGGTAAAGGACAAGCTTATAATTATACCGAGAATATACACAAACAAGCCCCGCACCACCGGCGAAGGCTACAAAGGAATGGTCCATCAACCCAACCCCGAGGCGTCCGAGGATATGCTTGAAGGTCTTATTGCGATCCGCCGTTTGCATACAAAAGCGATCGAAGAGACCGAATTCTTCTGCGCAGATGAAATGCTTTATCCCGAGAACTACCGCTATCTTTCCGACCTTCTCGCTTACGTTGCGGTAGGCGCGCGCTCCACGGAAAATCAGCAGCACCGTCTCACAGCTAGCGGAATTGACATACCCGTAGGTATGAAGAATCCCACAGGCGGAGACATTTCGGTAATGCTCAATTCAATAACCGCCGCTCAGCACTCCCACACCTTCCTTTACAGAGGTTGGGAATGTGTTTCCGCAGGAAACCCCTTGGCGCACGCAATTCTGCGCGGATACGTTGACAAGTTCGGCGGCTCTCACCCCAACTATCACTATGAGGATCTTATCAGCCTTTATAATGATTACTCGGCAAGAGGCTTGCAGAATATGGCAGTTGTCGTCGACTCGAACCACGCAAACTCGGGCAAGAAATATGCCGAGCAGCCCAGAATTTGCAAGGAAGTCCTTCACGCCTGCCGTCACTCCGCAGAGGTCAAAAGCATCGTAAAGGGCTTTATGATAGAAAGCTATCTTGAGGACGGCTCTCAGAAGGTATGCGATCACGTTTACGGAAAATCCATCACCGATCCCTGCCTCGGTTGGGAAAAGACCGAGCGTCTCATTCTCGACATAGCAGACCTTATCTAAAGTCCCAAAGGAGAAAATCATTATGAAATTCGATCTTCATGAAAGCGCAAAGGACCACATACTTGTAGTCGCTCACAGAGGCGTTGCGGGCGGAAACATCCCCTGCAACACACTTCCCGCCTATGAGACGGCGCTGAAGCAGGGGGCTGACATGATAGAGACAGACCTAAGCCGTACAGCCGACGGTCATCTTGTTATCTTTCACCCGAAGATGGAGCCCATACATCTGCGTTCAGACAAGCGCATTCCCGAATTGACAATTGACGAGGTAAAGGAGCTGAGGTACGTCAATTATGACGACACGCCCACGCAGTTCGGTATAGTTATGTTTGACGATTTCCTTGAGCAATTCAAGGGACGCTGTTACATAAACGTAGACAAATTCTGGGGATGCCCCGAGGATATTTACCGCGCGGTCAAGCGTCACGGAATGCTCGATCAGATACTTGTAAAGAGCGCGCTTTCCGAAGAGGTGCTTTCTGTGCTTGAGAACGTAGCGCCCGAAATTCCCTTTATGCCTATCGTCAAGGAAGAGCATCCTATGCACAAGGAGCTTATGAAGCGGAATATCAATTACGTCGGCGTTGAAGTCCTTTTCAAAAACGACGACAGTGTTCTTGCGAGCCCCGAGTTTATGGAGATGATGCACAAGGACGGAAAGCTCGTTTGGGTAAATTCGATAATCTACAATTACCGCTCACAGCTCTCTGGCGGACATTCGGACGACACGGCGCTGTCCGAGTCGATGGAATACGGCTGGGGCTGGCTTGCCGACCGCGGCTTTGACCTCATCCAGACCGACTGGACGCAGATGCTTGTAAACTTTCTTAAAGAAACAGGAAGATACTATAAAAAATAATGTATCACAAATAAAAATGAGCTCAGTCCCTTGTGGAACTGAGCTCATTTTTATTTGTTTTTGTTTTATTTATCTTCGATAAGTCCGTTTATCATATTCTTGAACTCGGTCTTATCGGTGTCTGCCGCGAGGTCGAGCTCTGAGAGCTGTTCGAACACGTCGTTAAGTGTTACGCTCTTTGCGTTATACTCACTGCCGTTGATTATCATTGTAGCCTCGATAACTGCCGAAGCGAATTTGAAATCGGCGCTCGGCGTATAGGTCATAACGCTCTTATCGATGACGTACTCGCGCGGAACGCTCTCGTCGGAGTCGGGGGCTTTATAGCGCATTTTAAGTGTTGCGAACTCCGCCGTCTCCGCTCTTTCCGCCACGTCGGTCAGGATTATCTCATAGCACACTGTAAGCGTGTGTCCCGCGCCTACCTCGCCTGCGTCCTTAGTATCGTCCTCAAAATCCTCTGCTTCGAGCATACGCGTTTCGTAGCCGATAAGTCTGTATTGCGAAACGTACTCGGCGTTAAATTCAAGCTGGAACTTTACATCCTTAGCCACCGTATAAAGTGTAGAAAGAAGATCGGTTCCGAGCACCTTTTCTGCCTCACGCTCGCCGTCGATATAGTAGTAAACGCCGTTACCGTTCTGTGCAAGCGCGCTCATGGTAGCGTCCTTATAGTTTCCCGTACCGAAGCCGAGGACCGAGAGGAATATTCCCTCGTCTCTCTTACCCTCGATATAAGATTTAAGCTCCTCCTCGGAGGATATTCCAACGTTAAGGTCTCCGTCGGACGCCATGATTATGCGGTTATTTCCGCCCTCGATATAGTAGTCCTTTGCCAAGGAATACGCGCGTGTAAGTCCTGCCTCTCCGTTGGTAGAGCCCGATGCCTTGAGGCTGTTGATCGCGTTCATTATCTCCTCGTCGCGGTCGCCGCGGCATCCCGAAAGCACCACTGCCTCGCGTCCCGAATAGGTAACTATCGAAACGACGTCGTTTTCGTCAAGCGCCGACACAAGATTGGAGAATGCGTTCTTCAAGAGGGGCAATTTATCGTTTGACGCCATAGAGCCCGAAACGTCTATAAGAAATACAAGGTTATTCGCTCCCTTTTCCTGTACCTGCTCTGCGGCGATACCGAGCATAAGAAGGTAGCTGTTTTCATTCCACGGAGTCTTTGCCACCGTTGCCTGTGTTCCGAACACCTCACCCGTCTCGGGGAGTGTGTAGGAATAATCAAAATAATTTACCATTTCCTCGGTACGCAGAGGAGAGCGTCCTATCTGACTTTTCAGCTCGTTGAGCGTATAGCCCTGAGAAATCAGCTTACGGAAATAGGTGTAGGATGCCGTATCCACGTCCGCCGAGAAGGTAGACAGCGCCTGCGTAGCGGTATCGACGAAGGGATTTTCAACAAGAACTGTATCTTCTATTTTGTCGTAGTCATTCCCGTTTACGTCCGAGCCGTCGTCGGCTGCCTCTTCATCCTTGAGCGAGCCATTCGTGCCTCCGATGCTGTAATTCGGCTGATAGTCTGCGGGATCGCGCAGCATATCCTCTGCCTTATTGGATGCAGAACAGCTTGCAAGCGCGGCAAGCATCATAATGAGTGACAGTACAAGTGATAAAATTCTGAGCTTTTTCATAGTAAATTCCTCCATTTAAGAAATTACGTCGCAAAGATATTCGGAAAAGTCCTCGGAGGGCTCATATTCGGGTACATAGTCGAATATTTCACCGTAGCCCGTATTCCCCGCGCTCTGTTCAAGGCAGGGGGATATGACAAGTCCGTCTCCCGTGGCTATCCACACGCCGTCGAGTCCGCTTTCGTCGGTGCCTCCGTCAATGCGTCTGCCCCTATCCTCATAGAGCTTTGAAAAGAGCATCGCCGCCTCGCCCTCGGTAATATTGCGGACGCGGTAGCTCTCCTCGTCAGAATACTTCCAGATGATCTTCGGGGTGCTTTCGAAGAGCTTTATGTCGTTAGCGCTTATCCTGAGGCTTTCGGTCTTATATCTGAGCCCCTCAAGTCTTGATGAAAGCGTGGCGCTCTCCCCGTTTGTGATATTGTTTGCGCCATCCTGAAGCTCGGAGTTACCGATTCCCGCGAAATCTCCGCCATCTCCGTCGTCCTTATCTCTTCCTATACCGATTATCATGCTTGTGATAAAGACGCCCACAAGAATACTGAGCATAAGTGTGATCGAGACGGCGGCGATAAAGAGCTTTTGCCACATCGCCTTTTTCTTTTTCCTTGCGTAGGGTGTTGCAGCCTCGGCTATAAAGCGTTCGTCTATCTGTCCTATCTCGTCAAAGAGCCTCTCGGCGCATATTCGTTTTTCTTCCTGTGTCATACGGATATGCCCTCCTTTTCAAGATATTCCCTGAGCTCTCCTCTAAGTCTGTGCAGTGTAGTCTTTACCTTGGGGACGCTTACGCCGAGCTTATGCGCGACGTCAGAGACGCTGTCGGAATAGAAATAGCGCAGAGTAAACATTCTTCTCCTCTCCTCGTCAAGCTCGAAAAGGAATTTATTTATCAGCTTTGCTATTCTTCCGTTTTCGTATTCCTCCTCGGGCGTCATTCCCGACGGGATGCAATCGGCAAGCTCGTCTGTAAGGCTTGCCGCCTCTCCTCTTTTCTGTCGGTGCGCCGCCCTGAAGCGGTCTATCGAAATACAGCGGACTATTCTCGCAAGGTATGCTCCGAGATATGCGGGGCGATCCTCGGGCATTTTATTCCACGCTTCAAGATAGGTATCGTTCACACATTCCTCGGCATCCTCCTTTGACGAGAGCAAGGAATACGAAATGCCGTCAAGCATTTTACCGTATTTTCCTGCGGTCTCCTTTACGGCGCGCTCGGAGCGTTGCCAATACAGATCTACGATCTTATGATCCTCCATTACGTTCTCCGTTCTTTGCGACTTCAGAGTTCGTTTTTTGTGCCTTCACCCTTAAAGTCGCCGTTATTTTCAAAAGGTTACAACTTTTTTCGAAAAATTTTTGAATTTTTCGGGATCTTTTCAAAAAAATTTTTTCTACCTTTATTATAAATGACTGTCGGGCGTTTGTCAATATTTACTTTTTTAAAAATGTCGGATAAAAAATTAAAATATCTATTGACTTTTTACTCGGTTTATGGTAAAATACTGCTGTTAATGACTATTTCTGCCCTTCGGGGCTTAAAATTTCGATTTGATTGGGAGGTGTTATAATGACCGCTGTTGAGATTACATTCGGTGTTATTCTTTGCGTTTTGGCTGTTGCGCTCGTTGTTTGCGTTATGCTTCAGTCAGGAAAGGAAAAGAGCCTGTCGGGTACTATTACGGGTGCAGGCGAGAGCTTCTTCGGCAAGAGCAAGGGCAAGACTAAGGAAAAAGCATTTGCTCGCGCTACGACTATTCTGTCTTTCGTTTTTGCAGCTGTTGTCGTTGCGATGTACGTCGTTACAAACGTTATTTGACCGACCTTTGATATTGAATAAAAAAGACTGTCAAAAAAGACAGTCTTTTTTCATTTCCTTTTATTAAAACCAAACGGCATCTCTTTCGAGATGCCGTTTGGTTTATGTTAAGTCCCACCGGACCGTGTACTCAGGAATAGAGAACCCTGCAAGTGCAAGGCGGCATCCTATCGTCTGCTTTACTGCTCCCAGCGTCCTTACATCCGCGTCGAGACAAGTCGATCGAGGCGAATGAGGGAGGTCTGCAAACCACAGCCGAACTCTCTTTCGGATTCCTTTATTCTAATGTGGGTTTTTATGCCCGAGTATCACCTGCCAAGCAGGACTTACTTTTCTTTTGAAAAAGAAAAGTAATCAAAAGAAAACATTGCATTTGGTTACTTCTCTTTTCAGTACTTAGATAAACAAATGTAAGCCTACTCCGCTACGTTTCGTGGAAAACATTGCATTTTGGTTACTTCTCTTCGTCTACTTTTTTGTAGGGCGACAAGATCCGTCAATTATCGTAATCGAGCTCCTGCGAGAAGAGGTCATCGAAATAATCGGCTATATCGTCGAGCTCATCATCGTCGTCAACGGTGACAAGAACCTCCTCGCCGTCCTCCTCTGCAATTTTAAGGATGACGTACTCAAGCACGTCGTCGCTCTGCTCGCTCTCATCTGCGGGGATCATTGCGAAATACTGCTGCCCGTTCTTCTCGCACTGACCGATGATCTCGAATTCTATCTCATTGCCGTCCTCGTCCGTGAGGATGACAGTATCCATCATTTCATTCTCGTTTTCCATGTCTATCTCCTATGAAATTTATTTCTGTATATATTTTACAACATTTTTCTCAAAATGTCAATAGTTTTTTGCGCTATCTATCGATCAAATTCGATCATATCGGAAAGTATCGTATTACTTACAAGATACCCTTTATCGGTAAAAGCTATTCTTCCCCCGTTTTCTCTCATATATCCCTCGGAAATAAGAGTTTTTGCTTTTGGAAAGAATTCAAAAAAGCTCTTCGCGGCTCTCATCTGAAATTCTCCGAGGTCTATTCCCTCGCAAAGTCTCAGCGACAGCATAACGTATTCGTTAAATTGCTCTTTCTCATCGACAGCGTACCTTTCACATTCTATGCTCTCGCCCCTGAGAAAATCATCAATATCTCTCGAATTTCCAAATCTTTCTCCGCGGAAGTATGAATGAGCCGCCACGCCAAAGCCGAGGTATTCCTCTCCGCGCCAATACCGCAGATTATGCCTTGACTCAAAGCCTTTTTTTGCAAAGTTACTGATCTCGTATTTTTCGTATCCGTACTCTGAAAGTATCTCGGTCATTCCGAGGTACATGGCGCACTCCGCGTCCTCGTCGGGGAGCGGAAGCTTATCTCTCATTTTATAAAACGGTGTTCCCTGTTCTATTTTCAGCCCGTACGCCGAGATATGCTCGGGAGAGAGCTCTGCCAGATTTTTCAGGCTCTCCTCAAAGCTCTCCTCGGTCTGATACGGAATGCCGTACATCAGATCGGCGCTGATATTTGAAAATCCTGCGTCTCTTGCCGCAAAGTAGGTAGCCTTGAAGTCCACGAACGAATGTACACGTCCCAAAGCGGAGAGCTCGTTTTCGTGGGTGCTCTGAAGTCCTATGCTGAGTCTGTTTACTCCGAAGGTACGAAGCCTGCGGAGATATTCGTGATCAGCCGTGGCGGGATTGCACTCGGCGGTGATCTCCGCTTCGTCCGATATGCGAAAAGCGCCGAGCGCTTCGATGATCCTTTCAAATCGGTCTATCGGCAAAAGCGTTGGAGTTCCTCCGCCAAAATATACGGTATCGACGGTATAGTCTTTGCATCCCTGCGCCGCCTCGGATATTCTTCTGCAAAGCTCGTCGGTATATTTGCGGACTCTTTCCCCGTCCTTATCGGGAAAGGAGCAGAAATCGCAATAGCGGCATTTCTTTATACAGAACGGGATATGTATATATATTCCTAAGCTGTTATTCATTATTTTCATTCTCCGATTTTTTTATGATATTATTTTACCACAGCTTGTTTATTTTTTCAATAATTTCGACACAAAGTATAATTTTTTTGCGAAAATATTTTTTTGTATTGACTTTTATTTTTTTAATGGTATAATTACTGTAACAACAGATTTGAAGGGTGGCGATTTTTATTGAAGATCAGAAACGTTGACATGAACAGCCCGAAGGTCGCGCGTTCGATAATACTTTACGCGATACCTCTTGTGTTTATAAACCTTGTTCAGAGTCTTTTCAATTCCGTGGATATGGTGATGCTCGACGCGTTCGACGCGAGCGAGGGCTCGGTGGCTGTGGCGGCTGTCGGCGCTACGTCGTCTATCATTCATTTTATTGTAAACACCTTTTTCGGTATCTCCACGGGTACGAAGATCGTTCTTTCCCACAATCTCGGCGCAAATCACAAGATACAGATACGGCGCACCGTTTCGACCTCGATCATCACGGCGGCGGTGCTTGGCGTGGTCATTTCTGTTTTCGGCTTCTTTTTCTCGGGCTCGTTTTTGCACATAACGAAGTGTCCTACCGATTGCTTTGAAGGCGCTCAGCTTTATTTGCGGATATATATGCTCGGTGTGCCCGCGATAATGCTTTACAATTTTGCCTCCGCCATCATCACGACGAGCGGTGACACGAAGCGACCTCTTTATTATATGATAATATCGGGCCTGACAAACGTAATTCTGAACTTTATCCTTTTAATGATATTGCCCGAAAAGGTCATGGCTGTCGCTATTGCAACGGCTGTTTCGCAGTGTGTGGGCGCGGCTCTTGCGCTGTTTCGGCTTATCAGCAGCAAGGACGTCTGCTCGCTCAATCTCAAAAACCTCAAATGGAGCTTTCATTCCTTTAAGAAGATCATGGTCAACGGTCTGCCCATCGCGTTCAGCTCGGGGCTTCTTCCCTTCTCCAATCTTCAGATACAGACACAGCTCAACGAGCTCGGCTCTGCGGTCGTTGCGGGAAGCGCGGCGGCTTCGAATATTGAAAGCATCGTTGCCGCGTTCGGTAGCACGGCTATGTCGAGCAGTGTCAGCGTATTCGTCGGCTACAACATTGGCGCTAAGCGTCCCGACAGGGTTAAAAAGAGCATACTAACTTGTCTGTGTGTAGGTGTTGGCGTTTCTGTCGTTATGTCGTCGATATGTATGATCTTCTCGGCTCCGCTTGCTTCTCTGTTCGTCACGGGCGAGGCATCGGTGTCGGCGGCTCAGACAAGGATGTTTACAAACGTACTCTTCTATTTTATCGCCTGCTCCTACAGTGTTCTCGGTCACGTTATACAGTCGTTCGGCTATTCCTACATATCGACTATAAACTCCATAGTTTCGGTGCTTATATTCCGTATCTTCTGGATGTACGTTATATATCCGCCTCACATGGATCTCAGCGCGCCGCTTGAGTCTTTGTTCTGGATAGTGGTCTGTTGGCCCGTATCGTGGACGCTTTTGCTTATAGCGAACGTGAGTATATTCTTCTATCTTTACTATGCAAAATTCAAAAAAGGCAAGCTCAAACGGCTTACCTGACATAAAAGGAGCTGAGTCACATTTTAGCGACTCAGCCCCTTTTTTTATTTACTTATTTTCTTCTGTATTTTCCATCTGAGACGCAGCGAAGTAGTCGAGCTTACCCATTTTTGTATAGGGGAGCTTTTCGACGAAGATTATCTCCTTGGGTACCATATGCTGTCCGAGGTTCTCGGAAATAAATTTATCTATCTCTGCGCGGGCGTCCTTTTCGTTTACGCCCTCGCGAAGAACGATAAGTGCTCTCGCGCACATTCCGTGGGAGTGATCCTTATCTCTTATCGCCGTTACCATGATACGCGCGATAGGCGGACATTTCTCAAGTATCTGCTCGATAGAATAGGGGGATATTTTTGTGCCGTCGAAGCGGACGTACATTCTCTTGAGTCTTTCGCAGAAGAATAGGTAGCCACCCTCGTCGATATATCCTACGTCTCCCGTGTGACACCAGACGCGTCCGTCGTCCTCATGCTTTTTGAGGAGCATTCTTGACATTTCCTCATCCTTATAATATCCCGCGCAAAGCGTAGGACCGTAGATACATATCTCACCCTTTTCGCCTCTTGGAAGCGGCTCTAAGGTATCCTTATCGAAAATTCCGATAAGCGTATGTATCATAGGCTTACCGACGCTTCCCTTGGGAGTGCCCTCTACGGGGTGAACGCCCACCGAGGTCGTTTCGGAAAGTCCGTAGCCGCAACGTATCCACGCGTTACTTCCGCATTTTTTGAATATCCCGTTGATTTTTTCCTCATACCCCGGATCTATCTTATCGCCTCCGACGATAACGGTGCGTAGGAATGAGAGGTCACAGCCATCGAAATTTTCCTTTACGAAATACTCCCAATGGGCGGGAACGGTGATGATAAAGTTCGGCTTTTCTCTTACGAGCGTTTGCTTGAGCTTCTTTGTATCTATGAGCGGTATAAGCTTTACAAGAACTCCGAGGCTCAGAGGCAGATGCATGGCGATAGACACACCGTAGCAGGTAAACATAGGCATAATATCAAGCATTACCTCGCCCTTTCGGACGTAATTTTCGGTGATGCCGTACTGATATGCCGTAGCGTTTATATTTTCATTTGTAAGGATTATGCTCTTTCTGCCGTAGGTCGTTCCGCTTGTGTAGAAATATCCGAACACGTTGTCCTTGTTTCTTTCGGGCGGAAGGTTCTTGCCCTCCTTTGCCTTCTCGAGAAATTTATCGTAGGACAGGATATTCTTATGCGATCCGTAAATGAACACTCTACCCGTCCACGCGTCGGCAACGAAGGCGCTTATCTTGGTAGGGCCTCCGATAGAATGTGTGGGATCGATAGAGACCACGGTACAGTCGTGCACGTTTTTGAACGCCTTTAGCTGAAAGCTCGGGATAAAGCAGAGCTTGGGCTTGAATTTTTCGAGCGTTTCGAGTATCTCGGTCTCCTGCGAGCGGCAATCGAAGGCGCAATATATAGCGCCTATCTTATTTACCGCGTAGATAAGATGCACCGCCTCGGGCATACCCGGGAGCGACATAGCCACGATGTCTCCGTTTCCTATGCCGAACGCTCTGAGCGCGCGCTCCGCCTCTTCTATTTTTTCAAGCATCTGCTTGTAGGTCGATCTTATGCCGTAAAAGGACAGAGCGGTAAGCTCCTCGTATTCCTTTATATTTTTCGTCATGTACTCGTACACGGTCATATTTGTCGGCGTATATTCTACGTAATCATCTCTCAGATAGCTGTTTTTTTCTGACACGGCGCAATTCTCCTTAATTAAAACAAATATACCTTTTAATTATACAACATATATCGAAAAATGTCAATAAGGACGGTGAGATTTTTTTCATTTTTTGTTGAGCGTTCAACTTCTTTTATGAAAAATTTCATCATCCAAATAAAACGACAAATATTGACATACGCTCCGAGCTGTGGTATAATATTTATTGAACATATCAAATCGCACATTGTGACGAATTTTTATATTTTTTTGTGTACGGAGAATTTATATGAAAAAATTTGACATATCCAACTTAGCGGTTCTCGATATTGAGGGAATATACCGAAGCTGTCTTGCCACCGACAGTGAGGCAAGGGCGCGCGCCCGCTCCTCCCTTCTCATAGTGAAGCGGACGGGAAAGACCTCCTACGTATTCGGCTCGGATAAGTACGTTGCCGACGAAGAGAATATCTTATTTATCCCCAAGGGCGCTGAATACGAGATGTACATCGAGCGCGAGGGAGAGTGCACTGTCATCGAGCTGACGGTCTCGGATGCTGAAAAATACTCCCCTTGTCTCTTTTACACGGGCGGAGACAAGGATGTTTTCACTGCTGTCAGAAATATTCTTCATTACTGGACGCTTCGCGGCCCTGCGTACCGTTCAAAATGTCTGTCCGAGCTTTACAGTCTGCTGACGCAGATCTCCTCGATACAGTCGTTTTCGAGCTCTCTTGCGGGAAAGTACGGGCTTATCCACCGTTCGGTGAAATTTATTGAGGCTAATTACAGCCGTCAGGATCTCTACACACCTATGCTTGCCGAGATGTCGGGCATGGGCGAGACCTACTACCGCAGTATATTTATAGCCGTTTTCGGTGTTGCTCCGACGAGATACATTCAGCAGTACCGCGTGGACAAGGCAAAGGAGCTTCTTATAAAATCGGGAGGCTCTGTTGAGGATATAGCCGTTTCGGTTGGCTTTGCAAACTCCTCGTATTTTTGTAAGGTATTCAAATCTATCACAGGTCTTACCCCCTCGCAGTTTGCTGAAAAAGGCAGACTTGTGGGCTGAGAGGTGAAAAATGAACGGATTTTTACCAATATGCAAAAGGGATGCCGACGCTCTCGGATGGGACAGGCCCGATTTCGTTTACGTCACGGGTGACGCATACGTCGATCACCCGAGCTTCGGCGTATCGATAATCTCACGCGTGCTTGAGGCGGCGGGCTTTCGCGTGGCTATACTTTCACAGCCCGACTACAAGAGCTGCGAGGCGTTCCGTGAATTCGGGCGTCCGCGTCTCGGCTTTCTTGTAACGGCGGGCAACATCGACTCGATGGTGGCTCACTACACCGCCGCAAAGAAAAAGCGGAGCTACGACTACTACTCGGCGGGCGGTAAGATGGGCAAGCGTCCCGACAGAGCGACGATCGTTTATTGCAACAGAATACGCGAGGCGTACGGAGACGTACCGATAATAATAGGCGGTCTTGAAGCCTCTCTTCGCCGTTTTGCGCATTATGACTATTGGTCGGACAGTGTACGCCGTTCTATCCTTGTAGACTCGAGAGCGGATATACTGACCTACGGTATGGGAGAAAATATTCTTCTTCGCATAGCCGAGCTTCTTGACAAAGGTGTGCCGATAAAGAAGATACACGACGTGCGCGGAACGGTATATCTTTCAAAACCTGAGGACAAGATACACTACCCCGTGGCGGCGACCTTTGACTACAATGAATTAAAGACGAATAAAAGAAAATACGCGGAGGCGTTCGGAATACAGTACAAAAATCAGGACGCCATAAACGGAAAAGCGATAGTTGAGCTCTACGACGGGAAGATGCTCGTTCAAAACCCGCCGATGTTTCCTCTTGAGCGAGAGGAGCTTGACAGAGTCTATTCTCTTCCCTATATGCGTACCTATCATCCCGTATATGAGGCTGACGGCGGAGTGCCCGCGATACAGGAGGTGCGTTTTTCGATAACGCACAACCGAGGCTGCTTTGGCGCTTGCAACTTCTGCGCCCTTGCCTTTCATCAGGGGCGGACGGTGCGTTCAAGAAGCGAGCAGAGTGTTGTAGAGGAAGCAAGAAAGATAACCGAGCTCTCCGATTTCAAGGGCTATATCCACGACGTGGGCGGTCCGACTGCAAACTTCCGTTACCCCGCCTGCGACAAGCAGCTAAAGGACGGTGTCTGCTCATCACGCAAGTGTCTTGCGCCTACGCCCTGCAAAAATCTGAAGGTCGACCACAGCGAGTATCTCCACCTTATCGGAGAGATCGAAAAGCTACCGAAGGTCAAGAAGGTCTTTATACGTTCGGGCATACGTTTTGATTATCTTATGCAGGACAAAAACGAGGCGTTTTTCAAAAAGCTTGTTGCCGACAACGTAAGCGGACAGCTAAAGGTCGCGCCCGAGCACTGCTCGTCGGATGTGCTTCGTTGTATGGGCAAGCCCGATTTTGCCGTTTACGAGGGCTTTCGTAAGAGGTATTTTGAGCTGACGCGTGAGGCGGGCAAGGAGCAGTATCTTGTGCCCTATCTTATGTCGAGCCACCCGGGCTCTACCCTTAACGACGCGTTGGAGCTCGCCCTTTGCTTAAAGCGTGACAACTACGCGCCCGAGCAGGTGCAGGACTATTATCCCACTCCGGGTACTGCATCGACGGTGATGTTCTACACAGGAATAAATCCGCTTGATATGAAGCCCGTGTACGTTGCGACCGACTACCACGAAAAGCAGCTCCAGCGCGCGCTTTTGCAATTCAACCGACCGCAGAACGCGCCGCTCGTCCGCGAGGCGTTGACGCTGCTTGGCAGAGAGGATCTTATAGGCTACACAAAGGATTGTCTCGTCCGCCCCGAGGCGCAGAAAAACGCGCCGCGCGCGGAGGCGAAAAAGAGCCAAACGGCGGCAAGGGATAAAAAAGTAAAAAAACGCACAACACAAAACAGCCCTCGCGGCGCAAGGCAGGATAAGCAAAATAAAAACGCTCCGCCTAAAGGTAGGCAGAGCGGAAAGGTCATAGGCACAAGGGTAGGTAGCAACAACGCAAAGCGGAAATGACGTAAAACTCAAATAATAAAAAATCGGCTCTGTTTTAGCCACAAGCTTTAACAGAGCCTTATTCTTTTTTACTTTGTCTTGCGTCTTGCCACGAGGGCAGCGATATAACCGAAGCAAATTGCTGCGGCGATACCTCCCGAGGCGGCGGCTATACCGCCCGTAAGCGCGCCGAGCAAGCCCTTTTCATCCACCGCCGCGCGCACGCCCTTTGCTATAAGATAGCCAAATCCCGTCAGAGGCGTTGTGGCTCCCGCGCCCGCAAGCTCGGTAAGAGGTCCATAAACACCGACGGCTCCGAGGATAACTCCGGCAACCACATACCCCACAAGTATCCGCGCGGGTGTCAGGGAGGTTTTATCAAGCAGAATTTGTGCGATCACGCAGAGGACTCCGCCCACTAAGAACGCCCACAAATAATCCATAAATATATCCATAACCCACCTAAAAGCAATATTTTTCGTTACAAATGGTGACAAGATGAGCCACTGCGGGGATGGCAAGTCCCTGTTGAAGGCTTGACGGGCTCATCATCGCGCCCGTTCCGATGAGGAGTATGCGTCGGAGCTCGCCACGCTCTATCATCGGAAGCAGATGCGACGCAAGCACCACCGCCGAGCATCCGCATCCCGAGCCGCCCGCGTGCTTGTCCTGTGTCTTTCTGTCGTATATCATTATTCCGCAATCGTTATAGCGTGAGCGTATATCAAGCCCCTCGGCAACAAGGAGCTCGCAAAGTATAGAACCGCCCTCATATCCGAGATCGCCCGTTACGATAAGGTCAAATTCGTCTGGGCTTCGTCCGCTCTCGGCAAAATATCGGCTGACTGTACTCACAACGGCAGGTGCCATTGCCGCGCCCATATTCGACGCGTCGTTTATTCCCTTTTCGACGACGATTCCCGGCATCGCCTCGGTAACTCTCACGCGTCCCTCGCGACGAATAAGAAATGCTCCCGAGCCCGTTACCGTCCATTGGGCGGTCGGTGAACGTTGCGCTCCGTATTCAAGGGGAGTTCTGTACTGTCTTTCCGCCGAACAGAAATGCGAGGACGTGACTGCCGCGGCTGTTGAAAAATATCCCGCAGACACGAAAGCCGAGGCAAGCATTATGCTTTCCGCCGCCGTCGAGCAGGCTCCGTACAGCCCGAAATACGGAATATCAAAATCGAGAAGTCCGTAAGAGGAGCTGACGCACTGATTTAGCAGGTCGCCCGCAAAGAGTACCTCCACGTCTCTTTCGTTTGCCGAGGCTTTTGCAAGGGCGGTATTGAATGCAAGTCTTTGCATCTCGCTCTCGGCGCGCTCCCACGTATTCATTCCGAATTTATCGGTGGAGTCGTGAAGATCGAAGCAGTCTCCGAGAGGTCCTTCATGCTCATATTTTCCCACTACAGACGCCGCAGAGACGATTGCCGCACCGCCGTCAAATTTTAAAATCCCTTTTTTCATATCTCTATTTATCTCTCCGATAATTTTTCACAAAATATTATTTACATAAAATGCGCTCATATACTTGCATTTGACATTTTATTTATGGTATAATATAACTGTAATATTTTTTATTTACGAAAGGAAAGATACGGATATGATATACACGCTGAAAAATGAATTTTTAACGGTACAGCTTTCGGACAAGGGCGCTGAGATAGTTTCGGTAAAGAGCGCCGACGGCTGTGAATACATATGGCAGGGAGACGCCAAGTATTGGGCAGGTCAGGCTCCCCTTATGTTCCCTATATGCGGCAGGCTTTTCGGGGGCAAGTACACCTATGATGGCACGGACTATGAAATGACTATTCACGGCTTTGCAAGGCACTCGGTCTTCTCTTCCGAAAAGACGTGTGAGAACAGAATAAGGTTTACTCTTACCGAAAATGCGGAAACGCTTGCGGTGTATCCCTTTAAATTCGAGCTATCGGTCGAATACTGTCTGTCGGACAAGACACTTTTCGGCGGCATTACGGTAAAGAACACCGACGAAAAGGTACTTCCCTTTGCCGTCGGTCTGCATCCCGGCTTCAACGTGCCTCTTAGTGAGGGCGGCTTTGAGGACTGCTACATTGAATTTTCCGAGCCTTGCAGTCCCGACAAGATAGGACTTTCGGACACCTGCTTTCTCACGGGAAAGAACGAGGCGTTCTATCTTGAGGGTGGCAAGCGTCTCTCTCTTCGCCACAGTCTTTTTGACAACGACGCTATATTCCTTGCGAGAAACTGCACCGAGGTATGTCTCAGGTCTGAAAAAAGCGACAGATATGTCAGATTTACCGCAGAGGATTTCCCCTATCTCGGGCTCTGGCATGCGCCGAGGACAGACGCGCCCTACGTTTGCATAGAGCCGTGGTGCGGTCTGCCATCCTATGACGGAGAGATCGACGATTTCTCAAAGAAAAGAGACCTGTTCAGGCTCGTAGCGGGGGATAAGAAGGAGCTTTCGTATTCCTTGATGTTCGGTTAATAAATAAAAAGCTCCAAGACGAGCTTGGAGACAAATTTTATAAAATCTCTATTGACAAATTAAGAAAAGCGGTTTATAATAATAGCAGAGAGGCACCGATGACGGTACTTCCACTTAATACGTTATAAAGAAATAACCGCTAAGTTGGTAGCTGGGCGGTTATTTCTTTTTGTTTCTAAAACAAGATATGATAGCAACTACAAGCGTGGCGATAGATACAAGATCCTGCCAAGTTAAGTAACTCACGATACCACCTCCCTCTTTACGAGGAAGGCAAAAGAAATATTGGCTTCCTCGGTAATAAGGAAGCAACCGCCACCATACATGGTGGAGCCTGTAACGTAGGCTCAGAGCTTGAATAAATCCAAGCGTCCCCTCTACGGGTTTTCGCTATGGCGATTATATCACAAGTTTTTATGTTTGTCAACCAAATATTCGAAAAGCGAAAGGAGCCTACGCTATGCTCAAAACAGACGAATTGCAATACCACATAGCCGCAAAACGGGGTGAGATAGGCGGATACTGTCTGCTCCCCGGCGATCCCGGGCGGTGCGAGAAGATCGCCGCGTATCTTGACGGCGCGTATCATCTCGGCTCGAACCGTGAATACAACATATGGTGCGGTAGGCTCGACGGCGAGCTTGTGACCGTTTGCTCTACGGGCATCGGAGGTCCGTCTACGGCGATCGCGGTTGAAGAGCTCTGCGCCTGCGGCGCTCACACCTTTATACGGATAGGCACTTGCGGAGGCATAGCTCTGCCCGTACGCTCGGGAGATATTGTAATAGCCTCGGGAGCTGTGCGTCAGGACGGCACGTCGAGAGAATACGCGCCGATAGAATTCCCTGCTGTGCCCTCCTCGGACGTTCTCTTTGCGCTCATATCTGCGGCAAAGGAGCAAGGATTGCCCTATCACACGGGAGTAGTTCAGAGCAAGGACTCCTTTTACGGTCAGCACTCGCCTGCGCGTATGGCGACCGAAAAGACACTTCTTGAAAAGTGGGAAGCTTGGAAAAGGCTCGGAGTGCTTGCAAGCGAGATGGAGGCGTCTACCCTTTTCACGGTAGCGTCGAGCCTCGGAGTGAGGGCAGGCGCGGTGTTTATGTGCGTATGGAATCAGGAAAGATACCACGCGGGACTTGACGGTGACGAGAGCGAATGTCATGACACCGACAGGGCGATACGGACGGCTGTCTCGGCAATAAGAGAGCTTATGAGAGATCAAAAGCAGACGTAAAAAAGCGTCCGACGGCACTCAAAAAGCATCCAAAAAATATTCCTGAAAAATCTTTATTATTTTGCTTGACAGCATATCTTTTTTTTGGTATAATGTATTGTGTATTTTATATTGAATTGTATTCGGCAAAGCACCACCCTGCCGAATGGTCTATAAACGGAATTTAAAATTAAAGGAGAATTGAAAGAAAAAATGAAAAAGACATTAGCAATTTTACTCGCGCTTCTTGCGGCAGCATCCATAACACTCGTTTCCTGTCAGAACGACGACAGAAAGCCCGTTGACGACGATGATTGGGATAACGACAACGATTACGTTGACACGAGCAACGACACAAACAACGATTCCACTGATACAAGCACAGACACAAACAATACTCAGACTCCCGACGGAAATGACAACGAGAATAATAATAATAATAATAACACCAATCCTTCGGGTTGGGTAGAAAAGAATGATACCGTTTATGCAGGCGTATCTCTTGCGCTTCGTTCAGAGTCTTCAAGCAACAGCACTATGCTTACAAGTATCCCCGTAGGTGCAGCTATATCACGCTTAGAAACAAACTATACGTGGGACAAGGTTACATACAATGGTCAGACGGGATATGTAATGTCCACTTATGTTACTGTAAACGGCTTGGATTTTGAGTTTAATGAGTGCGAGGCTACAGCTATTACACTGAGTGAAACTACAAACAATGCGGTTCTCTTTTACCAAACGCCCTTCTCTCCGGGTAAATATGAAAATTTTGAGCTCGACGCTACAAACGTACTTCTTGCAAGCGGCGTTAAGTCAACAAATCTGTCCGAAGGCTATACCTTGAACAAGGTTGGAGTAAGCAAGAGCGGAAACTGGGTGAAGGTAGAGCTTACGGGTACCGTAACTATATCGACTAACAGCACTAAAACCTGCACATCTGAGACCTACTATATCAGAGCTTTGGCATTTAACAGAAAAGACGTTGTAGATTCCACTTGGAACTCTGGTAGTGTTGGCGGCGACAGCGGAAATATATTCGGTTAATATATGAAGTCAAAAGGATCACGAATTTCCGTGATCCTTTTTGTGTATGGGTTAGGTACAAATTTGAGTTTGTCGTGGGTGTATCAATCGGTAATGTAACCAAAAGCCTTCTCCCGTGGAGAAGGTGGCACGACGAAGGAGTGACGGATGAGGAGAACAAAGTCTGTACAAATAGCGATCTCCTCATCCGCCTCGCAAGCTCGGCACCTTCTCCACGGGAGAAGGCTCAGCAGAGTGTACCAATATTCTACTGAAACACCCCGATAAGCTCCTATTTGTCGCACTTACCGCACGAACCCTGTTCGTGCCACGGAGCGTAGCGGAGTAGAAACTCCAATTTACCCTCTATTTCTCCCCGCCGAGGTATCTTTCGTAATAAAACAGATACTGTTGCGCGATGCCTGCGTACTCTCCGAAAAACTCGGGAGAAAAGTCCTTATCGGGAAAATACCGAGCCATTGCCCTTTTTATCCACACGTCCACGGGAAAGGCGTCGTACCTCTCGCAGGAGAAGAGCAAAATACAGGATGCGACCTTTGGCCCAACTCCCTTTATCCTGCATAGATATTCGAGCCCCTTTGCAGTGCTGTCCATGGAGCGTAAGCGCTCAGTGTCTACCTCGCCCGACAAGAGCTTTTCTGTCGCGTCGTATATATACTTTGCCCGAAAGCCCGTCTTTGCCTCAAACAATCCGTCTATACCGAGAGAATTCAGCGCTTCAGCTGTGGGAAAGCTGTAAAGCGACGACCTGCCCGACAGATGTCTCTCCATTTCCTCGGGGTACTGTATAGGGGTTCCGCACCACTGCGACAGCCTCTCGATTATCTGCTTTATACGCGGTATATTGTTATTCTGCGAGATTATAAATGATATTATCGCTTCGTGCGTATCCTGCGACAGTATTCGTATGCCGTTTCCGTAGCTCACCGCCTCACGAAATGGCGCGCTGTCGCAAAGAGAGAGCAGACGTCTGTCGACCTCGGCGTAATCCATATCAAGCCCGAGATATTTTCGCCATATATTTTCAAAATCCTCGGCGGTGGAGTTATATATGTAAACGGTATCTCCGTCCTGAGCGAAAGAAACGACTCGCCCAAAGGCGACTCCCGAATATTCTATCTCATGCTCGCTGTTCTCTACTCTGTCAAACCGAAAGCACTGACCGCAATCGAATATTTTACTAACGTCAAAATTATTTTCAGGTCTTATCTCCACACGGCAAAGACCGCCCAATTTTTTCTCTGAAAGCATAGCCGTCAAAAAAATCACCTCTTTATTTCAAATATTATCTCTCAAGCCAAAAAAAGCCTTGAAAAATACTTTATATTATGCTATAATTATACCATAAGGCATATGCACTTTTCAAGCCCTGTCCCGCACTTTGCCAAAACAATTTTTGGAGGTCTCCCTTATGGAGCAGATATACACCATACCCGTCAACGAAGCGTTCGAGGCGTCTGCCGCAGACAAATCCTGCGGATGTCCCTTTTGCAGTCTCTACAACAAATTAGAGGACGACGAGCTTGAGCTTATCCTCGGCGCGTCGATGATGGAGCCTGACGTTCGCATACAGACCAACAAGGAGGGCTTTTGCCGAACCCATTACGATATGATGTTCACGCGCAAAAACCGTCTCGGAATGGCGCTGACGCTTGAGAGCCACCTCGCGGAGCTCTCAAAGGAAATAAAGGACGGAAAGCTCTTTTCCCCTGCGGGCGCGCGCCCTATGAAGCGAATTGCCGCCCTTGAGGACAGCTGTTACGTCTGCCGTCGCATTGAGTTTAATTTCGGGCATATGATAGAGACCGCCGTGCTTCTTTGGGAGAGTGACGAGGCATTCCGCCCGAAGCTTGCGGCACAGCCCTATTTCTGTCTCCCCCACTACCGCAGACTGCTGACCGTTGCGGCGGGAAGGCTTGACAAAAAGAAATTTGCGGAATTTGAAAAGATCGCCGCGTCTATCGTCAATGGCTATATGGAGGAGCTACAGGAGGACGTAAGCTGGTTCTGCAAGAAGTTCGACTACCGCTACGACGCAGAGCCTTGGTATAACTCAAAGGATGCCGTTGAGAGATCCATGCGCTTTCTGCGATCGGATCTTCACCATCCGCCCGAGACAAAAAAGGCGAAAAAATATTAAAATACGGTATTATTTTCTTTAGAAAGAGGGAAAAATATGATAGACCTGCTTGATCTGCAAAAGCATTTCATACTTACACACTTAAAGGAGGGCGACGTTGCCGTCGACTTTACCATGGGCAACGGACACGACACCGAATTTCTCTCCAAAACGGTCGGAGAGTTCGGGCACGTATTCGCCTTTGACGTTCAGGAGCAAGCCCTTGCCTCGACCTCGGAAAATCTCCGCGCGGCGGGCTGTCCGCAGAACTATACGCTTATCCTCGACTCGCACCACAACGTAAAGAAATACGTCGATGTTCCGATAAAGGCGGGAATGTTCAACTTAGGCTACCTCCCCGGCAGCGACAAAAAGGTCACTACTATGCGAGAGACCACTCTGCCCGCGATAGAAGCGGCTATCGACCTTATGGATAAGGACGCGATAATCCTCATCGCAGTTTACCCCGGACACGCCGAGGGAGAAGCAGAGGGAAAGATGATATGCGAATATCTCTCGACGCTGTCGCGCTACAAGGTCTGCGCCACACGCATAAATATCTTGAATTCCCCCACCTCGCCATTTTTCATTATTATAGAAAACAAGCCATAAACCTCTCCGAAAGGTAAAAAAACGAATGAAGAAAAAGAAAACCGACAGCTACAATACCGACGATATTGAAGAAATGTCGGAGGCAGAACAGAAAACCGAAGATACGTCCGACGCCCTTTCCGAGGAAGAAATAGCTATACTCAAGGCAAGCATAGCCTCGGCAAAGGTGGACAGAAGCAAGCTACCGCCTCACGATACCTCTGAGGGGGCGACCTTTCTGCGCCTTATAAGATCGAACATTATCTTTACTGTAGCCGCCATAATCGTTGCCGCCGCCATAGCGCTTTCCGCAGTGGGCGGAACGGTCTTTCTCGTCTCAAAGCTGCTGTCCTACCACAGAGACTTCACGATAGTAATAGGCGAGGACGAGCCCTACACAGTTGATTACAACGATGCCGTCATTGATGACGTCATCTATATAGACCTGCGCAAGATAGCCGCGCACACGGGGCTTACGCTCAGCGGATCTTCTACAAAAATGCAGTTCACGTCGATCAAAAACGGCACGTATCTGCTGTTTGAAAACGAAAGTGAATACGCCTACATCAACGGCGGAAGAACAGAGATGTCGGCTACGACAGTAGACGGCAATGACATTCTCAGTGTCAAAGCATACGTAACGGGTGACGAATGTCTTGTTCCATACACCTTTCTTGCAAAGACTGTATCCGAGACTACAATGACCTTTGTTTACGACGAGGACACGCAGACCATTTACGTCCGTCCTAAATACTATGTATATGACGGCGACGTTGAAAATAGGGTTATGAAGGATCTGCTTTTTGTCACAGATAATTTCGACGTGACTCTGCCCGAGACCGATAAGCCGACCTACACCTATACCTATGCTATAGACGTAAGTGAGTATCTTTCGAGCATTGACACGGAATATCTTATGCTTGCAAACAAGGGAAATTCGATAGGAAAATATGCGCCAAGCAGATTGACAAAAATTGAATGTCCTACCGCAGGCGAAGAAACACATTACCTCGACTATGATGCTGCAATCGCGCTGTATGCCATGATGCTTGAAATGGAGGCAGCAGGAATAAAAAATGCCGTTGTGACAAGCTCATACCGTAGCTATAACACTCAACAAAGCATATATAACAGCTATGTTTCCACTCATATGTCAGAGGGTATGACGCGTGAAGAGGCCGAGGCGTATGCATCTACCTATTCGGCGCGCGCCGGTGAGAGTGAGCACCAAACGGGGCTTTGTCTCGATTTCACAATAACGGAACGGGTAGGTTTAAAGAATGAACTCGATGAGTCTTTCGAAAACACAGAAGCCTTTGAATGGCTCTCTAAGAATGCCTACAAGTATGGCTTTATACTCCGCTATCCCGAGGACAAGGTGGATACCACGGGGTACAAGTATGAGCCTTGGCACTACCGTTTTGTCGGCAGACAGGCGGCAAGCGAGATATATTTTTCGGGAATGTGCCTTGAGGAATATCTCAGCGGTCAGTAAAATATATTAAGAAATAACCGCCTTATTTGGTCGTGGGGCGGTTATTTCTTTTTTTCACTTCAACAGATGTTGTATAAGTTTTCGCGTGAAATTATTGACAAATCAACAAATTCGTGCTATACTTTTAGTAACATCACAGAAAGGAGTTTTGATATGGCTAAAAAGAAAAGTAACTCGAACTTTATTACAGCTTTAATGTATATCATCATCGGTATTATCTGCTGTATATTCGGCGGCGGCATGATCAACTGGATGCTTACTATTGCAGGTATTCTCTTTATCGTATTCGGAATTCTGGAGATCGTAAAGAAGAATCTTATCGCAGGTATAATCAGCATCGTTATCGGTATCGTCATTCTGCTCGGCGGATGGCTCTTTGTTGAGATAATAATGCTCATCTTCGGTATTCTTATCGCAATAAAGGGAGTTCTTGCTTTGATCGACGCTATCAAGCGTAAGGCAGTGATCGACATCGTATTCGCTGTACTTACCATAGCTGCAGGTCTTGTATTCGTATTTGCTTTCGGCGAGGCTGCTGATATTGTTATCCGTATCGCGGGCGTTCTCCTTGCGATCAACGGTATTATCGAGCTTGTCGGTAAGGGAGTATCGAAAAAGTAAATCCTCTGAACAATAAAAAAATCAGGTCGGGCGAGCCCGACCTGATTTTTTATTTCTGCTCTTCTTTCCAAAGATTATAATACGCCGCAACGAGAGGCACGATGGTCTTTATCTCTCTGCCCGAGGTATTGACGCAAAGATGGTAGCCGCGTTTATCGCCCCACGGTATTTCGGAAATAAGACCGTGGTATCTCTTTCTGTCGGCGTCTATCTTCTTTATCTTCCGTATAAGCTCCTTATCGGTAAGTTTCTCATGCTCTCCGCCCTTTTCCTTACAGCGCTTTACCTTTGAGTCCATATCCGCGTAAACAAACAGATTAAAAGCGGTATAATCGCGCAGTATAACGTCCGCCGCGCGTCCGATGATTATACAGTTACCCTTATCCGCTATCTCACGCATAAGCTTGTTCTGATCGGCAAGCAGCTTTGTCTCATTCGCCATAAGAGTCGGAGAATAGGAAAACGTGCGTCCGAAATGGATGGGAAAATTGCGGAACATTCCGCCGTCAAGGGCGTATTCCACATAATTCTCGTCGAGCTCGCTATTCTTTGCGATCTGTGCAACTATCTCCTTGTCATAATAGGCGTATCCAAGCTCGTCTGCCAAGCGCTTTCCAAGCTCTCTGCCTCCGCTTCCGAATTCACGTCCGATAGTTATAATTCCCATAGCATTTATTCCTTTCGAGTGTCTTTCGCTTTTGCGATGCTTCCTTACCTAATTATAACTCTTTTTCGGCATTTTGTCAAGTAAAACCTACAATCAGCGCTCTATTTTTTGCAATTCTCCCGTAAGGCTCGGAAATTTCTCTGATATAAGCGGCGGTACTTGCTGATATATCCTCTTTTTTCATTCTCCACGCCCAGTTTCCCGACGCAGAGGCGGGCGTGTTCATTCTTCCCTCTTTTCCGACGGACAGATAGTCCTGCATTGGGATGACGCAAAGTCTTGACGGGCTCTGCATGGCGGCGCTGATGATATGCCTTGCAAGCTCTTTTTTGTCCGAGGTGTCAGCGCAGAAATACCGTCCAAGCTTTTCGTTCTCCTCGGATGAAAGTCGGTCTATCCACTCGGCAAGCGTAGGATTGTCGTGAGTGCCCGTATAGACCACGCTGTCAGCGGAGTAGTTATGGGGCAGATATTCCGACGAAAAATCGCCTCCGCCGTCAAAGCCGAACTGCAATATCTTCATTCCCGAAAATCCGCAAGCTCTGAGCAGACGCCGCACACCCTCGGTCATATATCCGAGATCCTCGGCAATTATATCCTTCTCTCCGAGGCGCTCCCTTACGGCGGCAAAAAGCTCCTCCCCGGGGGCGTTACGCCAATAACCGCCCGTGGCATCCTCATCACCGAACGGGATGGAATAGTAAGCGTCAAAGCCTCTGAAATGGTCTATCCTTACGGTGTCGTACATTGAAAATGCGTGTGCTATTCTATCCGTCCACCACCGAAAGCCCTCCTTTTTATGCTCCGACCAACGGTAGACGGGATTTCCCCATAGCTGTCCTTTTGGAGAAAATCCGTCGGGCGGACAGCCCGCCACGGTCAGGGGCTTGCCCTCTTTGTCAAGCTCGAAGAGCTCAGGGCGCGTCCATACGTCCGAGCTGTCGGCGGAAACGTAGATGGGAATATCTCCGAGTATCCTTACGCCGTTTTTGTTTGCATATGCGCGCACAGAGCTCCATTGAGTGAAAAATTCATACTGCAAAAAGCGCCAAAAGCCTGTCTCATACGAGAGGGAGCGTCTTGCGTCGTACAGAGCCGACGCGTCTCTTTGCAGAAGCTCTATCGGAAAGTCCGAGAGCGGCGCGCCTCCGAGGCTGTTTTTTATTGCCATAAAAAGCGCGTAGTCCTCAAGCCACAAGCTGTTTTCGGCGCAAAATGCGGTATATCCGTCGCTTGTCCCTCTTTCTGCAAACCGAGCGTAAGCTCTGCGGAGTATGGGATACCTTTCTTCATAAAGCCGCTTATAGTCCACGTATTCCGCCCCGTCTCTCTCGGGCAGATCGGACGCGTCGAGCAAGCCCTCGGATACAAGCGCGTCAAGGCTTATAAAATAAGGATTTCCCCCGAACGAGCAGGGCGACTGATAGGGTGAGTCTCCGAAGCTCGTCGGACAGAGCGGAAGTATCTGCCACACGCTCTGCCCCGCAGACGCAAGCATATCTATAAAGCGGTAGGCTTCATCCGAAAAGCACCCTATCCCGTAAGGTGACGGCAGAGCGCTCACGGGCAGGAGCACGCCTGCTTGTCTGTTTTCTTCTTTCATTTCGCTTCTTGCTCCAATCCTTCAAAATTTACCACGACGCCGAAATGGTCGGAAACTCTCTCGCCCCGCTCTCCGTCAAGGACGCGGCGGTAGCTTATCCTTTTTGCTTTTGGGTAAAAGCCAGTAAAGATATAGTCTATCCGTCCGCCGTCCCCGAGCGCTCCGTCGTACCACCCGTCGATACCGCCGTACACCGTCTCCTTGCCGCCCTCGCGCTCGTCCGAGAGTCTGTACATATCAAAATATCCGCTCTCGCATATTCTGTCGTAGCCCTCTCCGCGTATCTCCGCAGGACAGTTGAAATCTCCCAGAAGTACGGTATTCTCCCTTTCGGGAATTCTTTTTATAAATCTCTTCCACTGCTCGTAAAAGGGATCGTCACGGTCATCGTAACGTGACGTGTGGAGATCGCAAAAGGTATATGGGCTTCCCTTTTGCTTCATAAGAAGCGCCATACGTGTTTTCCAATCGTTATAGTCCTTGCCTCGGCTTATATAGAAGCCGCAGGCGCTCTCTATCGGCTCGCGAGACAGAAAGGCAAGCCCCTCGTCGAAGCATCCGTATCCGCGCTTTACGGGTAGCCAGCAAAAGTGATAGACTATCCCTCTCTGCGAAAGTCTCCACCATAGCTCCAAGACAAAATTATCGCGTTTGAGGGGTACGGGGCTCTCACAGGTCGCTATTCTGTAAAAGCCGTCCGTATGGTCGGTGTCGGCTGCCTCCTCGCTCTCGGTTTGATTTACCTCCTGCAAGGCGATCACGTCGGGCAGCTCATTACCGAGAAATTCACAAAGTCTGTCGATATTTTCCGATGCTTCTTCTCCGTGAAGGCTGTGAGTGTTGAGCGTCATTATCTTTAAATTCATAGTATATCGTTTATATCGGATTTCAGCACGTCAGCCTTTGGCCCGTAAACAGCCTGAATTCCGTCTCCCTTTTTCAGAAGTCCGAGCGCGCCCTCGGCTTTCCACGCGTCGACATCGGCTACCTTGTCGGCGTCCTTTACCGTTATGCGCAGACGCGTCATGCAGGAGTCGACGAGAACTATATTTTCTCTTCCTCCGAGGAGCGCGATTATCCTCTCCGCCTGACCGCCGCTGCCGTCCGCGACCTTCCGAGGCTCTCCGCCCACGGGCGCATCAATTCCCTCGTCCATATAGTTGCCGAGACGCCCGGGGGTGGCATATTTCAGCTTTCCGATCATAAAATAAGACACGAAATAACCGATAGCGAAAAATCCGATGCAGGCTATGACAAAGTTGAGTATATCTCCGCCGAGCCCCGCGCTTATCGACATCGGGATACGCGTAGCAAGCTCTACGTTTCCGAACGAGTGCAAACGGAGATCGACAAGCCCCGCGAGGGCAAAGGCGCATCCCTGAAGTACGGCATAAACTATATACAGAGGTATCGCGCAGAACATAAACATAAATTCGAGCGGCTCGGTAACACCCGTCAGAAATACCGCAAGCGCCGCAGAGAGGTAAAAGGAGCGGTATCTCTTACGCTTGTCCTTATCAACGCGTCGGTACATGGCAAGCGCCACACCGAGCAAAAGTCCCGTAGCGCCTATCATCTGTCCCACCTTGAAGCGCGCGGGCACGACAGAGGCAAGAAGCGCCTCGTACGCTTCGGTATTTCCCGCATTTTTAAGATTTATAAGGTCGGTTATCCACGCAAGCCACAGAGGATCCTGGCCGAACACGGCAGTTCCCGCATTCGCGCCCGTCTGTATGATATACGTTCCGCCGAAGGAGGTGTAATTCATCGGTATAGTCAGCATATGGTGGAGTCCGAAGGGTAGCAGCAATCTCTCAAGCGTTCCGTAAATGAACGGCGCGAGGACGGGAGAGGTATCCGCCGAATTTGCGATCCAGACACCGAAGCTGTTGATACCGCCCTGAACCACGGGCCAGACTACGGCGAGCACAAGGGATACGATGACCGACCACAGAATTACAACAAGGGGCACGAAGCGCTTGCCGTTGAAGAAGGAGAGCGCGTCGGGCAGCTTACGGAAATTGTAGTATTTATTATAAAGTATGCCTCCGAGGAAGCCTGCGATAATACCGACGAACACGCCCATATTGAGCGCAGGCGAGCCGAGGATAGAGGTAAAATACCCGTCGACGGCTATCTCTTGACCGAAAAGCGTATGCGTCACCGCGTCGGCATCGGCAAGCATCTCGTTCGTCACTCCGAAGATAGCGCCCGTTATCCTGTTTATAAGAATGAAGGCTATCGCCGCCGAGAACGCTCCCCCTGCTCGCTCCTTTGCCCAAGAGCCGCCTATGGCTATGGCGAAAAGCAGATTAAGATTTCCGATTATCGCCCAACCTATGCTTTCCATTATCGAAGCGACGGTATCGACAAACGCGACGTCTCCGATCATTCCGACAAGCTTTCCGAGGCTTATCATAAGTCCTGCGGCGGGCATAACGGCGATAACGACCATCAGCACCTTACCGAGTCTCTGTAAAAAGTCAAAGCTCTTTTCTCTGAGCTTGCCTCCTTTCTTAGGCGGCTTCTCGGCAGACGCGGCTGCCTTTTCCTTACTTTCCTGCCGTTCGACCTCAAACAGCGTGTCCTCGCAAGCCCTTACGCTGTCGCGAGTTAGCTTTATTTTCGCGTCCTCGGGAAGATTGCAGATAAGCACGGGAGTGATCGTCGACAACCCCTCTTTTCGGATAAGCTCAATATCCGCCACGGCTATAAGGTCTCCCGCCGTTATTTTGTCGCCCACCTTTACGCGCACGTCAAAGCCCCTCCCACCGAGCCTTACCGTTTCAAGCCCGAAATGTATGAGCAATTCCCTGCCGTCGTCCGCCTCGATGCCGTAGGCGTGCTTTCCGTCGGCAATGGAGCTTATCTTTCCGTCAACGGGGCTGTATATCCTTCCGTCGTCGGGAAGAATTGCGCATCCGTCTCCGAGAAGCTTTTCGGAAAACACCTTATCGGGTACGCCGTCAAGTGACATCAGCTTTCCGCTTATTGGTGACATAAGCGTTTTTTCATCTTTCTTCACCGTAAATATCTCCTTTATTGGTTTTTCATAGTATGCGTAGAAATCGGCAGATAAAATACCTGAATAAAGAAAAAAATTCACAAAATTATTTTTTTAAAAAATATTGACAAGAAAAAATTTTTCCATTATACTGTAATCAGATAGAAATTCAGATCTACAAAAAACAAACATATTGGAGGCACCGAAATATGAAAAACAAAAGGTTAGTAAAAAGAGTAATTTCGATGGTCCTTATGCTTGCGATGCTCGGCACGGTAGTGACAGTATTTTCAGGTTGCGGACTTTTTACAAAGAAAGTAGTCGGCACAGAAGCCGCCAAGATACTTCTTGCGCGAGAGCGGCTTGATGAGGATACTATAGGTCAGCCTGTTGATATAATCTCTATGGCATCCGACGACGAGGACGACGGCGGATTTTTCAGCAATTTATTCTCTTGGGCAAAAATAGGCTCTTCGTCTGTTTTGGGCAATCTCAAACCCATAGCTCCCGTACTCGCAAAAATAGCCCCCGGCGCGGAGGTTGCAGGCAACAGCGTCTATTGGAGCGAATTTGGCGACGCCTCTGACCTAAAGGCAAACTACGCTCAGTTCATACAGCCGATAGACGATATGGCGGCAGAAACGGCAGAGCTGATAGCCGAGATAAAGGAAGACGTGGGCATTACCGACAAATGGATCAGCTCTATGGATACAAAGCATATGCTCATAGTCGATGAAAATTCAGAGACCATAATAGAATACTATGAGCCCTATGACTCTGTACACGTTTCCACACGATACACCACCGACGACGCAAAATGCGTATATGAAATGTATTCGTTTTTACCCGAGGGCGGCTCTACATCCAAGATACGCAACAAGTGCATCCCCGGCGAGTATTACGAATATTGCTTCCAATATCCGGACGGCACTCATGATTACTTTATTGCCGACAAGAGCAGCGGCGAATGGATAATGAACCGTTTCAGCATACATGATGAAGCGGGCGTAGGCTTTGATCTTGCCGCAGTAAAGGGGAACATTGGCTACGGAGCATATGTAAGCGCCACCAACACAAACGGTGTTCTTACATCCTCGAGCGACGGTCTTTTCGTCAGTATGTTCAGCCCCTATGAGGAGCGCGACATTGCCGAGATCAGGCACAATGGTGAAGAATACGAAATTTCCATATTTATGTCCAACGTGGAAAGCGGAATAAAGAACCTGTTTGTGGACGGAAATTCCTTTACCACAGAGGATTACGGTGATGCAGGTACTGTATATCTTCACGGAAACGGTGAGGAAAATACGAGAAACGTAGCTATCCAACTGTCGAACAGACAGTATATATCGGCAGGCAACGGTAACGATAAGGTAAAATATACGGGCGCGAGAATAAACTATAATGCTTTCTTCGGAGAAGAGACCTACATCGGACGCCTTAACTTTACGGTAAAATCCGACGACGCGACCGAGGCTTACAGTCTGCTTTCGGACTATCTGTCAAGCAATGGCGTTAAGCTCAAAGCAGACGCATCCGATGTTGCCGAGGCTTACGCACACAGCAAGCTCCTTCATGACAACTTCGACGTTATGTCGTGGAACGGCTACCGCATGAGCTCTGTAAGCAATATTCGGGCGGCAGAGAGTATTCTTAATGCCGATTTTGACAAATACTATTCGCTGTACTTGGACGTGAAGGATAATGAGTCGATCAGCGGATTTTACGACGTAGCAAAATCGGTAACCTTCGGAAAAATGGAGCTTATTTCAAGCGGTAACGCTAAGTACGCAGACGGCAGTATAAACGTTGCGGGACTCAAAGCGAAAACAAACGCTACTGATCTGCTTGAGGAGGGTAAAAAGTACACTCTCAAGGTCGGACTTGCGCTTCGTGACAGCGACGGCAATATAAGCAGTGTAAATACGGTATCTCTGGCAAGTGAGAACGAAACCTCCGTAACCTACACGGGTGGCACTCTCGAACTGTCACAGACAGCTGAATATGTTGTTCCCACCGCGCTTTCCGAGGGTGAATATATAGTTGTGGTCTACTTTGCAACGGCTGATGAGGGTATTCGTGTAACCGAGATGTTCCCTCTGGCGTTCTTCTCTGCAGAGGAGGGCAAGCTTGACTCCGCAGTTATGGACGTAACCGTGAAAAAATCGGGAGAAAACCTCTTTATCGACTATGACGTAAAGCTTTCGGACACGGTAGAGGCTGACTACGTAAAGAGCAGCTACACCTATGACGAAATAAAGACCATTCTTATCCGCGGTATTCTCGCAAAGGGCTATCCTAAGAGCGACGCTGTGGTACAGACAGGAACGGGCAATAACCTCTCTGAAACAGGAACCTACGGAGCAGGAACGTATAGGCTCAAATACCTTGTCAACACATCGGAGGGCTTGGTTGAGGCGTATATGTATTGCACACTTTCTGCGAATTGACGCTACGGTCTGAAAATATTTAAAACTATGGGCTGAGTTACATTTTGGTAACTCAGCCCTTGCTGTGTTTATAGAAGAGTTTCAAATTGAAGTTTGTCGTATAAACCCAATGCAATGTTTTCTTTTGCTTACTTTTCTTTTTCAAAAGAAAAGTAAGCGATACTTTTGAAAAAATTACATCTCATAAAAATTATGAAATCGTTCACATAATATAAAACAAATCTTCACACTGTTCTGTTATAATGTTTAGCACATAGATGTTGAGAACTCAACAACCCCAAAAAAATTCACCTTAAACGGAGGTAAATCAGCGTGGCTGAGTACAAGCTATACCAATCAAGAAAGATACACGACCTGAGAGAAATGCTTGACGAGAGCGCATCTCTCTATCCTACAAACACGGCTTTTATGCAAAAAATGGGCGGAAAATACAGAGCCTACACCTTCGCTCGATTCCGCAACGATGTTTACTCGTTCGGTGAGGCGCTCGTCGCGCGCGGATTTCTCGGAAAGCGCGTCATAGTTACGGGCGAGAACAGCTATATGTGGTGCGTTTCTTACATGGCAACGGTCTGCGGACTCGGCGTTGTCGTTCCCGTTGACAAGGACATCCCCGCAGAGGAGCTTGCCAATATCGCCAAGCTCTCCGAGGCGTCGCTCATTCTTTACTCAAAGAAATACGAAGAAAAGCTCGCGGACGTTCCCGAGGAGGTCACGAAGATATGCTTTGATCTTATCCCCGAGCTTATAAAGATAGGCAGTGATCTGCTCTCGGCGGGAAGCTCAAGGTATTCCGACGCATCGATAGATATAGACGCTATGTGCTCTCTTATCTTCACGTCGGGCACGACGGGAGTTTCCAAGGGCGTTATGCTCTCTCAGCGTAACATCTGTACAAATCTTTACAATCTTGCAAAGATGGTAAAGGTCACGCCCGACGATACGGCTCTGTCGGTACTTCCCGTTCACCACGTTTACGAATGCACCTGCGGCTTTCTCTATCCCGTCTACTGCGGCGCGACCGTAGCGTTTTCCGAGGGTGTGCGCCACATTATGAAGAACGCAAAGGAGGTCTCTCCCACGAAGATCATATGCGTTCCTCTGCTTATCGAAACGATGTACAAGAAGATATGGGCAAATATCCGTAAAAAGGGTATCGAGGACAAGGTAAAGACCGTCATAAAGGCGACGAACGCTCTGCCCTCCGAGCATTTGCGCAGAGCCGCTAAAAAGCGCGCGTTTTCTGAGATACACGCATCCTTCGGCGGAAAGCTCGATCTTCTCGTATCGGGTGGCGCGGGCATTGATCCCGAGGTGATCGCGGGAATGAGAGATTTCGGCTTCAAGGTGATACAGGGCTACGGACTTACCGAGTCTGCTCCCTTGGCGGCGGTCAACCACGACAAATACTTCAAGGACAATTCGGCGGGGCTCGTGCTTCCCGAGGGGCAATTGAAGATAATAAACGTAGGCGAGGACGGAACGGGTGAGATCTGCTATCGCGGCGACAACGTAATGCTCGGCTACTACCGCAGCCCCGATCTCACGGCAGAGGTCAAAAAGAACGGTTGGCTTCACACGGGAGACGTGGGATATATCGACGAGCGCGGATTTCTTATCATCACGGGACGGCGCAAGAACGTCATTGTTCGCTATAACGGCAAGAACGTGTTCCCCGAGGAGCTCGAGGCGTACATCAGCAGAGATCCTCTTGTATCCGAGGTGATCGTGCTCGGTATCCGAAACGAGAAAAAGAACGACTACGACATCGTAGCGGCAATAAAGCCCGACGCGGACGCGGCGCGTGAGCTTCTCGGCGCGGAGTACAGCAAAAAGCTTGTTGAAAAGAAGATCGGCGAGACGGTGGCAGAGGTCAACAGAACGGTACAGAGCTACAAGAAAATAGACGTTACCGTTTTCCCCGACGAGGAATTTCCCAAAACGTCGTCAAGAAAGATCAAGCGCTTTGAGGTGCCTGACCTTGTTATGAAGTATTACGCGGAAAAGGTGAAATAAGTATAAAAAAACACGACTGTTACATTATTAACAACCACAAGAAATAGCAAAAAGAAATAACCGCCCTTGCTGCGAAGTAAGGGCGGTTGTTTTATGAAATAATATATAGAATTACACTCTGCAAATAATTTTCCATCCTCAATTTCATAGCTTTTTGGATTTTATTATTTACAAAATCCCTTTATTATGATAGAATATACATAAGATCACCGTTGGGGGTAAAGTTATGAAGTCTATGAAATTTATCAAATACGCAAGTCTTTTGCTTGTCGTTCTAATCTGTATATCGACATTATCAGCTTGTGTGCAGGGAGAAAAAGGAGAGCAAGGAATACAGGGTGAAGCGGGCAAGGACGGCGAGACACCCTACATCGGAGAAAACGGAAATTGGTGGATAGGCGACAAGGACACAGGCGTTTGTGCAAATGGTGAACAGAATGTAGACAACTGGTTGGAATATTATCCCCTGCCCGACGGAACATACGGAGTAACCGCAGGTAGGGCAAAATATCTTGAAAGTATCGTCATTCCCGAGACATACTGCGGCAAGGCGGTTACTCAGATACTTGATAATGGATTTGAAAAATACAGTAATTTAAAATCCGTAACAATACCTAACAGCGTAACGAGCATTGGATCTCATGCGTTTTACGATTGCACAGGCTTGACGAGCGTAACTATCCCCGACAGTGTTACGAGTATTGGCAAGGCTGCATTCTACGATTGTGACAGCTTGACGAGCGTGACTATCCCCGACAGCGTTACATGCATTAGCGATTATGCGTTCAAAAAATGTGGTAGCTTAACGAGCGTGACTATCCCCGATAGCGTTACAAGCTTTGGCGAGGCGGTGTTTAGAGATTGCACAAGCTTGACGAGCGTGACTATAGAAGACGGTGTTACGATTATTAGCGATTTTGCGTTCGCCGATTGCAGCAGCTTGACAAGTGTAACCATACCCGACAGCGTAACAAGTATTGGCTTTAATGCGTTCGCTGATTGCAGCAGCTTGACAAATATACTCATCCCCGACAGTGTAACGAGCATTGGCACTTATGCGTTCATACGTTGCAGTAGCTTGACGAGCATAACTATACCAGACAGTGTCACGAGCATTGGTACTTGTACGTTCTACGGTTGCAGTAGCTTGACGAGCATAACTATACCAGACAGCGTTACGAGCATTGGCTACGGTGCGTTCTACAAATGCAGTAGCTTGACGAGCATAACCATTCCCGACAGTGTAACGAGTATTGGAAGTGAGGCGTTCTGCAATTGCAGTAGCTTGACGAGCATAACTATACCAGACAGCGTCACGAGCATTGGCTATGGTGTGTTAGATAATTGCAGTAGCTTGACAGGCGTTTATTATGGTGGATGTGCTGACGATTTGAAGAAAATTTCAATTGATAGTAATAACTATAATTTAATGAATGCCACCCACTATTATTACAGCGAAGCACAGCCCACGGATACCACATACAAATATTGGCACTACGTTGACGGAGTGCCGACCGTGTGGTAATAAAAATTAAAGCGTAAAATACAAACACCGACATAGCAAAGAAAGCTTGACTATGTCGGTGCTTCTTTTAATTTTATCACTTACGTGATAATGAATGTTCGATCCGAGGCATAACTGCTTATTATTGCGGAAAGTATTGTGTAGGTAGAGTCGGTAAAGCAAGTATAAAATCCGTAACAGCAAGGAAAATCTTTATTTTGGTTGACAAATCCAAGGTCGTAGGTATAATAATCCTTGGCGAAAGCCCGTGAGGGGATGCTTGACTTCTGTTAAGCGCTGAGCCTACGTTACAGGCTCAGCCAAGTATGGTGTTCGGTGCCTCTCTGCTGTCGTTATAAATCCTTTTTTCCCATTTGTCAATAGATTTTATAAAATTTCTATTCATCCGCCTCAAGTTCTTCTTGTGGCGGATTTTCGTCAATACCAAGCTCAAACAGATAGTTGAGCAAGCGTCTTACCTCGGGATCGTTCCGAAAGAGATAAATAATATACATCTCCGATAGCGTAAAATCGAAAAAAGACTTGGGAAATCCTCCGCATTTTGTACCATCCATCATACAAATCGCACCTCTTCAATATAATCATATTGCAAAACCGAGCTCATCCTCGGTATAATGATTATACCATATTCCGACAGAATAATCAAGAGGTTTGACAAAATTTGTAGAATTATTTTCTACTTTTCAAAAAAGCAAAAGAAATAACCGCCCTTTGCGTCAGTTTACTCAAGGGCGGTTAAAATATTTTATTTACTTACTACCTCAATGTTCTCGATAACAACGGGCTCTGCGGGAACGTCCTGCATATACCAGCCGTAGTTGCCTGTCGCCACGCTTGCAATAGCATCGAGCACGTCAAAGCCGTCGGTGAGCTTACCGAAAGCGGCATACTGACCGTCAAGATGGGGAGCGTCCTTATGCATTACAAAGAACTGAGAGGATGCCGAGTCGGGAATAGACGTACGCGCCATAGAAAGCACGCCTCTTGTGTGCTTTATGCTGTTTGTCGTACAGCCGTTCGCGCGGAACTCACCCTTAATGGATGCCGCTTCTCTTTCCTCCATATCCTCGGTATATCCGCCGCCCTGTATCATAAAGCCCTTGATAACACGGTGGAATATAAGTCCGTTGAAGTGCTCAGCCTCGCAGAGCTTTACAAAGTTTGCCACAGTAAGGGGAGCCGACTCGGGATAAAGCTCCGCTGTCATCGTTCCGAAATTTCTTACGTTGATCTTAATAACAGGATTGTTCATTTGTAGTTACTTCCTTTTTCAATTATTTTTTATTATTTTTAATTATTTTCGGTCGTTTTATATGCAACAGCGAAAAGCTCGGCTATTCTTTCGTTTTTTCCGCAAAGGTGAAGATACCCGAAAAGTGTCTCCATTCCCGTTGCGGCTCTGTATTCCGACACCGTTGCCGACTTGGGCGTATTGGTATGTCCCATATTTCTACCGCGCCTGAACACAGCCTCCTCGTCCTCCGTAAGCAGTGGTAATATGTTCTTCATAGCCGCCGCCTGCTTTGACGCCTTGACGTATTCGAGCGCCTCTGCGTTGAGCCTTGCCGACGAGGACAGCCCCGCGCGCACAAGGTGCTCTCTGACACACAGCTCTATTACAGAGTCTCCAAGGTACGCAAGCGCCGCAGTTGAATAATTATTCGGAGTGATACTCATTTTTCCCTCCTAAAATCTTATTCTCTTGACATCGGTCACCGTCATCGTATCGGTGTCAAGCGTAAAGATCGCTCCCATAGCCGCTATCTCTCCGTCGGCTACGCGAAAGCGAACGGGCATCTTTGTGCGCATCTTCTCGATGACAGCCGCCGTATCGGTTCCGATAACTCCGTTTGTCGGGCCCGTCATTCCGAGGTCGGTGATGTATCCGCTTCCCCTCGGCAATATCTGCTCGTCGGCTGTGGGAACGTGGGTATGTGTTCCGAACATCACCTGTATGCGTCCGTCAAAGTATCTGCCGAGCGCTATTTTTTCCGAGGTCGCCTCGGCGTGTATATCCATGAGCGCAAAATCATAGTTGCCCTCTTCCCTTTCCAGTATCTTGTCTACTGTGGCAAAGGGGCAGGCAAGCGACTCCATAAGAGCCGTTCCCAAGATATTTATGCAAAGAGCCTTCCAGCCGCACACGTTGAGGATCGTATATCCTCCTCCCGGGGCTAAGGCGGGGTAATTTGCGGGGCGGATGATACACTCGCTGTCTCCGAGGAGAGAGCAGATGTCGCGTCTGCCGTAGGTATGGTTTCCGAGAGTGATCAGGTCTGCGCCCGCCGAAAGTATAGCTTCCGCGTCGGGGGCGCTGAGCCCGTGTATATCGGTAGCGTTCTCTCCGTTGGCGACAACGAAGTCTATGCCGTACCGTTCTCTTATCTTCCAGAGCTTTTCTCTGAGGTATTCAATGCTTTTTGTTCCGACGATGTCGCCGATAGCAAGTATTTTCATGATCCTAATTTCTTTCCGTCAGGCAACGTTTATGATATTATTTGCCATAAGATATTCTATTGTTTTATCGTAAAGCATGGCGTAGTACACCTGCTCTGTCATATTTTCCATTATGTATTCCGCATCGTAGCCGTAGACCTCGGTCAATTTCTCGGCATATTTATACGTCAGTCTCGTTTTTTCATCGTCCGTAAGGGAAATATTCGCGTCGGTCACAATATAAGCGAGCACAAGGTCATCCTTTACATATCTGCGCGCCGTCTCGTAGATGCTTTCCTCGGTAACTCCGAGAGACTCCAGAAGCGTACCGTATTCTATGTTCTCTCTGCTTGCGTAATACCGATATTTTGCCCTTTCCTGCTCGGCGTAATACTCGACCTGAGGGGCAGGATATTTTATGATATTAGCGGAGCGCAGCATCGTATTCCAGACTACCTCGCTTTCATACTCCGTCTCACCCACAGATATGTTAAGCCCCGTATATTCGAACGGCTCTATATACTCTGCGATATTTTCGACGTCGTACTCGGGCATACCCGAATAGGTCTCGGGCTCCTCGGTATCGGCATTTTCGTCCTTTTCCTTACAAGCGGTAAGCAGAGAAAGCGCCGCCACAAAGGCAAGCAACAGCGCGCATATCCTGTAAAAAAGCTTCATTTTTTCTCCTTTTGATAAAAAGAACGGCTCCCAATATAGAACCGTTCTTTTTACAACAATTATTTGCTCTCAACCTTGAGGACTTCCTTACCGTCATAATAACCGCAAGCCTTGCAAACACGGTGATTCAAAACGAATTCGCCGCACTTAGGGCACTTAGTCATGCCGGGGAGCTCCAATTTCCATGTGCTGGAACGTCTCTTATCTCTGCGAGCTTTTGATACTTTCTTCTTCGGTACTGCCATTATCTACACCTCCTTGAAGCGTGTAAAACACAACTTTTCTTTATATAAATTTAATTGTTATCCTCTTCGCCGTCATTGTCAAAAAAGGTCTTGAGTATTGCGAGTCTCGGATCGATCTCCTTGAACGTACATCCGCAATCGCCCTCTCTCTTCGGTTTTCCGCAGCGTGGGCAGAGCCCCTCGCAGTCCTCAGAGCACAGAAGCCTCGACGGAAATCCGAGCAATAGCTCCTCGCGGAGCGCCAGATCCACATCAAGCTCACTGCCGTCGAGCAGAACGTATTCATCGTCCAGCTCGTCAAGCTGTTCCTCGGTAAGCTGATCCTCGGTAACCACCGTACGCTCAAAGTCAAGAGAGAAAACTCCGTTCACAGGAGCAAGACATCTTGCGCACTCTCCGTGGTATTTAAGCTCTGCCTTGAGGCACAGACGCATATACCCCGCGCTGTCTGTTATACAGCCAACCACACGGGCATCGCTCTCGAAGCTTATACCGTCCATCTGCTCGGGGGAAAGCATATAATCAATATCCATTCGTTTCACTTCTCCACGGAGAAGCGGAGCGACATCGACTATCATATACACACCTCCTGCATACTCACCGCATCTATTTTCCTTGACACAAAATGCGACAATACATATTATAATCTATATTCGTTCAATTGTCAAGAGTTTTTTGAAAATTCTTAAATAAAGTTCTTCTTTTTGGCGGATTTGGAATAAAATTTCTTTACTTTTTCTCTTCTATATGATAAAATATCCATATAGATCATCACGAAATATCACGGAGGAAGAACAATGAAGCTCACAGCTTTTTCATACGCACGGGAGGATCTCGCCATGATGCCGCCGCGCTTTGCGGAGTCGAACAAGGGCGACTACGGCCGTCTGCTCTGCGTTTGCGGCTCGGTCGGTATGTGCGGTGCGGCATATCTCTCTGCTCTCGCGGCATACAGAACGGGCGCGGGACTTGTGCGGATACTGACGCCGAAAGAAAATCTTATCCCCTTGCAGACCTCTCTGCCCGAGGCTATCGTCAGCGTTTACGACGGTGAGAGCTCCGATCTCACTGCAATTTCGGAGGCTGTCGAATGGGCTGACGCAATAGTTATCGGGTGTGGGCTCGGCAGATCTTACGCGTCGGGAAAGGTACTCGGCACTGTTCTCAGAGAAGCGACGGCTCCTGTGGTGATAGACGCCGACGCTCTCAATATAATATCCGAAAGCGCCGCCCTGAAAAAATATATGTCGGGAAATATAATCACGCCTCATCTGCTTGAGATGTCGCGGCTCTGCGGTCTGTCGGTTACGGATATTAACTCGGACAGAGAAAGCACCGCGTACGGCTTTGCTAAAGCCACGGGAGCTGTCTGTGTTCTGAAGAGCCACCGCACCTGCGTATCGGACGGCTCGGAGCGGATATACGTCAACACAAGCGGCAACAACGGTATGTCCACGGCGGGCTCGGGCGACGTGCTTGCGGGCATTATCGGCGGCATTCTTGCGCAAAACAAGCGTGGCTCTATCACGCTTACCGATGCGGCATCGCTTGGGGTATATCTTCACGGCATTGCGGGGGATATTGCCGCAGAGAGCCTCGGGGAATATTCCTTGATGGCGAGAGATATTATCGCATCTATCCCAAAGGCTCTGAATTTGCGCCCTTAAAGTCCGAGCTTCTCTCTTACGAGCTTATTTACTATCTGCGGATTTGCGCTTCCGCCCGATGCCTTCATCGCCTGACCGACGAAAAAGCCCATTGTCTTTCCCTTTCCCGCGCGCAGCTCTTCGACTGCCTTGGGGTTATCCTCGATTATTTTTTCGATTATCGGAGCAAGCGCCGACTCGTCGTTTACCTGAATGAGCCCCTTTTCCTTGGCTATTCTTTCGGGATCTTTCTCCCCGTCAAAGAGCGCCTCGATTATCCTTTTGAGCGCTCCCGAGCTTACCTTACCGTCGGCATAAAGCGATATAGCCGCGGCAAGACTCTCGGACGCGAAAGGAATAGCACTAAGCTCGCGCTCGCGCAATATTCTTGTAACGTCGCCCATAAGCAGGTTGCTTACCGCCTTGGGCGACGCACCGCACGCCACGGTCCTTTCAAAATAATCGGACATCTCCTTTGACGCTGTCAGCACCTTCGCGTCATATTCGGGCAGACCGAGCTCGGTGATATATCTGTGTTTTCTTTCATCGGGCAGCTCGGGGATGCCCTTTTTTATTTTTGCTACCCATTCTTTATCTATCACTATCGGCACAAGATCGGGCTCGGGGAAATATCTGTAGTCGTGGGCTTCTTCCTTGGAGCGCATCTCAAAGCTCTCCCCCTTTGCGTCATCCCATCTGCGCGTAGCCTGAACGACCATTTCGCCCTTTTCAAGCAGCTCTATCTGCCGTTCTCTTTCGTTTTCCATCGCGCGGAACGCAGCGCTGAATGAATTTATATTCTTCATCTCGGTACGCGTTCCGAATTCCGCCTGACCTGAGGGGCGAACCGAAAGGTTTACGTCACACCGCAGAGAGCCCTCCTGCATCTTGCAATCCGAAACTCCCGTATATTCCAATATCGACTTGACCTTTTCAAGGAAAGCCCTTGCCTCCTCGGGAGAGCGCATATCGGGCTCGGTGACTATCTCGATAAGCGGTACGCCGCATCTGTTATAATCGACAAGAGAAGCACCGCTCACTCTGTCGTGTATAAGCTTGCCCGCGTCCTCCTCTATGTGGATACGGGTTATTCCTATCCTCTTTGCTTTGCCGTCCGTCTCTATATCAAGGTATCCGTTTTTACACACGGGCAGATCGTACTGCGACGTCTGATACGCCTTGGGCAGATCGGGATAAAAATAATTCTTTCTGTCCTGCTTGCCGTATTCGGTTATATCGCAGTTCATTGCAAGCCCTGCGGCTACGGCGTATTCCACGACCTTTTTATTGAGCACAGGGAGCGTGCCCGGCATACCCGTACATATAGGGCAGGTATGTGTGTTCACGTCCGCTCCGAAGGCAGTGGAGCAGGAGCAGTATATCTTCGACTTGGTAGCAAGCTCTGCGTGTATCTCCAAGCCTATAACCGTTTCATAGGTCATTTTATCTCACCTCCGATCTCGGGGCGAAGCATATCATACCCCGTCTCCCTCTCGTACGAATATGCGGCGCAGATGAGCTTTGTTTCCTCAAAGCTGTTTGCGATAAGCTGTATGCCCATAGGTCTTCCCTTTTTATCAAGACCTGCTGGAATGCTGACGGCGGGAAGTCCCGCGATATTTACCGCGACAGTGCAGATGTCGCCCATATACATCGACACGGGATCTGCCTTTTCGCCAAACCTAAACGCCGTTGCGGGCACGGTGGGTGTGAGCAGAACGTCATATTTTTCAAAGCAAGCCGCAAAATCGCGTCTGATAAGCTCTCTTACCTGCTGCGCTCTTTTATAGTAGGCGTCGTAATAGCCCGAGCTCAGAGCATACGTTCCGAGCATTATTCTTCTCTTTACCTCTTCTCCAAAGCCCTCGGAGCGTGTTTTTTCGTAAAGCTCAGTAAGTCCGTGGTAACCCTCGGCTCTGTAACCGTACTTGATACCGTCAAATCTTGCGAGATTTGAGCTTGCCTCTGCCGAGGATATAATATAATACGCGGGGAGCGCGTATTTCGACAGCGGAAGCGAGCATTTTTCGCAAACTGCTCCCATCTGCTCGTAAAGCCGAGCCGCCGCCTCGACAGCCTCTCTTATCTCAGGCTGTATTCCCTCTCCCATGTATTCCTCGGGGATGCCCACTCTCATTCCTTTCATAGGGAGCTCAAGGGCTTTTGTATAGTCGGGATACTCAATATCCGCCGAGGTAGAATCGAGGCTGTCATGCCCCGCGATAGCGCCGAGCGCATAGGCACAATCTCTTACGTCCTTTGTAAAGGCTCCTATCTGATCGAGAGAGGATGCGAACGCGATAAGTCCGTATCTCGACACAAGCCCGTAGGTAGGCTTAAATCCGATATTTCCGCAAAACGCCGCGGGCTGACGTATAGAGCCTCCCGTGTCCGAACCGAGCGCAAAGACAGCGAGATCGGCAGAAACGCAGGCGGCAGAGCCTCCCGACGAGCCTCCGGGAACGCAAGAGAGATCGTAAGGGTTTTTGGTCTTTTTAAAATACGACGTCTCTGTGGAAGAGCCCATGGCAAATTCGTCCATATTGAGCTTTCCGAGAATGACCGCGCCGCTGTCCTTGAGCCTTTTTATTACCGTCGCGTCGTACGGCGGTACGAAATTGTTAAGCATTTTTGAGGCGCAGGTCGTTTTTATGCCCTCGGTGCAGATATTATCCTTGATACCTACGGGAATTCCCGTAAGGTAAGAGGCGTCTCCCTTTGCAATGCGCGCGTCCGCCTTTCTTGCCGCCGCCATAGCCTCCTCGGGGCAAACGGTGATATAGCTTCCGAGTGTGGGATCTATCCGCTCTATGCGGTCAAGATAGTGGCGTGTAAGCTCGACCGACGACACCTTTTTTTCTTTTAACTGCTTTGCGTATTCGTATAAGCTACTCATATGGCACACCTCACTCAACGATCTTGGGAACAACGTAGCATCCCTCAAGCTGCTCGGGCGCGTTCGCAAGTATCCTTTCTCTTGAAAACGACTCGCCCGTCTCATCCTCGCGAAAAACGTTGTACGTTCCGTTATTTTTCTTTTCGAGCGCTTCGGCATCCGAAAGATCAAGCTCGCAAAGGCTGTCAGCAAATTCTATTATCGCTCCCATCTGCTCGCTCCATTTTTCGGTCTCTGCCTCGTCTATTCTGAGCCGCGCAAGCGCGGCGACGTGCTTTACCTCGTTTTGATCTATCTTCATAGATAAACCCTCCTTAAAAATCGTGTCATATCTATCTTTCCCCAATATTCGGTAAATAAAAGGGCAAAGATGTCTTAACGTAAACACATTAAAGACGCCTTTGCCCTTTATTATATACGATATAAGTCGAAATTGAGAACGCTGAACACTTCGCCCCGACACAAGATCACATCTGCGCCGAAAGACGCCTTTTGACGCGGATATTATACACCTATTTCCCTACTTTGTCAATATGTAATTAAAATTTTTTTATTCTTGCAAAAAGAGTCTGAGTCACTGAAATGTGGCCCAGCCCCTTTTGATGATCTTATTATTTTTATCCCTTTACCTCGAAGCGGTTCTTGCATCTTGGGCATACAACAGTATGCTTTCCCTTTGCCTTGGGAAGTCTGAGCACCGCCTTGCACTGAGGACATTTGCGGTAAACGTGAGTCTTGCGGTCGCGAAACATATTTCTGCGGAGCTTGAAAAATCCGCAAAATCTCTCGTTCTCACGTCTGCGCTTCGCTATATTGCGCGAGAACATACGGAAGAACATCCATACGACAAGCACCGCAGAGATCACGATATAGCAGACAGACAGGATAGTCGAGGCGATCGGAGTATCCTTGAGGGCGAACATAAATACTATTCTGAGAACCGAATAGAGTATCAGTACGCCCGCATACGTCCAAAGCATTACCTTTGAGAGCGTATCCGTTCCGTATCTGCCATACATAAATTTGTACAGCGCGTTTTTGATCTTATTCATAATTCCACATCCCACGCCCAGAGCGCATAGCCCCGAGCGTGAGAAAGCCTTTCTTTGTAATTATCCTATCATTCCGAACGAAGCGCCTCGACGGGATCCTTCTTGGATGCATTTCTTGCAGGTATCAAGCCCGCTATCATAGTAAGTCCCATGCTAATCAAAACAAGTATGATTCCCGCAAGCCACGGCATAGATGCATTGATGTTAGAGAAGCCTGACAGATACTGAATTATTATATTAACAGGTATGCAAAGTATCACGGTAGATACTATACCAATAACACCTGCAACCAATCCTATAATAAAGGTCTCTGCATTGAAAACTCTCGAAATATCCTTTTTGGACGCTCCTATAGCACGCAGTATGCCTATCTCCTTTATACGCTCAAGTACAGAGATATTGGTTATAATACCTATCATTATAGACGATACTACAAGCGATATTGAAACAAAGGCGATAAGCACGTAAGATATTACATCGATTATAGTTGAGATACCCGACATCATAACTCCGATAACATCGGTGTACTCGATTACCTTTTCGGAATTTCCTTCTGCCTCTACTGCCTTGTTGTAGTCGCTGATAAATGTCTCGATCTCCTCTTTGGAATTGAAGTCCTTGGCATAGAAGTTTATAGATGCGGGAACAGCCTTGTCGGTATCTCCGAGCTTTTTAAGCATTTTATCGTAGGTAGCATCGGTATCGGGAGCCATAAGCGTCAGCATATTTATCAGCTCTTCCGTTGTCATACCCGTTGCCGACTCGGTATTTTCCTTTTCCTGCTCAGCGGACTGTCTTATCCAATTAACGCAAAATTCTCTGGAAACGCTTATATTGGACAGCATAGGAAGGAAGACTTCGTATATATCTCCCATATTTTGCTGACATATATTAGCCATAAGACCTAACAGCGTACCGTATTGCTGACTGTCATTGGCAATACTCGGCAAGCAGACGGCAAGATCCTCTCTCGAATCTATGTTGAATATACCGTTCTGATTAAGTGTCATATAAAGCATCGGGAGCTGTGTGGGAGCTGTCGCGGCAACCTTGTCGTATAGCATAAGCGCAAGAGTCTGCTTGTCGGCGTCGTTTATAAGTGTCGCATAGGTGATGAATTTCATCAGCTTTTCGCTATCGGCGGTCGTATTGAAATCCTCCAAAAGCATTCCGCCCATCATCGACGATATTTGAGCCATAGTGTTTGCGTCAAATGCCGAGAAAAGCTCGTCAACATTCTCTACTGTGTATTTCTTGTTTTCAAGATCGAGAGGAAGTCCCGTAATCACGTTCATAGTGGGGGTTTCCTTCTGCTGCTTGATTATTTCACTTTCGGCGTTTTTCTCAAGAATAAGCTCTGTAAGCTCTGCTGTATATCCTATAGCTCCCGAAATAGATGTCGCAGCCGCATCAGGACGAGGACGCACAATACCCGAAACGGTCAGCTTTTCACCGTTCTCTTCAATAAAGCTCCTATATTCCTCATCGCTCGCAAAGGTCATTTCACGCCATCTGTAGTAATCAGAGCCATCGGAATATTTCTCACTTGTCTTTTCGTAAAACTCCGATGCTGTAAGCATATAGAAATTCATTCCCACAAAATCGCTTGTATTATAGGGAGGAAGCGGCTCGCCCTCATCGTAGCCCTCGGGAGACATAAGCGTAGCCATTATATCCTCAAGCTCGCCCTGGTCGAGCACACCAAGCATATAAAGAGTCAGCTTGCTTATCTGGTTATTCTTTCCTACAACGAGCACCACCTCGTTAGCATTTGAAGGCCACGCACCCGCAACGACCTCATATTGCTGATCAAGCAACTCGTCGTTATCGATCATCTCGGACATAACGTCCATACCCGATGCGCCTGCCATATCGACCATATCGCTCATTCCCGCAAAATAGTCGCCCATATTGGAAAGCAAATTTGACATTCCAAGCTGTGTAGGAGCGATAAGCTCACCGTCTGCGTTTTTGGCTGTGGTGTTAAACACCTTAATGTCGTAAGCATAGGTGTACTGTATATCACTTACGTAATCGTTTATTTCGGGATGAGCCTCAAGGTATGTCTTGAAGGATGCAAGATCATTAGAAACGCTTGAAGTCATAGCGCTAACCATTTTATCAAGTGAGTTATCTACATATATCTTATCGGGGTCTATCTCCTCAGAGCTTTCGGATGTACTCATCATAGCCGACATCATAGCTGTCATATCCTGAGTTTCCTTTTGTATGGTAAGAGGATATGTCGAAAGCGTATCCTCCTGTATCTGCGTAATAAACAGATTGATGCCGTTAGAAAGAGAAAGAACGAGTGCAATACCGATTATGCCTATACTTCCCGCAAATGATGTGAGAATAGTCCTTCCCTTCTTGGTAAGCAGGTTTTTCATAGAAAGAGAAATCGCCGTAAGAAACGACATCGAGGTCTTAGCCTTTCTTCCCTTGCTCTTGTCCTTCTTGGGCTTTTTAAGTAGCTTTACCTCTCCGCCCTCGGGGATAGGATCGCCCTCATAGGGCTGCGTGTCGTCAATGACAACGCCGTCCGAGAGACGGACTATTCTTGTCGAATACTCGGCCGCAAGCTCGGGGTTGTGCGTGACCATTATTACAAGGCGGTCCTTTGCGACCTCCTTGAGAAGATCCATGATCTGCACGCTTGTTGCCGTATCGAGAGCACCCGTAGGCTCGTCGGCAAGAAGTATTTCGGGGTTGTTTACAAGAGCGCGGGCGATCGCAACTCTCTGCATCTGTCCGCCCGACATCTGGCTTGGCTTTTTGTTAAGCTGATCACCGAGTCCGACCTTTATGAGCGCTTCCTTTGCTCTCTGTCTGCGTTCCGCCTTTGAGACGCCCGAGAGTGTAAGCGCAAGCTCTACGTTTGAGAGCACGGTCTGGTGAGGGATGAGGTTATAGCTCTGGAAAACAAAGCCGATCGAATGGTTTCTGTAGGTATCCCAATCCCTGTCCTTGAATTCCTTTGTGGACACTCCGTTGATAATGAGGTCGCCGTCGGTATATCTGTCAAGACCGCCTATGATATTAAGCATGGTAGTTTTTCCGCAGCCCGAGGCTCCGAGGATGGAGACGAATTCGTTCTTGCGGAATTTGAGATTAACGCCGTTGAGCGCTACCACTTCGCTGTCGCCCGATGAATACTTTTTTACAATATTATTCAGTTCAAGCATAAATATCTCCTATTTCTTAAAATAACTTGAATATATTATAATATTTTTTTCTTAACGTACAGTTTTGTTTTTGAAAATATTGTGTGAAAAATATGTCGTTTTATGTGAAGATTTTGTGAAAACGCCGTCACAAAGGTGAATTTTCCCTAAAATGACGTACTTTATTCCTTAATTTGGCGGTAATAAGAGAAGTAGAGCTGTAAAAAATAAGTATGAACGGCAAAACCGTTTAAAGTTGAAGGAGGAAAATCTCAAATGATAATGGACAGAATAGCGCTTATAATCGCTATTATCGGCGCGCTTAACTGGGGAAGCATCGGACTTTTCCGTTTTGATATAGTTGCGTGGCTCCTCGGCGGACAAGCTGCTGTGGGAAGCAGAATAGTGTACACTATCGTTGCCCTTGCGGGTATATGGTGCGTTTCTCTGCTTTTCAGAGCGAGAGAGAAGTTTCAGGCGTTGGACGAATAAAGTCAAAAAGACCACCGAGGTCCAAAATGACCTCGGTGGCCTTTCCTGATATGTGTGCCGCTCAACCCTAAAAAGGGCGAACTCTGTGACTATTTAATAGTGATTGTAGGATTTGCGTAGTCGTAAACAACTTCTTCCGTCAATGCCTTATCGTTGTAGGTGCAGTTGATGAAAGTGAGCTCATAATCACCGGCGGAACGAACCTGACGATACAGATCGCAGTTCTCAAAAGTAATATCACCATAGGTGATGATCCACTGTCTGCCCCAGCCGGATGTAGCAGCCGTATCTACAGCCTCAAAGGTAGAATTCTTGACGGTAACATTAGCGCCTGCGCCCATTTTGAATGAGCACAACTCTGTAAATGTACAGTCGTCGATCTCAACAGTACCACCATTTGGACTATCAAGATGGAAACCACCGTTGAAAGTGCAACCACGCAAAATCAGATTGCCCTTAACAACAGCCTGATTCACATTGCCAAATGAAGAATTAAACACGCAGTTCTCGTAAATGACGATTTGATTTTCCTTAATGTTCAGGTATTCGATTTCGGTGACGGTCTCATTCTCGTAAACAGCAAGCTCGGCGCTTTCTTCGATTACATAATACATTCCGTTAGCTTCAGTAGCTTTATAGCCCTCCGCAACATGATTGCCGTCTGCGGATTCCGTGGTCAGATCAAAGCTAAACACACCGCCGGTGACGACGATATTAGCAGTTCCGTTCTTATAAGCGGCATCGGCTAAATTCATCATCCAGTTCTTGTTCCAGTAATAAGCTCCCTCATTTACAAAGGTACCGCCCTTAACATTGACCGTACCCGCCTCAACATAGAGGATCGTACCGGCATTGCCGCCGGCATCCTGTCCGGTGGTAAAGGAGCCGCCGTTAATGGTAACAGTGGGATCGCCTGCGTAAGCCCAGACAACAGCGTCAACGCTACCTGCGCCGGAATTGCCCTTGAAGGTACCGTCCTCGATGACTACGTTGGAATTTCCAACAGCAGCAATGATAGTGGTATCAGCGGCAGTTTCGCTGGCATTTACATAGTTACCGTTCAGGATCGTCAAGCTAACGCCGTTTGTAGCAATGCCATCGACATACAACATAAAGTCAGCAGTAGAGGACAAGGTGGCTCCATCTGCCATTTTCAGAACCGTATCCTTTTCAACAACCAGCATCTCATCCACAGCAATGCTTTCAGCAATCATGATCACACCGCCGTTTGCCAAAGCGTTCTTCAGATCTTCAGCAGAGAAAACATAAGTTGTCCCGGGCTCCAAGCCCTCGTCATAATCAGAACCAAAGCTATCGCTCTCATAATCATACTGAGTAGCAGCTACGTTGATGCCGAGAGTGATCTTAGGCGATACCTGTCCCTTAGCATAGTTAGCTTCGTTTCCAACCTCTTCAGGCATATAAACTACCATTGCAACAACGTCCGACTCAGCCTCGGTTGTTTCCGTCTTGGGCAAAAGCTTGTTAACGGTCGAAGTATATGCATTTGCAAGTGCTGTCTCAACGTCCTTTACAGCATCGATAGCCGCAACGCGGTCAGCATATTTTGCAGTAACATCATTGTCTACGCCGTACTTAATGTAGTTGGAGAGCTTTATTTCATTGCCCTCTACGCTTGTTGATGTAACCTCGTCTACAACGTTCACGCCAAGCTGATACTTGAGCGCAAGCGTGCCTGCATTGGACACTCTGAGGTAAACCACCTCGGTATGTCCGGGCTCCCAAAGAACGTTTTCATCGAAAATCCGGGTATCCTTGTCGACAGTTTCCCATTTGTCCATGTCCTTGCTCCATTCGAGCTCAACATCCAAGTTACCCGTCTTGATGATGTTGTTGATACTCGTTACGCTGTCGGTGAACCAAGCGTAAGTCGTGCCCATGAGCATTGTAAAGCAAAGCAACAGTGAAATTACGCTTGCGATCAATGCTCTTTTTGTGGATTTCCTATTAGTCATTTTTCTTTTTCCTCCTTATTATTTATTTTCGGTGACTAATATCCAATTACAATTATAGCATTTTTATCCAAAATGTCAAGATATTATCCTGAATTTTGTAGCATTACACATAACAAACTTCGACTTCTTGTGTACAATTGCGCATAAAGCATAACGGACTTATATTTATTTGGTGGGTGGGAGGACATAGAGAAGTTTGAATATAAGATCGTTACGTTTTAAATGAGATGCAACGAAAAACAACCTATAGCAAATCTAAGGTAAATTTTGCTGACGCAAAAAAGATCCTTCACTGTGTCTGCAAGGTAGCAAGCCGTCACGTAGCACAGCGAAGTAGTGACACGAAATGAGGAATGGCGAAGGTTGTTTATACGTTCGTCGCACTGTACTATGGTGCTTTATACAATTACTTTTCACAAACTAACTTGTCATCACAGAGCATTTTTGCCGTTGGCAAAAGGAACCGTTTATGGGGTTATCAGCACATTGAGTCGAGCAAGAACTTGTTCTTG
>JAFTYG010000055.1 GCA_017461365.1 Clostridia bacterium | reverse complement strand
GACGCCCCGCCTCTGCACTTTGGAAATATACTTTTTTCGGGAGTTACGCATCCGCACAATGCTTATGCGTATCCATCGGAGACACGCCGAGTATCTTTTTATATTGCCTGTAAAACGTGGAATAGCTTTCATAGTTGCAGAGCTTTGCCGCCTCGGTGGGAGTAGTTCCGCCATATATCAACGCTTCGGCGTATAGCACACGCTTTTTCTGAATGTACTGCATAAGGCTTATTCCGAGATTTTTCTTGAAGGTATGTACTATCCATGAGCTGCTCATATAAAACTTTGCCGAAAGCGACTCTGCCGAAAGCTGTTCATCGGGATGGCTGTCAATGTATTGCAGAATACTTTCCAAGGTCGCGTCGCGCCGTATCGGCTTTACCGAGCTTTCATCGGGAAGATATTTTATAAACAAAATGGCGGATGAGAGGGAAGTGCGCAGATATTCCGACAGATCCTCCTTTGAAAAAAGATTTTCCACCTCTGACCACGTTGCAAAAAAGCGTTCGGCAAGAGAGCCCTTGGTTATTCTGTATATCTCGTTTGAGCCGCGCACAAAATCACGTAGCTCCTCAGGAACGTAATCGATTGAAAAATGTATCACAAAACGCTCATAGGTCGCATCCGACACGGGATTGAGATAATGGAATTTTCTTGGATGGATAAAGAGCAGATCCCCGGGGCGAAGCCTGTACGCCGAGCCTTCTATTATATATTCCGCGTCTCCCCTGACAAAGTAAAAAAGCTCGTATCCGTTGTGCATATGACGGTGAAAGCTGTCGCTTTTCGGGGTGTCCTTGGTATGATGGTATGAGAGCTCTGTGGATGAATACTGTGCCATAAATACGTTCCTTTCGGGCAAATTTTATCTCTACATATCTATAATATCATATAATTACCGAAATTGCAATATAAAATGCAAATTTCGCTATTTATTTTCGGATTTGGCAGTGATATAATATTTGTGTATTATGAAAAATATTGTTTTAAGGAGAAAAGACAATGATAAGACTAAGCGCTTTTTCGGATGAGGCAGGCAGCGAGCTTTCCTGTCAGATCGCCGCATTGAAGAGAAATAACATAAAGCTTACCGAGCTTCGTTCCGTAGGCGGAAAGAACGTAAAGGCACTTACACTTGACGAGGCAAGAGAGATAAGCCGTGAACTTACAGCAAACGGTATCGGGTTGTCCGCTCTCGGCTCTCCTATGGGTAAGGTCGACATCGACGTAGAACTTGACGAGTATCTGAAGGAAGTAAGACATATGTGCGAGCTTGCCGTTATATTCGGTACGGACCGTATCAGAATGTTCAGCTTCCATAAGGCTTATGAGCAGAAGGAAAAGGTGTTCGAATACCTCAGAGCTATGGTAAAGGTAGCAAAGGAATACGGCGTAACGCTTTGTCACGAAAATGAAAAGAAGATATACGGAGATACCGCCGAGAGAGTTCTTGAGCTCCGCGATAACGTCGAAGGCTTGAAGTTCATATACGACTTTGCAAACTTTTTGCAGGTCGACGATCTTCCCGAGAATAATATGGACGCGCTCTATCCCATCACCGAGTATTTCCACATAAAGGACGTAGTTCACGAGACGGGTGAGCTTGTGCCCGCAGGATATGGCGACGGTAAGATAGATATGCTCATAAAGAGACTTGACAGAGATACGATATTTACCATCGAGCCTCACTTAAAGGTCTTTGACGGATACGGTGAGATCGACGGCGAGACGATGAAGCACCGCTTCCATTTCACAAGTGGTGAGGAGGCATTTGACGCGGCTGTCGAGGCTATAAAGAAGCTTATTTTGGCAAACGGATATAAAGAAGTAGAAGGAGGCTTTGAAAAAATATGAAAGCGGGACTTAATTTGTTTTCAATAAGAAATCTTCTCGACACGGAGGAGCACTTTCTTGAAACGGCGTACAAGCTTAAAGAGATGGGATATTCCTACGCTCAGTTTTCGGGTATGCCCTTTGACGCGGATATGATCGCGCGAGTTTCGACGGCGGCAGAGCTGCCCATCGTTCTTACTCATGTTCCGATGGACAGAATAATTAACGACACCGATGCTCTTATGGAGGAGCACGCGCGCTTCGGCTGTAAAAATATAGGACTTGGTATGATGCCTGTGGCTACCATAGTAAACAAGGACGAGGTACGCAAGACTATCGAGGCTCTTGACAGAGCGGGCGAGAAAATGGAAAAGAACGGCTTCGGCTTTTTCTACCATCACCACCACTTCGAGTTTTACAAGCACGACGGGGAGACTGTGTTTGACTACATCATCAAGAATGCTCCCCATATCAACTTCACGCTTGACAGCTATTGGCTTCAGTTCGGCGGCGTGAATATCTGCGAGACGGTAGATAAACTCAAGGGCCGTATCGAGTGCGTTCATATGAAGGACTATATGATAGCTCTGAAGGAAAACACCGAAAAGGTAGGCGTTGAGCCTCGCTTTGCTCCCGTAGGCGACGGAAGCATCGACTTTGCAGCGTTCGTAGAGCACGCAAAGGCGGCAGGCGCTAAGTACTTCCTTGTTGAACAGGATAATGCGGCAACGCTTCCCGATACGCTTGGACAGGTCGAGCGAAGCATCCGCTATATAACCGAAAAATTATAATAAATAAAAGGAGAAGCAGAAAATGGAACAGGTAAGATACGGTATAATCGGACTCGGAAATCAGGGCTCGAGCTATGCTCTCAACATATTTGAAAAGGGAAAGGCAAAGGATGCCGTTCTCGTAGCGGCGTGCGATAATAACCCCGTAAAGATAGAGAGCTTCAAGAAAAAAACGACAAGAGACGACATTGTGTATTTCAGCGACTATAAAGAGATGCTTGACAGCGGTATGTGCGATGCGATACTTGTTGAGACACCTCACTATCAGCACCCCGAAATGGTCATTGAGTGTCTGAACAGAGGAATAAACGTTATCTGCGAAAAGCCTGCGGGAGTTTACACAAAGCAGGTAAGAGAGATGAACGAGGTTGCAAAGAAGAACAACGCGCTCTTCGCACTTATGTTCAATCAGAGAACTAACTGCGTTTACCGCAAGATGAAGGAGATCATCGCAGAGGGGGGGATAGGTGAGCTTCAGAGAGTAAACTGGATAATCACCGACTGGTACAGAACACAGCAGTATTACGATAGCGGAAGCTGGAGAGCTACTTGGGCAGGTGAAGGCGGCGGAGTGCTTATCAATCAGTGCCCCCACCAGATCGACCTTGTTCAGTGGGTAGTCGGTGAGATGCCCGTGTCGGTCAACGGCTTCTGCCAGTACGGCAGATGGCACGACATCGAGGTAGAGGACGAGGTTACGGCATTCTTCAAGTATAAGAATGGCGCTACGGGCGTGTTCATAACCACCACAGGCGAGGCTCCCGGTACAAACAGACTTGAGATCTCGGGTACGGGCGGAAAGCTTCTCTCAGAGAATGGCAAGACACTTACTTGGTATAAGAACGCCGTTGACAGTCAGGAGCATTGCAAGACAGCTACAGAAGGCTTCAAGAAGCCCGATAAGGAGATCATTGAGGTCGAGACAGACGGCGAAAATCCTCAGCACGCAGGTATCATCAATAATTTCACTGCAGCTCTTCTCGGTAAGGAGAAGCTCTTTGTAGACGGTAAGGACGGTATCAACGGCGTTGAGCTTATGAACGCTATTGAGCTGTCGGGCTGGAACAACGCAGAGGAGATAACCCTCCCCATTGATGAGGACAGATACCTTCGTGAGCTCAACGAGCACAGAGCCGTATCAAAGATAAAGACAACGGAGGACGGAGCGGCGGCAAACACCGCGGGCACGTATTGATTTCCCAAAGGAGGTAGAGCCTATGAAAGCGGCAGTTATAGGTTACGGAGTTATCGGTAAGCACCACGTAAAAATACTTTCCGAAATGGGCGTGCTTTCAGCGGTCTGCGATATTGATAAGAACGCTGTGTCGGGGCTCGAGGGCGTAGAGCTGTATGAAAATTATATCGAAATGCTCGATAAGGTCTCACCCGACGTTGTGCATATATGTACGCCTCACTATCTCCACGCCGAAATGGTGATAGAGGCGCTCGGAAGAAATATAAACGTCCTTTGCGAAAAGCCCCTTTGCATAAAAGAAGAGGACATTCCGAGAATACTCGAGGCTGAAAAAAACTCCAAGGCTATCCTTGGAGTCTGCCATCAGAACAGATATAACCCCGCAAATCTGTACGTCAAGGACTATATTGAGGACAAGACGGTAGAGGGCGGTGTCGGACAGGTGTCGTGGAACAGAGACGCGAAGTATTATGCTTCGGGCGCGTGGCGCGGCAGATGGGACACCGAGGGCGGCGGAGTGCTTATAAATCAGGCGCTCCATACTCTCGACCTTATGCAGTGGTTCTGCGGAATGCCTGACACATTGTCGGCAAGTACCTCCAATCTTACGCTCGACGGAAAGATAGAGGTCGAGGATACCGCGGCTATCTGCGCCAAGGGCGATGTAGGCTTTAATTTCTACGCGTCAAACGGAAGCGCTCTTGATATGCCGGTCGAGATAACCCTTAAGGTCTCGGGTAAAACGGTGAAGCTGATGCCGAGATATGTTGTCGTTGATGGCGAGATAAAGAGCTTCCCCAAGGAAAAGCCAAACGGTACAAAAACCTGCTACGGTAGCGGACACGGCAGACTTTTTGAGCATTTCTACCGCTGTGTGCGTGAGGGAGAGCATTTCCCGATAGACGGGGCTGAGGCAGCCAAGGTAATAAAGATCATTCTTGCCGTTTATAAAAGCCATGGCAAGAGCGTAAAAATTTAAGTAAGAGGTAAATTCTATGAAGGATTTTTTTGGAGACAGTATCCTTTTGGGCGGAGAAGCGGCTTGCGCGCTTTATGAGAAAGTAAAGGATCTTCCCATAATAGATTATCACTGCCATCTTGATCCTAAGATGATAGCCGAGAACGCGACCTTTGATAACATAGGTGAGTTCTGGCTTGCTGGCGACCATTACAAATGGAGAGCTATGCGTCTTTGCGGTGTGGACGAGAAGTACATCACGGGCGATGCAGATTTTCGCGACAAGTTCATAAAGTACGCAGAGATCGTGCCGAAGCTCTGCGGCAATCCCCTTTATTATTGGACGCATATGGAGCTTAAAAGCATATTCGGCATAAATAAGCCTTTGAACGCCGATACAGCGGCGGAGATATATGATGAGGCTACCGAAAAGCTTCGCAAAATGAGCGTATGGAGCTTGCTTGAAAAATTCAAGGTCGAGTACATCGCTACCACCGATGATCCCGTGGACGACCTCCGCTATCACGGAAAGTACGGAAATACGACCGTAGCGCCCACGTTCCGCCCCGATAAGGTCTACGGACTTGACGGCGAGTATCTCGCGCGTCTCGGAGAGGTGTCGGGCAAGGATACGTCTACTCTTTCGGGACTTCTCGCGGCGCTTACCGATAGACTCGATTACTTTTACTCAAAGGGATGCCGTATTGCCGACCACGGCTTTGAACGCTTCCCGACCGTATTTGTAAGCAGGGAAGAGGCAGAGGCGATCTACGCAAAGCGTGAAAGCCTTAACGCCGACGAAAAGGAAGCAATGTTTGGCTTTATCCTCGGTTTCCTTATGCGTGAGTACAAGAAACGCAATATGACGGCACAGCTTCATTTCTGTGTTACACGAAATGTCAACCCCGCAACCTTTAAGACTATCGGTGTTGACAGCGGCTTTGACGTAATGAGCAATACGCCCGATCCCCGTGAGCTTATCGCGTTCCTTGCAAGCATTCCCGACAGCGAACGCCCCGATATGCTTCTCTACACTTTGAACGACAGCTCACTTTCCTCTCTCGCTTGCGTAACGGGCGCTTTCCGTAACGTAAGAATGGGAGCGGCTTGGTGGTTCAACGATACAATGCTCGGTATAGGCAGAAATATCGAGACTATTGCGGAATATTCCGCTCTCGGTACGTCGGTAGGAATGCTTACCGACTCAAGAAGCTTTTCAAGCTACGTTCGCTTTGATTTCTTCCGTCGCATACTTGCGACTAAGATCGGCGCTTACGTTGAGTCGGGCGAATTTGATGTAGCTGCAGCTGAAGGAATGATGAAGGATATATGCTATAACAATCCCTTGGCGCTTACAAAAAAATAAGAAAGGAAAAAGACTATGAAAATGACATTCAGATGGTACGGTGAGACCGATACCATCCCGTTGCAGTACATAAGACAGATCCCCAATATGTCTGGCGTCGTTACCGCCGTTTACGACGAGCCCGTGGGAGAGGTCTGGGGTATTGAAAAGATCGAGCGTTTGAAGTCTCTTTGCGAGGCAGAAGCGCTTGAAATGGAGGTCATCGAGTCGGTGCCCGTTCATGAGGACATCAAGCTCGGCAGACCTACAAGAGACAGATATATTGCTAACTATGCCGAGACAATAAGAAATCTCGGTAAGTGCGGAGTTAAGTGCATCTGCTACAACTTTATGCCCGTGTTCGATTGGCTTCGTACCAACCTCCACACCGAGGCGGCAGACGGCTCGAACTCTCTCTCCTACACACACGAGGAGCTTATGAAGCTCGATCCCAAAAATCTTCATCTCCCGGGTTGGGATGAAAGCTATAAGACAGATGAGCTCAACGAATTGCTCGAAGCATATTCGGGTATGACGCACGAGCAGCTTTTCGAAAATCTTGTCTACTTCCTTAAAGGCATTATGCCCGCTTGCGATGAGACAGGCATCAATATGGCTATCCACCCCGACGATCCGCCATGGGATATGTTCGGACTTCCGAGAATAATCACGGGAGCTGACAGCTACGATAAATTCTTCTCGGCTGTTCCCAATAGGCATAACGGAGTTACCTTCTGCACAGGCTCGCTCGGAGCAGGCAGAGATAATAACCTTGTCGAGATGGCAGAGAAGTACGCCGATCGCATCTTCTTTGCGCACATAAGACAGCTCAAATTCAAGGGAGAGCTTGACTTTACGGAGGCGGGACACCTGACAAAATCGGGCAACCTCGATATTTACGGAGTCGTAAAGGCGCTTGTTAAGGGCGGCTTTGACGGATACGTACGCCCCGACCACGGAAGAAATATCTGGGGCGAGGACGGAAAGCCGGGCTACGGACTTTACGACAGAGCGCTCGGCGCTGCGTACCTCAACGGTCTTTTCGAGGCTGTTGAAAACGAATTGAAATAAAGAAAAGAGGATAAAGATATGGTTCCTTTTAATGTAGATCTTAAAGATAAGGTAGTAGCAATAACAGGCGCGGGCGGAGTTATCTGCTCTGCATTCGCAAAGGCGCTTGCAGAATGCGGCGCTAAGGTCGCATTGCTCGACATCAACGCCGAGGCGGTAAATAAGGTAGCCGAGGAGATCGGAGAGCAGGCGCTTCCCGTACCCTGTAACTGCCTTGATAAGAAGGACATAGAGGCGGCAAAGGCGACTGTAAACGCAAAGTGGGGCAAGGTAAACTTCCTCATCAACGGCGCGGGCGGAAACAACCCGAGAGCAACCTGCGACAACGAGACGATGGCTCCCGATACCGAGGTAATGAAGGACTTCTTCGGAATTGACGAGTCGGGCTTTAAGTTCGTGTTCGACCTCAATATCACATCTGCGTTCCTTGTAACTCAGGTCTTTGCAAAGGATATGGTCGAGACGGGAGGAAATATCATCAACATTTCCTCTATGAACGCATTCAGACCTTTGACAAAGATCCCCGCATACTCTGCGGCAAAGGCGGGTATTTCCAACTTTACCGAGTGGCTGTCGGTGCATTTCGCGCCCTGCGGTATTCGTTGTAACGCCATCGCTCCCGGATTTTTCGTTACCAATCAGAACCGCGCGCTCCTCTTTAACGAGGACGGCACGCCCACACCGAGAACAAATAAGATACTCACCGCAACTCCTATGAAGCGCTTTGGCGAGATCGACGACCTTCTCGGCGCTCTCCTTTGGCTGGCTGACGATAAGGCAAGCGGCTTTGTAACGGGAACAGTTATCCCCGTAGACGGCGGATTTTCCGCATACAGCGGAGTCTGATAAGAGCTCAATATCGAAAAAGCACCCTCTCAGCGAGCGGGTGCTTTTTTACGTTTGGATATTCTTTTTTGTCTGTATTCGGTGGGAGATACCCCGTACTTTTTCTTGAATGCCCGATTAAAATATGAAATGTTGTTGAACCCACATTCAAGCGCTATGTCAAGTACCTTGCCATCCGTGTTGAGTAGAAGCTCGTTCGCCTTTTTCAATCTGAGCCTGAGGCAGTATTCGTGAAAGCTTTCCCCCATTTCCTTTGCGAATAAACGCCCTATGTATTTTTCATTCTTTTGGTAGAGTGTAGCAAGCTCTCCGAGCGTCGGGCACTCGCAGTACGCACTGTCAGCGTGACGCTTCATCGCGGATACCAACCAGTGGTGTTGCGTAAGTCCCTTGGGAGACGCCTCATGAAGCATTTTTATGTGATCGCTCACTACGTCGGCAATTTTCAGAAGCTCGTCGGTGTCGTCTGTAAGCTCGCATTTTTCGCTCTCGGCAAGAAGCGCCCTAACGTCTACTTGTGTGTAACCGCATACACGTTCTATCCGCCGCTCCGTAAGCTCGCGGTCGGCAATTGCATTTCCAACGTAGACTATCGCCTCAACAGTACCGTTTGCGACAACTGGCATCGCCGCCTCATATATTCCGTATATACAGTGACCGCAAAAGGGCTTTTTCTCGGTCACTGCCTTCTTGTTTGCCAGCTTCTTACAAAGCAGACAAAACTTGAAGCCCTTTTCGGTCGATTTTGCAATATCGCAAAAATTTTTCGAATGGATTACGTTTTTAAATTCTATCCTCGTAAGAGGAGAATGTAATATACCGCTTACATCAAGTACACTGATATGTATGTTGCGATTTTTCGTAAGCATATCTATCAAAAACTGCAACTGTTGCATATAAACACATCCTTACTATACTTTTTTATTAAATTATATCATAAAAGTTTCTTTTGTGCAAGTTATTTTTATCTTTTGTATAAGACAGATCCGCATAACAGTGCTATAATAGTAAAAAAACTCGGAGGTGTATTATGAAAAGATATGATGTCGCTGTTATCGGCGGAGGCTTTGCGGGAGTCGCGGCGGCGCTGTCTGCGGCGAGAGCGGGCGCAAAGGTATTGATAGTCGAAAAATCCAATTGTCTCGGAGGCGCGGCGGTCAATTGCCTTGTCAATCCCTTTATGCGCTATTGGACGGAGATCGACGGAGAACGTGTAGACCTTTCGGCAGGTATCTTCCGTGAGATACATAGGGCTCTTGAAGCGCGCGGCGCTATGCAAAAGGAACGCTTTCTCGAAGAAGAGCTGAAATATGTTCTGAACGACATGGTAGAGAAGGTGAACGTCGACCTGCTTTTCCATGCTTATATTTTCAAGGTGAAAAAACGCGGAGAAGAGATACGCTCAGTGTCCGTTGCCACAAAGAGCGGAGAGCTTTCGATTGAGGCAGATTATTTTATTGACGCGACGGGCGACGCTCAGCTTGCGTACCTTTCGGGATGCCCTACTGCTATCGGCAGAGAGCCCGATCATCTGTGCCAGCCGATGACGCTCTGCTTCCGCCTCGGAAATGTAGACGTTGAAAAATTTATGGAAAGCAAGGAGAGATTGCAGGCGGAATATGCCAAGAGCCTTGCGGCAGGGGAATTTATAAACCCGAGAGAAAATATACTTGTTTTCAGAACGCCCATTTATAACGTTCTTCATTTCAATACCACAAGAATAGTAAAAAAGGATCCCACCTCGCCCCTTGACGTTACCGAGGCAGAGCTTATAGCGCGCAAGCAGGTCTATGAGGTGTACGACTTTATGAAAAAGCACGCCGACGGACTTGAAAACAGCTTCCTTATGATGACTGCATCCGAGATAGGCGTGCGTGAGAGCCGTATGATCGTGGGTGAGCACATACTCACCGAGGCGGAATGTAAGGCTTGTACGAAATTTGAGGATGCCGTAGCCGCCTGCAACTATGACATAGATATTCACAATCCCGAGGGCTCGGGAACGAGCCATTACTTTTTTGATGCGGGCAAATACTATACGATACCTTACCGTAGCCTGATACCCAACGGAGCGTCAAATATGCTCGTTGCGGGCAGATGTATCTCATCCGATCACGGCGCGCAGGCATCCTACCGTATAATGCCCGTGGTCTGCTGTATCGGTGAAGCGGCAGGCTCGGCAATAGGACTTGCCGTCAAAAATAACTGCCCTGTTCGTGAAATAAACATTGCCGAATTGCAAAATATCCTCAAAAAGAACGGCGCGTTTATAGGGATATGATTGTAGGTATTCCTGCAAGGTAATCATAGATAAAAAATGCTTATATAATTTTTACGGATGCTCTTTTAAGATATGAGCATCCGTTTTTTATCGTAAACCTCTTGAAATAGAGTTGCTTTTTTGATATAATATACTGAAATACAGCAAAAGGAGACACCCCATGACAGACCTTGAAAAGATCGCCTACACAAAGACCTTTATTGACAAGCTGGCAAACGGTATAAATCCGCTCGACGATACGCCCATCCCCGAAGGAGATATAGCAAACAACGTCCGTCTGTCAAGGTGCTTTTTCTACGTTTCGGATATACTCAGACAGGTCATTGAAAACGGAGGAGTCGAGCGCCCTGCAAAGAAAGCTAAAGAGCGCAAGCAGGCATTTGCACTTACCGAGGAGCAAAGAAGCGCGCTTGAAGTCTCGGAAGTCCCCACATACGTCAGCGCGATAGCCGAGCGCATAAATTCCCTTGTCGACCTCACCACTACAAAAAAGCTGTCAGCGGCGACAATAAACAACTGGCTTGTCAGTGTGAGACTTCTGGAATACGGTGTTGATGCTTACGGCAAAAATAAAAAGCTCCCGACGGAGCAGGGCAGAGAGATCGGCATATATAGCGAGGAGCGCGTCGGAACGTACGGTTCATATACAGCCATTCTGTTCAATTCGGCAGCTCAGCAGTTTATATACGATAATCTTGACGCAATAATCGACTTCAAATACAATAAAAAAGATCCCCTCGAGGATTTTCATAACCGCGAATGGACCGAGGCGCACGACAAAAAGCTGTCGGAAATGCTCGGTCGCGGCTCGTCCGTTGCCGAGATAGCCGCAGAGCTTCGCCGTACCGAAGAGAGCGTACGCGCCCGTATTGCCGAAATAGGAGAATAAAAATGATAAATAAGCTATTCAAAAGCGTTATCGATCAGGATAATGCCCCCATCGTTATATGCGACGTTCATTCAAAGGTCGTATATATGAACCCCGCTTCTGTAAAAAGATATAAAAAAGATATTACGGGAATGAGCATCAAGGATTGCCATAACGGGGAGTCAAATCAAAAGATAGACAGAGTGCTTGCGTGGTTCGCAAAGGACAGAGAGAACAATAAGGTATATACCTTTCACAGCGAAAGGGAAAATAAGGACGTTTATATGATTGCTCTGAGAGACGGTGCGGGCGAGCTTATAGGCTATTATGAAAAGCATGAATACAGAGATAAGGAGACGTCGGATACATACGACATCTGAGTGGAAAGCAATGAACCCTAAAAATTTTAAAAGAACAAAGCTTGCGTGCTATGCGGCGTATTTTACTATGTCGTCCATATTTTGCGTTCCGCCGATGCTGTTTGTTACCTTTCGGGAGCTATACGGAATATCGTACACGCTTCTCGGTACACTCGTTTTGGTAAATTTCTGCACACAGCTCGGCATTGACCTCATATTTACGGTATTTTCAAAGCATTTCAATACGCGCGTTATAGTGCGTATAATGCCTCTTATCACATCGGCCGGATTGTTTATATACGCTCTTATCCCCACACTGTTTCCAAGTATAGCCTATATAGGGCTGATCGTCGGAACGGTAATCTTTTCGGTAGCGGCGGGACTTTCCGAGGTACTCCTCAGCCCGACGATCGCGGCGCTTCCGTCGGACGATCCTCAAAGAGATATGAGTATGCTTCATTCGCTTTACGCATTCGGCGTATTTACAATGGTGATCATAAGCACCGTATTCCTTAAAATATTCGGCTCGGAAAATTGGATGTACCTTATTATGCTTCTTGCGCTTCTGCCTATAATATCGGCAGTGCTGTTTATGCTGTCTCCGATGCCCGATATGAGCGGCTCGGAAAGCGGCGGCTCGGTCGAGGGAACAAAGAAAAGAGCGCTCGGACTTGTGCTTTGCGTCGCGTGTATCTTCTTCGGAAGCTGCGCCGAAAACGCTATGGGAAACTGGATATCGAGCTTTATGGAGAATGCTTTGAATATTGATAAGGCGATAGGGGACATACTCGGTGTGGCTATATTCGCCATACTTCTCGGCATCGCAAGAATATCCTACGCAAAGTTCGGTAAAAACATATGCCGCGTTCTGCTTATCAGTATGATAGGCGCTGTCGCCTGCTACCTTGTCGCAGGTCTGTCACAGAACGCGATAGTGGCATTTATAGCCTGCGTGTTTACAGGCTTTTGTACCTCGATGCTTTGGCCGGGTACTCTCATTATGATGGAGGAAAAGATACCGAACGCGGGAGTTGCGGCATTCGCTCTTATGGCGGCAGGCGGAGATCTCGGCGCATCGGTCGCCCCTCAGCTTATGGGTATCGTTGTCGATAGCGTGTCGGCAAGCGCCCTCGGCGCATCTCTTGCGCAAAGACTGAGCATATCTGCCGAGCAGGTGGGCTTAAAGGCGGGAATGCTCGTCAGCGCAGTATTTCCTATAATAGGCGTAGCGATCGTGCTTATAGTTATGAGATACTTCAAAAAGACCAAAAAGCATAATAAACCAAAGGAGCTGTCGTGAAAAACAGCTCCTTTTCGATTACCCGAAATCCTTTACGTTGTCATATTCGTTTTTTGTATCTGAAACGTATGCGTTTCTCTGCTCAAATACCCAGCGCCATACCTCGGCATCTCTGAACGTAGGTGTCCACGCATTGTGTCCTATACCCTCATAAACGGTGAGCCGCGCATTACCGCCCGCTTTGTTGATCTTTTCTACCATTTTTTTGCTTTCCTCGCAGAGAACAGTAGGATCTGCCTCACCGTGAAACGCCCATACAGCCGTGCTTTTCAGCCTTCCTGCGTTCCAGTACATTCCGCCGCCGCAAATAGGTACGATAGCCGCGAAAAGCTCGGGATGTGACATAGCAAGCTGCCACGTTGTGTAGCCGCCCATGCTCGCGCCAAGCAGATACACACAGCTTTTGTCTACGTATTCGAGAGATACCATAGCCTCGATATATTCCTGAAGCTGCTCGAATATATCGAACCAAGTATCAGCGTAGCACTGAGGGGCAACGGATACAGCGCCCGAGAGATATTTTTCCGTTTCAACAAAAAACGGATGAGTATATATCTTGTCGATGTTTCTTCCGCGTCCGCCTGCTCCGTGTATATAGATGACCAAGGGATATTTTTCGGTCGGAACAAAATTTTCGGGGAGTCTTTTTACATATTCAATATTTTTATAGCTTAATTTTTCCATTTGTCAAGCTCCTTTTTTGAAATATGAGTATATTTTATCAAACGTTGCGCTTGTTGTCAATACCTATGACTTACTTTTATCAAAAAACTCTGCGTTGGGTGGAGTTTGCTCGGTTTGGGTGCCGCGAAAAATATAAAAATATACTATTAGCGGATTTACAATCAAAAAAATTTATTGTATAATAGTTGTAGTAGGATGACGGTAAAAGATATTACAGGAGGAAACAATGGATTGCAAAAGTGTAGGTAACACTATCGTTTCTCAAAGGAAAAAGCTTGGTATGACACAGCTTGAGCTTGCCGCGCTCTTGGACGTAAGCGATAAAACGGTAAGCAAATGGGAAACAGGTCAAGGGTATCCCGACGTAACGCTCTTTCCAAGACTTGCCGAGGTGTTCGGAGTATCTGTCGATTATCTTATGACGGGAGAAAAAAAGGGAATAGCGATAGCGGGGAATATGCTGTTGGATGTAGTAAAAAATATCGAACGCTATCCGTCCGTAGGAATGCTTGTTGAGGTATCGGATATATCATACGCCGTCGGTGGATGTGTTCCGAATACGTCGATAGACCTTGCAAAGATCGATAGCAGTATTCCGATAAGCGCCATAGGTAAGGTCGGTACAGACGAAAACGGAAGATTTGTCCTCTCAAAACTCCAGCAAAACGGAGTTGATGTCAGCAAGGTCAGCTTCTCTACACATACGCCGACGGGATTTTGCGACGTTATGAGCATCCCGAGCGGCGAGCGGACGTTCTTTCATAAAAAGGGAGCAAATGCCGAGTTTTCTCCCAAGGACGTAGATCTCGATAGCCTGAATTGCAGTCATTTGCACATAGGATATATACTTCTTCTCGATATGTTTGACGCCGAGGATAAGACCTACGGTACAGTGATGGCAAGGTTTTTGCGCGACGTTCAGAAGCGCGGAATAAAAACGTCTGTCGACGTCGTAAGCTCAAGCGAGGCGGATTTTGGCAAAAAGATCATACCCGCGCTGAAATACTGTAACTATGTCATAATAAACGAGCTCGAATGTTGCGCCATATGGGGGCTTGAGGCGAGAACTCCGTCGGGCGCGCTCAACAGACAAAATCTGGAGCTTGCCATGAAAAAGACGGTAGACGCAGGAGTAAAGGACAGAGTGATAGTTCACTGCAAGGAATTGAGCTTTATAATGGACTCAAAATATAACTTGATAACAGTTCCGTCCTTGAAGATACCGCCCGAGGAAATAAAGGGAACCGTGGGAGCGGGAGACGCATTTTGCGCGGGATGTATATACGGTATATATAACGGAATGAGTGACAGACAGATACTTGAATTTGCATCGTCCGCCGCCGCTTGCAATCTTTTTGCGGCAAATTCGGTGGACGGAATGAGATCAAAGGGCGAGATATTAAAGATCGCTGAAAAATACGGGAGGCTTGAATTATGAAAAGATCAGATGTAGAAGCGCAGATAAAAAAGGCGCTTGCTTATTACGAAAAGGCGGGAATAATTCTCACCGATGAAGAAAAGGAACGTATAGAGATCGTTGATTTCGGTTTGAACAACGTCGATAAAATGGGACTTCAGATACTTACTTACGTAAATACCGAAAGAGTCTGCGCAAAGGAAATGGTCCTTCTGCCTTATCAGACCTGCGCGGAGCATAAGCACGTTCCGACAAACGGCGCCGAGGGCAAGGAGGAGACCTTCCGTTGCAGATACGGCAGAGTGTATCTTTACGTCAGCGGAGAGGGAAAGAAAGAGGACATCAAAGCAAGACTTCCCGAGAGCGATGTAAGTGTATTCCACGAGGTAATTCTCAATGCGGGTGAGCAGTACACAATAATGCCCGAAACGTGGCATTGGTTTCAGGCCGGAGAGGACGGAGCGGTGATCTCCGAATTCTCTACCAGAAGCACTGACGAGACCGACGTTTTCACGGATAAGCGCCTTGTCAGAGAATTACAGATAGATAACTGATCGAATAAGGAGACGAAAGATGCTTGTAAATTTAAATGCGGTTCTTAAAGACGCGCAAAGAAACAACTACGCAGTAGGTCTTTTCAATACGACCGACACCGATATGCTCGAAGCGGTAATATCCGCCGCTGAGGAGCTTCGCTCCCCCGTCATTATCGGTACGGCAGAGGTGCTTCTCCCTTACGGGGAGCTTGCGCTGATAGCTCCGTCGGTTATCGAGGCGGCTAAGAGAGCGACCGTTCCCGTAGTTGTACACTACGATCACGGATTGACCTTTGACAGATGTATCGAGGCGATGAAGCTCGGATTTTCGAGTATTATGTTCGACGGCTCTGCGGGAGACGTAGAAGAAAATTTGAAAAACACGCGAGAGATCGTAAAGATAGCTCATTCAATGGGTATCACGGTCGAGGGCGAGATAGGACACGTCGGTGAGGCGGCAAGCGGTGATAACGAATTGGGCGATATGTACACGACTAAGGAAGAAGCTATCGCTTTTGTCGAGGATACGGGAGTCGACGCGCTTGCTATCGCCATAGGCACCGCTCACGGAGCTTATAAGTCGAAGCCGAGGCTTGATATAGAAAGATTAAAAGCTATCAGAGAAGCGCTCGATACGCCCTTGGTGCTCCACGGCGGCTCGGGACTTTCGGATGACGATTTCAGAAATACCGTAAAGAACGGCATAGCTAAGATAAATATATTTACCGATCTTTGCGTAGCGGGAAGAAATGCCGTGCTTGAAAACTCAGAGCTTGATTATCTGAACCTCCGCAATAAAAAGGTGGAGGCTATAAAGGAAGCCGTAAAGAAAAAAATATTGCTCTTCGGTTCAAACGGAAGAGCGTAAACAATGTAAAAAACGGTCTGCCGTTCCGAAAAGGATTGGCAGACCGCTTTTGTTCAAAATATTCCGATGGCGTAACTTACACGCATTCGGCATCAGTCCTCGTTTACGATCTTGTTGCTGAGCTCGATTATACGCTTGCTGAACTTCTTCTTTCTTGAATTGAGAATAGCGTTGTATATGGGATAGTTTACGATCGCGAGCACAAGACCGATGCATCCAATAACGATACCTATGGGCATAGCGTTTGCGGAGATACCGAGAGTATCTGCTATATTCGTCATAACAAGGCTCATTCCCGAGCCCATGATGATAGCGCTTATTGAGCCGAATATGTAAGCGAATACGTTTGCGGGAGTCTTTACCTTCTTGTCGAGCGCGCGAAGCTCCTCAAGATCGCCTGCCTCTCTCGGCATATACTGTGAGCGAATGCTTTCTGCTGTGAATTTCTTATCGTTTCTGTTCATTTTAAATTTACCTCGTTTCTTGATTGCTTTTTGATATTTACACGCATATTATACATTCGAGTCATTTCCGAAATTTTTTCGAAATGTTTCTGAAATATTAAATTGTAAAATTTGAAAAAAATACTTGAAATTATCGCCAATATACGATATAATAGTGGTATGCGGTGTTTTATCCGCAAAAAATACGAATTACGAGGTTTTATCATGAAATTAAGAGCCCCCGCAGTACCGCTTATTACGGTTGATCCCTATTTTTCGGTCTGGTCGCCAGATGAAAATCTTAATTATAAAGCAACAATGCATTGGACGGGTAAGACTAACCCCATCCTTGGTATCGTCGATGTTGACGGTAAAAAATATTCTTTCCTCGGATATGACAGAGATATTCATAAAATGAAACAGGTGTCTCTTGACATCACTGCTATGTCCACAAAGGCTGTTTTCTCAAGCAGCGAGATCGAGCTGACGGCAACCTTCACGTCCCCCCTGCTGATGGACGATTTCCATGTAATGACACGTCCCGTATCATATATGGAGATAACGTATAAGTCGCTCGACGGTAAGGCGCACAACGTAAACGTAACAGTAAGATGCCGCGAGGAGCTTTGCCTTGATAAGGGCGGACAGAGCCCCGTAAACGTTGAAGCAGTAGAGGCTTGTTGCTGTGTTAAGGGTATCCGTATGGGTAACTCCGAGCAAAATCCCCTTAACAGAGACGGAGACGATCTCCGTATAGATTGGGGATACTTCTACCTCTGCGCAAAGGGAGAGGGAATAGAGACTAATACATTTGAAAAGGGCAAGCGTACGTATATCGAGATCACAGCTCCTCTTTGTGAGAACGATAGCCGCCTTGTGCTTTTCGCATACGACGATATGGAAAGCAGTATAATATACTTCCATAAGACGCTCAAATCCTATTGGAATAAGGATGGAATGACTATAAAAGAGGCTATCTGCGAGGCGGCTAAGGACTATGCTGACGTAAAGTCAAAGGCTGACGCATTCGGAGAGAAGCTCTATGCAGATGCGCTCGCATCGGGTGGAGAGCAGTATGCCGAGATAGTTACACTTGCTTACCGTCAGGTAATTGCCGCTCACAAGCTCGTTCTTGACGAGGACGGACAGGTACTCTTTATCTCCAAGGAGTGCTTCTCTAACGGTTGCGCCGCAACCGTTGACGTAAGCTATCCCTCCATTCCTATGTTCCTGCTTTACTGTCCCGAGCTTGTAAAGGGAATGATGCGTCCTATCTATAAGTACGCGCAGTCCAAGGATTGGGTTGAGGATTATAAATACGACTTCGCGCCTCACGACGTAGGACGTTACCCTATACTTAACGGTCAGGTTTACGGTCTCAAGAACGGCGAGATGCTTTATGAAAAGCAGATGCCCGTTGAGGAATGCGGAAATATGCTCGTTATGGAAGCAAACGTGGCGCTCGCTACGGGCTCTGCCGATTTCGCGGCTGATCATATCGATATACTCAAGGGCTGGTGCGAATACCTCCTCAAATACGGCGCAGATCCCGCAGATCAGCTCTGCACAGACGACTTCGCAGGACATCTTGAGCATAACATCAACCTGTCTCTCAAGGCTATCGTCGGTATCCGCGGAATGGCTATCCTTATGGATATGCTCGGTGATAAGGCAGAGGCTAAGAGATATACCGAGGAAGCCGTTAAGATGGCAGAGATATGGAATGCAACTGCAAAGAACCCCGACGGAACAACAAATCTTGCGTTCGACCGTCCCTACACCTACTCTATGAAGTATAATATGGTATGGGATAAGGTATGGGGAACAGGTATCTTTACTCAGAAATTTATGGACGGAGAGATAAAGGATAATTTCAACCGCTTCAACGAGTACGGTATGCCCCTTGATAACAGAACCGACTATTCGAAGAGCGACTGGCTCGTATGGACGGCATCAATGGCATCCGATAAGGCTACGTTTGAAGCATACGTTGCTCCCCTGTGGAAGGCTTATAACGAGATGAGCACACGCACACCTATGACCGACTGGTACGATACCGTCAGCGGAAACGAGGTAGGCTTCCAGAACAGAACGGTTCAGGGCGGCCTTTACATGAAGATGCTCATGGACGCATGGAAGAAGTAAGATAAAATAAAAAATTCGTCTGACCTCTCAGAGGTCAGACGAATTTTTTATTCTTCGGAAAACTGGTCTTTTCCAACGCCGCAGAGAGGACATTCAAAATCCTCGGGGAGATCCTCCCACTTTGTGCCCGCCGCAATGCCGTTGTCGGGATCGCCGAGCGCTTCATCGTAGACGTATCCGCATACGTCGCAAACGTATTTCATAATATATACCTCCTATTTTTTTATTTTTTACATTTATAAACGATCTCATTCAAGACCTCAAAGCTGTTCGCAGGGAAGAGTCACAGAGAAGCAGACCTTACCGTTTTCGCTTTCTACGCCGACAGCGCCGCCGTGAAGCTCCACTATGCGCTTGACTATGGCAAGTCCTATGCCGTTGCCCTCGGTGGTGTGCGATTTGTCAGCCTGATAAAACTTGTTCCATATCTTTTTTCTGTCGGACTCGCCTATCTCACCCGAGTTTTTTACAGAAACGGTAACGCTTTCACCGTCTGCTTCAAGCTCAATAGCCACAGTTCCGCCCACGGGTGAAAACTTAATGGCATTATCGGTAAGATTTATCCATACCTGCTTGAGCAGCTCTTCGTTTCCCTCAATGCTCAGCTCTTCAAAGTCGAGAGAGAGCTCTATTTCCTTTTGCGTCCACTTGTTTTCAAGAAGAAGCACGCAAGCGCGTATCTGCTCCGAGAGATTGAACTCGGTAATATCCGAGAGTATAGTCTGATTTTCGACCTTAGTAAGATTTAGCACGTTTGTAGCCATATCCGCAAGCCGCAACGATTCTGACTCTATTGCGCTCAGATATTGCGACCTTTGCTCCTCGTCAAGATCTCCCTTGTTTACAAGCTTCGCAAGTCCCGCGATAGAAACGATTGGAGTCTTGAATTCGTGAGAAAAGTTGTTTATAAAGTCACCTCTGAGCATCTCAGTATTTTCAAGCTCCTCTGCCATTCGGTTGAAGCTATCCGAGATCTCCTTGAAGGTAGGATTTTTGGACATACGCTTGCCGAAGCTCAGACGTGTCTTAAAGTCTCCCGCCGCCAGCCTGTTCATGTGATTTATGAGAGTATTGATGGGCTTTAATGGAATTTTAACAAGGAAAAAGCTTATACCGAAGCTTATCAGCACGCTTGCCTGTCCAACAATGATAAGTACAAGAATACTCGACGGATTATCGGTAAAGTTTCCAATTACCCCAAAGTGGCTGAGAAGCCATATCGAGACAACTAAAAGTACGACCGATATAAACAGTACGCAAGCGATAAAAGAAACGAAAAGTATGGCAAGCGAAAAACGGTAATCGCGTTCCTTGAATATGAAATTTCCGATCTTTTTTAGCTGTTGAGGATCTATCTTGTCCTTCAGCTTTTTCTTTTCACGCGTATTTTGGCTCATTTTTTCTTTACCGCCTTGTATCCAAGACCTCTGACCGACTCGATGGAGAACTCCGACCATCCCTCAAAGCGCTTGCGAAGCCTGCCGATGTGCACCGTGACGGTCTCCCAACCCGTGTCGCTGTCAGCGCCCCATATCTCGTCCATAAGCTGAATACGGGTGAATATCTTTCCGGGATAAGAAAGAAGCTTGTACAGAAGCATAAATTCCTTTTGAGGAAGCTCCTGCACCTCGTCGCCGCGCGTGACCGTCAAAGAATCGTAATCAAGGACGACCTCGCCTATCGTTATTTTTCGCTCGCTTGCTATCTTTGCCCGACGCAAAAGCGCTTTTATGCGATACAGCATCTCCTCGTCATCAATAGGCTTCGTGATGTAATCATCGGTGCCTACAAGAAATCCCTTGTGCTTGTCGGCGGGGAGCTGCTTTGCGGATACCATGAGTATGGGCAGAGTGTTCTGCGCCTCTCGGAGTATTTTTGTAAACTCATAGCCGTCCATCTTCGGCATCATAATATCGAGAACGACAAGATCAATGTGCTCCTTGTCCATTACCTCCAAGGCTTCCTCGCCGTTAGAGGCAATTGAAACGTCATAGCCGTTCTTCTGAAGAACGGCTGAGAGGAACATCCGTGTGTTTTTGTCGTCGTCAACTACTAAAATGTGTATCATCAGCGGCAAAGCTCTTCGGCAAGAGCGCGTATCTCTTTCTTGTTTTCCTCTGTCAATGCCGAACGAATTGTGACAGTAGTGTCTGTAAAGGTGAGATTTTTACCGCCCTCAAGCATAGAGCGTATCTTCTTTGCCGCGACAGGCGCCCAGCTTCCGTTTTCGATAATACCCACAACGCGGTTCTGATAGCCTCTCTCGGTAAGCTCGTGGATAAACTCGCGCATGAAAGGGAATATCTCCGCATTGTACGTCGTGGTAGCAAGAACGATCTTTCCGTATCTGAAAGCATCCTCGACAGCCTCAGCCATATCGCATCTTGCAAGATCGTTTACTGTTACCTTGGGACATCCGCAAGCCTTGAGCTCGTCCGCAAGAAGCTCAACCGCCTTTTTCGTATTGCCATATACCGACGTATATGCAATAACGACACCCTCGCTCTCGACACCGTAGCTTGTCCACGTATTGTAAAGACCGAGATAATATCCGAGATCTTCGGAAAGGATAGGGCCGTGAAGAGGGCAGATGATCGAAATGTCAAGTCCCGCCGCCTTTGCTAAAAGTCTTTGCGCCTGAGCGCCGTATTTTCCGACGATACCGAAATAGTATCTGCGAGCCTCGCAAGCCCAATCCTCGTCTGCATCAAGTGCGCCGAACTTACCGAACGCATCGGCAGAGAAGAGAACCCTGTCATAAGAATCGTAGGTTACGATGACCTCAGGCCAGTGTACCATCGGAGCGGTAACAAAGGTCAGAGTGTGCTTTCCGAGCGTGAGCGTATCCCCCTCCTTGACAACTATGCGGCGGTCTGCGTAGTCTGTGCCGAAAAACTGCTTCATCATAGCGAACGCCTTGTCCGAAGAAACAATAACGGCATCCTTGTACTTCTGCATAAATACATCTATATTTGCCGAGTGGTCGGGCTCCATGTGCTGAACGATAAGATAGTCGGGCGATCTGTCGCCTATGACCGCTCTGAGATTTTCGAGCCATTCTCCGCCGAAACGCGCGTCGACCGTATCCATAACCGCTATTTTTTCGTCGGTTATAACGTAGGAATTGTACGCCATACCGTTCGGAACGTCATACTGTCCCTCAAACAGATCTATCTTGTGATCGTTGACTCCTATGTATTTTATATCGTTGGTCACAGTCATAATTTTTTCTCCTTAAATAAAAATATAATTCAACAAAAATATTATAACATATCGAACGTATTTTTTCAACAGAAAATTTTCGGAAAATCATAATTCTTTCAAAAGATAGGATAAAAGCATAAAAACGGGCGGGAAAATATCAAAAGAAAAAAGAAATGACTCTCGATCGTAGTTCGCGACACCACAACCGAGAGTCATTTCTGTTCACTCTTGATATCTAACATCATTTGTATATCCTCTCTTTCATTTGTCTGCCCTTTGCTTCACCATTCACAACTCCTGAACACTAAAAACTCTATTTCTCGAATGAGAATACCATCTGTTTCCTGTTTGCTTATTCTCGGCAAAAGACGAATTTTTTAACCTTTATCAAAGACTTTTTCACGCACTTTCGTTTGATCCTTTGCGCTGCTCTCAACGATCTATATCTATTCGAGCGCTCTTAACGAATATATGATGAATGCGTATCGCCGCCGCGTTTGGGTATATTTTGTCTGTCGGAGCTTTGAAAGGAGAAGCCCCATTCGACTATACCTGACCGTTCAAACTGCGCTTGCTGCTCAAACTTGTTTTTCACCCTATCTTTAATAAAGGTTCGGAATTACTTTTTCATCGGTCTGTACCTGTACCTTCCTTTACTTGATCTCTGTCCGGTTTCGTACACTTAAAAAGTTTCCGTTGCGCGTTTTACTCAGCTGAATAAATTTGAGTTCCGACTTACTTTCTCATTGGTCTGTACCTTCCTTTCTTCTGGCTATATTATAGCATATATTTTGATCTTTTGCAATAGGCAAATTAGCAGAAATATACAATTATTTTTTGTATAAAACATAGAATTAGAGTAAAATCACTAAGTTTTTCTTTACAAAAGCCTTTCTGTGTGATATACTAAACTTATGGCGTCGTTGCAAAACGGCGCTTTTTTTGTTTTTTGGAAAAAAATTGCTTGCGCGCCCGTATGCGACAAATTTTTTACGCTCTGTGTGGTACAATGTGTAAAAAAAGAACGGAGGTCAAAATGAACGGAAATAATTGCTTTTATGAAATAGAACGGAGAGGAGAAACGTTGCGTATCATTCTCAACGGCGAGATGGATCATCACAATGCCGTTGCGGTGCGTACCGAGCTCGACAGTCTTATCGCTGAGGAGCGCCCAGCAAAATTTGCCATAGATCTGTCGGGCGTCGGCTTTATGGACAGCTCGGGGCTTGGCTTCGTTATGGGACGCTATTCGCTGATACAGAAGCTTGGCGGCGAATTTGTCCTTGAAAATCCGAACGACCGCATAATGAAAATATTTGAGCTTGCGGGGCTCGGAAGAATGATACGGATCGAAAGTACGAAAAAGGAGGATGTGAAATGAAAAGATCGGATATTGATGCGGGCGCGCGTCAGATAAATGAAATGAAGCTGTCCTTGCCGTCTCTGTCTGTCAACGAGGGAATGGCAAGAGCGGCTGTGGCGGCGTTTTGCACTCAGCTTGATCCCGCCTCGGGAGAGCTTGCCGACATAAAGTGCGCTGTCTCCGAGGCTGTCACCAACTGCATAGTCCACGCTTACCGCGATTGCGTGGGAACTGTTTACATAACGGCAAAGCTTTATTCCGACGGCGGAGTAAAAATAATTATCCGCGATAAGGGGTGCGGCATCGAGGACGTGGCGGTCGCGCGTCAGCCCCTTTATACCACCGATGCCGAGGGTGAGCGAAGCGGAATGGGATTTACCGTGATGGAGAGCTTTTGCGATAAGGTCAGGGTGGTGTCGAAATGCAAAAAGGGAACAACTGTAACACTTTACAAGAAGCTGAAGAAGCGTTGAGCGGAGGGACTCGAAAAAAGGATTTTTCGGATAACAGACGATTGCTTGAGATCGCTCAGGGCGACACGGACGAAGCCGAGGCGGCAACTACCGAGCTTGTAATACTCAATACGGGACTTGTGAGGAGCATAGCGTTGCGTTTTCGCGAACGCGGAGTGGACTTTGAGGATCTTATGCAGATAGGAACTCTCGGTCTGCTCAAAGCCATACGGAGCTTTGATCTTGAGCGAGGCACCTGTTTTTCCACCTATGCCGTACCGCTCATATTCGGAGAGCTCCGCAGATATATGCGCGACGAGGGACCTATAAAGGTGGGAAGATACTATAAGCGCCTTGGAGCGGCTTTGATGAATACGCGAAACCGTATCGTCGCTGAGGAGGGAAGAGATCCTACCGTCGGTGAGCTTGCAAAGCTCTGCAACGTGAGCGTCGAGGAGGCGGCGATGGCTATGGAGGCGATGTCTCCCATAGTTTCTCTTTCCGATAGCGCATATGGGGACGACGACAGTGTAGAGCTCTCCTCAGTGATACCCGATGAGGAAAGCTCGTCCGAGATAGAGCGCCTCTCGGATAAAATAGCCATAAATCAGGCAATGTCAAAAATGCCCGAGCAGTGGCGGAAAATAATAATGCTGAGATATTACCGAAATATGACTCAACAGCAAACGGCGGAGCTGCTCGGTATCACACAGGTCAAGGTCTCACGTGAGGAAAAAAAGATAATCGAAAGCCTTCGGACATATTTTTTGTAGAAAGGTAAATACTCTGCGCAAAGGCGGCATATGCCGCCTTTGCGCATTTGTGAGGGATTGTTAAATTTTTTATTCCGTTGACATTTTTTGAATGATATGATATAATTGAATAAATAATTATTTTTTGGAGGGACAAGCGTGAAATTCTTTCGCAATACCATCTTAGGGCCGAAAATATCCGAGTCGCTTGCGTCCGTCCTGCCCGTTACGGGAATAGTTCTTGTACTAATGCTTACTATCGTGCCTGTGGACGCGGAGATGCTGCTCGCGTTTCTTATAGGTGCCGTCTTTCTGATTATCGGTATGGGGCTCTTTACCTTGGGCGCGGAAACGGCAATGACGCCTATGGGCGAATATGTGGGCTCTAAGATAACAAAATCGAGAAACCTGTTTCTCATTATATTTGTTTCGCTTTTCGTCGGTACAATGATAACGGTCTCCGAGCCCGACTTAAAGGTGCTTGCTGATCAGATATTCAAGGATAATCCAAATCTTCTGATCTGGTCTGTGGCACTCGGCGTGGGAGTTCTGCTCGTCGTTGCAATGCTGAGAATAGTGTTTTCAATTAAGCTCAGATACCTGCTTATCGGACTTTACGCTATCGTATTTGTCCTTGCAATATTTGTTCCCGAGGATTTCTTGGCGCTGTCATTTGACTCGGGCGGAGTTACCACAGGACCTATGACAGTACCGTTTATTATGGCGCTCGGCGTCGGTGTCGCTTCGATACGCGCCGACGATAAAGGCGGAGACAGCTTCGGTCTTGTTGCGCTTTGCTCTGTTGGACCGATACTTGCGGTAATGATACTCGGCATAATAAGCGGAGGAAAGATAGAGCCCCAAGAGGACTATTCCATGGAGCTCGTCCGCAACTCGAGAGATATTTTCGGTATCTTCCTGCGCGATCTTCCGTCCCACGCGATAGACGTAGCAACGGCTGTCGGACCGATAGTCGTATTCTTCCTAATATTCCGCTTTTTCAGCGGCGGCAGAGGAACTAAGGGACTCGGAAAGATACTCGTCGGAGTTATTTATACATATGTCGGACTCGTGCTTTTCCTTACGGGAGTTGACGTTGGCTTTATGCCCGTCGGCGCATATATAGGAGAACATCTTGTCGACTCCGAATTCCGTTGGCTTATTGTGCCGATAGGTATGGTAATGGGCTACTTTATCGTCGCCGCCGAGCCTGCCGTCCACGTGCTTAAAAAGCAGGTCGAGGAGGTTACTGCGGGAATGATCTCGGGTAAGCTGCTGTCGCTCACGCTGTCGATCGGCGTAGGCGTTGCTATCGGTATCGCAATGCTCAGAGTGCTCACGGGAATATCCATTATGTGGATAATCGTTCCGGGATATGCGATCGCGCTCGTTCTGTCCTTCTTTGTTCCCGACATCTTCACGTCCATCGCCTTTGACTCGGGCGGAGTTGCCTCGGGACCTATGACGGCTACGTTTTTGTTGCCCTTTGCCGTAGGAGCTTGCTCGGCAGTAGAGGGCGGAAATACGGTTACCGACGCGTACGGACTTGTCGCGCTTGTCGCTATGACGCCCCTTATCGCAATACAGATACTCGGACTTGTATATAAGGCAAAGCAGAAGAAGCATTCCGCAACCGTCGAGGAGCCCTCGGCAGACGAGGAAGTTATCGACACGGCTGTTGTTACCGATGACGACATAATAGAACTTTAAAGGAGGAGCAAGGATATGAAAGAACTTTATCTGTTGCTCACCGTCGTAAGACGGAAAGATGCCGCCGAATATGAGGAGTTTTACCGAAACAGGAATGTTAAGGTGATATATAACACGCCCTGCAACGGCACCGCTCACGCAAAGACGTTAAATATTCTCGGTATTGAGCGTACCGAAAAAGCAATGCTCATAGCGATGGTCACAGGACCTACGTTGAAGTCGCTGAAGCGCGATCTTGCCTATGAGATGAAGATAGACCTGCCCGACAGAGGTGTCGCAATGGCTGTGCCCGTTTCGGGAGTGGGAGGAAGCAGAACTCTTGATTATTTTACGTCGGGGCAGTGCATACCCGAGGAACATTTAACGGAGGATAGAACCATGGAAGCTACACAGGAGCTTATAATCGCCATATATCAAAAGGGATATACCGATACGGTAATGGATGCCGCGAGAGCGGCGGGCGCCCGCGGGGGAACGACCATAAACGCCAAGGGCACCGTAGCGGGAACCGAAAAATTCTTCGGTATAACGCTTGCCGAGGAAAAGGAGATAGTAATGATAGTATCCTCTGCTGAGCAGAAAAAGGATATTATGAAGGCTATTATGAAAAACGCAGGAGTTGACACAAAGGCGCACGCTGTCGTGTTCTCTCTGCCCGTTACCGACACAGCAGGCTTCCGCTTTGCGGATACCGTTGAAAAGGATTGATCGTTTGGAGCTGTCTCGTTCTATGAGACAGCTCCTGTTTTTTGCGTCAAATTGGAGTTTATTGGTGTGTTTGTATTAGTTCGCCACTGATACAAACTGCTCGACAAACTCAAATTTGAAGATTGGCTGAATAGCTACTCTCCAATTTGTAAAAATTTATTTTCGCCGCTTCTTAATGTTGATTTTTTTAAGAATGTATGGTAAAATATAAAATGAGGAAAAATATTTTTTAACGAGAGGAACACAGGAATGAACAATAAAGAAAAATTCATAGAAATATACAAGGCGTGCGTGACGCGTGAGGGCGGAGAGACATTTCTTGAATATCTGACCGAAAAAACAGACTTCTTCACAGCTCCCGCAAGCACGCGATTCCACGGCTCATATGAGGGAGGTCTCCTTGAGCATAGCCTGAATGTTTATGAGTGTCTTTGCGACTTCGTGAAAAGACCTCGCTTCAGAGATAAATACGGCTTTACCTTCAGCGAGGAGTCTCTCGCCATCGTAGCGCTTCTGCACGATGTCTGCAAGACTAATTTCTATAAAACCGAAATGCGTAACGTGAAAAAGAATGGCGTATGGGAGAGTGTGCCATACTATACCATTGATGATACTCTGCCTTACGGTCACGGCGAAAAATCTGTGTACATAGTCTCGGGCTTTATGAAGCTCACACGCGAGGAGGCGTTCGCCATCCGCTATCATATGGGATTTTCGGGGCCCGAGGATGCAAATCAGGTAGGACGCGCGCTTGAAATGTTTCCGCTTGCCTTCGCCCTCTGCGTTGCCGATATGGAGGCTTCTTATTATATGGAGGGAATAGAGCCCAAAAAATAAACCTATAAATTTCAGGAGGATACTATCATGGAAAAGAATTATCCCACCCCGCACATAAAAGCAACACCGTCAGATATAGCCAAGACCGTCCTTATGCCGGGCGATCCTCTGCGGGCGCAGTTCGTCGCAAAGGAGTTCCTTGACGGAGCAGTGCTTTTCAATAACGTCAGAGGCGTTCAGGGATATACGGGCAAATGGAAGGGCGCTCCCGTTTCGGTAATGGCAAGCGGAATGGGAATGCCGTCGATCGGTATATACAGCTATGAGCTTTATAACGTATTCGGAGTTGAAAATATCTTCCGCATAGGCTCTGCGGGCTCGATCTCACCTGCGCTCAAGCTCCGCGATATAGTTATCGGTATGGGCGCTTGCACAAATTCCGCTTACGGTGAACAGTTTGGGCTCGGTGGTACGTTTGCGCCCATATGCTCCTATGAGCTTTTGCGTGACGCCGTAGCTCTTGCAGAGGAAAAAGACTTTCGCTATCACGTCGGTAATCTCCTTTCGTCCGATACCTTTTACGACGACGATCCCGAAAGATCGAAAAAATGGGCTAAGATGGGCGTTCTTGCCGTTGAGATGGAAGCGGCGGCACTTTATATGAACGCCGCGAGAGCAGGAAAAAGAGCTATCGCTATCTGCACCGTCTCAGACTCTATCCTTACGAAAGAGGCTACCACCGCCGAGGAAAGACAGAGCTCCTTTACCGATATGATGGAGCTTGCGCTCGATCTGGCGCTAAAACAGGAGAACAAATGAAAAGAGTATTTTTGATAGTCCTCGATAGTGTCGGTATAGGATGCGCAAGGGATGCCGCCGCTTTCGGAGACGAGGGAGCATTTACCCTCAGAAGCGTGTATGAAACGGGCAGACTTCAGCTTCCCAACCTCTGCCGTATGGGACTTGGAAATATCGAAGGTCTTGACTTCCTTGGGAAGACGGATATTCCCACAGCCTCGGTCGCGCGTGTGCGAGAGGCATCAATGGGAAAGGATACGACTATCGGACATTGGGAGATAGCGGGGCATATCTCAAAAGCGCCTCTGCCCGTATTTCCAAACGGCTTTCCCAAGGAGTTTCTTGATGAATTTTCAAAAAGAGTCGGCAGAGGCGTGCTCTGTAATAAGCCCTATTCGGGAACGAAGGTTATCGCTGACTACGGAGAGGAGCATCTGCGTACGGGAGACCTTATCGTCTATACCTCAGCCGACAGCGTTTTCCAGATAGCCGCCCATACAGACACCGTACCGCTCGATGAGCTTTATACTGTGTGCGAGATCGCAAGAGAAATGCTTGCGGGCGACCTTGGAGTCGGCAGAGTGATAGCAAGACCGTTCGCGGGAACCTCCCCCGATTTCTACCGCACCGCCGACAGACGCGACTATTCCTTGGAGCCCCCAACAAAAATGTTGCCCGATGCGGTTCGGGGCGCGGGACTTACCACCGTTTCGGTAGGAAAGATAATAGACATCTTCGCAGGGCGCGGATTTGACAGAGCGATACGGACTCATTCAAACGAAGAGGGTATGAAAGAGACCGAGAATATCGCAAAGGAGAGCTTTTCGGGACTCTGCTTTGTCAATCTCGTTGACTTCGATATGCTTTGGGGACATCGGCGCGATCCCGTAAAATACGCCGAGGGACTGTCCGCATTTGACCGCTGGGTAGGCGGATTTGCAGAGACGCTCGGAAAGGATGATACACTGATAATAACCGCCGACCACGGCTGTGATCCCGCCTTTGATAAAACTACCGATCATACAAGAGAGGACGTTCCGCTGTTGATCTGGTCAAAGGGACTTGCGCCTGAGAATTTTGGCATAAGAGATACCTTCGCCGACATAGGAGCAACGACAGCCAAGCTCCTCGGCGTGAGCTTCGAGTGCGACGGAAACGCAATAGATGTCAAAAAAATTTGAATTGCATTGATCTCTCCTATTACCTTGTTTAAACTAAAGCTTGACAAAAGCGAAGAAACAAAAAAGCCTCTCGCTTTGGAGAGGTATCGAGCTTGCGAGGCGGAGAGGGTAAAAATCACATCTTTCCCTATCACCCGCTCCGCGGGAGTTCTCCCATAGGGAGAGCTTATAAAACGTAAATTTTTAGATGAAACAAGGTACTACGAAATAAAAATTTTTCAATATATCTTCAATTTGGCGTTAAAAGGAAAATAATATGGAAAAAAACGAAATGAAGCATCTCCTTGATCGGGCGAAAGAAACGCAAAAAAACGCCTATTCCCCCTATTCAAAATTTTCCGTCGGCGCGGCACTGCTTGCAAAAAACGGAAAAATATACGTCGGCTGTAACGTGGAAAATTCCTCATTTACCCCCACCTGTTGCGCCGAACGCGTCGCCGTGTTCTCGGCAGTGGCTTACGGACAGAGAGAATTTTCCGCAATAGCCATCGTTGGAGATACGACACCCTGTATGCCGTGTGGAGTTTGCAGACAGGTGCTTTCGGAATTTTGCGATAACAGTATGCCGATAATTTTTGAGGGAAAAGACGGAGAGCCCCAAAGCATCTCTCTCGGCGAGCTTTTGCCACATTCGTTTAAACTTTAAGGAGATAAAATGAGCAATAAAAAAAATAAAAGCCCGGCGAAAACGGCGCTGATCTACATAAGGTATATTTTGCCCGTGGCGCTCTGCATAGCGATCGTGTGTACGATGTTCATACCCTGTCTGCAATATTCTACCACCGAGGGTACACAGGACGAGATGTCCGCCGCACAGCTTATAAGTAATTCGTGGGATCAGGTAAGAGAGTATCTTTTCGGTACGTCAGAAAAGGAGATAACGCAGGAAAAATTTTCTTGGACTGTTCTCATACTCCTTCCCGTACTGCTTTTGCTGTTCGCGGTCGGCTTTATATCATCGGTCGTTGTCGCCGTCGGAGCACTGCGTTATATAAACGATCGGGATTTTCGAAAGACGGATGCAAGAATATGGTTTATAACCCTACTGCCTAACAGAATAGTCGTGTGCGTGCTGCAAGCGCTCATACTGCCCGTGCTTTTTTATTCGAGAATAATAATCCCACTTTATACCGAAATAATGCACGTCGCAGTGCTTCTCAACACGACCTTTTTCGAGCCTTGGGTGTGGGGACTTGCCGCGTACGCCGTCATTGTCGCGCTGTCGATAGCTTCGGCACACTTTGAAAAGGAGCTCGACGCAGATCCCTTTAAAAAGGTCAAGCCGCCCGTCGTCCGTGTTATCGACCGTGAGGATGAGGAAGAGTCTGAGGAAAAAGAGTCCGAGTTTAAGACCGAGGCTGAACGCAGATATTACGAAAACCAAAAGCGCGCCCGCGAGGAGCAGGCTGAGCTTATAAAAAAGCTTTTAAATAAAAACGACGAAGAAGATAAGTAAAGAAGAGAAATAAAAATGCAGAAAACACTTGAAGAACGCTATCTTGCCGCAAAGCGCAAGCTTTTCGATAAAGCTTATTCGAGCCTTAACGACAGACAGAGAGAGGCTGTGTTCACCACAGAGGGCAATCTCTTGGTGCTTGCGGGAGCGGGTAGCGGAAAGACGACAGTGCTCGTCCATAGGATAGCCTTTATAATAAAATACGGAAACGCTTATTACAGTACATATGTGCCCTACGGCACCGACGAAGCGCGTGTGAGAGAGCTTGAAGAAGCTCAAAATCTGAGCGTGGCTGAGATCGCGGATATACTCCCCGAGTTTATCTCATCCCCCTGCCCGCCGTGGAACGTCCTTGCCATAACGTTTACCAATAAAGCGGCAAACGAGATAAAGAACAGACTTCGCGCATCTATCCCCGAGGACGGCGGAGCAGAGTCTATATGGTCGGGAACCTTCCACTCCATATGCGTTCGTATCCTCCGCGCTTACGGCGATCGCCTCGGTTACGCTAAGGATTTTACAATATACGACGCTACAGATACGAAAAACGCCATAAAAGAGGCAATAAAAGCGCTTGATATTGATGAAAAGACACTCACCGATAAAGCCGCCGCAAGCGTCATAAGCCACGCCAAAAACGAGCTTATGGACGCAGAGCGGTTTGAAAAGGAATACGGACAGACCGATTACAGGCGTAAGCAGATAGCCAAGGTCTATAAAAAATACTCCGAGCGCCTCCGTTCATCAAACGCTATGGACTTCGACGATCTTATTATGAATACCGTCCTTCTTCTGGAAAATGATAAAGAGGTAAGGGAATATTATCAGCGTAAGTTCAGATACGTGTCGGTTGACGAGTTTCAGGATACCAACGTGGCGCAACTTAGGCTTACCTCGCTCCTTGGCGGAGGATATAACAACCTCATGGTAGTCGGAGACGACGACCAGAGCATATACCGCTTCCGTGGCGCGGTTGTTGCCAATATTCTTAATTTTAATAAGAAATTCAAGGATACAAAAACTATCCGCCTTGAGCAGAATTACCGCTCTACAAACACCATCCTTAACGCCGCCAATGCCGTTATATCCAATAATCAAGGCAGACTCGGAAAGACACTCTGGGCTGATAAGGGCGACGGAGAGAGGATAACCCTACGAGTAGCCAACGATCAGAACGACGAAGCAAGATATATCGTAAACGAGATACAAAAGGCGGTAGCCGACGGCAGACATAAATACAGAGATTTTGCCGTACTCTACCGCACAAATGCGCAGTCACAAACAATAGAGCGCGTGTTTGCCAAGAGCGCTCTGCCTTACCGCATGCTTGGGGGCTTGCGCTTCAATGATCGTAAGGAAATACGCGACGTCGTGGCTTACCTGCAATTCATCGTCAACCCTTCAGATAAGGAAAGAATGAGACGTATCATCAACGAGCCTAAGCGCAAGATAGGTGCAAAGACGGTAGATGGCGTTGAGATAATCGCAGAGGAGCAGGGAAAGACTGTGTTCGAGATAATGCTGAACGCCGATAAATATCCTGCCCTGTCACGCTCGGCTAAAACGCTGCGCGGCTTTGCCGAAATGATAGAGAGCCTGCGCTTTATGCTGAATACCGATATGAGCCTTGAAGACTTTGTAAATCAGGTGCTCGACGTATCGGGCTACCGACAGATGCTCATTGACGGCGGAGAGGAAGAAAAGGAAAGACTTGAAAACATCGAGGAATTCGTTTCGGGTATCATAGAATACGAAAGAAACAACGACGCGCCTACACTTCTCGGATTTCTTGAAGAGAACGCCCTTGTATCCGAGGTGGATAAATACGACGAGGACGCAGACGCCGCTGTGATGATGACGATGCACTCGGCAAAGGGCTTGGAGTTTCCCGTCGTTTTTCTTCCGGGTATGGAGGAAGGACTTTTCCCGGGAATGCAGACCATTACGGGCGGGCCCGAGGAGATTGAGGAGGAGAGAAGACTTGCCTACGTTGCCATAACCCGAGCAAAGGACGAGCTTTACATACTCAGAACAAGAACGAGAATGCTTTACGGACGAACGAGCGCAAACCCCGTGTCGAGGTTTGTCGAGGAGATACCGAACGACCTTATACACGAGGACGCACCCTATACACCCGAGTATGACCGTAAGCCAAAGGTCTATTTCCACGCAGACGACGACAGCTACGTTTATACACCGCAAAAACAGCAGATACGCCAAAGCTCCGACAGCGGATTTACAATAATGAAAAAGCCGCAGCCGCAGACGGGAGGCGCGCTGCTCTGCGAGGGCGATAGAGTAAAACATTTTACATTCGGAGAGGGCGAGGTGCTCTCCGTCCGTCCAATGGGCTCCGATGTGCTCTATGAAGTCGCGTTTGACAACGTGGGTACAAAGAAGCTGATGGGTAATTACGCAAAATTGAAGAAGTTGAATTGATGTAATATTAACATATATAAAAAATTTGTTTCGTTTTCTCTAAGGTAAATTTTGCTTACGCAAAAAAGATCCTTCACATGGCTTGCAAGGTAGCAAGCCGTTCAGGATGACAGATAGTTTATGTGGGCCGGTGATTGTACGTGCAAATTTGTATATACGTACCGCGAACTGTACTTTGGGTTACACTTATTTTACCTTTTCTCAACTAACTTGTCATTCTGAGCCCGAACCGCTTATGGGGGCATCCGCAGATTGAGCCGAAGAATCTTGCGACGAAGTCGCTTTACTGCACATAGTGTGGAGGGAATAACAGTTCTACAAACCCAAAATTCTACATACACAAACAGGGCTATCTCATTTACTAACAAGATAGCCCTTTATGTATGGATTTTTTTGATTAAGGGTATTTCTCCATTTAAAACACACCCGCAAGCTTCAGCAAAAACGAGATCAAAAATACCGAAAACGCCGACGCGAGCGTCGTCCATACCACAAGCTGTCCCGCAAGAGTGACGTCGCCGTCCATCTCCTGCGTCATAGGTACGCTCGATATAGAAACGGGCGTGGCAAATACAGCTATAAACGCGGCAAAATGCGCACCGCCGAAGCTGTTTCTGAAAAACAGAAACGCCGTACCTATGCCTATCGCAGGTACTATGACCGTCCGCATAAGCGTCCCGAAGATTATCTCGCGCCTCAGCGCCGATACCGCGGAGAATTCAAATTGCGCCCCGAGACACAAAAGCGCCATGGGCGTTGCAAGCCTTGATATGTATTCGAGCGCAGTATATACGGGCGTTATATCCGAGAGCCTGAAGGATATGCCGCATTTGACAAACAGTGCGCGGACGCAGAGCACGGCAAGCCCTGCGGCTATGCTCTGTATCAGCGGATTTTTGACAACGCCGAGAAGCGTTCCCTTGATACCCATCTTTCCTCCGTCGCGGCGAAACACAGAAAGACTTATAACGGCAAGTACGTTGATCGTAGGAACAACAAATGCGGAAAGAAGCGTCGCTATCATAGCGCCATCGTCCCCGAAAAGCGATTGCGCAAGCGGTATGCCTATAAGCGCGTAGTTCGACCTGAAGGATGCCTGCCATAGCGCGCCGCGTCGCTCAGACCTTTTTGTCACAAGCAGTACCGCGGGAAGCGATAGACCGAATACGGCAATAAGCGCCGCCAATACATAGACAACGTAGCTGAGATCTATGTCTCCAAGCGAGTTTATTTTATAGACGTTGAGAAAGAGCATACACGGGAGAAAAATGTGAAAGACCAGCTTATTTGCCGCCTTTGCAAAGCTCCCGTCTATCAATCCTATTTTTTTTAGTATGTAACCGATCGCTACCGTTATAATTATAGGCGCGACCGCATTGAGCGCAAATATAAGTGAGTCCATAGCTACCTGCCAATTAAAAACGATAGCTATATTATATCACAGATCAAATAAAAAATCAATCGCCATCATTTAATTTCTTAATTTGACCGTCGATTTATTCAAATACCGTCTCAATGATCTTCTGCGCTCCCTCGGGCGAATATCTCCAACGGTCAAGATGCGTCACACGTTCGCAATCAATAAAATAATTTACGGGCTGAGGGGAGGGCTCGCCGCCGCAAACGTCGATAAGCACCAGCTTTATTTTCATCTTCTCGGGAATAATATTTTTTATGTAAACAGCGGCGCATTTTCCCACCGACGCTGCGGCGCGCTCATCGTTGCCGTCCCGTATCTCGGCAAGTCCCGCAAGGTTTGGAGCAAGCTCTACGAAAACGCCGTAGCTCTCAACGCTGCGAATTATTCCAGAAACGGTCTGCCCAGCTTCAAAATTCGCCGCATTCTCCTCCCAAGTGCCGAGAAGCTCTTTCATTCCCACAAAAAATCTTTCATGCTCGCGGTCGATCGATTTTATGATCGCATATATGTTTTCGCCCACCGACAGCCTGTCGGATGGGTGGGATATGCGAGATACCGAAATGCTGTCGACAGAGAGAAGAGAGGATACACCGCAGCCGATGTCCACAAACGCTCCAAAGCTTTCAAGATGCGTCACCCGCGCAGGAATTATATCTCCCGTCATAAGAGAGGAGAGATAATATCGCAGACACTCCTCCTGAGCCGCCCGTCTCGAAAGAATGGCTACGACCTCACCGTCCACCCGCTCAAATCCCATTACCTTAAAGCAGGTCGGCTTGCCGACGCGTGTGATAAGAGCAATATCCTTTATTTCCTCTCCCTTGCGGCAAAATACGGCATCGCGTCTGTCAATGATGCCGCGCATACCGTAAAGGTCTATATGCAGTCTCATCGAGCTATCGCAGAGAAGAGCAGTGCTCTCGAGTATCCTACCCTCGTTCATAGCCCGTTCAAGCCCCGCAAGAGAAGAAATGTACTCTCTGTTTTTAGACGTTTTTATCAGCATCCCCTCGGGGGAGTATGTGTTTATCATTTTAACTTCGACCTCCGTTTTTTTGAATTTGCTATAATCTATGCGTGCGGCGAGAAATATATGCGGAGGCAATTGTTAAGAATTTTAGTTTGGCGAACGAGAAAAAACGAGCAAATAGGGCGATTTTAAGAGAAAACGCGAGATATGGCATAGCTAAATTAAATTTTTAAAATTATTTTTAAAAAAGGGGTTGACAAGTACACTCCCGCGTGGTATAATATGCAAGCGTGAAAAAATTAACTATATATTTTACGGAGGAAATTGAAATGTCAACTTATATGGCAAAGGTTGAGACGGTTGAGCGTAAGTGGTACGTTATCGACGCTGCAGGTAAGCCCATGGGTAGAACTGCGGCAGCAGCAGCTACCATTCTTCGCGGTAAGCACCGTCCCGAGTTCACCCCCCACGTGGATTGCGGTGAGTTCGTTATCGTTATCAACGCAGAAAAGGCTGTTCTCACAGGCAGAAAGCTCGAGCAGAAGTATTATCGCCGTCATTCGGGCTACATCGGCGGTCTTAAGGAAGTTCAGTACAAGACTCTTATGGCAACAAAGCCCGAGCTCGCAATGGAGCTTGCAATAAAGGGAATGCTTCCCCATAACAGCATCGGCGCTAAGTCCGCAACAAGACTTAAGGTATTCGCAGGTGCAGAGCACAACCATGCGGCTCAGAAGCCCACGGCAATCGAGATATAAGGAAAGGGAGGACGCATAAATGTACACAAGCTCTAAGCCCTATTTTTACGGCACAGGAAGAAGAAAGAAGTCGGTCGCTCGCGTTCGTATCGTTCCCGGTACAGGCGTGATCACCATCAATAAGAAGGACATCGACGCATACTTTGGACTTGAGACACTCAAGCTCATCGTAAACCAGCCCTTCGGCGCAACAGGCACAGAGGGTAAGTTCGACATCATCGCTACCGTTAACGGCGGCGGTCTTTCGGGACAGGCAGGCGCTATCCGTCACGGACTTGCAAGAGCTCTCGTTGCAGCAGACGAGAACTACAAGCCCGCACTCAAGGCAGCAGGCTTCCTCACAAGAGATCCTCGTATGAAGGAAAGAAAGAAATACGGACTCAAGGCAGCACGTCGTGCACCTCAGTTCTCCAAGAGATAATTACAGCCTTACGGCGATTATTTCAATATACAAAAAGCTCTGCATATGCAGGGCTTTTTGTTATGTCATTTGTAGGGGCGACCATCGGTCGTCCGTTTTATTATGATAAAGTCTTCTGTTGCGGACGTGCAATGCACGCCCCTACCGATAAAGGGCGGTTTGATTTGTGAAAATCGAGCCGCCCTATTTACTTTTTGATATTTTTGTGATATAATGAAAATGGATAGAGCTTGATCGATAAACTTAAATTTGAAGAACGGAGGTTATTACCATGAAAAAAACATTGGCATTGATTTTTGTATTTGTACTTATGGCGTGTTTGGCAGGGTGTGTTAATGGAAACGACAACAAAGATGAATGGCAATCTCAATCAAAACTTTATGAGTGGAAATCTCACTCAAAACTTGTGGAACTTGAAAAATACTCCACTATGACAATAGATGGAACAACCTCTATTGAAGTCGTGTACGACTATATTAAGGAAGAAGAAACCACTTATGAATTTGTCATTGACGATCAAGAAATAATCGGAAAAATAATGACACAAGTATTTAACATGGAATTGAAGGATTATCCCGAAGATCAAGATATAGATTTTTATCAGCGTTGGATTACTGTAAATCAGGGTAATAATGAATATTATGTCAGTTTGGCGTACACTTCAGATGAAAATGGTAATAAATATTTATGCCAATCTCAAAAAGTGTGTGAAATTATAGAACAGTATATTGAAGAGCAGGGGACTATTTCCGAACTTGAAGAAAGAATATCCGAGAAGTATCAGCTTGAAAATTTCAATTTAATGCGAATGAGTGTGGATGTTGCCGATCCGCTGGAGGGTGACGGTGAGGTGAGCTATGAGAGTGTTTTGTTTATAAAAGGTACATACGATTATAACGGACAAACCGCGTCCTGGAAGAGACCTTTGATATTTCATATAATAATTTTCAAACACTTTATAAGGTCAATGATAACTACGTCGTTTATAATTCCGAGTTGACCGATTACTACGACTTTCTTACAACCGATATTTCCGCTGAGGCACTTCAATGTGTTTACAGTATTGTACTTAAATGACAAGCTGTAAGCTATATGCAAGAAGTTTAACAATATTGATGTGATCTTGCGCAATATTTTGCTGTATTCAATTTTAATCAAAGCTCTGCTTCGGCGGAGCTTTTTTGTTTGATCTTATTCAATCCCCCAAAAATCGATTTCCCATAAAAAGGCGCTTCTGTAATTTAAACTATTCGTGAATATTTGAAAAAAATGTTGATTTTTCACAAAAAAAGTGTTAAAATAAAATGATGTATTTTGTTCATTTCAATTTGTGTACAGCGACTGTTTTATATTTAAAGGGGAATACAGTGAATAGGATAAACAACATAAACGGATTTCCGAATATAACGGCATATATCAAGGATAAGATCGCGCGCTATGAGGCGGTAGAAAAAAACTACTGCAATTTCTTCGACTTTATGTTTTCAGAGCGTGAGAACGTAATGGCAGAGATCCCCGACGGATACAGAATCAAAAAAATAACCTACGGAGAGTGCTCGGACAGCATAAAAGCACACGCCGCCGCTTTCGAAAAGGCGCTTTCGGGCGTGCAAAAGAGCAGTATCGTCGGACTTTATATGAATAACGGCGTTGAGTGGATAGAGACGCTCTGGTGTATCCTTATGTGCGGATACCGCCCGCTTCTTATGAATTCCCGAATGACCGATGAAATGCTCGAGCGCGTGCTTGACGATTACAGCGTGACGACGGTAATATCCGACGGAAAGACCTTTTCGGCAAATACGCTTATCGCAAAAAGCGTGATGGCATCCGCCGACGGTGGGACGTACACCCCTGATGTGTGGGGAACCGAAATAATATTTATGTCCTCGGGCACGACCGATAACGTAAAGCTGTGCGCATATACGGCGGAAAACTTTTTATATCAGATCTGCGACAGCCTGCGTATAGTCGAAAAATGTCCGCAGATCGTCAAGGGATACGAAGGCGAGATAAAGCTCTTGGCGCTTCTGCCGTTTTATCACGTATTCGGATTTATCGCCATATATACTTGGTTCGGCTTCTTCGGAAGAACCTTTGTATTCCTCAAAGACATCCGTCCGCAAACTCTGCTTATGACTATTCAGCGCCATAAGGTCACACATATCTTTGCCGTCCCCCTCGTCTGGGAGACCGTCTATAAAGAGGCTATGCGAAAGATACGCGCAAAGGGAGATAAGACCTATAATAAATTCATAAAGGCGCTGAAGATCGCAAATAATAACGCCCTCATAGGCAACGCGCTTTCAAAGAAAGCATTTGCCGAGATCAGAGAAAATATGTTTGGCGACAGCATATGCTTTCTCATATCGGGCGGAAGCGGAATAAAGCCCGAGATACTTGAATTTTTCAACGGCATAGGCTACCATATGGCAAACGGCTTCGGTATGACCGAGGTGGGAATTACCTCCGTCGAGCTTTCCGCAAGCCGAAAGATAAGAAATAAAGGCTCTATCGGAAACGCGCTTCGCTGTACTGAGTACGGCGTATCCGAGAACGGCGAGCTCCTTGTGCGCGGAAAAACCATGGCGTCAAGAATAATGCAGAACGGGGAAGAGAGCGTAACCGATTTTAACGAATGGTTCAACACTCACGACCTTGTGGTCTGCGAGGGCGGCAGATACTACCACCGAGGCAGACGCGACGATCTCGTTATTTGCCAAAACGGAGAAAATCTCAATCCCGAGATAATAGAAAAGGCGCTCTATGTAAAGGGAATAAACCGCCTCTGCCTCTTTGCGGATGAGAACGGCAGACCTACGCTGATAGTCAGCATCGTCGATTGCTTCTCCTCCGAAAAGCTTCGCGCTTACCACAAGCAGATATTGGAAAAGCTCCGCGAAAACCACCTAAATGATGAAATACAGAATATAGTTCTTACCTCGGATAAGCTCATTGACAAGAGCGATTTCAAACTGAGCCGTAAAAAAGTCGCAAAGAGGTACGCGGACGGAGCGTATAAAATAGTCGATCTGAAAAATACCGAGGCGCATATCGAATATATGCTCACAGAGCTCGAGGGACGGATAAGAGACGCCTTTGCCGAGTCCTTGCAGATGAATTCGGACGAGATAGGCGTTGACGAGGACTTTTTTGCCGACCTCGGCGGAAGCAGTCTCAATTATTTCGCCCTTGTCGATATTTTGAAAAGTCAGTACGGTGTTGAGCTCGACATCACAAACGAGACTCAGCTTGTGACGGTCAAGGATTTCTGCAAATATATAGAAAACAAAAACAAGTAATATTCGGAGGATAATTATGAAAGTAAGATCTTTGGATAAGAAATGGAAAGAGTTTTTGTATGCGTTTACAGGCTTCGGCCCTAACTTTCTTATGGTCCTTATGGGCGCGTATTTTACCGACGCCATAAATCCCGCTGCGCTCGGTGACGGAAGCTTTCAGGCGATAATGAGCGGCACTTGCTTTATTTTGCCTGCGGTATTTCCGATACTTTACGCCATAGCAAAGGCGTTTGACGGCATAATAGATATTCCTTTCGCTTATATTACCGATACGCTTTCAACCAAATGGGGACGCCGCCGTCCTACCATACTTGTGTGTATGATACCTATGATCATTTCCTTTGCGATGTGTTGGCTTCCCGTGTTCGGTGCCGATAATCAGCTCGGAAACACAATATGGATAGTCGCGTGGGCGCTCGTGTTCTTCTCTACCTATACCATGTGCCTTATATCCTTCTACGGCTCGCTCTCTACCACCTGCTCAGATGAGCCGCAGAGACTCCGCGTGTCGGGATATAAGTCTTTCTTCGATACTATTTCCTACTGCCTTGTTTACGCGCTCGTTCCCCTGCTTTTGCAGGTGTTCAAGATAAATATAGATAAATTCGTATTTATCTGCCTGCCCTTGATGCTTACCATCACCATCCCGCTCTTCCTGATAAAGGAGGGCGAAAAATACGGCTATCCCGAAAACGAGGGAATGAAGCCTGAAAAGATAAGTATGTGGCAGAGCCTCAAGCTGACCTTTACTAACCGCCTCTTTATGAAGTGGATACTTGTAAACGGCTGTACGTACTTCGGACTTCAGATGTTCCTTGTCGGCATGAACGCAATGATAATCGGCGGTATGGGACTCTCGAGCGGACAGATGGCGATAGTCAATACCTGTGCTTTCGCACCCGTTCCGATAATGCTCTACCTCTTCAATAAGGTCAAAGCAAAAAAGGGAATTCGCTTTACATATCAGCTCTGCCTCGCGACCTTTGCAATAGCCATCTTCTCCTTCTTCTTCGGCTCGACGTATATAATGGGAGATAATACTACGGCAAAAATAATCATCGGAGCCGTCGGCGGCGTTTTCGCAAGCTGGGCAATAGGCGCTTTCTTTATGATGCCTCTGCTTATTCCCGCGCAAATATCGAGCGTCGAGGAAAGACTCACGGGCACAAACCACTCCGCGATGTATTTCGCCGCGCAGGCACTTATTTCGTCCATCGTAAGCTCAATATCGGGCTCGCTCGTTTACGAGTCGATAAAGATGCTCTTTATCAGTAAGGATGCAGGCGGTATCAAATGGGCAGAGAGCTTTGCCGACGCGGCAGAGGCGTTTGGCGTTTCAGAGGACCGCGTCTTTAATCTCGGCATCATGCTCATCCCGTTTATCGTAAGCTTTTTCTGCATTCTCGGTATCATTATTGCCGCAAAATGGCCTAAGAATTTCTCGCATAAGGAGGTCGCAAGAGAGCTTAAAAAGCAGGATCCCACACTCGACATCTCCGAGATCGAGGCTGAGCCCGATGAATTTGAGGTCGAGGATAAGGGCGAGATAATCTTCGTACAGATCGGTCTCTGGGTGCTCTCGGGCTCGATATTCGGATTTATCTGGTCGGCATATCTTTACAGAGCGGTCAAGGAGTTCAAAAACGGATTTAAAAATATCCTCGCGTGGGCACTGTCGGCATTTGTTCCGTTCGTCGGTATTGCCTTTATGCTGAAGTCGCATAAGGCGATGGAAGAAAAAGCGGCTGAGCTCGGCGTAAAGCTGATCAACGCAAAGGCGCTTTACGTTATCACAGGCATACTCCTGCCCCTCCTGCCCGTCAACTTCTTGGGACTTGCCGTAATGCAGGCAAACGCAAACAGACTCTATAAGTCTCTGGCAAAAACTAAGGAGACGGTTGCGAAATGATAGCCCTTTATAACTGGTTCGTAAAGATAACGGGCTACTTTGTTCAGCTCTTTATGTTCAAGAATAAAGTCTATTATGAGGATAAGAACGTACAGAACAGACATATAAAGGGAAGTGCTATCGTCATTTCCAATCATGTGACTGTAATGGACTTTGCCGTTATGATGTTCGTGTTCTATTCAAGAACGCTCAGATGTCTTATCGCGGAGCTTATGTTTCAGCATAATATATTTTTCACATTGCTTTTGAAATTTCTTGGAAGCATAAAGGTCGACAGAGGCTCACACGACTATTCCTTTGTAAATAAATGCTGTAAGATACTCAAAAAGGGCGGTGTAATAGAGATATATCCCGAGGCGAGACTTCCGAAGGAGGGCGAGGAGACTCCACTGCCATTTAAAACAAGCGCGGTGTATATCGCGCTTGAGAGCGGAGCGCCGATAATACCCGTTTACAATTCGGGACATTATTTCAAAAAGGGCAGAAACAGAGTTATCATAGGAAAGCCGATAGACGTCCGCGATTACTATGACAGCAGTCTTTGCCATACGGAGAACCTTGAAAATATCAGCGAAATATTAAGACAAAAGGTTATAGAATTAAAAAATGAACTCGAAAAACAAACCCAAAAGGAAGAAAAGGAAATTCTCCCTGCGTAGCTTTTACAGTGAAATGATAAAGCTCTTTGGCGGTCTTGGGCTGTATCTTTATCTGCGCCCCAAGGTCTATCGGGTATCGGAAAAAACACCTAAAAAAATAAAGGGCGGTGTGCTCATCGCGGCAAATCATACGTCTATGCTCGATCCGTTGATACTTTTTTGCGTGTTCTGGTACAGACGGCTTCACTTTCCTGCTACAAAGGAGCTGTTCCGAAAAAGGATAAACCGCTTTTTCTTTAAGAATATGAATTGTATCCTTATCGATAAGGATGCGTTCAATACGGCGGCGCTCAGGACGATGTGTGAGCTTCTGAAAGAAAATAAGGCTATCGCAATATTCCCCGAGGGTGCTATCAATACAAACGAAGCGCTGATGAACTATAAAATGGGAACGGCGTTTATGGCAAAGAAAAGCGGAAAGCCTGTCCTTCCCGTGTACATAGCTCAGCGAAAAAAATGGTGGCAGAGCATACCTGTGGTAATAGGAGAGCCCGTGGACGTGGCGGCTATCTGTAAGGATAGCCCGAGGAGCGAGGCGCTTATGAGAGCAAGCGAGACGCTCAGAAATATCGAAGCAGGGCTTGCAGAATACTTTGAATCAAATATAAAAGGAAAGAGGGAGCGGAATAAAAAATGATAAACGAAACAGCGGTATATGTGGCGCTTATCCCCGAGGATGTCGAGCCGTCTTTCGTCTTTCCCCCCGAACGTCAGGCTGAGATAGACAGATGCTCAAATCCGCGTGTCAGACAGGAAAAATATTTCGTTTGGAAATTGCTTGAGCACGCTTTGCGCGATCACTTTGATATAGACGTCACCGATATGAGCTTTTCAAAGAACGAAAACGGAAAATGGGTGTCGGACACCTGCTTTTTCTCACTGTCGCATTCCGACAGAGTGGCGGCTGTCGCAGTTTCCCAAACTAACGTTGGTGTTGACGTCGAGGCTGTTCGCAGATATAGGGACGGAATAGAGGAAAGAATACTTTCCGAAAGCGAGAAATTGCCGCTCCCTTCTATGGATACCGCGGAGGCAGAAGCCTATATAATCGAAAAATGGTCGCAAAAAGAGAGCATCTTCAAAACTCTCGATAAAAAGGTATTTGAGCCCACAAGGCTGAATACAGCGGATCATCCCGTACGCTCATATTTCTTTGAGCTTTCGGGCAGAAGATACGCGCTTTCCGTGTGCGCGCAAGACGCGGATAAAGCAAAAATAAATTTGAATGGAGATATATGGCAAAAATAAAATTATGGCTGCAAAAGGAAAAGAAAAAGACCGCGATCCTTTTGCGGAGCATACCGTCGACGGTGATGACGCTTTTTGTTGTCAGCGTCGTTTGTATGAACCTGCTTGCCAATAAAACACTTTTACAACTTGATTGGATAGCCATTGATGCGGGCATACTTATATCGTGGCTTTCCTTTATGTGCATGGATATAATCACAAAGCATTTCGGTCCCGGGGCATCCAACCGCATATCGGTGCTTGCCGCCGCTATAAATCTTCTCACCTGTCTTATCTTCTTTGTCGCAAGCATTATCCCGTCAAATGCAAACGATTACAGTGTTTTCAATGAAATATTCGGAGGCACTTGGTTTGTGCTTCTCGGAAGTACCGTGGCGTTTCTTTCCTCGGCGGTGATAAATAATATGCTCAACTTCCTCATAGGACGTATGTTCAAGGAGAACCCAGACGGCAAGCTTGCGTATGCCATGCGTACCTATGTGTCTACCTTTATAGGGCAGTTCTTGGATAATTTCATCTTTTCGGTCATCGTTTTCGTCGGATTTGCTCCCGTGTTCTGGAACGGATTTCATTGGACTGTCCTCCAATGCGCGACCTGCGCGCTGACGGGAGCTGTGGCAGAGCTTGTAATGGAGATAGCTTTCTCTCCGTTTGGCTATCGGATAGTGACAAAATGGAAGAAGAATTCGGTGGGTAAGGAGTATCTTGAATTTATTGAGGGGAAAGAGACAAAATGAAAATACTTATCACGGGAACGTCTCAGGGAATAGGTAAAGCAATAGCTGAGCTGTTCCTAAAAAAAGGTCATACCGTCGTTGGCATTGACAGACAGCCCTCGGGACTTTCATATCCCGAATATACGCATATCGTGGGCGATGTCAGAGATTGCGATTCTTTGCCCGATATAAAAAACGTGAATATACTTATCAATAACGCCGGAACGCAAAACGAGGATGATATTGATATAAATCTCAAAGCGCTTATCCGTATTACCGAAAGATACGGTGTTCGGGAAGGAATAAGATCTATTCTGAATATCGGCTCGGCAAGCGCACATACGGGAGCGGAATTTCCCGAATACTGCGCAAGTAAGGGCGGCGTGCTGTCTTATACGAAAAACGTGGCTATGCGCGTGGCAAAATTCGGCGCTACCTGTAACAGCCTCGATCCCGGGGGAGTGCTTACTCCCTTGAACGAATGTGTTATGAACGATCCCGCTCTTTGGGCGCAGATAATGGACGAAACGCCATTGAAAAAATGGGCGACACCCGAGGAGATCGCCGAGTGGGCATATTTTCTCACGGTAACGAATACCTTCTGTACGGGACAGAATATACTTGTCGACGGAGGCGAGTCGATAAATTATCACTTCGTATGGAAAGATGAATAACCTAAAAAAATAAATAAATTTTTCAAAAACCTATTGACAAGGTAGGCGTGTAGTGATATAATACATTATCATAAACCGATGAGATATTTATCGGTTTTGAAAAACCGTTGAAGCGGAGATAACGTCATTCAAGACCGCACAGAGAGCCCGTGGTGCTGAGAGTCGGGTGGGAAACTGTTTGGCAAATGGACCGCTGAGGGCGCAGTCAACAGCACACGCCATGACTTTGTCAAAGGTCAGTGCCCAGTATTCTGCGACGTTGGAGGCAGACGTTATTTGCCGAGGATATTCTCGTTTTTTCGACGTATCCTGCTAAGCGCACACCAGAGTTGGATGTGAATCAAGGTGGCAACGCGGATAATTTGTTTTATTCGTCCTTGACAGAAGTATAGTTCTGTCAAGGGCGTTTTTTTACTCCTTTGGCTGAACAAACGTCAAAGGAGTTTTTTGTTGAGGAGGTATGTAATATGAAGATCAGACCGGATATTTATGAGGTCAGAGAGATCGCAAGTGCGGGAAAATATAAAGTGTTGCCCGTAAGCTGTGAGATACTTTCGGACACCGTCACACCAATCGAGGCGATGAGGATATTGAAAAACGTATCGACACACTGCTATATGCTTGAGTCGGTGGCTGAAAAGGAAAAATGGGGACGCTATACGTTTCTTGGGTTTGATCCTAAAATAGAGATCACCTGCATCGACGGCGAGATGAAAGCGGGGAATGTATCCTTTAAGACCGACGATCCGTCGGCTCATCTGCGGCAGATACTCGCGGATCATAAAAGTCCGCGATTTGATTATCTTCCCTCGTTTACGGGCGGACTCGTAGGCTATTTTTCATACGATTACCTTTGTTACAGCGAGCCTACGGTAAAATGTAACGTAGAGGACACCGAAGCCTTTAAGGACGTTGACCTTATGCTCTTTGATAAAGTCATCGCCTTCGATAACTTCAGACAGAAGATAATCCTTATTGTCAATATGCCGCTCGACGACGTAGAGGTGGGATATAATAAAGCCGTTATGGAGCTTCATCAGCTTACCGCTCTTCTGAGAACGGGCGAGAAGAAAAGAGAAGAGCGCGGACGTCTGACGGGTAAGGTCACACCGCTTTTCGATAAAGCCGCTTATTGCGATATGGTTGAAAAGGCAAAGAGTCATATCAGGGAGGGCGATATTTTTCAGATAGTGCTTTCCAATCGCCTCTCAGCGCCCTTCGAGGGAAGCCTGCTTGACACCTACCGCGTGCTCCGTACCATCAACCCCTCGCCCTATATGTTCTATTTTTCGGGCACGGACGTTGAGGTCGCGGGCGCATCTCCCGAAACGCTCGTCAAGCTCGAAAACGGAGTTCTCCATACCTTCCCTCTTGCGGGAACAAGACCGAGAGGAAAGACCGACGAGGAGGATAAAGCCTTAGAGGCAGAGCTGATTGCCGACGGGAAGGAGATTGCCGAGCACAATATGCTTGTCGACCTCGGACGTAACGATCTCGGTAAGATCAGCAGATTTGGCACAGTTCGGGTAGAGAAGCTTCATTCCATTGAACGCTATTCACACGTAATGCACATCGGCTCTACCGTAAGAGGAGAGATCGATGAGCGTCACGATGCGCTCGACGCTATCGAGGCGGTATTGCCTGCGGGAACGCTGTCGGGAGCTCCGAAAATACGGGCTTGTCAGCTTATAGGCGAGCTTGAAAATAATAAACGCGGTATTTACGGCGGCGCGATAGGGTATATTGATTTTACGGGAAATATGGACACCTGTATCGCAATACGCATAGCTTACAAGAAGAACGGTAAGGTATTTGTAAGAAGCGGCGCGGGTATCGTTGCCGACTCCGTGCCCGAAAAGGAATATGAGGAATGTCTGAATAAAGCGAAAGCCGTTCTTGGCGCGCTTGAGCAAGCGGAGGAGATCGATATATGATACTGTTGATAGATAATTACGATAGCTTTTCCTACAACCTTTTTCAGCTTGTGGGAGAGATAGATCCCAACATCAAGGTCATCCGAAACGATGAAATGACCGTAACGGAGATCAAAAATTTAAAGCCCGACCGCATTATCCTTTCCCCCGGCCCGGGCAGACCTGAGGATGCGGGAGTTATTATCGAAGTCGCAAAAACACTCGGTAAGGATATTCCGATACTTGGCGTGTGCCTTGGACATCAGGCGATATGCGCAGCGTTCGGAGCGACCGTCACCTATGCTAAGGAGCTTATGCACGGAAAGCAGTCCGACGTTGAATTCGATACTGAAAGCCTGCTGTTCAGAGGATGTCCCAAGATCGCGCCCGTGGCAAGGTATCACTCGCTTGCCGCAGATCCCGAAACTATCCCCGAAAGCCTCACGGTAACGGCGCTTACCAACGACGGCGAGGTGATGGCGGTACAGCATAAGGAGTATCAGATCTACGGAGTGCAATTCCATCCCGAATCCATCATGACACCCGATGGTAAAAAAATGCTATACAATTTTATAAGGTCTGTTTGAAAGTTTTTGAAGATTTTCAAGAAACTTTTTTCAAAAAGTTTCTTGAATGGGGTTCGGGGCAAAGCCCCGAAAGAAAGGAGATATAAACCATGATCAAAGCTGCTATTGAAAAAATCGCAAATAAAGAAGACCTGACCTACGAAGAGGCGTATTCGGTCATGAATGAGATCATGAACGGAGATACAACACAGACACAGAATGCCGCATTCCTCGCCGCTCTTGCTACAAAGAGTACAAGAGCCGAGACCACCGAGGAGATCGCGGGGTGCGCCGCTGCCATGAGAGATCATGCCGCAAAGGTCGATAGTGAATTTGACCTTTTTGAGATCGTCGGTACGGGCGGAGATAACGCCCACAGCTTCAATATATCAACTACAGCCGCCCTCGTTGCGGCGGCGGGAGGTATGAAGGTCGCCAAGCACGGCAACCGCGCCGCATCCTCAAAGTGCGGAACTGCGGATTGCCTCGAATCTCTCGGAGTCAACATTCAGCAAAGCCCCGAGAGGTGCGCAGAGCTTCTGCGTGAGGTCGGAATGTGCTTCTTCTTCGCGCAGAAGTATCACACATCGATGAAGTATGTCGGCGCTATCCGTAAGGAGCTCGGCTTCCGTACCGTGTTCAATATCCTCGGTCCGCTCACCAACCCGGGAAGCCCTAAAATGCAGCTTCTCGGCGTGTATGACGAATATCTTGTAGAGCCGCTCGCGCAGGTGCTTATAAACCTCGGCGTAAAACGGGGTATGGTGGTCTACGGCCAGGATAAGCTCGACGAGATCTCTCTGAGCGCTCCTACGACCGTCTGCGAATTCAAGGACGGTTGGTTCAAGTCGTATGTGATCACCCCCGAGCAGTTCGGATTTGAGCGTTGCCAAAAGAGTGACCTTGTGGGAGGAGCGCCCGAAGAAAACGCGCAGATCACCCTAAATATCCTCAAAGGCGAAAAAGGGCATAAGAGAAATGCAGTGCTTATGAACGCGGGCGCGGCGCTATATATCGGAGGCAAAGCCGAAAGTATAAAAGACGGTATCAAGCTCGCTGAGACTCTTATAGATACAGGCAAAGCGCTTGAAACACTTGAAAAGCTCATCGAGGTCAGCAACCGCGCGGAGGAGAGCGTATGACGATCTTGGATCAGCTTGCCGACCATGCGCGAGAGCGCGTCGCAAAAGCGAAAAGTAAAATCTCCCTTGAAGAAATAAAAAGGCAGGCGATCTCACTGCCGACGGGCGATTTTGCGTTTGAAAAAGCACTCAAAAAGGATGGAATATCCTTTATCTGCGAGTGTAAAAAGGCGTCGCCGTCCAAAGGTCTTATCGCCCCCGATTTTCCTTATTTGCAGATCGCAAAGGATTACGAAACGGCAGGCGCGGATTGTATATCGGTGCTCACCGAGCCGAAATGGTTTCTCGGAAGCGACGACTATCTCAGAAAGATCACAGCTTGCGTTTCCGTTCCGTGTCTGCGTAAGGACTTTACGGTAGACGAATATATGATCTACGAAGCCAAAACACTCGGTGCGTCGGCGGTGCTCCTTATCTGCTCTATATTGACCGAGGAGGATATTCGTGAGTATATAGGCATTTGCGACACACTCGGTCTGTCGGCATTGGTCGAGGCGCACGACGAAGCAGAGGTCAAAGTAGCTATCAGGGCGGGCGCGAGAATGATCGGCGTGAATAACCGAAACCTAAAGGATTTTTCCGTAGATACCGAGAACAGCGCAAAGCTCCGTAATTTGATACCAAATGAGGTTCTGTTCGTTTCCGAAAGCGGCGTCAAAAGCGCCGAGGACGTAGCAAAGCTCCGAAATATCGGAGCGGATGCAGTGCTTATCGGAGAGACGCTTATGAAAGCGACCGATAAGAGGGCAAAGCTCGCAGAGCTGAGAGGTAAGCTATGACAAATATCAAGCTCTGTGGACTCTCACGCCCTTGCGATATAGAAATGGCAAACGAACTAAAGCCCGAATATATCGGCTTCGTGTTTGCAAAAAAAAGCCGACGGTATGTTCCCCCCGAAAGGGCGGCAGAGCTCAAAAAAACGCTTTTACCAAATATAAAGGCGGTCGGCGTTTTCGTCGACGGGCCACCCGAAAAGATAGCAAAGCTCCTTGAAGAGGACGTTATAGATGTCGCTCAGCTTCACGGCAGTGAGGATGAGAGCTATATCGCAAAATTGCGCGGGCTTACAGAAAAGCCGATCATCAAGGCTTTTCGCATAACTGATAGCTCGGATATTGAAGGGGCGGAAAAAAGCAACGCCGATATGATATTGCTCGACTCGGGCGCGGGTACGGGCGAGGTGTTTGACTGGTCGCTCTTGCAAAAAATAAGGAGACCTTATTTCCTTGCGGGCGGACTTAACTGCGAAAATATATCCGAAGCAATACGGGCATTACACCCGTACGCGGTGGATGTCAGCTCAGGTATTGAGACCGACGGGCAAAAAGATAAAAATAAAATGGCGGCGTTTGTACGCGCCGTAAGAAGGGAAGAGAAAATATGACTAATCAAAACGGAAGATTTGGTATTCACGGCGGACAGTATATTCCCGAAACGCTGATGAACGCCGTAATTGAGCTTGAAAAGGCTTATGAGCATTATAAAAACGACACGCAATTCAATCGGGAGCTGACAGAGCTTTTCAATGAGTATGCGGGCAGACCGTCAAGGCTCTATTATGCCGAAAAGATGACAAAGGACCTTGGCGGAGCTAAGATATACCTGAAGCGCGAGGATCTTAACCATACGGGAGCGCATAAGATCAATAACGTCCTCGGTCAGGCGCTTCTTGCCAAAAAGATGGGCAAAACGAGACTTATTGCCGAAACGGGCGCAGGTCAGCACGGAGTTGCCACGGCAACCGCCGCCGCGCTGATGGGGATGGAGTGCGTCGTATTTATGGGAGAGGAGGACACCGTACGCCAAGCGCTCAACGTCTACCGTATGCGTCTGCTTGGCGCTGAGGTAATTCCCGTAAAGACGGGTACGGCAACCTTGAAGGACGCGGTGTCAGAGGCGACGAGAGAATGGACCTCCCGTATTAACGATACACATTATTGCCTCGGCTCGGTCATGGGACCGCATCCGTTCCCAACCATCGTCCGCGATTTTCAGGCGGTAATATCCAAAGAGACTAAAGAGCAGATAATGCAAAAGGAGGGCAAGCTCCCCGATGCCGTTATCGCTTGCGTTGGCGGAGGATCTAACGCTATCGGAAGCTTCTATCACTTTATCGGGGATAAGAGCGTAAGACTTATCGGATGCGAGGCGGCAGGAAGAGGCATAGACACCTTCGAGACCGCCGCAACCGTCAATACGGGCAGAGTAGGCATCTTCCACGGTATGAAATCCTATTTCTGTCAGGACGAATACGGACAGATCGCTCCCGTTTATTCGATCTCGGCAGGACTTGACTACCCGGGCGTAGGCCCCGAACACGCATATCTGCACGATATAGGCAGAGCCGAATACGTTCCCGTTACCGACGACGAGGCGGTAAATGCCTTTGAGTACCTTGCAAAGACAGAGGGGGTAATTCCCGCCATCGAAAGCGCTCACGCCGTTGCGTACGCTATCAAGCTCGCGCCGACAATGAGCAAAGACCAAATTATCGTTATCACCATATCGGGCAGAGGCGACAAGGATTGCGCCGCTATTGCCCGCTACAGAGGGGAGGATATACATGAGTAACATAGGAAAAGCATTCGAAAACGGTAAGGCATTCGTCGCCTTTATCACCTGCGGCGATCCCGACCTTGAAACCACCGCCGCCGTTGTGCGAGAAGCGGTCAAAAACGGAGCAGACCTCATTGAGCTCGGTATCCCATTCTCCGATCCGACAGCCGAGGGCCCCATAATTCAGGGAGCAAATCTCAGAGCGCTGAGCGGAGGTGTCACAACAGATAAAATATTCGCTTTTGTCAGGGAGCTTCGCAAGGATGTAAAGGTGCCGATGGTATTTATGACCTACGCAAACGTCGTATTTTCTTACGGAACAGAAAGATTTATTTGCACCTGCCGCGACATTGAGATCGACGGACTTATCCTGCCCGATCTGCCCTTTGAGGAAAAGGAAGAATTTCTGCCTATCTGCCATAAGTATGGCGTTGATCTGGTGTCTCTCATAGCACCCACATCCGAGAACCGTATCGCAATGATAGCTAAAGAAGCCGAGGGATTTGTTTATATCGTTTCAAGTCTCGGCGTCACGGGTACGAGAAGCGAGATCAAAACAGACCTCGCCTCCATAGTAAAGGTCATACGCGAGAATACCGATACGCCCTGCGCTATCGGATTTGGCATCTCCACGCCCGAGCAGGCGAAGAAAATGGCGGAGATCTCCGACGGTGCCATCGTCGGTTCTGCCATCATCAAGCTGCTTGAAAAATACGGTAAGGACGCGCCGAAATACGTCGGTGAATACGTAAAGTCAATGAAGGACGCATTGCGCTGAGCAAAGGCCCAAACATATGTTCAATAAATAAATTCGGAGCTGTCTTATCGAAAAGATAAGACAGCTCCGCGTCTTTATGCTATTGTAAGGGATTTTCCGTCAAAACCGACGGTCAGCGTCGTATTGGGCTCAATATCGCCGCCAATGATCTTTTTGGCGAGAAGCGTTTCAATATTCGACTGAATAAAACGCTTCAGCGGTCTTGCGCCGTAGATCGGATCGTAAGCAGAGTCTATAATAAAGCTCTTTGCTTCGTCGGTGATCGCAAGATGAAGCTGTTTGTCCTTCAATCGCTTGTTCAGATCGGCAATAAGAAGATCTACGATACCGCAGATGTTCTCCTTAGTCAGCGGCTTGTAGAATACGATCTCGTCAAGTCTGTTCAGAAATTCGGGACGGAAGCTTTGCTTTAGCAGAGAGGAAACGCCCTGGCGCGCCGCCTCACTTATCTCTCCGTCAGAGGTTATGCCGTCAAGTATCATAGACGAGCCGAGGTTTGAGGTCAGGATAATTACCGTGTTCTTGAAATCCACGGTGCGTCCTTGGCTGTCGGTGATACGGCCGTCATCAAGCACCTGCAATAGTACGTTGAAAACGTCGGGGTGCGCCTTTTCGATCTCGTCAAAGAGAATGACCGCGTAAGGCTTTCTCCTTACCGCCTCTGTGAGCTGACCGCCCTCGTCATATCCAACGTATCCGGGAGGCGCTCCGATGAGCCTGGAAACAGAATATTTCTCCATATACTCACTCATGTCAATACGGACCATACTCTTTTCATCGTCGAACAAAGCCTCGGCAAGAGCCTTTGCAAGCTCGGTCTTTCCCACACCCGTAGGACCGAGGAAGAGGAACGAGCCTATAGGACGCTTGGGATCCTTGATACCCGCGCGCGAGCGTAGGATAGCCTCGCTGACCTTTGTGACAGCTTCGTTCTGACCTATCACTCTCTTGTGAAGAATATCCTCAAGACCGAGGAGCTTTTCACGTTCGCTTTCCATTATCTTGGATACGGGAATACCCGTCCATCTCGCAACTATTCGGCAGATCTCCTCCTCGCTTACCTTGTCACGCAACAGAGAGTCGGATTTTGAGGAGAGCTCGGCTTTTGCTTCTTCCTCCTCAAGCTGCTTTTTCAGCTCGGGGAGCTTTCCGTATCTCAGCTCTGCGGCTTTTGCAAGATCATAAGCGTTCTGAGCCTTTTCGATCTCTGCATTGGTGCTTTCAATCTCCTCACGGAGCTTTTGCAAACGCTCGATGTTACCCTTTTCAAGCTCCCACTTCGATTTCATTTCATTAAAGGATGCGCGCATATCGGCAAGCTCAGCCTGAAGCTCCTTCAGGCGCTCCTTAGAAAGAACGTCATCCTCCTTTTTAAGCGCGGCTTCTTCGATCTCAAGCTGCATTACCTTTCGCGCGACCTCATCCATCTCCGACGGCATAGAGTTCATCTCTGTCTTGATCAGAGCGCAGGCCTCGTCCACAAGGTCGATAGCCTTGTCGGGCAGGAAACGGTCGGAAATATATCGGTCAGAAAGCGTAGCGGCGGCAATAAGAGCGGCGTCGTGTATCTTAACTCCGTGGAATACCTCGTAACGCTCCTTTAGTCCGCGGAGGATAGAGATCGTGTCCTCCACAGTGGGCTCGGGGATCATTACGGGCTGGAAACGTCTCTCAAGCGCCGCATCCTTTTCGATGTATTGACGGTATTCGTTCAAAGTCGTAGCGCCAATGCAGTGAAGCTCACCGCGCGCAAGCATAGGCTTCAGCAGATTGCCCGCATCCATCGCGCCGTCGGTCTTTCCCGCGCCCACGATAGTGTGAAGCTCATCAATGAAAAGAATTATTTTTCCGTCGCTGTTCTTTACCTCCTCAAGCACCGCCTTGAGTCTTTCCTCAAATTCGCCACGAAACTTCGCGCCTGCGATGAGAGAGCCCATATCAAGAGAGAATATAATGCGATCCTTCAGATTATCGGGAACGTCACCCTTTGCAATACGGAGCGCAAGTCCCTCGGCAATAGCGGTCTTACCGACACCGGGTTCACCGATAAGGCAGGGATTGTTTTTCGTCTTTCTCGAAAGAATACGGATGACGTTCCGTATCTCCTCGTCTCTTCCGATAACGGGATCGAGCTTTTGCTCCTTTGCCTTAGCCACAAGATCCTGCCCGTATTTTTTAAGCACATCGTAGGTCTCTTCGGGATTGTCACTCGTTACGGTCCGATTTCCGCGTACCTCGCGTAGAGCGTTGAGAAAGGCATCCTTTTTCAGGTCACACTTTCTGAATATCTCCTTGACGCGTATGTCGGCTTTTGCAAAGAGCGCAAGCATCAGATGCTCCACCGAAACAAACTCGTCCTTCATCTTCTTTGCCTCTGCCTCGGCATCGGTCAGAGCCGCGTCAAGCTCTCTTGACGCGTAGAGCCTGTCGGCTTGTACGCCCGAGACCTTGGGAAGAGAGCCGATCGCTTCGTCACAGAGCGAACGAACGTAGTCGGCGGATATGCCGATCTTTTCAAGCAGATTGCAGATAAGGCCGTTTTTGTCGGTAACAAGGGCGGAAAGCAGATGTATCTGCTCAAGCTGTTGATTTCCGTTTTGAACGGCGACAGACTGTGTAGATTTAAGAGCCTCCAAGCTCTTTTGCGTAAATTGATTCATGTTCATACAGTAAGTACCTCCGCAATATATTTTCATTTCCGAGATAAGCCGTGAGAGCTTTTTCGGAATGAATTGTTGTATCGGAGCTCGGGTTGTCTTGCCGATCTCCTTTTACGCGATATATTGTACATCTTGTTTGTGAAAAATATATTACGCTAATATTTCCAAAATGTAAATATTAGCAGTCTACATATAAGAGTGCTAAAAAATAACGTTTTTTAATAATGAAACTATCCTAAAAATCATATAATAATTAACAGATCGCGGTGAATGTCTGCTAAAATTGAGTTGTGCCACATTTTGAAAAATAAGATAAAATTTTACGAAAACGCTTGATTTTCGTAAGCTTACAATGTATAATAATATAGGTTGGAAATCGTTGCCTATTTCCATAAAACTAATAAGAAAAGGAATTCAAAGATGAAAAAATTACGCGTAAGCTCAGCTTTTACCATCCATAGCTATCCTAAGGACGATCTTTCGGAATACGTAAGAGTCGGACTTGATTTTTATAAAGAAGCAGGCTTTGATGCCGCAGATTTCGGAACGGGACTTCTCGACCTTTCCTCGGATGCGTGGAAACCGCAGGTAGAACAGATATTGGATCTATCAAATAAAGCGGATTTCAGATTTGAGCTTTGCCATCTCCCGTTTATGGGCGGAAGTGCAAAGAGTGAGGAATACGTTGCCGAGTTCAATATAAAAATGCACAGAGCAATAGACGCGGCGGCAGCGCTTGGAGTGGATTATGCGGTCATGCATCCCAACGCCGTCACACTTCCGCTGAAAAAATATGCTCGTAACGAGCAGTTCGACTCCGTAATGTCGCATCTTTCTCCCTTTGTCGAGCACGCAAATAAAGTTGGACTTAACGTTGTCGTCGAGAATATGAGAATAATGCCCAAGTTTACCGTATCTCACCGCTACTGTCAGACGGCAGATGAGCTTTGCGAGGTTGCCGATGCGCTCGGTATTGGCATATGCTGGGACTTCGGTCATGCCAATATCAGCGGAGTAAGACAATCCGAGGCGCTCGCGTACATAGGAAAGCGCTTAAAGGTTCTTCACGTCAACGACAATACCGCATTTGAGGATGACCATCTGCCTCCGTTTACGGGAAACGTAGATTGGAAGGATGCGATGCACGGACTTGCGCTTGCTGAGTTCGACGGACTTTTCAACTATGAGGTCGCCGTCGGAAGATCTCCCGCAGGTATGCGTAAGGCGTATGCCGCATATCTGCTCGCCGCGGCAAATGAGCTGATGACGTATATTGAGTAAATAATATCTATATAAAACGGGGCTGTCTCGGGCTTAAAAGAGACAGTCCCGTTTTGCGCGCACAGATAAATACATAGTTTCGCAAAAAAACGCTTATACTAACCGAAAACGAATATTGAGATCAAAAGGAGAAATAATTTGAAAATGAACTCGATATGGACAGAAACAGCCGAACGCCCTCAATTCGAAAAATTAGAGCATGACGTAAAGACCGACGTTCTTATCATAGGAGGAGGTATCACGGGTATCCTGTGCGCTTATATACTGAAGCGCGCAGGCGTCGATTGCATCCTTGCCGAAGCAGACAGTATATGCAGCGGTATCACTCGAAATACTACCGCAAAGATCACCTGCCAACACGGGCTGATATACAGCGAGACGGCGCGCCGCTTCGGATATGAGACGGCAAGGCTCTATTTGGAAGCTCAGCTTGCGGCTATGAGTGAGTACCGAAGGCTGTGCACAGCTATTGCCTGCGACTATGAAGAACTGCCATCCTACGTCTATTCTTTGGATGACCGTAGAAAGATAGAAAGAGAGGTCGAAACACTCAACCGCATAGGCGTGCCCGCCAAATTTACAAAGAATATTCATCTCCCGTTTTCGGTTGCGGGAGCAGTGCGTATCGATAAACAGGCACAGTTTAATCCCTTGAAGCTTGCTTTCGGGATAGCAAAAGAACTGTCAATATACGAAAATACCAAGATAATAGAGCTAAGACCTGACGGCGCGATTACCGATCGCGGAAAAATAGCTTCCGAACGGATCATCGTTGCAACGCATTTCCCCTTTCTCAATAAACACGGATCGTATTTTTTGAAAATGTATCAGCACCGCTCGTATGTGCTTGCATTGAAAAACGCGCCGAATGTAAACGGAATGTACGTCGACGAAAACGAAACGGGAATGTCATTTCGCAATTATAACGGCTTGCTGTTTGTCGGCGGCGGAAGTCACAGAACGGGAAAGAGCGGAGGAAATTGGAATGTCCTCGAGGAATTCTATAAGAAAAATTATCCCGATGCAAAGCCCGTCTGCCGTTGGGCAACACAGGATTGCATGACACTTGACGGTATTCCGTATATAGGGCAGTATTCCCGAAGAACGGAAAATATGTATGTAGCAACGGGCTTTAATAAATGGGGAATGACCTCCGCAATGGTCGCGGCAATGCTCCTGACCGATCTTATGAAAGGAAAAGCTACGCCTTACGCCTCTGTATTTTCTCCGTCAAGAAGTATTTTGCGCCCACAGCTTGCTATAAATACGGTAGAAGCGCTCGGAGGTCTGCTCAGACCTACAGCTCCAAGGTGTCCGCATATGGGATGCGCGCTCAAATATAATAAGCAGGAGCATTCGTGGGATTGCTCCTGCCACGGCTCGCGCTTTTCGGAAAACGGCTCGCTTATAGATAATCCCGCAACAGACGGTAAAAAGGCTATGCCAAGCCCATAATATAATGGTAAAAGCAGAGAGGACTCCGAATTATTCGAAGCCCTCTTTTTGGGGATAGCGAGGCTTACAAAAACAGTATAGAATTTCGCAATTTTAAAACATAAATACAGTTGACAAGCATTTTTTATTATGTTATAATTTAGAAAAAACGCGTCAAAAGAAAGGTGCTGTTACTATGAATTTAAATAATTGCGTGCTTTCGTTTCTCAATACACTCTCCGAGTTGAGATACCGATTGGTAGACAATATAACGGGTGTCGAATACCTCCCGATAGGTTATAAAAAAAGTAACACCCCACCCGCCGAAGGGTGGATGCCCTATACCCCCGATATGCCGCTTTCGGGCATGGACGGACACTTTTGGCTGAGAGCAGCCTTCACCACTCCCGCAGTGTCCGACGGAGAATACCTTGTTTTGCGTACAAGAACGGGAAAAGAGGGAAAGGCAGATACGCTGAATCCCCAAGGACTGCTGTATCTTAACGGTAAAATGGTTCAGGGACTTGATACCAATCATACCGATGCGTATGTAGAGCCTCTGACCGAATATTATCTACATAACTATTTTTACGTCGGTATGATAGACGACTCGGTATATTGCCGTATGGATCTGTACGCGGTCAATAAACAGATAGAACAGCTTTACTACGATATAAAGGTTCCGTTCGATGCGTGTCAGACGATGAGTAGGGAAGACGAGAATTATATCCGTATGATGTCGGTGCTTGCAGACGCTACGCGTATCGTAGACCTCCGCGATCCCGAAAGCGAAACGGCGAAGGATACACTTGACGGCGCTATCCGATTTATGGAAAAGGAATTTTACGGTAAGCTCTGCTCGACCGAGGGTAAGCCCGTAGTACACTGCATCGGACATACTCATATAGACGTTGAATGGAAATGGTACCGTGAGCAGACGAGAGAAAAGATGCAAAGAAGCTTTTCTACCGCAAAGTCACTTATGGACAGGTATCCCGAATACAGATTTACGCTGTCTCAGCCCGAGCTTTACAGATACCTCAAAGAGGAAGCCCCCGAAAAGTACGGGGAGCTTAAGGAGCTTATAGCCGACGGTAGATGGGAGCCCGAGGGCGCGATGTACCTTGAGCCCGATTGTAATCTTACAAGCGGAGAAAGCCTTGTAAGACAGATAATGATGGGCAAGAAATTTTTCAGAGACGAATTCGGAAAGGAAAGCAGGGTACTCTTTCTTCCCGACGTGTTCGGATACAGCGCCGCGCTTCCGCAGATACTAAAGAAGAGCGGAGTCGATTACTTTGTTACCTCAAAAATAAGCTGGAACGATACCAATATGATGCCCAAAGATGCATTTTATTGGGAGGGCATAGACGGAACCGAAATATTTACGTCATTTATAACTACACAGCCGTACGGCGGAATACGCGGAAGAGATAAACAAAAGACTACATATGTCGGACGCCTTACCCCCACCGAAATAAAGGGAACGTGGGATAGATTTCAGCAAAAGGAATACACGAAGCATACCATGACGAGCTTCGGCTTCGGAGACGGCGGCGGAGGCCCTACCTCTGAAATGCTCGAGACACAGCGCCGACTTGCCAAGGGTTTGCCGGGAATGCCCGTAACAGAGATGAGCTTCCTTGCGCCCTATCTTGATACCGTAAAGGAAGAATTTGATGCTACCTGCAAGCGTACCGATCGCACTCCGCGTTGGGTGGGCGAGCTTTATCTTGAATTTCACAGAGGTACATATACGTCTGTGGCAAAGATCAAAAAAGGAAACAGACGCTCAGAATTTCTCCTCGGAAACGCCGAGGCGCTGTCCGCGACCGATCTGCACCTTGGCGGCAGCTATGACAGAGAGGGCTTGAACAAAAAATGGCGAAAGGTGCTTCATAATCAGTTCCACGATATTCTTCCGGGCTCATCTATCGGAGAGGTCTACGACAGAACCGATAAGGATTACGCCGAGATCACAGAGTACGGACAGGGAGTTGTCGCGGATAAGCTTAAGGCTGTAGCGTCAAGGCTTTGTACCGACGGAGGAACGCTCGTTTATAACCCAACGGGCTTTGAACGAAAGCTGTCTGCCTCGATTGACGGAAAATACGTTGAGACAGCCGATACCGTACCCTCGTTCGGATGGGCGGTGATAAGCGGCGCCGATACTCAAAGCAAGGTAAGCGTAAGCAGACTCACAGCCGAAAACGCGTTCTACCGTATGACACTAAACGGAGCGGGACAGATAGTCTCTCTCTTCGATAAAAGAGCGGACAGAGAGGTGCTAAAGCGCGGACAAAACGGAAACGTGCTTACCGTCTTTGAGGATCACCCGACAAAGTATGACAACTGGGAGATAGAGGATTATTATAAGCTCAAAAAATATACGCTCGACGGGGATGCGTCGGTTACTCCGATATATGACGGAACAAGAGCGGGATTTCACGTAGAGCGTAAATATATGCACTCAGTGATAGCTCAGAACGTATGGCTTTATTCCGAAAATAGCCGCATAGACTTTGAAACCGAGCTTGATTGGCATGAGCACCATCAGATACTCAAAGCTGTATTCCCCTTGGACGTTCACGCAACGTGCGCGACCTACGACGTGCAGTTCGGTCACGTTACACGGCCTACACACGAAAATACCTCGTGGGATGAGGCAAGGTTTGAGGTCTACGGACATAAATGGGTAGACCTTGCCGAAAACGGATACGGAGTGGCTATGCTGAACGATTGTAAATACGGATACAGCACCGAGGGAAGTACATTGAGCCTTACTATTCTCAAATGCGGTACCTTCCCATACCCCGAGGCAGACATAGGAGAGCATAGCTTTACGTATTCGCTGATGCCTCATACGGGAGATTTCCGTGAGGCTGACGTTATCAGCGCGTCGTGGGAGTTAAATCAACCCTTGCTCACCTCCGTAATAGAAAAGACGAACGGAGATCTTCCCGAAAGATTTTCTTTCGTTTCGACCGACAGTAAAAATGCCGTGATAACAGCGGTAAAGCAGGCAGAGGACGGGGAGGGACTTATAGTAAGACTTCACGATGCATTTGACCGCAAGAGCAAGGTCACCGTTTGCGTACCGAGTGAATATACGAAGGCATATCTTTGTGACCTTATGGAAAATAACGTAGAACAACTTAGTATATCCGATGGAAAAGTGAAGATACCGATGTCGAATTTTGAGATAATAACGCTCAAGCTTATAAAGGATTGACAAAAAAGTCGATATATGGTATAATAAGTCGAACGATTGTTGCCTATTTTAACTTTTTAAATTGAGATGCGGAGCGCGGAGCTTACAGAGAGTTCCGCACTCTGTGTCGAAGGATCGGAGAATAACTTGATCACGTTCGGAAAAATTGCAAGGATCGTAAGCGTTATGACGCTGGCGGTCCTTTTGTTTACCTCCTGCGCGTCGAATAATGTCGAACAGGAATATCCGTTTATTTCACTCGGAACAGAAGAAAATGAAGTTATAACCGAATATAGGATAGTGATACCGAGCTCGGCATCGGCTAAGCTTTCGGATGCGGCGCGTCTGCTTTGCGAGGCGATCGAGACAGAGACGGGTGTGACCTCCGAGCTCTATTACGATAGTGAAAATGTCGAGAATACCGAAGGCGCATGGACAGTCTATGTCGGAGAGGTCAACAGTACCGATGCCTCAAAGCATATCCGTTTTATGAGAAGCAAGGACTATACCTGCCGCTCTTACGGTAACTTTACGGTGATTTGCGGAGCTAACGACAGCGCAACGCTTACCGCAATAGAGCGATTTAAGACCGAGATATTACCCGTGTCAGATGAAAAGCGTCTCATTCCCGATGGCGGAGGATTTGATTATGAGGGAAGCTATCCAGCCGAAAGCCTGAGTATCGGAGAGGCAGATATTTCGGACTATGCGATATTTGCGTACCGCAACGATGACGCTGATGCTCTGTCTTGCGCGTACGAATTGAGAGATAATATTTCAGAAGCGTTCGGATATTGGCTCGACGTGCATATAGGCTCGCCGTCAGATGAGCAGAGATATATCTATATCGAGATCAACGGTAAGGATTGCATGAGCGGAAGAGCAGAGCTTGAATTTACAGGAAAATCCGTTATTCTCAAGGCTCCCGATGCATACGGGATCAAGACCGTGACAGAGCGATTTTTTGAGCTTCTCTGCGCGGATGGAAAAGAGGGAACGCTTTCACCCAAGCTTCCGTCGTCCTTGTTCATACCCTACCACAGTACAGAGACGCAGATCGGCTCGTTTTCACTGTTCGATATTTTACCGTTCGATGCGCTCTCCGAGATCACCGCGCTGTGCGGCGCGATAGGCGAATATTCTCCCGATATGTTCATGTGCGGAGCGCTTGAAGACACCGACGCGCAAAATCTGCGCGAGGCGGTAAGCTCATATTCTGCTCTTACCGATAACGGAGGAGCTGCGTTTTCTAAGCCCGATGTAATACTTGAGCGGCGTTCATCGAAAAACATTGGCGGTCTGCTTGCTGAGAGCTTTTACGTCAAGGACGGAGAGCTTGAATTTATATTCGTGTATATCTGCGGAAGTGAAACGGCGGATACGCAGATAGATATTTCCGAGCTTGTAGGAGATACGCCGTATCCCGTGGTTGCCGCAGTACATACCTATAACTGCGGAAGTGTGTCGCTCACTCGCGGTGGCTCGCCCTATTTCTGTAAAGCGATAGAAAAAGAAAATCTGCTTTACGGCAACAGATATTCCTATTCGTGCTACGCCGATCTCGACAGACTTTCGGTTATCGAGAGCGGACAGCGCGATAGCTGTGGATACCGACAGATAACGGTTGCCGTTCCGTAAATTTTATATTGAAAAGACGCTGAGGCGAACGTTATCGCTTCAGCGTTTTTTGATAAATCATTTGCTTAAAAACTCAATGTATCTGTTCCAATCCTCACGGCTCAGATAATGACAGCCCGAGCGGATGTGATAGCCGATATTTCCGCCGTGAAAGCTCTCACCGACCTTGGGCATACGGTCGGGATGCTCAAAGCCTGAAATACCGAGAGCCTCGTAATACGCGCTCGCTTCAACGCAGGACAGATATTCATTGTCTGGACAAGCCCATAGATCCTCCTCGGCGCTTGCCACGTAGACCTTGTGAGGCGCATTTGCCGCAAGAAGAAAGTGCTGGTCAAACGTTAGCGCCTCCTCATTATCGGCGTATTGCTTAAAGCTCTTGCAGAACCAATAGGGAAAACGATCGGTGATCTTTCGTACAGTTTCTCCCGTATTGCTTCGTGAGAGAGCCGCGCCGCCGCATCCCGAATTATTTGAAAATGCGCAGAAGAAGCGTGAGTCAAGCGCCCCCGCTAGAAGAGCTGTTTTTCCGAGACGCGAGTGACCGACAACGCTTATTTTTGAGTGATCAAGCTCGGGCAGAGTAAGAGCATATTCAAGCACCGCGCACGCCGCCCATGCCCAAAGACCTATCTTTCCGCATCCATCGGAGGTTTGCTTTCCGTCGGGATATACTACTCCCGCAAGTCCGTTCGAAAAATCTCCGTCGTCGGATGAAACGTCTTTATAGCAAAATGTAAGAGTAGCGTAGCCCTTATCTATTATCTCTTCGGTGGGTTGATACCTGTCGGGAATAAGATCGCGGAAATTTATGTGTATAAAGCAGGGAACGGGAGAGCCCGATCTCGTCGGACGGGCGTAATACAAGGGAAAGGAAAATTCCCCGAACTCCGCCTTACAATGTAAGGTAAGCGTAAGAAGCTCGGCACGCGCGGCGCAGAATTTTTTATCGCAAGATACCTCCGTTGCCGTTACCGAAAACGGGCTGGCAGGGAGCACGCCGTATTCCTCACGGAGCAGCAAAGCCATAATCTCTTCTCTTGAGATGCCGATAGGACTCGGCAGACTATTGATCTTTTTCATAATATCACCTCTATGATCTTAAAATATATCCTCATTTGAGATAACGCCGTCAATTTCACTGACGTTGCAAAGATTGTATATGTATTTCTTTTCGTATTTATCGGTGTCGAATAAAAAATATTTTTTTCTTGCCCTCTGCATCATGGCGAGTCTCAGGCGCGATTCTTCCACCGACGAGTCGGTAATATTTCCGTCGCGGTCTACGCCCCTGCTTGAAAAAAACATCAGGTCAGCATTAAAGCGCCTTACGGTGTCCTCCGCCTCCGCGCCTACGAATGCCTGAGACGCTTCAAGCAAAAGTCCTCCCGTGCAATAGGTACGAATACCGAGAGCGCCAAGCTCAAGCGCAGTATTCGGAGAATTTGTCATAACGGTCAGATCGGAAAATTCTCCGAGTATCGGCACAAGATGCGCGACAGTAGATGAAGCATCGAGAAATATGACCTTTCCGTTTGACAAAAGAGGACGTGCCTTTGCGGCGATTATTTCCTTTGCGCGATGGTTCTGTGAGCGACGGAGCAGAAGCGGAACCTCCTTTGTCAGTGTCTCCTCAAGCACCACGCCGCCGAACGTACGGCGCACTCGCCCCGCCCGTTCAAGCTCCGAAAGATCGCGCCGAACGGTTGATTCGCTTGTAAACAAAAGCTGTGAAAGCGTGTGTACCGTCATGCTTTTTCTTTGCTCCAAAAGACGCATTATCTCTTCCTGTCTTTCTACGTTAAACATAGTTAAAAGTTATCCTCCTTTGCTCGAATGTGCTCATTTTTGACATTGTTTTACGCAAATAGTGATAGTTGGTCAATATATCCGCCGATACTTGACCGAACGTGCTTGATTTATTATAATACAAGTTAAATGAAATATCAAGAGCTATAACGAAAAAAGAGGAATTTTTATGAAAAAAACAATGAAAGCATTAAATCTTCACGCAGTGGGAGACCTTCGCTTGGATGAGCTACCCGTAGCGGAAACGCAAGACGATGAGGTGCTCGTACGCGTTGCGTACTGCGGAATTTGCGGAAGCGATATTCCGCGTGTGTTTGACAAGGGTACATACCATTTTCCCACGGTGATCGGACACGAATTTTCGGGTACGGTTGAATATGATCCCAAAGGGGAGCTGACGGGGAAAAGAGTTGCGGTATTTCCGCTTCTCCCGTGCTTTGAATGTGAGTCCTGCAAGGCAGAAAATTACGCGCTTTGCTCAAATTACGATTACTACGGCTCTCGCAGAGACGGCGCAATGGCGGAATATATTTCGGTAAAGCGTTGGAATATTCTCACGCTTCCCGACAGCGTAAGCCTTGCGGCGGGCGCTATGTGCGAGCCCTCTGCGGTTGCCTGCCATGCAGTAAAGAAGCTCGGTGATTTGACGGGAAAGAGCCTGCTTATCTCGGGCGCGGGCCCGATAGGTCTCATTGCCGCTATGTGGGCGACGAACAAAGGAGCGGAAAAGGTGTACTTCTTTGACCTTGATGAAAGAAAGATCAAGGCGGCGAGGGAGCTTGGATTTTACGAATATGAAGATGGTATTGACGTAGATGTGTCCATAGAGGGTACAGGTGCGGGGGCAGCTCTTGCCCGTTGTCTCAAAGCCTTGAAGCCGTTTGGACAGATCGTACTTATGGGAAATCCTTCAAGAGGTATTGAACTTTCACAGCAGGAATATTGGTATATCCTTCGCAAAGAGCTCAGGCTTTTGGGTACTTGGAACTCCTCTTTCGGTGAAATACAGAACGATTGGCGCGATGCTATAAGCGCTATGTCGGAGAGAATTATTACTCCCGAGAAGCTCATTACCCATCGAATTGGGATAAACGGGGACTATATGTATGCATTTGAGATGATGCGGGACAGAACGGATTTTTATCAGAAGGTAATGTTGGAGGTAGAGGACAAATGAAAAAGCAAATATCGCCGTCTATTATGTGCGCAGATTTTATGAATTTGAAGGAGTGTGTCCGCGATTTTGAGGATAACGGAATTGAGTATATCCACGTTGATATTATGGACGGTCACTTCGTTTCAAACTATACTCTTGGAACCGATTTTTGTAAGATACTCAAAAGAGAGACACATATTCCGATAGATCTTCATCTGATGGTGGAAGAGCCCGAAAAGAAGCTCGATTGGTTTGAGTTCGGCGAGGGTGACTACGTTTCGGTGCATTATGAGAGCACAAAGCATCTTCAGCGCGCGCTTTCTCAGATAAAGAGCCGAGGCGCAAAGGCTATGGTAGCTCTCAATCCCGCAACTCCTATAGAGGTGCTTGAATGGGTGCTCCCCGACATAGATGCGGTGCTTCTTATGACGGTAAATCCCGGCTTTGCGGGACAGAAGCTCGTTCCTCAGTGTCTTGAAAAGATAACGGCGCTTCGCAGATACCTTGATGAAAGGGGATACACGCAGGTCGAGATCGAGGTCGACGGAAACGTAAGCTTTGAGAACGCGCGCAAGATGAGCGACGCGGGAGCAGATATATTCGTTGCGGGTACGTCCTCGCTATTCAAGGCGGGAGTTCCCATGTCGGAGTCGGTCAAGAAGATGCGCGAGTCGATCAACTGATCGAATAAATAATATCAGATCTCTTATAAATTATATTAGCCTACGCAAACTGCGTAGGCTAATATAATTTACGCGATTGCGCGGACGATGGACACTCAGGGTGCGTCAACCGTTACTTGACAACCGTCATTGTCACAGGTGTAATCTTGGTTGGTGTCGTTATGACCTGTCGTTGCCGCTACGGCATCCTTGTCGCAACTCACGCACTTGACCGCGGTTGTGCAGTTTCCGTCATCCTCGCCTGCTACGTGGTCTTTCGCCTTTGTTATGGTGTGTCCGCAGTCGCAAACCAATGCGGTGGTGCAATCTCCGTCATCGGTTGCGGAGTGAGGTGTTTTTGCGCTTTCGTCCTTTGCTTCACAAGAGCATTCCTTCCAACGATGGGTTTCATTGTACCTCAGCGTTGTGTACTCGTGATCGTGGGGCGGAACGACCTCTACGATATATCCGCAATCGATACATTTTCCGTCAGTTCCCTTGGTATGTTCGGTCTTAACATCGATTACGGTGCAAGCGTCACTCTTACAAACGTGCCAATGTCCGTCGCCGTCGCTCAGCCATTCGCCCGAATGGTCGTGTGCCGTTTTTGCTTCGATGATAACCGTATCGCAAGCGGTACAGGTTACGGGAGTGGTGCATTTGTTGTCGTCGGCGTGCGCGATATGATTGGTCTTTGCAGTGGTGGTAACATCTCCGCAGACCGAGCAGACCACCTATGTGGTACAGTAGCCGTCATCGGCTTCAGGTGTGTGACCGAGCGCGTCGCCATCGGTTGTCCCACAAAGCTTACAGGTTTTGGGAGCAATGCAGGTTGCATCTGCAAAGTCGTGCATAAGCGCTTCTCCTTCTGTATGTCCGCAGACAGTACAGGTCTTAGGAAAACTGCAATCAGAGTCCTTCCACTGATGCGCCGACACTTCTCTTGTATGTCCACACTCATTACAGGTAGCGTCGCAAGCATTGTCGTATGTATGCTCGCACTTGCTTGAGCAAGCAGTTAAGCAAAATGTAAGACATAACGCCATACAACAAATGATTATTAACGTTTTAATTGTTTTTTCATAATATTTCCTCTGTTTGGTCAAATTCTTATTTATAGGTGAATTTATTATATCATATTTTTATGAATAATCAATCGTTTTGCATATCTTTGATTATTGAACAACAAATTTTGAAAGATGACCGTTTTGCTTTAGGTCAGCCCTTGCTCTATGACCATTTACTTTATAATTTGGCTTTTTCGGTTAGCTTGTTTATCCTTTTTTGTAGGCTATGCTTGACAAAAGACAAAATAAGATATATAATATAGATTGTAAGTATTATTTTATATCGTGAGAGGTAGTAGTATGAAAAGATCATTAAGAGCTATCGGCGCGCTGTTGCTGTGCGCTATGATGCTTGGTACGGTATTGATGGGATGTGACGGCGAGGATCTTCCTGTTGACACTTCGGCAGAAACCTACGACGGCACGGAGAGCAACGCAAGCGACAACGAACAGGGCGACAACGAACAAGGAGACGTCGAGCAAGGAGACAATGAGCAAGGAGACGTTGAACAAGGCGACGGCGAACAAGGAGACGATGAGATGAATATAAATTCTCTTGACGGCAAAAAAATAATTTTTATAGGAAATTCCTATACATATTACGGACAGACTGTTCTTGAAAAATCTCAAACCTATCTTACTCAGGCGTCGAGAACGGGGGATAAGGGATATTTTTATCAGCTATGCAAGGCGAACGGAATGGACGTTGAGGTGACGAACTGGACGTTCGGTGGACATTCGCTTGAGCATATGTTCGGCGGTAATTGCTCCGCAAACCGCGGCTGTGACGGCGTGGATCACAAGGCGTATATTACGGACAGAAATTTTGATTACGTTGTTATACAGACGGGAAGCAGTGAGGCGGCGGACGCTTCTTTTTCCTCAAATCTTGAAAACGTGATGGCGTTTTTCCGCGAGGCAAACCCGAACGTAAGGTTTGCTATTATCGTTCCTTACAATGCCTACGGAACAATAGGAAGTCAGATGTGTCTTGCCAAGAACACGCTTGACTCCCTGAAATCATGGGAGGACAAGGGAGTTACAATTATCGAATGGGGACGCCTTGTCTATGACATAATGAATGGGGACGTGCAGGTGCCTGATGCGGAATGTGAGTATGAGAAAAATACGTTCGTAATAAAGAAGAGCGCAAAGGACGGCTACCATCCCAATCAGCTCTCGGGCTATATAACTACGCTTATGACTTACTGCGCATTTACGGGTGCGTCCGCTCAGGGGCAGACGTATGGTTTTTGCAACAACAGCGCGCTTCGTCCTGCGGGGGCAAGCGCGAAGTTTTACAGCTTTTCAAAATTCATATCCACATATTACACCTATGACGGCGCGACGACGAATTATACTGACGTATTCGCTTCGGATGCTGACATGGCGGGAATTCAGGCGCTTATTGACAAGTACCTTGAAGAGAAGCCCTACAGAAGCTACGATTACGCAAGCAGTGACGAAAGCACGGGTATTGACAGTGACAGTGAGGCGGTTGCCGCAGGCTACGTTGCAAAGCTGTTGAACAACGGCACGGAAAGCTATCTGACGCTTGACGCGCTTGAGGAGAAGATCACGGGCGGATACACCAACGGCGATTGCATAACTCTGCTTACAGACGTTACCTGCAAGGGCGCTACAAGCGGTAACATGAGAAAAACAAAGACTGTTACGGTAACTCTTGATCTCAACGCAAAGACGCTGACGCTGACAAACGGAAGTCTTATGCGGACGACTTACAAGGATGGATACGTGTCGACGTTTAATCTTATATCCTCTAACGGAAAGGGAACCGTTACTCTGCCTGCGGGAAACAAGTACACGGTATTCCAGATGTACGGCAATAACAAAAACGTGCTTATTGGCTCTGAGGTAGGATATACCGACGGCGACTGTGTGGTTATAAACTGTACGAATTTCCTTTATACGTCTACTTATTGGGCGAACGATGCAAGCACTACGAGCCTTAAGATGTACGGTGGTGAGGTAAACAAGATAGGTACTGATGGCGAGGAAGATTTTATAAGGCTGCTCGGCAGAGGATTTTCCGACACGAAGAATTATTCGTATTATTACGGCAAGGTTGAATTTGTCGGTGTGAAAATATCGCAGAAGGTCGAGACCGACGAGCCGCTCTTTTCAATATCCTATTCCAACGACAATGCCACATATACGGCGGAATATTTGCCTGCTGAATGCAAGGATGCTTCGGGGCTTATGCTTACCGACTGTGAAATAGTCGGATACAGCTCTTCGGCTTTGATACACAACGCAGAAACGCTCAATGCGAAGATCACCTATAACAACTGCAGGATCACGGGAGATATTGGTACTGTTGGAAGTGATGCTACAGACAAGGGGCTTGGTAAGATCATACTTGGTGTAGGAACAACGTTTACGATGCAGGATGCGAGCATTATCAAGGCGTATGACCGCGGAGCAATCACGACGTACACGGAGGCGGCATCGGGTATATATACTGCCGAAAACGCGCATATCGTTGCCTCTGAGGGCGGATATAAGGTTTGCTGAGGTAGCATTGGTAAAATAAAACATATACAAGAAAAGGAGCTTAGTTCATTTGCGGGTGGCAAATGAGCTAAGCTCCTTGTGTTTTTTATCGGATTTTTATGTGGCGCTTATGCGGCGCACTCTCCGAGGTTTCCGCCGTCGACAGTGAATACGGCGTTATCGTATTTGTTTATCTTCAGCGACGTGAGCGATCCGCTTGCGGGAACGAGCTCAACGTTCTTGAAGGTCAGGTCTGTGCCGACAAGACGGATGACGATGTAGGTTGCGTAGGTATTTATCTTATGTCCGTTGCCGTCGAGTGTGACCTTATTCTGATTGCTGAGATTAAGCGGTGCGTACAGTGTGACGTCCTTTAACAGCTTTACGGTAGCTCCCTCGGGCGCGCTGTTTATTGCGTAGGCAAGGGAAGCGTAGGAAGCGATGAGCTGTCCGTTTGCGTCATACACTGATGCTACGTTTTCGCCAAGCGTGAGCGTCTCATAATTCTGTCCGCAGCAAAGGTTCAAAAGCTTTGTACCGACCATCTCTCCGATGAACAGATTGTCATCGCTCGTCCAGTGTGACTGGTCGCTGTCGTTTGCGCTGTCACGGCTGGGGCTGAAGGGCGCGGAATTATTGAAATAAACGTTGTCCAAGGAGTCGCATATAGCTATCTGCTTTGCGATAAACGTATCTGTAGCGGTAGCGTGTGTGCGGTGATACGTGCTTGACATAGCTCCCACGATAATGGGCATAGTCGAAAGGTTGGCGCCCGTTATCTCTCCGAGATCGTTTCTTATATCAGATACGAAGTAGTTGAATATTGTTGCGTAAAGGTCGGGATATTGGTGATCCGCCTCTCCCTGCATCCAGTAAAGTCCTTTGACGTTTACGGTGTAGCCGTGAGCCTCAAGCTCTGCTATACTGCACTTTACCTGATGAATGAACTTTCTGTACTGTCCGCCCGAAAGATTGTCATCTTTTCCTCCGCCAATGCTTTCAAGGTAGGAGGGAGGCGCCCAGTTACCGCCCGCTGCATCGCGTCCCGTGATATTATCACGCAGACTTACTCCGCCTATCGCGTACTTGACGATACAAGCCATTTTGCCGCTCTCGGTGTTATAGTATGAGGAAAGAGCTTCCGCCATACCGAGCTCTGGGCCAGAGTAGGAGCCATCGGCATAACGTCCGAGGCCTGCGGTGGTTTTTTGAAGTGTTGTGATATAGGGCTCATATACGTTGCTGCTTGAGTTTGCGGAGTTACCCGAGTAAAGAACGTTTGAATATCCGTCCTTGAACACGGAATTGCTGTTTTTGAAATCGCTTGTTATCGTAGTATAGCCGCAAGCGTTCGACTGTCCCGCTATAAGGTAGATGTCAATTACCTGTCCCTCTGTTTTTGCTACAAGCTCGGGATCAACTGTTACAGGTCTTATCGGTTCTTCCTCTTTTTCAGGATCGATGGGTGTCATTTGTTCCAATTTATTCCATCCTTCTTCTGTGTTATCGTCCCCTGATGTGATGGGATCCTCATCGGCAGGCTCATCGGGATCATCCGGCGTGTTGGGATCATCCGGATCATCCGGATCATCCGGATCGTCAGGATCGTTAGGATCGTCGGGATCAACGGGATCGTCGGGATCGTCAGGATCAACGGGATCGTCGGGAGTCTGATTCCCCGTATCAACTGCAGTATCACTTTCGCTTTCTGTTTCTGATACCCCCTCATTATCGGGGGTATCATTGTTACAGGAAATCACACTAAGAGAAAGACAGCCGATAAGCATAAGCGTAAGTAAAATTTTTAGTGTTTTTCTCATAGCAATCACCTACTTCATCCTGCCGTATTTACTGCGTTTATCTTGGTTTTCATTGTTGTGAGCAGACCGTTGAGATTACCGTAATTTTCTGCCCAGATGGTTGTGAAGTCCTTTTCACCGAATATAGCGGATTTGTAAACGGAATAGGGGTGAACGCCTCCGTATCCGAAAGTGTTTGCAAGCGCGTGGTCGATGGTGAAGCCTTCACGGACGAGCTTGAGCATATCCTGACCGTCGGCATCGCCGAGCAGACGCGTAGAAAGAACTTTTCCGTAGTATTCGGGAGTGATCTCGTTATATCCGTACATACCCATAGCCTCAACGAGAACGCCTATCATAGTGTGATCCTCGGAGGATACGTTGGAGGGAACTGCTACTGCGGATACGGAGTTACGGATCGTAGAACGGTAGCCGTCCTGAATTTCATCGTACATGGGGAAGGGGACTATGCCGTATTCATCGGTCATATCGAAGTTAGCCGCCTGACCGAGCTCCTGTCCGTAGAAGAGTCCTCTGCCCTCGGTAAAGATCACGTTGGAGTTCTTAGAGTCGTTGCCGTTCGTATTGGGGTTGTGGATATTGTTCTTACCTACCCAGTTGTCCTTTATCTGCTGAAGAAGTGTCAACATTCTTGTTTCGGGAGCTTCATAGAGGAAGAGCTCATCTGTTTCGTTTCTGTATTCAAAGGATGCCTCTGTAGATGCTACGAATGCTCTTGAGGAGTGCTGGTTGAGCATAAGTCCGTATTCTCTCTCGTCCTCGGAAACGTCTGTAAGACCGCTTGCGTAGTTTGTGGAATACTGAATGAGCTTATCCATTGTCCAGCCGCCGTCGCGTACCATATCGTAGAACTCGCTTATGTCGCCGTCAAAATCTACCTTTTCACGGGTGAATGCGCTTTCGTTTACAAAGAGGACCTGCATATAAGCATACATGGTATAAGCGATGTCTCCGACCGCAAAGTAGAGCTTACCGTCGTAGTTACATTCGTTATATATCTGCTCAGACCACCATTCCTTTTTTACGTCGAACTCAGGAAGTGAGCAGAGGTCGAGGAGATAGCCGTTATACTGCTGAGGAGAGATTACGGTCATATGTCCCGACAGCATATGGTAGGGAGATACGCCCGAGTTTACGCTGTTACCGAGCATTTCGGTATATGCGGTACGGTGTCCGTCGTCGCAGTTTACCTCCTGAACTTCTATCTTTACGTTAAATCTATCCTGAATGGACAGTGTTCTTGCATATACCTCACGTCCGACGGAGGTCATTTCCGCTTTGGGATCGACGTAATACTCATCGAGCGTAGATTTACGCGCGAGTATTACAAAGGTTTCCTTATTGAAGTCATAGTCGTCAAGGGTGTCATCGTCGTTGAGCTGTGTATCGGTCTCTGTCGGCTTTGTGGTATCGATGACGTCTTTCTTTGTATCGGTGTTATCGGGCGTGTCGGTTTTGTTATTGTTACAAGAAGCAAGCACGCCGAGAAGCATCAATACTGCTGATGCTGTGGCAATTATTTTTGTGAATTTCATAATAATACCTCCTTATGTGTATTATGATCTTGGATCTGTTGCTTTGATCTCTGCAAATATTCCCTTATAATCGGGGAATTTGTAGTTTCCGTTTACTGCGTAGCCGTCTTTATTATTAAGTGAAAGATCGGTGTAGGGAAGTGCGAGCTCTACTGTGCCCGCTCCGTCTACAAGTATCTGCTCGATAGAGCTCTGATAGCAGATATAGTAGTTTGCGTAGGCGTAGCCCGAGGTGTTGCTCTTCTTCATCCACGTTTCGAACACGTTCTCAACGGTGTCCATCTTATAGCCGTAGATCGACATCGTCCAGAGTCCGACGCGGGCGTCTATCTTTTCGTAGAGGTCTTTGAGACAGCCCTCGTAGCCGTGGTGAGCTATCTGAACAAAGTCGCTTTCAAGCTCGGACACGGGGATGGTGGCTGACATTACCTTGCTTTGCTCTCTGCAAGCGTCGGCAAGGAGCATAAAGCGCTGACCGCCGATGTCTACGCGGACGACCAAACAAGTATCGTTCATATCGTAGGGCTTGCTCGGATAGGTATCCTCGTGTGTACAGATGACGGTTACCTTAGCGTCCGCAAAGCCGAGTGTCATGCCCGTGTGGAGCTTATTGTAGAGAACTGCATCGGGCCAAGCAGACTTCATGAGTGCTTCAAGATTATTTACCGTAGAGCCTGAGCTTGCGGCAACTCCGCTCTTGAGGAAGTTATAGCCGAACGCTTTGACCTCGACCTTGTCGCCGTAGCGTGGCGCAAAGTTCTGGAGACAACCGTAGTGGTCGGAATGAAGATGGGTGATAAACCACATCGAGATAACAGGTTTTTCGCCCTCGGGAGTGTACTTACAGAGTATCTCGTAGAGCTGATCTGCCTCGGCGTCGGTCTTGTATCCGCCGTCCTCGACGATGTACGTTCCGTCGGAGAGACGGAAAACGAAGGAGCTTCCGCCGTTGTGTCCCGAGCCCTTATAGTCGGATTTGAGCATCCAGAAGGTGGGAGTTTCGTTGCCGCCCTTTGTCGCTTCGGTCTCTTCGTAGTAGTTCGCGTTGTCCGCCTCCTCGATATAAACTCTCATCTGTTCGGTTTGAGATAGGTAGGATACGTAGACGGTCGACTTTTCGGAGGAGAGAAGCGTGTAGAGGTTTTCGCCGTTATCTCCGAGGCTGTACGTTTTATCTGCTTTAAATCCGTTTGTCTTTAAGGATTCGACGTAAGACTCGTAGTCGGTTTTCTTGACTTCCTTTTGCGCTACTACGACGGTATTGTCTCCCGCGTCGTAAATCCCCTCAAAGGTTCCTGCCGTGACAGCGGGAATACCCGAGGCGAAGGAGAGTGTACTGTCGTAGTATGTGAATTCTTTGTTCATAAGGGTTTCTCCGTTGTAGGACGAAAGCGAATTTGTTTTGATCTCGTTATAAAGACCTGTCAGCGCTTCGTCGATGAGTGAGTCGCTCATGGCCGCGACGACGATACGGTCTCCGTCAAGGCTTACCTGATAATCAAAATAGTTCAGCTTTGAATAGAGGCTGTTGCTTTGCTCTCTGCCCGTGTCTCCGATAAGTATTTCGAGCTCGGTCGGCGTACTGTTTGCATAAGAGATCGCAGGACGGTAGCCAAAGATGTCCCAGCACTTATCGCGGAAATTATTGACAGCGACCTTTAGCGTATCGGATGCATCGGTGGGGAGCACAAGGGTGTAATTGAACTTACCGTTTTTATCGGTAATTGGAGAAACGAGAGACGAGCCGTCATTTGTGAGGAGCAGATCCTTTTCTACCGAAAGGTGGTTTTCTGTTACCTCGGCAGATGCAAGAAGCTCTTCGATAGCCATTTTTATAAGAAAGTCATTGCTTCCCGTGATGACGAGCTTTTCGCCTATCATTTCTACCCGATAGCCTCTCTCTCCGATAGCCGCGGTCGACGTTGCGGTTTCATCTCTTGACGTTGGGCCTATGACTATTTCCTTTGCCGTTGCGGAGTCCTTATCGGATGCAAGCGCGGGTTTTATACCCGTGAGGTCTTTGATAGAATTGCGGAGCTCGATGACCGTTGCTCTGAGACCGTCTGTAGCTCCGTCGGGGTAGACGAGCACATAGTCGTCGCCGCCTCCGAAAAGTGTGACGGGTTCGGAGCTTTGGGTACCTGTTTCGGCACCGCCAGTGTCCGTGCTGTCCTTTCCGTCGATGTCATTCGCTGAGTTGTCGCCGCAGGCAGGCAATACAGCCATCGCCACGGCAAGGCAGAGAATAAAGGTTAAAATACGTTTTTTCATAAAATTCCTCCCAAATGGGAAACGGGTGTTGGATTTTTTCGATACCGAGGAATATGCCGGCTATCCCTCGGAGACGGATAATGCTTTTTCAGTTGAAAATTCCTCCGATGTCGAATTCTCCGAGAACGGCATTTTCATCGGTGCTCAGGGTGAGCTGATTTGCGGAAGCGTTGAGTATATCTTCCTTTGCAAGCCCGAGCATTTCAACCTGAGGTTTCATATACGTTTTCCTCATAATTATGCCTCCTCAGTTAGCAGCGGGGAAGGTAAGCGTTATCTGCTGTGTAGACATTGTGACTACCGTACCGTCGAGCATAGTCTTTGTCGGTGTTACTCTGACAGTGACGGGGGTTTCTGCGGAGATACCCGAAAGAGCTGCGACGTAGACGTACTTACCGCCGAGGTCTTCGGCAGTTATTTTAGTACCTGCCGCCATAACAGACGTGTAGACCGTCTGAACTGTATCTACGGGAACTGTTGTCCACGTTGCTCCGTTATCGGTCGATACCTGAGCGTCGAGCTTTACGTTGAGAAGATCGAGAGACTGAAGCGCGCCGATGATACGGACGCCGTATTTACCGTTCGCATCTGCCGCGGAGGACTTTTGCGCGTACATCTTGTAGATCACGTTATCTGCAAGTCCCTTGGGGATGATGCCAAAGACTTCATCCTGATACCAACCGTCGTAGGTAGAAGCATCGTCTGCGTTGTAACCGTAAACGTCGGAGAGAGTGAGCTTGAGAGCCTTTTCGTTCTTATACTTTATGGTGTTGGATTTCAGCGCTCCTGCCGAGGTTACGTCGATCCACGTTGCGCAGGTAGAAGCCAAGTTCTTCTTTGCGTCAGAGTTACCTCTTGCGCAAAGGGCGCGAAGCGCGGATGCTGTTGTGGGAGCTATGAGCTCTGCGAAGCTCAGGCAGTTTTTAAAGGATACCTCTGTGTAAAGGTCACCGCCTGATGCGGCTCCCGAGTTGCTCTTTTTTCTTCCTGCGTTGAGGTCACCGATATATGCGCCGATAAGCGTGTATCTGTCCCATTTGGTCTCGACCTTTCCCTGGAACATAACGCTGTCGATAACAAGATCGTTCTGCGCGATTATCGCACCTGTGCTGTCTACGATAACCACGTAGTGCGAGCCGATGAAGCCGCCCATGGTGGGGCGTCCCGCTGTTGTGGGATCGGAGCCCCATGTGGTGCTGAATACTACGTTTACATCGGTAAGCATTACGTTTTCGATAGTCAGCTTGCCAGTGTAGTTGTTGGTATCATCATAGTTGTAGGTGTATGCACCGATGAGACCGCCTATATGAGTCTTTCCTTCAAATGCGGAATTCATGGTGACATCGAAGTTGTTGATAGCGAGATCCTTGATGTAAAGCCTGCCGTCAAGTGCTGTGTGAGCTACAGTCTTGAAAAAGCCTGCGCAAACTGTGTAGTCGGTCTTGGGATTTATATAGGTCTCGTTGTTAACCGCTTCAGCCGCAACGGTAACGTTTTGTACCATATTGGAGATAGAGTAGCCGTTTCCGTCGAAGTTACCGCAGAATTCCGCGATACCCTGCCACTCAGCGCCCTCAAGGTCGAGGTTGGCTGTGAGCACGAAGGTCTTGCCTGCGGTTGCGGCTCTTGACGTAGCTGCGTCCTCTGCGCCGTCCTTGAGGGTTACAGAGAGGAGCGCATAAAGTTCTTCGGGAGTGCCGATCTCAAACACGGTT
>JAFTYG010000014.1 GCA_017461365.1 Clostridia bacterium | reverse complement strand
GGAGCTGAGTCACTAACGTGGTTCAGCTTTCTTGATTTTTGAATATATTTTAAGTTTTTTATCGGGATGTTTGATATGTGTAAATATATCCCCAATGAAGATAGTGCAGTAAAGCGACTTCGTCGCAAGATCCTCTACTCCGATACGCCTATTTCGCTGTTAGCGAAATGGCAAGAACAAGTTCTTGCTCGAATTAACGTGCTGATAACCCCATAAGCGGTTCGGACTTAGGATGACAAGTTAGTTTGAATAGGGTAATAATGCGTACCAAAATATATTGCGACGCTTGTATGTACAAATATTGCACACACTACACTTCGTGTCATCCTGAACGGCTTGCTACCTTGCAAGCCATGTGAAGGATCTTTTTTGCGTCAGCAAAATTTACCTTAAATTTGCTGTGATTTGTTTTCTTGTTGCGCCTCATTCAAGCGTAGCAATTTAAAATCAAAACATCCCGCCGCACGAACTTCGTTCGCGCCTTTTCGCGTAAGCGAAAAAGAAACTTCAATTTGAAGGTTAGCAATCTGAAAAAGCAAGGAGCTGAGCCACATTTTAGCGACTCAGCCCCTTTATTTTTACAGTGTTTTTACAAACGCTTCAATTCTTTCAAGCGCTTGTGTTATGTGCTTTATCGAATAAGCGTAGGAGATACGCGCAAAGCCCTCGCCGCTCGCTCCGAACGCGTTACCGGGAACGATAGCGCACTTATAGTCATAGAGGAGCTTATTGCAGAATTCCTCGCCCGAAAGTCCAAAATCACCGATGCGCGGGAATATGTAGAATGCTCCCTCGGGCTCGAAGGACTCAATGCCGATACTGCGCAGACCGTTGTATATGTAACGGCGGCGGCGGTTGTATTCGTCTACCATCATCTTTATGTCGTCCTCGCCGTTTTTCAGCGCCTCGACAGCCGCAAACTGCGCGGTCGTGGGGGAGGACATAATACCGTACTGATGTATCTTCAGCATCTGCTCGCAGAGGGGCTTGGGCGCGCAGATATATCCGAGACGCCATCCCGTCATAGCGTACGCCTTTGAGAAGCCGCTTGCGATGATCGTTCTTTCCCACATATCGGGCAAGGACGCGATAGAGCAGTGCTCGCCCGTATAGGTCATCTCCGCGTATATCTCATCGGAGAGAACTACTATGTTAGTGTTTCTCAGTATGTCCGCAATATCCGAAAGCTCCTCACGCGTCATTATAGCTCCCGTGGGGTTGTTGGGGTAGGGAAGCACCAAGAGCTTTGTCTTTGGTGTGATAGCTGCCTTGAGCGCCTCGGGATCTATCTTGAACTTGTTTTCAACCTTTGTTTCAAGTATAACGGGCACACCGCCTGCCATCTTAGCAAGAGGCGCGTAGCACACAAAGGAGGGCGTAGGCACGATTACCTCATCACCGGGCTCGATGAGCGAACGGAACGCGATGTCGATAGCCTCGCTTCCGCCGACGGTAACGATGACCTCGGAGGAGGGCTCGTAAGAGACGTGAAAGCGGCGTGTCATATAGTTATTTATCTCGGAGCGGAGCTCCATAAGTCCCGCATTTGCCGTGTAGTAGGTCTTGCCCTTTTCAAGACTCTCAATACCTGCCTCGCGGATGTGCCAAGGCGTCTGGAAATCGGGCTCGCCTACGGTAAGTCCGACAACGTCCTGCATTGTGCTCATAAGATCAAAAAATTTTCTTATTCCCGATTTAGGTGTTTCAACTACCGTACGGGAAAGTACCTTGCTATAATCTATCATCAGTTAAAATTTCCCCTTTCGTCGATCTCGCCCCCGTTATAGAGAACGCCTTTATCCTTGTATTTGTGCAGGATAAAATGTGTCGCGGTCGAATTTACAGCCTCGATGGTCGAGAGCTTCTGCGACACGAAGAAGGCTACCTCCTTCATCGTCTTTCCCTCGATAAGCACCGAGAGGTCGTACGCGCCCGACATAAGGTACACCGACTTTACCTCGGGGTAGTTGTATATCTTCTCTGCGACTCTGTCAAAGCCTCTGTCGCGCTGAGGTGTGAGCTTTACGTCTATCATAGCCGTGACCGACTCTTTTTCGGTCTTTTCCCAGTCCACGATAGCCTTATATCCGAGGATAGTTCCGTTTTCCTCACATTCCTTTATTTCTTTTTCTATCTCGCTCTTGTCACATTCAAGCATTACCGAGAGCTGATCTGCGGTAAGACGAGCGTCGTTTTCAAGCAGCTTTAAAAGTTCTGTATTCATTTTTTTCTCCTTTCGGAAACGTTTTACGCTTTTTTGATGTTTTTTACAATGTTTTCATAGGAAAGCCCGTATTTGTCCGCAATGTCGCGGGCGTAGCTCTTACCGTCGGGCTTCATACGGTATATCTTAAAGGAGCGCTTGCCCTCGTCGATGCCTGCAACGAGCGTGTCTATCTTAGAACCGCCCTCGGGAGAAGTGCGCGCGTTGATATTGTCTATCTCGGCGGCAAGCTCATGCAGGTGGGTGGAGAAGAGACAGCGGCATCCCACTCGGGAAAATCCCGCAAGCACCTCTGCGGCGATGTACGACGCCTCATACGCGCCCGTGGAGGAGAGCGACTCGTCAAGGAGCACAAGGCTCTTTTCGGTCACGTTCTCAAATATTTCGTTAAGACGCGCACATTCCTCACCGAGACGGCCTTTATCTATCGTGTCGTCCGCTCCTGTGGGGAAGTGGGTGAAGATGCCGTCGGAAACGCTGATCTCGGCCTTGACGGCGGGCACGAACATACCGAGCTGCATCATAGCCTGAGCAAGTCCCATGGCGCAGGTGATAACAGATTTACCTCCGCGGTTAGGGCCGGTGAGGACGTATATCAGTGCGTTTTCTGCGTCAAACTCAAGATCGTTCGGTATTATCTCGTCGTCGACCTTAACGGCAACGCAGGGGTTGTAAAGTCCGTAGGCTCGGAAAACGGGCGCGTCGTCGCGAACCGTCGGGGTACAGAGCGGAAGATTTTTTGTTTTAAGATAACGCAGAAGCAGGGTTCCCTTGACGAGAAATTCTATCTCGGGCATAAGGTTGAGCAGAAAATCGGTGTTTTCAAGCACGTAGGTCTGCACTATCTTTTTCCACGAACGGAGCGACTGCTTGTAAACGTCGTTTATCGCGGAATTGAAAGCGTATGCGAGAGCCGTTTTCTGATTTTCGGATTGCTTCTTGCCGAACGGAACGAGGTTTGCAATACAGGTGTACTCGTCATCCTTGAAATTAAGGCGGAGTATCTTTTCGATAACGTCGCCCGAACGGAAGGGCTCGGGATTTATCGAAAGCACGCCTGCGCTCGACGGACGCAGCTGAGCATCGAGGTTTACGCCGATGGTGACGCTTCGTATGTCGCGCACACGGTTGGTAAGCTCACCGAGCTTTTTGTTGAGCTCGGAATAGTAATCGCTGTTTACAAGCTCGGATATACGCGTGGCAAGTGTGCGGAAGGCTCGGCTTTTGAGCTTATCGGCTATCGGGGAGAGTCCCCCGTAAAGCGTTGATATGCTTGAGATGTAGAGCTCTATCTCGGTAATGCTTTCAAGGTAGGACTCTGTCTCACCGTTGTCGGCTTCAAGTCGGCGCAGCTCCATAATATCGGTAAGTATGGGGATGAGCTTATTGAGCGTGGCGGATATTTCGGGAAATTCGAGCATATCGCGAAAGACCTCGTTGCGATGAGCTATCACGGCGGGATCGGATGTGAAATACTCGTCGAGATTACTGTTTTTCAGCTTGAATATCTCGCACAGCCCAAGCTCCTCAAGCACGAACATATCAATGTTTGGCTTGGCTCTGCCGCTCATATGGGCGGTCTGTGTTTCCTCATCAGGGAATATCAGGCTGAATTTTGAAAGATCGGTGGTCATAATAATATCCTTTCGGAGGGTTATTTGTGCGAACTGTGTTCGCCCGTTCGGCTATAATATCATACAAAGCAGACCTACGAGCGCCGCCTGCAAAATAATTATAACGGGAATACCCAGCATAAATTTTAAGTGCTTTGTTTTATGTCTGATAATGAACATAGTAATAAGCATAGCCACAGATCCGCCCAGCGCCGACAGACCGAGAAGCGTTGCTTCTCTTGCGCGGTGGCGCTTTGCGACCTTTGCGGCGAGCTTATCGTAAACGCAAGCTATAACTGATATGACGGAGATGACGGCAATATATATGATAAGCCCTATCATCAATTCCCTTGGCATACCGTTCTCCTTATTTCTTTGCGGGGAAGCTGTCTTTAAGACCTACAACACGGTTAAACGTGTTTTCGTGCTTCGTATCCTTGCAGTAGTATCCGTCGCGTACGAACTGGAATTTTTCGCCTGCCTCAGCGTTTGCGAGCGAGGGCTCGACCATAGCGCCCTCTATCTTTGTAAGCGACTTGTCGTTGAGAAAATCAAGATACGTCTTGCCCTCGGGAACGTCGGCAGTGTTTTCAATGTTGAAAAGTCGGTCGTAGAGCATAAGCGTTACGGGTTTAGCATACTTTGCGGAGAGCCAATGGATAGTGCCCTTGATCTTTCTGCCGTCCACGGGATTTCCGTTGCCCGACTCAAGATCTGCCGTTGCGTGGATGCAACGTATAGAGCCGTCCTCGTTCTTCTCAATTCCCGCGTACTTGATGATATATCCGCCCATAAGACGTACTTCGCCGTCGGGCTTGAGACGGAAGAATTTTGGAGGCGGAACCTCGGCAAAATCGCTTGCGTCGATGTATATCTCGCGCGTCATAGGCACTTCTCTTGTACCAAGCTCGGGTTTCTGAGGATGGTTGGAGACTGTAAGCATCTCTTCCTTATCCTCGGGATAGTTGTCGATAATTACCTTGATAGGCGAAGCAATGCCTATGCGGCGGGGAGCGTTCTCGTTAAGGTCGTCGCGCACACAAGCCTCAAGCTGACGAACGTCGACCGTGTGGTCGGTGTTGGTAACGCCTGCCTCGCGAACGAAGGTGAATAGGGCGTTCGGCGTGTAGCCTCTTCTGCGCAGACCGCAAAGGGTAGGCAAACGGGGATCGTCCCATCCGTCAACGTAGCCCTCCTCAACGAGCTGGCGGAGGTAACGCTTGGACATAACGGTGTAGGTTATGTTCATACGTCCAAACTCCCACTGGTGGGGCTTCTGCTCAAAGCCGATCTTGTTTACTACCCAATCGTAAAGAGGACGGTGGTTTCGGAATTCGCTGGAGCAGAGCGAGTGGGTGATACCCTCAAGAGCGTCCTGAATGGGATGCGCAAAATCGTACATGGGATAAACGCACCATTCGTCGCCCTGACGGTGATGGTGGATATGCTTTATTCTGTAAATAACGGGATCGCGGAGATAGGGGTTGTCACTTGACGGATCTATCTTTGCGCGAAGTGTGCGCGCGCCGTCGGGGAACTCGCCGTTCTTCATTCTCTCAAAGAGCTCAAGGTTTTCTTCAACAGAACGGTTGCGGTAAGGCGACTCCTTTGATGCTACCGCGCGGTCTGTACCCTTGTAGTCGGCAAGGTCGTCCTTTGATAGGTCGCAAACGTAAGCGTCGCCCTGCTTGATGAGCTGAACGGCGAACTCATAGCACTTGCCAAAGTAGTCAGAGCCGTAGAATACGCCGCCCGTGGGGGTAGCGCCGAGCCACTCAAGATCCTCACGGATAGAGCGGACAAACTCATCGGACTCCTTTGCGGGGTTTGTGTCGTCATAGCGAAGATTGAAAAGTCCGTGGTACTTATTGGCAACGTCTGTGTTGACACAGATAGCCTTTACCGAGCCGATGTGAAGATAGCCGTTGGGCTCGGGGGGAAAACGTGTGTGTATTTTAAGCTCGGGATTTTCCGCCAGATCGGCATCTATTATTTCGTGTATAAAATTGCTTGTTATTTCTTCCATAGTTGGTATGCCTCCAAGATGTATTTTAATCATTCCGTAGGGGCGAACTTTGTTCGCCCGAAAATAAAATCGGGTAATACCTATAGACGGGCGAACAAAGTTCGCCCCTACGGGTAGTTACGGTGATTTCGTGCATCTGATCAGGTCAGATTTTTTTGACCATATCCATAATTCTGTCGGTAACTCTCGCCTTGCCGAGTATCTGCATAACGGCGTACATATCGGGAGAGTTCAGCTTGCCTGTAACGGCAAGGCGAAGGAACATACTGATGTCGGCAACGTTACCCTTGAATGCCGAGGGATCTGCCTTGTATGCCTTCATATCGGGGGTGTAGCCGAGGGACGCGCCTACTGCCTTGATCTTCTCAAACCAAGTGTTCATATCGTCACCCTCGTCGTATGTTTCAAGGAAACCGCAAAGCGCTGCTTTGATGTCCGCGCGGTCGTACTTTTCGTCGTAGCCGCATTCAAGTGAGAAGAGCTCATCATAGAAAAATCCCATATAGGGCTTCGCGTCTGCCCACGTTGCAAGGTCTTTTCTCGGCTTCTTGCCGCCGCGTCCGATGGCGAAGATCTTCTCGGCGTAAGCCGCGTCGCTCTCAAGGAGCGCGCCAAACTCAGAATCAAACTGCTTTGCCCACTCGGTAACTCTTGCCGTGACCGTTGCGGCGTCCATCTTTGAGATAACGTTCTTTGACACGTCGTTGAGCTTGTTGAAGTCGAACAAACAGCCTGATACAGACATTTTCTTTATGTTGAAGGGGAACTCACGGTAGCTCTTGTCGGGGTTCTGCATTCTCCACTCCTCGTAGTTTGAGTTGAGAAGCGTCATAACGTACTCGCAGACCGCCTCGGGGCAGTAGCCCATTCCCGTGTAGTCGTCCATGTTCGCGCCCATATCGCGCTTGGAGAGCTTCTTTTTGTTGCCCGCCTCGTCAAGCCGCATTATCTGCGCGATGTGCATATATTTGGGAGTTTTGAAGCCGAGGTAGCGGAAAAGCTGGATGTGCTTTGCAAGGCTCGGCAGCCATTCCTCGCCGCGGATGACGTGCGTAGTGCCCATAAGATGATCGTCAACAGCGTGGGCGAAGTGGTAGGTGGGGATGCCGTCGGATTTGAGAAGCACAAAGTCCTCGTCATTTTCGGGGATCTCCATATTGCCCTTTACAAGGTCGGTGAATTTTGTCTTTTTTTCGGGATCACCGTCGGCAAGTATGCGAAGCACGAAGGGATCGCCCGCCGCAAGATGCGCCTCGACGTCCTCCATCGTGAACTCTCTGCGCGCGAGCATCTCTGCGCGTCTCTTTTCTGCCTCAGCCTGCCAGTCAGTGTTCTTTATTTCTTCTTTTTTGTTGACAGCGGCAAGCTCTTCAAGCTCTTCCTCGGTGGTAAAGCAGGGATAAGCCTTGCCCTCGCGGACGAGCTGCTTTGCGAAAACGTGGTAGATATGAGCGCGCTTGCTCTGCTTATAAGGACCGTATGCGCCCTTGTCGCAGACCTTGCCGTCCTCTCCGAGTATCGCTCCCTCGTCAAAGTCAACGCCGTAGACCGAAAGAGTCTTTATCAGCGCCTCCGCCGCTCCGGGGACTTCACGCTTTGCGTCTGTGTCCTCTATTCGAAGGTAGAGCACGCCTCCGCTCTGATGTGCAAGTCGCTCGGCTACTGTTGTTGGAAAAAGTCCGCCGAAGTGGACAAATCCTGTGGGGCTGGGGGCAAAACGCGTGACCTTTGCGCCCTCGGGGAGTTCTCGTCTCGGATATTGCGCCTCTATGTCGGCAGGGAGCTTATCTATATTCGGAAAAAGTAATTCTGCAAGTCTTTGGTAGTCCATTTTTTGTGTCCTTTCGGTTTCAGTGTTAAGTGTTAGTATTCGATGAGTTCTGCCGTTGCTTACAAAAGGTAAGCGACGTTGTCAAGCGCATGGCCAAGACGTGAGCTTGCGCCGTGCCCGGGGTAGATCGTCATGCCCGACGGCAGTGTTCGCAAGAGCCTCAGCGACTTTCGCATCTGTTCAATATCGCCGCTCCACAGGTCGCACCGACCAAAGCTCTCGGCAAAGATCGTGTCGCCCGTTATAAGCGCGTCGCCTGCCATATAGCAGACCGAGCCTTGAGTATGCCCGGGAGTGTGGATGACGGTTATTTTTTCGTCTCCCAAGGGGATCGTATCTCCATCCGACAGAAGTCGCTCGGCAGGACGCCATACGCGGTCTTTGCCGAAAAACGTGGAAAAAGCGTTCTTTTTTCCGTCGGTGAGCATTTCGGCGTCACTTTCGTGGATGTACGCCTCTATTCCCGAAGCATCGCGGAGCGTATCAAGAGATACCACGTGGTCGAAGTGTCCGTGGGTAAGGAGGATACCGACGGGAAACGCATCCTCGGCGCGTATCACTTCGAGAACTGCCGACACGGAGACGGCTGGATCCACTACGAGCGCCTCGTTGCCCGATATGAGAAGATGGGTATTTGCCCCGAACGAGTCTGTGCATAATGTAACGATCTTCACGGATATACCTCTAAAAAACAAATCAAAAGATATTATATTATACCACAGATATTCTCAATTGTCCACATTATTATTTAATATTTTTAAAAAAATTCAAAAAAATCTTGTCTCAAAAGCAAAAAAGAACTTGAAAAAGCCGTCGCTTGCTGTTATAATTGATATATGAATTACAGGTCGCGTCGGGAGGTGAGACGTTTGGTGAAGGACTTTAAAAGCGGTGGATATGTGTCGGATAATATAATCGACTTGCTGAAAAATGACGAAAAAATAAAGATATTCAAGCTCTTAAACTGTGACGAAAAATATACCGACAGCAGAGCGTCTGACTTTGAATTTTTTGACGAGTGGGAACGTATCTTGCCTCTTGCCTCGGGACATAGAGAAGTAAAGATGTATGACAAAGAGTTGTCTTTGGTAGGGCTTTCGCCCGTGTGTGGCTGTGACTATTCAAGAGAGCGGAGCATTGAGCGGTGGAGACGGGCTAACAGAGAAGCATACATCGGTACGTTCGAGGAGGGAAGAGACGGCTCTTTTACTCCCACGCAGACCTTTACCGCCAAAAAAAGACCGCATCCGACGGTATATGACATTGTAAAAAATGTGTCGGATATTACAATAAATTGTCGGGACTATGACGAGCTTTCAGGAACGCTTATCGCTGAAGCGAAAAAGCTAAAAAATGCAGAAATTATGTTGACGGTCGCGGCGGATAGAGGCGAGTATATACGCCCCGATCCGTACCTTGCAAGAGTAGCGTATAAAAAACAAAAAATCGGTGAATTTTACAATTCATCCGATGCGCTTTTATTGTATTCTCAGCTAAGCATAGAGCTGATACTTGCTCTGAAAAAAAGCGCGTCCTTGTCACTTCGCTTTGAAGTCGGAGACGCTTTTGCTGCTTGCGAGCTCGTCCGTTACCTTTACCGACGGCATTTGTTTGAGGGAGCGGTCGAGATACTCACGGACAGCGCCGACGGAATTTCTACTATTGCCGAGCTTGCCTGCGAGGTCTATCCGAAAATACGTGTCTCTCCCGTTTTGGATTGTGCAAGCGCGGCTCTTTGCGAGGCTGAGTATTTAAAGATTTTTTCCGAATATCCGATAGGCGTGTGTCTTTTTGAGTGCGGCGGAGAGTGCGGGGCGTTGCTTCGCGCGATAGACAGCATAGCCGATAGCAGAGAGCACGCAGAGCTTTTGAGAGAGCTTACGCTACTGTAACGTAAAAAGTCGCTGTCTTGCTTTTGTGGGCAAGACAGCGACTTTTCTTTTATTTTTCCTCGGGCAGAGCAATGTTCAACGCCTGCTTTTTTGCCGTTACCGTCAGGTCTCGGTGCTCTCCGCCGTTTTCGCCGTCGAGCGTCCACGCAACGCCGTCCGAGCTTATCTCAAAGCGCGAGGATTTGACGTAAGAGATACACGGATAGTCGAAATCGCGGAAAAGAAGCGCGTTTCTTATCTCGTCAAATTCAAATATATTCTGCGGCTTTTTGATGAAAAGTCCCTCAAGAAGTCCGTCGTCAAGCACAACGTCTCTTCCCGTAAGATTGGACATTCCCGCGATCGACATAGAGTTAGATATTGCTCCGAAGGCATACTCTCCCTCCAATATTTCGCTGTCCGTCTTTATTGTCATATTGTGACAGAATGAATTGAAGGTCAGCGGATTTATCGTTTTGACGGCGTTTGCGAGATACGCAAGCACGCCCCACGTGTTCTTCGCTTTCTGGTCGGTGTCGTAGGAAATATTTGTCGCCACGCCGAACGCCGCAACGTATGAGAAATATTCGCCGTTAAAGCATCCGAGGTCGAGGCTTTTTATATTGTTGCTCACGGCGATCTGCGCCGCCTCGATATTGTTCTTCGGGATGGCGTTCGTCGAAGCAAAATCGTTCACAGTTCCCGTCGGAATATATCCTACTGGTATGGGCTTGCTCAGACGCATAACGGCGTTTACAAGCTCGTGTAGCGTTCCGTCGCCGCCCGAGACAACTATACGGTCAAATCTCTCTCCGTCCGATATTACCTTGTTCATGCCGTCCCGAGCCGCTTGCGTCGGGTAGGCGGTGACCTCATATCCGCTTTTTGTGAATATGTCGAGTATATTTGCGAGATGCTTGCAGATCTCGCCCGTCCCCGAATGGGGATTGAATACAAATAAAAGCTTTTTCACAGTTATGTTTCTCCCTTGTTTCAGCTTTGTTTCGATTTCGTTTAAATTATATCATACAAAAATGAATATAATGTGTAGAACAGCGGTAATTTTTGGGATGCTTTATGTTTTTTTATTAAAAAAAGAAGATGCTTCCCACGTCGCAAAGCGGCTCGTCCGAAAGAGAGACTGCGCTCTTTCCGTGAAAACGGCAAAATTCTTCTATTTTTTTGCCGTCGGGGTGAGAGTAAAGATCACCCGTAAAAAATATTTTATCTTCAAATACACCGCAGGCTCCGCCGATAAATCCGTAAGGGTAGCCTCTGAGCCTTACGTTTTCGCCCGTGATACGAAGCGTGTCTATCCCGCAGGACTCTGCGGCTTTGGCTATCGACGCGTCGGCGGTCACCGTTGCGTTTTCGGAGACGGGGCAGGCGGTGCATCTTGCATAGCCCTGATTTACGTTTACAAGCGTATAGCCGTTGCTCTCTGCGTATTTCTTTATCTTCTCATCCGTATATTTTATTTTAGCTATGATGAACCGACCTACGGACAGGCAGTTCGCGCCTATGTCGTAAGGATATTCCGAGCGCGGAGCGCCCGACATCTGCTCAAGCTCATAGCCGCGTGCACAAAGCTCCGCAGAGAGAGCGGGAAGAGAGTCTGCCGTGTCCTTATATATAAATATCCTTTTGCCGATGGGAAAGAGCATCAGATCGGCGTGAGTGTCAACGCCCTTGCCGAGAGAGCGGCAGGCGGGCAGTATGCGTAGATCAAAGCCGAGAGATAAGAGAGACTCTCTGCATTTTTCGGAAATATCCTTGCCCGCGACGGCTAACGTTTTTTGGTCGTTCATAGTGATCTCCTTTGAATAAAACAAAAAAGCAGTTAAAAAACTGCTTCTTTATTTGCAAATATTCCTTGCTCTGTCCGTGCTCGGAAGCCATCCAAGAGAAATTAAACTCTGGTAACTTTTCCGGAGCGCAGGCAACGGGAGCAAACAGCAACGGTCTTGGGAGTACCGTCAACCATAGCCTTAACCTTGCGGATGTTGGGCTTCCAGGTTCTGTTCGTTTTGCGATGAGAGTGGGAAACTGCCTGTCCGAAAACAACGCCCTTTCCACAAATACTGCACTTTGCCATAATGACACCTCCTTGAATGCACGAACCGCGCATCTATCTTTAAGTAAAATTTAATAAACAGGTTTATAAAACCGCCGAAAAGCCTTGCGGCGGCGCTTGAATTGCCTTGCAATCGTCTGCCTGTCGACATTCACGCTCTCTATTATAACATATTTGAAATTAAATTGCAATAGTTTTTTTGAAATTTTTTCTCAAAAAATCGAAAATAAAATTTTTTTGACAGAGTCATCCCTTTTTATCTGCATACCGTCACGCCTCGGCGGTGTCGGGAGCGTTGCGGCAGATAACCTCTCCGATGACGTCCGACAAAGAGCCGTCGTCAGTTTCAATGAGAATACCTCGGCAGGGTGTATCCGCGATGAGCTTGCCGTTTTCCGAAAGAGCCGCGGTAAACTCACCGCCCATCTTTTCTATGCTGTCCGAGATACGGGTGGTGACGGCGCTTGCCGAAAGCACCTTGCATTTTTTGCAGAGCTCGGTAAAGCTGTCGCAGGTCCTTCGGAGCGCGCCAAAGTCAACAAGTCCGTCCGCACCCGTGCCAAGCGCCAAAAAGACGAGCCTTGAGCCGCTTTTTACGAATTTTGCGGATATATCCGATCTCGGAGCCGTTGCGTAGAGCGCCGAGGTAAGAGCTGTCCTCTCCCCGTATCTTACGTCGGTGACGCCCTCGGAGAGCGCAAGCTCGACACATACGCGGTAAACGCCGAGTATGAGCGACAGAGCCTCTCCAAGCGCCTCGGGAGAGACGTCGTTCTTTTGGAAAGAGTAGGACACAGCCGAGCAGATAGCTCTGCGGTCAACGCCTGCCGCAACAAGGCGAAGGATACTGTCAGTGATCGCGTTCACGGCAGAGCCGAAGGAATTTTTCTCGGGGGATATGCAGAGTGCACTGATAAGTCTCTCGTCGCTCTTTATGAGCTTTTCGTTTGCGTCGTAAACAGTTCCGTTCCTTTTAGCGGTAACCGAAAGAGGAGCAGCTGAAGCGGACAGATCACACTCGGCAACGCAAGTCGGAAGCTCGCGTCTGCTGTCGGCAAGAATTTTGATAAGCTCGAGAGGAATTTCGTCTGTGCGTGTTTTGAGCGAGCCGCCCGTTTCGGTGACGGCGAAATATATTGCGGTCATTCCGTAAAGCTCTGCAAGACTGCAAAACGCGGAGGCGTTCTTTGGCAGTGTAAAGACTATATATTTTCCTAAGTGGGTGTTGCAGAGTATCTCAGACTCGGGCGTACCCTCGGAGATACGCGAAAGATCGGCTCTTGCGCCCGCGCAAAGCGCACAAAGAGTACCGATTATGCCAAAGCGTCCAACCCTTGCTCTGCCTGAGCAAAGAGCCCTTGCACGTCTGTCGGAGAAGAACGCGCGCGCGCTGTTTTCGTAATTCTCGCCGTCAAGAAGTATAACTGCAAATTTTTCCTTTGGAAGCTTTTTTGCGAGCGCTCCGTCTCTCTTATTACCGAACGCGAGCACACTTTCGCCTTCCGCGCAAACGGTGAGCGTGTCGGCCTCAGGCTTTGTGTCAGCCGCGCTTGCCTTGGAAAGGGCGTCGTATCTGCCGATCATACGCAGATAATCCCCCGAAACGCGCGCCGCCTCGTCAAGCGTCATGCGCTTGTATTTTTTGCCCGAAAGAGCCTCGTATTTCGCCTTGAGATCGCCGTAGGTCTCCATAAGTGCTACGCTGTCGCATCCGAGCGTCGAGAGAAGAGCTCCGTCCGCGTCCTTGCGTCTTTTTGTCAGCACGTTCTCAAATATTTTCAGCGCTCCGTACGTTGGGCATTTGCCGAGCCCTTTGTAATATGAGCTTATAAATTTTAAATTGTTCTCATTGAGCGCGGGGAAAGCCGCCGAAAGCGTCTCCGTGTCGGGGCTGTCGGTAAAGCCGCCGATCTGCTCTTTTTCATTCAAATAAATCTCGTTATCCATATTTTACTACCTCTATATCAATCTGCCAAAACAGATATTTCCGTCGGTGTCTGTCAGCTCTACGTCGGCAAACTCGCCGTGTAAGGGTAGATCCGACTCTGCCGCGACCTCCAAAAATTCCGCCGTGTGCCCGTATATCCTTCCATCCTTGGCGTTCTCAAACAAAACGCGGCGTATAGGTCTTTTTTCTATCTCGGCTCTCAGTATCTCCGCGCGCTTCTTCGCCGCAAGCTCTTCAAGCATATGCAGACGCTCGCGCTTTATATTTTCGGGTATTTGATCCTTCATAAGAGCTGCGGGAGTGCCCGCGCGCTTTGAATACGGGAAAACGTGTACCATGAGAAATCCCGCCTTGTCAAGAAAATTGTAGGTCTCCCTAAAATCGTTGTCGCTCTCCCCGGGGAAGCCGACTATTATGTCGGTGGTGAACTGCACTTCGGGCATATTGGCGCGAAGGAGCTCAATTGCCGCCATCGCCTGATCTGCATTGTATTTGCGCTTCATCAAGGCAAGTATTCGACTGCTGCCGCTCTGCAAGGAAAGATGAAAATGGGGCGCGAGCGACGAAAGCTTCGATATAGTCTCTACAAAGGGCTCGCGTATGAGGGAAGGATCGAGAGAGCCGAGACGGACTCTGCCGATGCCCTCTATTTTGTCGACCTCGCAAAGAAGCTCTCCAAGCAGAGGACTTCCGCCAAGGTCTTTTCCGTAGGACGCCGTTTCGATGCCCGTAAGTACGACCTCACGGCAACCGCCGCGCGTCAGCGCTGTGACCTCCCTGATAACGTCGTCCATCGCCTTTGAGCGCACGCGTCCTCTTGCCAAGGGAATGACACAGTAGGTGCAACGGTTCTCACAGCCGTCCTCTATCTTTACGTAAGCGCGTGTGCGGTCGAAGCGTCGGATAGACATTTGCTCAAACGGCGCGCCGTCAATATCCTCAAGCATCGTCTCGGGTAGCGTATTCTTTTTTTCGTTTTCAAAAAGCCTTACCACCGCGTCAGCCGCGTCGAGCTTTCTTTTGTTTCCGACTATGACGTCAACTCCGTCGATACGCCTGAGCGCTTCGTTACCCGTCTCGGCAAAACATCCCGTTACAACGATATATGCCGAGGGATTGTGATTTATGGCTCTGCGTATGAACTGCCGAGCCTTTCTGTCCGATTCTGCGGTAACGGTACAGGTATTTATTATGTAAGCGTCGCAGGTCTCGGAGGGCGAAAGTATCTCAAAGCCTCTGTCCGAGAGGTATTCGGCGATAGCCTCGGATTCGTACTGATTTACCTTACAGCCGAGCGTATATATGCCTACGGTATTTTTTTTCTCTGTCATAAATGCCTCCGTTATACAGCGGTATAGATACGTTTGTATGCTTGTTTGATTTTTAAATTGGGGTTTGTCGGTGTGTTGATATGTTCGCACGAACTTCGACAGCCTTCTCCTTTGGAGAAGGTGCCGAACTTGCGAGGCGGATGAGGAGATCGCTATTTGTACAAGTCTCGAGCTCCTCATCCGTCACTCCTTCGTCGTGCCACCTTCTCCACGGGAGAAGGCTAAATGTTAGTTCGCCCACTAATACAAACCCCCCGACAAACTTCAATTTAACAAACCACATACATTTTATCACGAAAATTCCTTTTTGTAAACCCGCTATTTGTAAAAATTAGTTGAATAGACGTAAAATATAGCAAAATGTACTTGAAATGAACGGAAAAATGAATTATAATAATGTACAATAGATAGTGATAAGGATGTTTTTATGAGAGAGATAACCGTAAAGAAAAACGATGCGGGGCAGAGACTTGACAAGTTTCTCACGAAAGCGGTCAAGGGATTGCCCACGTCGATGATGTACAAGCTCATCCGCACAAAGAAAATAAAGGTAAACCGCAAGAGAGCGGAGCAGAAATATATACTTTGCGAGGGAGACACCGTTCAGCTCTTTATCCGCGAGGAATTTTTCGACTCGCCCGAAAAGGACGACGGCGCTCTTTCGCGTATCGTTCCCAAGCTGTCGATAGTTTACGAGGATGAAAATATAATACTTCTCAACAAGCGCCCGGGAGTGCTCGTTCACGAGGATACAGAGGCGGCGGAGAATACGCTTATTATGCATATGAAAGCCTACCTTTATCAAAAGGGCGAATACGATCCTACCTCGGAGCAGTCCTTTGCGCCCGCGCTTTGCAACCGCATCGACAGAAATACGGGCGGTATCGTTATCGGCGCGAAGAACGCGGAGGCTCTTCGTGTGATGAACGAAAAGATACGTGACGGGCAGATGAACAAATTTTATCTCTGCCTCGTTCACGGTGTGCCTAAGAAAAAGGAGGATAAGCTCTACGCTTTTCTTCGAAAGGACAGTAAGAACAATACGGTAGAGGTGCGCAATTCGCCTTTTCCCGGGGCAAAGGAGATAATCACGGGCTACCGCGTGCTCGATGTGAGAGACGGAAACGCCCTCCTTGAGGTGGAGCTCTTCACGGGAAGAACGCATCAGATCAGGGCGCAGATGGCGGCTATCGGGCATCCTCTCATCGGCGACGGAAAGTACGGCATAAACCGCGCCGACAAACAAAAGGGCTACAAATATCAGGCGCTCTATGCCTATAAGCTCCGCTTTGCGAAAACGGGCGAGGAAAATCTTCTTTCTTACCTTGAGGGAAAAAGCTTCTCGCTTGACAGAGCCGACATATGGTTTTTAAATGAATGAAAAAGGAGGACACCGAGGTATGATACTGACAGACAAAAAATATAAAAGAATATTATTGCTTTGCCTGTCGGGGCTTTTTACGGGACTTTGCGTTGCCTTTCCGAATATCGGTATTATCGAATGGCTGACGCTTGTTCCGATGGCGGTATTTTTGCTTGACGTTGCCGCCGATAGGGGAGTGAAGCTGCGGGCAATGTACGGCTACGGCTTTCTGTTCTTTATGTCCTTTTATCTTGTGGTGTTCCATTGGTTCGTAAATCTTTATCCGCTTGAATTTATCGACGGAATGACAAAGGGCGGAGCGATCTGCGTGGTGCTCTTTGCCTCGGTCGGGCTGTCCTTCTTTCAGGCTGTTCAGGGAGCTCTTGTGTTTGTGCTCGCCACGCTTCTTTTCAGATCGCGCGTGGGTGAAACGTGTAAGCTCCTGCGCCCCGTGATCCTTGCCGCGCTTTGGGCTGTCTACGAATGGACACAGACGGTCGGCTGGTGGGGCGTTCCGTGGGGAAGGCTTGCCATAGGGCAGTCCGAGATGATAATAGGTCTGCAAACGGCGTCGCTGTTCGGCTCGTATTTTATCAGCTTTGCAATAGTCCTTGTAAACGCATATATCGCGTACGGCATCCTTTGCGCGATCACAGACAGAGGCGCGTCGGGCGTCAAGGCTATACGCCTCTCAGCCGTCGTTTGCGCGTCCGTCCTTGCATTTCAGTACGTCGGCGGACTTATCATATGGCATGTAAACGCACCTAAAGAAAACGCCGAAACGGTCACGGTCGCCGCAGTGCAGGGAAATATCCCGTCGGGCGAGAAATGGGAGGAGTCGACTACAGAAAAGACTCTTTCGGTGTACAGAAAATATACTCTCCTTGCGGCAAAGCAGGGAGCCGACGTGGTCGTGTGGCCCGAGACGGCTCTGCCTTGGACGGTAAAGGAGGGCAACAGCAAATATAAATATCTCTCCGAGCTTGCAAAGGAAGCGGACGTTACTATACTTGCAGGCGCGTTTACTTATGACGGAGAGGGCAACGAATACAATTCTATCGTCTGCTTTACTCCCGACGGAGAGATGAGCGACACTGTTTACAATAAGCGGCATCTTGTGCCCTTTGGGGAATTTGTGCCCTTCCGCGGGCTTATCGAGACGCTTGTCCCCCCTCTTGCAGAGCTTATAATGAGCGGCGGCGACGTAGCCGAGGGCGAGGGCGCGAATATATTTGAGCTTGAAGAGGGAAATATCGGCTCTATAATCTGCTTCGACTCGATATATGAGGAGCTGACATTGGAAAGTGTCAGAGAGGGCGCTGAGCTTATCTGCCTTTCAACGAACGATTCGTGGTTTACTGACTCGGCGGCACTCTATATGCACAACGCGCAGGCGCAGCTCCGCGCCATCGAGTGCGGACGGTACGTCGTCAGATCGGCAAACACGGGAATTTCCACGGTCATCACCGACAGAGGCGAGGTCATTGCCGAGCTTGAGCCGCTTATCGAGGGAATGATAGTCAGAGAGGTGCGCTTGAACAGCTCGCGAACGCTTTACAGCTATATCGGAAATCTGTTCGTGTGGAATGCGTTGTTGTTTTTGATCATAATAACGGGCGTCTCTGTATATATTTCGACAGCAAAACGTAAAAAACTTAAAAAAACATAAAATATTTTTTCCAAACCGTTGACAAAATGAATAAAATGTAATATAATGATTATGGATTTAAGATTTTTTAAGGAGGAATTACAAAATGAAAAAATCCATCAGAATCATCGCGGTTGCAGTTGCGGCTATCATCCTCTGCATGTCTCTTGCATCCTGCGGACTTTTCGGCAAGAAGCTCGACGGTAAGTACGAGAGTGATCTCGCTCTTCTCGGTAAATATACCCTTAATTTTGAGGGTAAGGAAGTAACCGTCAGCGTAAAGAACCTTCTTGGTCAGGTTGATAAGTACGAGGGTACTTATGAGATCGACGATGATACCATCTCGTTCGAGTTCCTTGACGATGACGGCGAAGAGATCGAGGGCGCTCCTTTCTCCGATGATACTTATGCATTTGAAGAGGATGAGGACACAGGCGATATTACTATCGGTAACTGGGTTTTCGAAAAGGTTGATGACTAATTGAATTTTATAAAACACACTGTCGCGTTTTTTGCGGCAGTGTGTTTTATTTTTACTTCTTTCCTACTTTATGTTGAAAAATTTTTTACTTTATGGTAACATAACGGTATAAAACTTTTAAGGAGATATGTTTATGAACTATTCTACAGGCGGAGCAAATTATACGGGCGACAAACTTGTTCCCGTTAAAAATATAAGCTATGACCTCTCTGGCAGAGGCGCGTTTGCAATGGATACAGATTTTATAAAAAGAACACAGCTGTATAACGTGTGGCTGTGGAAAAAATTTGTCGCGCAGTTCCGTGCGTACGGCGCGGACGACCTGCGTTGGGCGGGCGTACCCGACGGTTGGAGAAGCGAATATTGGGGAAAGATGATGCGAGGCGCGTCGCTTGTCTGCGCGTATTCGGGCGATGAAACACTGTACGCTATCCTCACCGAGTCGGTAAAGGAGCTTCTCGCAACTGCGGACAGCGAGGGACGGATAACCACCTACAGTAAGGAATATGAGTTCAACGGCTGGGATCTTTGGGGAAGAAAATACGTCCTGCTCGGCTTGCAGTATTATCTTGAAATATGCCGCGACGAGGCTCTTGCCGAGAAAATAGTCGACGCTATGTGCCGCCACGCCGACCGAATTATGGACTACGTAGGTAAGGAGCAGGAGGGCAAAAAGCCGATAAATAAAACTACCTCGATATGGGGCGGTCTTAATTCCTCGTCGATACTCGAGCCGTTCGTAAGGCTTTACAATCTCACGGGAGAGCAGAAGTATCTCGACTTTTCCGAGTATATCGTTTCCGAGGGCGGATGCGACGGAGAGAATATTTTCGAGGCGGCGTATGAGGACAAAAAAGCGCCCTATGAATACGCCTACGTCAAGGCGTATGAGATGATGTCCTGCTTTGAGGGACTTATAGAATATGCGCGTACGACGAAAAATGAGCATTACAGACAGGCGGCAATAAACTTCGGCTATAAGCTGTTAAAGACCGACGTAACGGTCATCGGCTGTTGCGGCTGTACCCACGAATTGTTTGATAATTCCGCAAGGCTTCAGACAAGAGCGGCGGATGATACCGTAATGCAGGAGACCTGCGTGACGGTGACGTGGATGAAGCTCTGCTCACAGCTTCTTCGCCTTACGGGAGACAGAGTTTTTGCCGATGCTATGGAGCAGTCCTTCTGCAACGCTTATCTCGGCGCGCTCAACACTCATGAGGTCGTAAAGCCCTTGTATAAGCGCTCGCTGTTCGTAGAAGGCGACAAACTTCAGCCTTATTACAGTATGCTTACCTTTGACAGCTACAGCCCGCTTACCGCCGACTCGCGCGGAAGAAATGTAGGAGGACTCTGCGCATTCCGCGAGGATAATACCTACTACGGCTGTTGCGCCTGCATCGGCTCTGCGGGAATAGGACTTATGGGCAAGGTGTCCTTGACGGAGGACGAGGACGGAATTTTCGTTCAGTATTACGTAAACGGCAGAGTGAGCTTCAAGACCGAAAAGGGATATGAGGCGACGCTTTGCATAAAGACGAATTATCCTTATTCGGGAGAGGTCGGGATATGCGCAGAGCGTTGGGACAGCCGTATAGGCGCGCTCAAGCTGAGAATTCCCGCATACAGCAAGAGGACCTCGGCAGAGCATAACGGAAGAGCTCTCAGCACCGATGGGGAATATATCTGTGTTCCGAGCGTGTCGAAGGGAGATATGCTTTCGGTAGTATTTGATATGCGCGTAAGGGAGATACTTCCTCCCTACGCCGACGGTCCCGACGCTGAAAAGTACGCGGCATATGCATACGGGCCCGTGCTTCTTGCCAAGGACAGACTTCTCGGGGACTACCTTTCCGAGAGGGTGGACGCTGTGACGGACGGAGAGGGATATGCCGAGTTTGAGCTTTCGGATACGCCCTTTGACGAGATATACGACGCGCGCCTTGCAGTAAGACTCAGACAGAAAAACGGCGGATACGTTCGTCTTGTGGATTATTCCTCGGCGGGTAAGACGCTTGACGAGCGCTCGAAGTGCGCAGTGTGGCTTCTGAAATAAAATTTGGGCTTATGGAGCTGAGTTACTAAAAACATGTGGCTCAGCTCCTTTCTTTTTCGGATTTCTAACCGTCAAATTAGAGTTCCTTTTTCGCTGTTAGAGAAATGTTGATATGTTCGCACACATATTGTCGAGGACGCACGGTCCCTACAAATTTTCCGTATATATGTGCGATTAAACATCAAATTGAACTCCCCGATGAACTCCAATTCTAACATTAAAAATCCGTAAGTAGAAAAGGACATCGATACCGCATAAATTTTCCCTTTTTGCATAAAATTGTAAGAGTATCGCAAAAAGGAGAGACTTATGAAAAAGAAAAAAATAATGGCTGTCGTAGGCACACGCCCCGATGCGGTGAAGATGTGCCCACTTATAAATGAGCTTCGCACAAGGGAGGATATATCCGTAAGCGTCTGCGCCACAGGTCAGCACAGAGAGCTTTTATCTGACGTTCTCGACGTCTTTTCGGTGACTCCCGATTATGACCTGAAAATAATGAGAGCAGGACAGGATCTGTTCGATATAACCTCGGGAGTTATGCTCGGACTCAGGGATATATTCGCCCGAGAGCGCCCCGACGCCGTGCTCGTTCACGGAGATACGACAAGCGCCTTTGCCGCGGCTCTTGCGGCGTTTTACGAAAAAATACCCGTCTGTCACGTTGAGGCGGGGCTCCGTACCTATGATCTGACCTCCCCGTATCCCGAGGAATTCAACCGAAGAGCTATCGCGCTTATGGCGTCGCACCACTTTGCGCCGACAGAGACGGCAAGGCAGAACCTTATTTTCGAGGGAGAGGCGGACGCGTCGGTAAGCGTTACGGGAAATACCGTGGTCGACGCTCTGCGCGATACGGTGAGAGAGGAATACGAGCACCCCTTGCTCAGTTGGACAAAGGACAGCCGCCTCATACTTCTCACAGCTCATCGCAGAGAAAATCAAGGCGAGGCTATGAGAAATATCTTTTTGGCTGTCAGACGGATACTTGACGAATACGCCGACGTAAAGGTGATCTATCCCGTCCATCCGAGCCCCGCAGTGACCGAGGCTGCAAAAGAGGTCCTCGGAGACCATCCGCGCGTAAGGCTCAGCGCGCCTCTCGGCGTTGGGGATTTCCACAATTTTTTATCAAGGAGCTACCTTGTGCTGACCGACAGCGGAGGCGTTCAGGAGGAGGCGGCTTCTATGGGAAAGCCTACGCTCGTTATCAGGAATACCACCGAAAGACAGGAGGGAATACTGTCGGGCGGAATGAGGCTTATCGGAACGGGCGAGGGCTCTGTTTACAGAGGCGTGAGGACGCTTCTTGATAATCGCGCGCTCTACTACGCGATGTCAAGAGCGAAAAGTCCCTTCGGTGATGGCGGCGCGTCCGAGAGAATTTCCGATATTATGGAAAAAATAATCTAAGCTTTATTGACGAAATATCTCTTTTGTGTTAAAATATACCGTGAAGTAAATTTTAACGGAGAGATATTTTGAAAAACACGAAAGGAAAGGGAAGCTTAAAGCTTATCGGTAGATTTCTGCCATACTACAAAAAATACAAATGGGTAATGGTGCTCGATCTGTTCTGCGCCGCTCTCACCACGCTCTGCGAGCTCGTTCTGCCGCTGATCGTCAGAGAGATAACCGACGCCGCTACAAGCGAGCCTATGGCGCTGACCTTTGAGCTTATAATACGGTCGGGAGTTCTCTATATCGTCCTGCGTATAATAGATACGGTCGCCAATTATTATATGGCGTCGGTCGGACACATAATGGGAACAAAGATAGAGACCGATATGAGACGCGACTTTTTCGGGCATCTGCAAAAGCTGTCCTTCTCTTATTACGACAACGCCAAGGTGGGAAGCCTTATGTCAAGAATAACGAGCGACCTGTTCGACGTTACCGAATTCTCCCATCACTGTCCAGAGGAATTTTTCATTGCGGGCATAAAGATAGTCTGCGCCTTTGCTATACTTTGCACCATGAGCATACCGCTGACCTTGATAGTATTCGCGGTCATTCCGATAATGCTTGTCGTGCTCACTGTGTTCAACAGACGCGTGCGCGAGGGCTTCAGACAGTCGCGTGTGCAGGTTGGCGAGCTCAATTCGTCGGTTGAGGATAGCCTGCTCGGCATAAGAGTGGTAAAATCCTTTGCCAACGAAGCTGTTGAGGAGGAAAAGTTCGAAAAGGGAAATCAAAAGTTCTTGCAGATAAAAAAGAAGGTCTACCACGCGATGGCGGGCTTTCAATCCTCCACAAGGCTCTTTGACGGAATAATGTATATCATCGTGGTAGTCGTGGGCGCCGTATTTATGATGTACGAAAAGATAAGCGCCGCCGATTTTATGGCGTACCTTATGTTCGTGACGACATTGCTTACGTCTATCCGCCGTATCGTCGAGTTTGCCGAGCAGTTTCAAAGAGGACTTACGGGCATTGAGCGCTTCTATGAAATAATGGACGTTGAGCCCGAGATAACCGACGCGCCCACGGCAAAGGCGGCAAAGGATATTCGCGGAGACGTGGAATTCCGAGGTGTCAGCTTTCATTACGGCGACGACAAGAAGAACGTGCTGTCCGACATTGACCTGAAGGTAAAGGCGGGCGAGAGCATCGCGCTTGTAGGCCCGTCGGGCGGCGGAAAAACGACACTCTGCTCGCTTATCCCGCGGTTTTACGATGTGTCGTCAGGCGAGATATTGCTTGACGGCAAGAATATAAAGGAGCTCACTGTCTCGTCTTTGCGCGAGAATATCGGCGTGGTGGCTCAGGACGTTTATCTGTTTGCGGGAAGCATCCGCGAAAATATCGCCTACGGAAAGCGCGACGCGACCGATGAGGAGATAGCCGAGGCGGCAAGGCTTGCGGGGGCTCACGAATTTATCGATGCTCTGCCCGACGGATATGATACCTATGTGGGCGAGAGAGGCGTGAAGCTTTCGGGCGGACAGAAGCAGAGAATATCCATCGCGCGTGTGTTCCTTAAAAATCCGCCTATACTTATACTTGACGAGGCGACGAGCGCGCTTGATAACGAGAGCGAAAAGTTGGTTCAGACCTCGCTTGAAATGCTTGCTAAGGGAAGAACGACCTTTACCATAGCGCATAGGCTGACGACGATCCGTAACGCCGATAGAATTCTTGTACTGACCGAGGACGGAATTGCCGAGGAGGGCAGCCACGAGGAGCTTATCGCAAAGGACGGAATGTACGCCGAGCTTTATAAGCTTTATTCGAATATGTGATACAGTAAAAGAGCTATCTCGCTTTGATGCGGGATAGCTCTTTGGTTTTGCGTATATTTTGAATTTTAAATTTGAGTTTGTCGGGGTGTTTGAGAAATATTTATTCCCAATAAACTGTCTTGAAAGCGGCTACGCCGCAAGATCCTTCGGCTTATTCTGAAGATGCCCCCATAAACGGTTCGTGCTCAGGATGACAGATTAGTTTGTGAGAAGTAATTGTATAATGTACCATAGTACATTGCGGCGAACGTATAAACAACCTTTGCCGTTCCTCATTTCGTGTCATCCTGAACGGCTTGCTACCTTG
>JAFTYG010000054.1 GCA_017461365.1 Clostridia bacterium | reverse complement strand
ATGGGGTTATCAGCACATTGAGTCGAGCAAGAACTTGTTCTTGCCACGGAGCGTAGCGGAGTAGAGGATCTTGCGACGAAGTCGCTTTACTGCACTGTCCTCATTGGGGATATATTTACACATATCAAACATCCCTATAAATTCCAATTTATCCGCGCTGTCGATTACACATCTCAATTCTACCACACATTTGTTTCCAAATCAAGAATATTTACAAAAAATATACACGAGCCCTATATTTACCTCACATTTTTCGTATAATATAATTTGTATAAACCACCAAGGAGGAACAGACAATGGAAAATGAAAAGCAGATACAGACCGCCGAGATACTCTGCGTGGGCACAGAGCTCCTGCTCGGAGATATAGTAAACACAAACGCCGCATACCTCTCACAGCAGCTTGCCGAGCTTGGCATACACGTCTACCGCCATACCGCAGTGGGCGATAATCCCGAAAGACTTAAACACGCCCTCGACGCCGCCTTTGCTGAGGCTGATCTCGTCATTACCAGCGGAGGCCTCGGACCTACCTACGACGATCTAACAAAGGAAACGGTCGCGGCGTATTTCGGCAAGAAAATGGAAATGCATAAGGACTCACTCGAAGCAATACGCGCGTATTTTGAGCGTACGGGAAGAGTGATGACAAAGAATAACGAAAAGCAGGCATTGATGCCCGAGGGCGCAGTGGTCTTTCCGAACCACTACGGCACAGCCCCGTCCTTGGCTATAGTCGGCGGAGAGAATAACGGCAAAACGGCAATAATGCTCCCGGGCCCTCCGGGTGAGCTCACAAGAATTTTTGCCGAAGAGGTAAGACCGTATCTCGAAAAGAGACGGGGAGCAGTGCTCGTCAGTAAGAACGTCCATATCTTCGGTATGGGCGAGTCGGCGGTCGAAAATGAGCTTGCCACGCTTATGACCGAGGCGACCAATCCTACGGTAGCCCCATACTGTAAGGAGGGCGAGGTCAGACTCCGCGTCACAGCAGAGAGCGACACGCGCGAGAGCGCCGCAGAGATGTGCGACGGAATGATAGAAAAAATAAGACAGACCGAGGTCGGAAAATATATCTACGGAGTAGACGTCGGAACGCTTGAGAACGCCGTCGTTGAATTTCTGCATAAAAATAAATTGACGCTTGCCACGGCTGAGTCCTGCACGGGCGGACTTATCGCAAAGCGGATAACCGACGTCGCGGGATGCTCGGACGTATTTTTTGGCGGATGCGTCACCTATACGAACGACGTAAAGGAGAGATTGCTCGGCGTAAAGCACGAAACGCTTGAAAAATACGGCGCGGTGTCAAAGGAGACAGCGGCAGAGATGGCAAGGGGCGTGCGCGAACGCCTCGGCGCGGATATAGGCGTGTCGGCAACGGGAGTCGCAGGCCCTACCGGGGGTACTGCTGAAACACCCGTCGGAACGGTGTTTATCGGTATCAGCACAGAGAAGGGCGAGACGGTCAGAAAGCTCTCGCTGTCCTCAATGAGAAGCCGTGAATATATCCGTATCGTCAGCGCGGCGAATGCGTACGATATGGTACTGAAGTCAAGGTAATAATAAAAAGCTAATACGAAAAAATGAGCTGAGTCCTTTTGCCATCGGCAAAAATTGACTCGGCTCATTTTTGTGAGTGTGTTTGGCGCGCTAAAAATTGAAATTTGTTCGGAAAATTTAAAATTTTTAAGTGTGGCAAAAATAAGCATTGTAAATTTAAGGTAAATTTTGCTGACGCAAAAAAGATCCTTCACATGGCTCGCAAGGTAGCGAGCCGTTCAGGATGACAGATAGTGAATGCTTGGCGATTAACGTATGCATAAATTCATACATAAAGTGCTCGTAATAAACTTTGGCACATATCCTTTTTTATCTCAACTAACCTGTCATCACAGAGCATTTTTGCCGTTGGCAAAAGGAACCGCTTATGGGGGCATCTGCACGTTAATTCGAGCAAGAACTTGTTCTTGCCATTTCGCTAACAGCGAAATAGGCGTATCGGAGTAGAGGATCTTGCGGCGGAGCCGCTTTACTGCGCTTTGTTCATTGGGAATGTTTTTTTACGATACCCCAACACTTCAAATCATCACGTTAGATTTATTATAAGCAACGCGCAAAGGCAGAGCGCAATACCTATCACCGCCCGAAGATTTATCTTTTCCTTGAACAGAAAATGCGCCATCAGCATAGACAGTATAAGCGAACCGCCCTGATTTATGGGATATATCTGCGTAGCGGTAAGATGCCCCGCCGCGGCGGTCTTGAAATAGGAATTGAGAAAAAGACAGACCGCCATTATCGCCACGTATATAGCTATCGGCTTTACTACCGCCACGGGCGACTGTATCGCCGCACCGCCCGATGCCGCCGTCTTTTTGTCGCGCGCCCTGAATAAAGGAAAACAGATAAGAAGCGTAAGCGCGGCAAAAAGATAGGTGTAAAGATTGAATACCGCAATATCCACGCCCGACGCCGCCTTTACGAACATCTTCTGCGAAAAATCGGTAATGCCGTTCGACGCGGCGCATATAAAGAGAGTCACCGCCGCGCTAAAGCTCATCTTTCCCTTGAGCTTAGAATTGTACGTACACATTATGTAGCCTGCGACCATAAGCAGAGCGATACCGAGCCACTGAGGAAGCGTTATGTTCTCGCCGTAGATTATGTCGCAAAGCACCATCGGGATTATTATTCCGAGCATAAGACAAACGTCTACCATCATGTAAGCGCCCGTCCTTACCGATAACAGCCATGAGACGACGAACGCAGCCGTCGATATTCCCGACAGCGCGGCAATTCCGAGTATCTTGGGACTTGCCAAAAGCTCGGACATCTTGCCCTGAACGGCTACCATAATAAAGCCGATAAGTATGCAGAGCGCCATCCTGAGCGTGTTTACTATCAAAGCGTCGGAGGTGTATGCGAGAGTTCCGCCTGACTTCTTGCCGCAATAGCCCTTCGTAACACCGCAAAAGAGAGCTATAGCCAAAAACGTGTATCCTATTACCATTTTATTTCAACGCCTTTCGTATTTCCATGTTTATTCTTTCGCGCAAAATAAGCAGAGTGCCGCCGTCCGCAGGCAGAGTAGTAATGCCTATCTTTTCTCCTAAAACCTCCTCACATATGCCGAGAACGGCATCTCTGCCGACGTACGACTCGCAGAGCCGCAGAGCCCGCAGATCGTTCATCGCGTCACGCATCTGAAGCTCGCGCAGAGAGTGAAGGGGCTCCTTGTCCGCGTTGCCGTATATAAGATAAGTGACGGCGGGAATGTTCTTGTAAAAGCAGGGATCGGTCGCGGGGTTAAAAATACCGCGGCTCATTCTGCCGTAGGTGTAGTTGTAGCCCCAGTGCAGAAATCCGCGCGCCCTGTAACGGTAGAGCTGAACGCCGAGTATCCTCGTTTTCTGAGGGGAGCTTGTGAGAAGTCGGTTCGAAAGATGTGGTGGCTTTTCTCCGCCCGTGTAGTAGAGCATAAAATTGTCGCATCTGCCGTCAAAATCGTCGGCATATGGCGTGTCGACTATCGGAAATTCGGTGAGCCCCTTTTCATAGTAGGAGTAGTCCGAAAGCGCGTCGCCTATGAGCCTGCTGCGAAGAACTCCCCTGACCGAGCCGAGAGCATTTGCGTAGCTTTCGCTGTGCTCCTTGGCGGGCTCGTCGGATATGTGAAAGAGCAGACGCTCACCGATCCCCATGCCGTCGGCAAGGGAAAGAAAGGCTTCGAGATATTCATTGAGAAAGCGTACGTATTCGCCGTCGAGCGCGGGAGTCTCCCAGCCGAAGATCCGCTCTCCGTCAGCGCCGTAAATATTTATCGCCGTCCGCGCTCCCCACTGCGTGAACAGATGGCAGTGCTCGAAATATTTTATGCCCTTTTCAAGAGCAAGAAGAATAAAACGGCGGAGAAGCGAAAAGTCAAATACGTATTTTCCGCCCACCCTCGTAACGCCCACAAGCTGAACGTTTTTTCGTTCACCGCCGACGCACGTGTCGAGCGCGGGAGTAAACGCGGGAGTGAGCAGAGTGTTCATGCCGTATCTTACCGCTCCCTCGATATATTTTCCGAGCAGCTCAAAATAGCCGTCGCTCCAGAGAGGGAGCCCCGACGTGTCGGCAAGACAGTCGTAGTGTATCCAGTTCGTGTAGAGCGCGTCGTTCTCGGGCAAAAGCGCGTCGACAATGCCGACCGTCAGAGAAAGCTCTCCGAGAGACTCGCCCGTCCTCAGCGATATAGCCCGAACTGTCACGGTATGTTCGCCTGCAGAAAGGCTTGCGCCGTTCTCGTTTACAGTCACGCAAAGCGCTTGAGTCCTTGCCGAGGATGCGCAGAGAAGAACGTCCTCGCCTGCCTCGTAGAATGGCAGATGCGTGTCCTCCGCGTTGTGTATTATCTCGGGGCTCGGAGACCTCGGCAGAAGAATGTCGGGACAGCCGCCGATGCTCGACGGCTCAGCATCCTCACACTCGGCGGCGGGAAAGGGAACCGAGAGTATCTTATATACCGACAAGGGCAGAGTCTCCGACGTGACCTGAATAGATATAGAAAGATCTGTGTCGCGCCCGTTTTCCGCCTTTTTACCAATAGCTCTGTATGCGACAAAGAAGGATACGGGCTCGTTTCTGAGAGCGCCGAGACGCTTTATGCCGTCTGTGGGCGCGCTGTCGGCAAATATCCTGCTTTGCGAGGATACCGCCCATAAATTTAAAGTTCGGTCATTCATTGCTTTGATGTTTCTCATCCTTTATGTGTATTATACCATATTTCATATCTTATATTAAATTGTGCCACTCCCGTCTGTTATAAAGGACACAGATAATGGAAACCGTTTTCGTTTTCTCGTTCACGATATAGAATATCAGATAATTTTCTACACATATCTTGCGAACTACCATAGAAGTATATGGTTCTTCAGCGATAACGGCATACCTTTCCGGCATTGTTGAAAGAGAGGAAATCTGTTCCTTTATGGAACGGTAGATACGCTTTGCCGATTCAGGCTGAAACAGTACCTCTTGAATATAAGACACTGAATTCCAAATATCTCGCTCGGCAAGCTTTGAAATGTCAATAGAATACTTAGTCAAGGTGTAGTTTCCTTTCTATATCAGAGAATACGTCATCCGCGCTTCTTGCTCTGCCTGCTCGAATATCATCAAGACCTGCATCGAGTTGACGGTGAAGCTCAGCAAGTCCGCACAAGCGCTCGTACTCTGCATTAGAAAGAACAACAAGATCACCCGTTCCATTTTTTGTGATAAACACGGGTTCATTATAGGTGTTGCAAAAATCCGAAATTTCATTATAACGATTACGAAGATCGGAACTCGGTCTGATAGTAGCCATATACTCACCTCCATTATTATCGTACTCATATTTTATCATAATATTGATATAAAGTCAATATAAAATGAAAAAATTCAAGATATTTTTCCATAGAAAAGAATTAAAAACGCCCGTCATTCACCGAAGGTATATGCCAAGCCTGCGGCTTGGATAAAAAATTCCGAAAGCGTTTGCTTTCGGAATTTTTTGGCAGGGGCAGGAGGATTCGAACCCGCGACACACGGTTTTGGAGTGGCTCTAAAAACTCTCAAAGCCTTGAAAACACTCGCTTTTTCACCCGTTTCAAGCCCTCTTTCTCACAAAATCGTGTGTCGAGGTTGTGTATGAAAAATTTTGATGCTTTATTGATGCTATTAAAAAATCAAGCATTTTAATCTTCTTCAGAACCATGCCATTTTTCCAAGACTTTTTCGACCTCGGCTATCAACTGCTCCTTATTGGGTATATATAGTACGTATTTTGAAGCAAAAAGATTGTTGGAAAGTCCGCCGAGGGCATATTCTGCATCGATACTGTTCTTATCGGTGCAAAGAATAATACCGATAGGTGGGTTATCATCGCTATCGTTGACTTCGCTGGCGTAGTAGTTCAGATACATATTAAGCTGACCGACGGCTTCGGGCATAAGCTTTGTAGTTTTAAGCTCAATAAGAACATAAGAGCGCAAGATCTTATTATAGAACACCATATCCACATAGTAATGGTGATTTCCGAGTGTTACGCGCTGTTGCGTTCCCACAAACATAAAGCCCAATGTCTTTCGTCAATAAAGTTATATTCTGTAGTTATAAGTCCTTTCTTTTCAAGTCCTTTGACGTGTTTCTTAACGGTATTATTACTCATATTTACTGCTTCACCAATAGTTGAATAGCTCGGATAGCATTGGTGTGTGTTTCTGTCCTCGCAGTACATAAGGTACATATATACGAGTATCTCACCTGATGTAAGACCGAGATTGAAAATGCTTTTCGGCATTGGAAAATATGTGCTTGGTATATCTCTTTTGTTGTTATAGTACTTCAATGAATACCTCCTGAATTTTTAATTTGAATATAAAAAGAGTGCCGAGATGTATTTTCTCGGCACTCATAGATGAGTTGTGTTTATTAAATTTATAAATGGGCATAACTATGGCTTGTGCTGGGTTTCCGTGCTTTGCAAATGTTTACGAAACAAAAGGTTATTTCACCTCATCAATAGAGTGTTTCTCTTTCGCAACAGCTTAATAAATAAATGTTTGTGGCATTGTTTTACACCTCGCACAGACTGACAGTTACGAGCTGTCATCATAGGAATCTCACCTCCGCCGGGTTGCCCGCCGGCCGCGCGTTTTGCACGGAAGTATCATTATCACCGTTACCTGTTATCGCTCTCCGCAAGTAGTAAGCTTGCAGCCGTTCACAAGAAAAATATTCCCCAAATATTGTTCCGCGTTTCTGTGGCTTGTAGGTCTCCCCTACGATAACGGCAAAGTATCTGTTCAAGGTTATTTAATTGTGGTGCTATTATATCACAGCCAAATTTCTTTGTCAATAGAAAATCGCTTTTATTTGCTTACACCGACGCAATTTTTGATCGACAAAAGTTGATACGGTCAGCTCTGCTGAACGATGTGAGTAAGACAAATTTCTCCTGCTATCAAATCGAAGCAGTATTTTTAGCCTTATGACCCATACTTTTGCCTCTTTTCAAGAGCTGATTTTAATTTCATTCGTGTCTCTGCTTCACGTATTTTTTTAGTATGCTCTCTTAGTCATTTGATAAAGCAAAGCTGACATCACGCCTCTGTTGTAAGCGCAGCTGACGCATATTTTCACCATAGTGTGAAAATATTGAGCTTAAAAATTTAAATATATGCGTATTCAATAAAGAACATTCAACCGCAATATCAGACAGTTTTTTTCGCTGTTGTTTATCAGATACATTGCTTGGCTTATTCTATACTGTTGATGTGATTGGTATAGGTTATACACAAATGAAATGAGTTTTTTACATTTCCCAAGAGATGGAATTTTGGTTTTTGTGCGGTGTGTTGACTTTTTTGAAAAAATATGATATAATACATTAAATTATCGGTGTGAAAGGAGAAAGATCGTGAGAGAATCGCAGTATGATTACAGACATATAAGATTAAAGACGCGTCCCCTTACTGTGTCGAAAAAGACATATACTATCACAAAATCCACGCTTCATTTTCACGATGCGCATGAGATACTGATAATAGAGCAGGGGCAGTATAAAATTTATTCTCCACAGCTTGTGTATGAGGGAGAGGGGCCGTGTATTGTATTCTTCAGGCTTGGCACCTACCACGGAGCGGTAAGAAGCAACTGCGAAACACTTCCTTATGTTTTCCACGTTATGAATTTCCGTCAGCGTGTGCTTGACGGTATGCCGGGGCATCCTATCTGCACCGATAAGTGTCTCGATGCGAGCACTATCGTTATACCCATTGATAACGATACACTTCAGCTTTTTCTTCCTATGCTCGACCGTCTTGAAGCGTTAAGCGATTATACTTACGAGACGCCCATGCCACCCTTGATGAACGGCTATTTTGCCGCCATACTGAATTATATCTATGAGCTTATAATGGAAAATAAGAGCATATCGTTTAACGGCGAGGGTGATGAGGAAAATTACATATCCAAGGTAATAAAGGTAACGCTTGAAGCAATCAATAGGGGAGAGAATGTTACCATATCGGGGCTTGCTGAGCAGTTCCACGTAAGCGGTACAAAGCTGTCAAGGGATTTTAGCAAGATAACCGGAATATCTATAAAGCAGATGATAGACACGTTGCGGCTTGAGAGGATAAAGCGACTGCTCAGAGACGGCAAGAGCAATATCGAGGTCTCTGAGCTTTGCGGATTTTCCAACAGCGACTATCTCATTCAGTTTTTCAATAAGCATATGAATATGTCACCGGGAGAGTACCGACGTCAAAAGGCTCAAAAGCCTGTGAACTAAATGTAATGTAGCAAAAATCAATAAGCGGACAACAGATAGCATATCGCATAAAATCTGTTGTCCGCTTTTGTTATTGTTATCCATACGACTTGATTTGGGGTGTATTTTTTGAAGAAAAACTATGTTTTTTCAAAAAAATCGTGTCGACAATCAAGGTTTACTGTTGACTTAATTTATGATATAATTATTATGTGCAAATATTCTAATTTGCGGCGAAAAAATAATAATTTTTAGGAGGCATTTTATATGAAAAAGAGTTTAAGACCCCTGGCGTTAATCCTTGCGACCCTATATGAGAACGGATAGAACATTTTAAAACGAAGATACTTAAGCTTCAAAAAACTATTAAAAATAATAAAATGAAAGGAAAAAAGATGAAAAAATTTTTAATGAGAACAGCGTGTCTTATTTTGGTTCTGCTTATGCTTGTTCCAAGCATTGTTGCGTGTAAGAAGAACACACCCGACGGTGAGGAAAGCAGCGAACAATCGAACGATGTAGTAGACACAGGCGGTGAATCGGGAACAAGTAAGTACGATGTTTATGATGACCTCGGAGACATCGACCTTGGAGGACGCAGAGTAACCATTGCTCAGACAGGTATGGCTGATTATGTCAACGAGATCACCATAGAGCGTTTGACGGGAGATATTGTCAACGACGCTGTTTATAAGAGAAATGCAAACGTTGAAAAGAGATTGAACATTGATCTTCAGAGCGTTTCTATAGGAAATGGCGTTTACTCTGTCCTGAACGATCTTGAGACGAATATTCTCGGTGGCACTGTTCAGTACGACATTGTTATGAACCCCTCTTATACTGCTTGCGCGTACACAACAAGAGGTCTTTTCCGTGATTTGAAAAAGATAGACAATATAGACCTTGAAAAGGTATATTGGTCGCCGTATCTGAACGATGCTTATGAGATAGGCGGAGTGCAGTACGTTGCAT
>JAFTYG010000013.1 GCA_017461365.1 Clostridia bacterium | reverse complement strand
CTACGCTACGTGTAAAGTTTGCAAGCAAACTCTAGGTGGCACGACGAAGGAGTGACGGATGAGGAGCTCGAGACTTGTACAAATAGCGATCTCCTCATCCGCCTCGCAAGCTCGGCACCTTCTCCACAGGAGAAGGCTGTCAAAGTTCGTGCGAACATATCCCCCCAACAAACTCCAATTTAAGCGCACAAACCCAATGCAATGTTTTCTTTTGGTTACTTTTCTTTTTCAAAAGAAAAGTAACAGAAAAACTCCAATTTATAACAAAACAGGAGCTATCTCACGCATTTATGAGACAGCTCCTTTTATATTCGGATCACAATACCTCGATACACGTATCAAGATATTCCTTTATCGCCCGCTCCCCCTCGGCAATACTTCCGAGAGGAACGTATTCGTGTGATGCCACTATCCGTCTGAGCTTCATTCCCCGCACGCGCTCAATGCTCGCACGATACGTATCGGGGTAACGAACACCGTTTGTGTACTTCCCCACACCGCGAAGCTGTAAGCAATCGCCCGAAAGGAGCGTGCCGCTTCTTTCGTCAAGATACCCCACGCAATTTTTCGTATGCCCCGCAAGGCGTATGGCGCGGAGTCCGCCGAGAAGAAGCTCGCCGTCACCGATCTGAGAATATCCCGAAATGGCTACGGGCTCGGGAGAGCGGACCTCTGCCATAGGCAAAAGCTCGGAAAGCCGCCCGGCGCCGCCTGCATGGTCGCCATGCCCGTGAGTCAGAGCTATGTATTTTACGCTCTCCCTCTCTATTCCCAATTCATCAAGGGCGACAACTATATAATTCTCGGCGTCCGACGCATAGGTCGCGCTGTCGACAATTACCGTCCCCTGCGGATATACCGCAAAGAATACCGCCGTCATCAGCTCCTCAAACGGCACGTAAAGGCGGTAAAGCCCCTCGTCTATCCTCTTTATATCCACTTCTCTCACCTTACGATCTTTGCCGTTACCTTCACCGCCTCGGGTGTCTCTGACCTGACAAACACTCTCGCCTTTCCGTAGTGCAGACGAACTCTCCAAGGCGTCTCGACCGCTCTGCCAACCTTAACGTAGCCCGACATGGGATATGCGGAGGACTCCTTCTGTACGGTAACTATCTTCAACTCGTTCTCGCCCTCGCAAAATTCGCAATAGAAGCGGTACGGGCGGACGTTGTTGGCGGATATTCTGCCGTATTTTCTGATATTATCGCCTATCTTCTTACCGTTGAGATATACCTCAGCCTCACCGCCGAGCCGTTCAAACTCGATATAGCGGTAGCTCTCCACATCCCTCAGCTTGGTCACGAAGGTCAGCGTTTCGGGCGCTGTAAGGTCATCCTTAAAGATCGCAACGTCTCTGTAATCGTCCTCATAGCCCATACTCTCGGTTCTCCGCTCCATCCAATCGTAGCGGCGGCGGTGCATATTCGGAATCTTCATGGGCACGGAATACATTCCCTTTTCATACCCGAACGTACGGATATAAATAGCCTCCTCCTCTTTTGGCTTCTGCTCATAGTCAAGACAAGCAGGATCGCCGTTTCCAACTCCGACGATCTGTCCGCCCTCGACCGTCAGCTCCATGTTCTCGCCCGCCAAAGGACAGAAAATACCCTCACTGTCGTAAGCGTTAAGCTCATAAATAGCGGTATCCTCTCCGCTCTCTGCCTTGTGTACAAGAGTACATCCGACCTCTGCGGTCTTTTTCGAGGTGCGAAGCTCATCGCGCAAGAGCTTTCCGTTACGGATACCCTCGACAGCGACAACGCCTGCCTCAAAGGGGAGCGTAAAGAGGGGCAGATCAAACCGTTCGACCTTTTTTGTCTCGATCGCGCGTCCGTTGACGTAAAGAGTTATCTCCTCGCAGTTGGTGAGAACCGCAAGCGTGACAGTCTCGCCATCCTTGTGATTCCAGTGTGGCGTGAGCTTCAGCATGTCCTCATCCGTCCACCACGCCTTATAGTAATAGAACGGCGGCTTTTCCATTCCGCAAAGATCGATAGTTCCGAAGCTCGACGCGACGTTTGCGGTAATAAACGGGTTGGGCTCTCCGCGATAATCAAAGCCCGTCCACATAAAGCTGCCCGAAAAATACGGACGCTCCTCCATATATTTCACCCAGCCCTTGGGAGTCGATGCCCACGGCATAGTAACGCCTCCCGTCGAGTCAAGAAGTCCGCTTCCGAGGTCGTTTTTCGCTCCACCCCTACTGAGAACGTAGCTACTCTCCTCCGTTCCGATGATCGGCTGATCGGGATGCGCCTTGTGGTACTCCCATAACCAATCGCCCAATATTTTCGAGCTGCATCTTATATAGTTCACTCCGCGTATCTCGGATACACCGTTGATGCCTGTGTCGTTCGGGCCGTTGTTTCCGCCAAAGGTCACGGGGCGCGTGTCGTCGAGAGCCTTTGCAAGCCTTGTCGCCTTTTCCATAAGATGTCGGCTCCACGACTCATTCTGTATCGTAAATTCCTCGTTTCCAAGCGACCAGATGAACACAGACGGGTGGTTTCTGTCTCGCTCAATAAGCGCCGTAAGCTGTCTGACAGCCTCCTCTGACGTACCGAACATACGCGTTTCGTTCATAACGAGCATACCGAGCTCGTCGCAGGCGCGCAGAAGCGAGGGCGAGGGCGCATGGTGCGCGCATCTGTACGCATTTACGCCCATCTCCTTTAGCTTTTGTATCTTGTAGTAGTTCAGGTCGTCGGTAAGCGCCACACCGACGCCGCCGAAATCCTGATGCACGCAGGCGCCCCTCACCTTGGTCTCTTTGCCGTTGAGCAAAAATCCGCGGTCGGGATCAAAGCCAACCGTTCTGATACCGAATACCGTCTCTTCGCTCTCCTCTCCGACCGTTATTCTCAGCGTATAGAGGTTCGGATCATCGACCGACCAGAGTCGGGGCTCGTCTACGCGAAGAGCGGCGCTGACCTTCTTCTCCGAATACGCCGAGAGCTCGGCTTCGGTCTCGGTTTCGGCAACAGTCCTTCCATCCGCGTCAAGTATCTCCCAGCGTGTATTCAGCGTCACAGCCTTTGCCGTATCATTCACAAGCACTGCCGATGCGCCGACCGAGCCGTCAAGCTCTGTTTTTACCACGGTCTTATTGTATTTGAGATAAACGGGCTCGCCTACGATCAGATTTACGTTTCGGTAAATACCCGAGCCCTCGTACCACCAGCCTTCTGCCTGATCGCTGTCGACGCGCACAGCCACCGAGTTCTCTTCTCCAAAACGGAGATGATCGGTAAGCTCTAAGATAAAGCTCGTGTAGCCGCTGGTATGCCTGTCCATATATGCGCCGTTGACAAAAACGGTCGCATCGCGGAACACTCCCTCAAACTCGATAAATATGCGTTTTCCATCAAGAGAGGGATCGGCAAAGAACTGCTTTCTGTACCAACCGATATTGTATATCTTTTCTATATCCGAATGTCTCTCGGTCATAAATCTGTGAAAATGCGTATTAGCCCTCGCCCCTGCGAAGGTATTGGCGGAAAGATCCTTTGGAAGCGCCACCGCCCAATCGTGAGGAAGATCTATCCTCTCCCAATTGCTGTGGTCGTAAAAACGAGCCGCCGCTCCGCTCGCATCGCCGTATTTGTCAAGCCCGAAGATATTGAACGTATCGAGGGAATTCTCAAGCGTAAATTCCCAATCCTTGTTAAAATTTATCCTTTTCATTCGGATACCTCCCAAACGTTTATTACACTCATTTTATCATATAGCGCCCACAAAGTCAAGCGCGACGGAAAAAAAGCGTAAAAATTTATACAGTATAGATAATATGATTAAATTGGCAAGATAAAAGGAGCTGAGTCCCTAACGTGGTTCAGCTTTCTTGATTTTTGAATATATTTTAGGTTTTAAATTTGAGTTTGTAGGGGAGTTGAAGTTACATTTTACAGGCTAATACCCGTTTTTCGAGGTAATCCATTCGTTCTTTTTCTAAGGTAAATTTTGCTGACGCAAAAAAGATCCTTCACATGGCTTGCAGGGTAGCAAGCCGTTCAGGATGACATTTAGTGTATGTGGTACGACAATGTACGCGTAAATCTGTATATACAT
>JAFTYG010000053.1 GCA_017461365.1 Clostridia bacterium | reverse complement strand
AGAAGTAAATGGATATATGCCAAAGTTTATTACGGGCACCTTATGTATGGATTTATGCATAGGTTTATCGCCCAACATCCACTATCTGTCATCCTGAACGGCTCGCTACCTTGCGAGCCATGTGAAGGATCTTTTTTGCGTTAGCAAAATTTACCTTAGACTTGCTATGGTTTGTTTGTTCACTTTACCTCATTTGAACGTAAAAATAAAATCTCCAAACTCCCCGACAAATTCCAATTTGTAACAAAGAACAAGGAGCTATGTTGCTTGTTAATGAAACAGCCCCTTTATTTTTCGGCAACGTTCTACTATTCGAACGTCTGCCTCACGCTTCGGCATATACTGTGTATAGGGAGGTGTAAACATGAAATATTACAACTACGGCGGATGTCAGGCGGAGCTCCAATCTATGACCGCTGCTCAAAGAGCACAAAGGATTCTCGCGTCGGCTGCCATCCCCTCTGATATAATAAAGGTAGGAAGCTCCTCGCGCAGAGGGTGCTCCTACGGTATCGAATTTGCCTGCAATCAGAGAAACAACGTCGAAGCGACGCTTTTATCGGCAGGCATAGCGGTGAAGCGATGGAACAGAACGGATTGATCTATCTTGACAATGCCGCGACAAGCTATCCGAAGCCCCCCGAGGTCTATGGAGAGGTGCTGAAAGCTCTCATTCAGTACGGCGGAAACGCGGGACGCGGCTCTCACAGGCTATCGATGGCGGCGTCCGAGAAGATATACGAATGCCGTGAGACAGCGGCTGAGCTTTTCGGTGTATCCGAGCCTGAGAGAGTATTCTTTACGCTGAATACCACACACGGGCTGAATACCGTTATAAAGGGGCTTTTGCGCAGAGGCGATCACGTGCTTTTGTCGGATATGGAGCACAATGCTGTTTACCGTCCGATCTATAAGATGGCGCAAAACGGACTTATCGGATATGATATTTTTAAGAGCTTTTGCGGTGATACGGAGAGACGCGCGGAGAAGATATGCGGAGATATTGCGCGCAAGCTGAGGCGGAACACGCGTATGGTGATCTGCACTCACTGTTCGAATATATGCTCGATGACGATGCCGATAGCCGAGATCGCAGAGCTTTGCCGACAGAGCGGGGTGTTCTTTGTTGTTGACGGTGCGCAGTCGGCGGGGCGTGAAAAAATATCGGTGGACGGTATGGGACTTGCGGCTCTTTGCGTGCCCGGGCACAAGGGGCTTTACGGAATACAGGGCTGCGGAGCGGTGATGCTAGGCAAGGGTATTGCGCTGTCAACGCTTACCGAGGGCGGCAACGGTGTCAATTCGCTTGAGGGCGGAATGCCCGATTTTTCGCCCGAGCGCTATGAGGCGGGTACTCTGCCCACACCCGCTATCGCGGGACTTTGCGAGGGAATGAAATTTATTCGCGCCGTCGGTGAGGAGAGAGTGGCGGAGCGGGAGCGGTCGCTTTTCTGCCGAGCGAGGGATATGCTTGGAGAGATAAAGCGAGTGCGTATGTATTTTCCCGAATACGAGGGGGCGGTACTGCTATTTAACGTTGACGGTCTGTCTGCCGACAGGGTAGGGGAGCTGCTTAACAGACGCGGCATATGCGTCAGGAGCGGATACCATTGCTCGGGGCTTGGGCACAAGACCATCGGAACATCGGAGAGCGGAGCGGTTCGGGCGAGCTTCGGCGTATTCAACGATATGCGTGACGTCGAGCGACTTTGCGAGGAGGTAAAGGAGATCGCTGAGAGCGTGTGAATTGGTGAGAGGCTGTCTTGCGCAGTGAGGCAGCCTTTCGCCGTTTTTTTCTTAATTTAATGTAAAAAAATAAAAAGAATAACGGTATTTATTGTCAAAATGTGTTGACAGAGTGAGGATTATGTGTTAAAATAGTAGTATATTAGTTGTTTTACAACAAAAAAATTTAAGGAGAAAGAAAATGAAAAAGATCCTTGCACTTACCCTTGCGGTACTTATGCTTGCGTCTGTTGCTGTCGTATTCAGCTCTTGCGGCGATGCCGGCGACGACTTCAAGCTCGGAGTTATTTTGCTCCACGACGAAAAATCCACCTATGACCTCAACTTTATCGAGGCTGTTGAAAGAGCGGCAGAGGCTCTCGGTCTTGAGGAAGATCAGGTCATCTACAAGAAGAACATCCCCGAAGGCAACGAATGCTACGATGCGGCTGCTGACCTTGTTGACCAGGGCTGCGACGTTATCTTCGCTGACTCCTTCGGACATGAGTCCTACATTGTCAAGGCTGCCAAGGAATTCCCCGAGGTACAGTTCTGCCATGCAACAGGTACTACGGCTCACACCGAAGGTCTTGACAACTTCCACAATGCTTTCGCATCCATCTACGAGGGCAGATACCTTGCAGGCGTTGCTGCAGGTCTGAAGCTCAAGGAGATGATGGAGGCTGACAACACGATAAAGCCTGTTATCGGATACGTTGGCGCATTCACATATGCGGAGGTTATCTCGGGCTACACATCCTACTATCTCGGAGTTAAGTCTATCGTTCCCGAGGTAACGATGAAGGTACAGTTTACAGGTAGCTGGTATAACGAGGGTTGGGAGAGAGATGCGGCAAATGTTCTTATCCAGGAAGGTTGCGTTCTCATTTCTCAGCACGCTGACTCTATGGGCGCTCCCTCTGCTTGTGAGATAAAGCTTATTCCTAACGTTTCCTACAATGGAAGCACCATCGAGTCCTGCCCCAATACTTTTATCGTTTCTTCTAAGATCGACTGGACACCTTACTTCAAGCTCATCTGCGAAAACACGATGAACGGAGAGGCTATTCCCACCGACTGGACAGGAACTATCGAGACAGGTTCTGTTGCTCTTACGGACGTTAACGGAAACGTTGCTGCTGAGGGAACTCAGACAACACTCGATGCTGTAAAGGCAGAGCTTGTTGCAGGCACACGCAAGGTATTTGACACTGATACATTCACGGTAACTGTAGTTAAGGAAGGCGACGATAAGCTCAACGCCAACGCAACTGTTGATGAGAACGGCAAGCTTACAGCTTACTTGGCTGATGTTGACACCGATGAGGCATTCACAGGTGACACGAACGTTGTTTCCGACGGATACTTCCATGAGTCTGAGAACCGTTCTGCTCCTTATTTCGACATCCAGATCGACGGCATCGAGCTTTTGAACGCTAAGTTCTAAGCTTTAGCCGAAATAACTTTATGAGCCGGAGCCCTTTGGCTTCGGCTCATTGTAAATTAAGAAACTATCGGAGGATGCAGTGTGAAAGAGATCGCATTGGAATTGCAGAAGGTGACTAAGGTCTTTGGACCTGTCGTTGCCAATAAGGATGTTGACCTTACGGTGTATAAGGGCGAGATATTGGCGATACTCGGAGAGAACGGATGCGGAAAGACCACCCTTATGAATATGATCTCGGGTATTTACTATCCCGATGCGGGACATATGTTCGTTGACGGTAAGGAGGTAGTTATCCGCTCACCGAAGGATGCTTTCAAATACAGAATAGGAATGATACATCAGCATTTTAAGCTTGTTGATGTCTTTTCTGCCGCCGAGAACATAACGCTCGGTGTAAACGACGGAAGAAAGTACAGCTTAAAGGCGGTAAACGATAAGGTGTTTGAGCTTTCAAAGCGCTACGGCTTCCATATTGATCCACGCAAGAAGATACACGAAATGTCGGTTTCCGAAAAGCAGACGGTAGAGATACTCAAGGTGCTTTACAGAGGAGCGGATATACTTATATTGGACGAGCCCACAGCGGTGCTCACGCCTCAGGAGACCGAAAAGCTCTTTTCGGTATTGCGCCGAATGAGAGACGACGGAAAATCGATACTTATCATTACTCATAAGCTTCATGAGGTGCTTTCCATATCCGACAGGGTAGCGGTGCTCCGTAAGGGCGAGCATATCGCAACAGTAGATACGGCGACCACCAATGAGAGCGAGCTCACCGAAATGATGGTAGGTAAGAAGGTGACGCTTAACATCGACCGTCCCGAGCCCGAAAACGTATGCGAAAGGCTCAGCGTAAAGGGCTTGACCATGACCGACGAGGACGGACGGAAGATACTTGACGACGTGACCTTTTCGGCAAATGCGGGAGAGATACTCGGAATTGCGGGTATCGCGGGAAGCGGACAGAAGGAGCTTCTTGAGGCCATTGCGGGACTTCAGCGCGTTGACAGCGGAGAGGTGACGTATACCGATCCCGAGACGGGCAATCTCGAAAATCTCAGAGACAAGACTCCGATACAGATACGCGATCTCGGTGTGCGGCTGTCCTTCGTTCCCGAGGACAGACTCGGAATGGGACTTGTCGGAAACATGGACATCGTTGACAATATGATGCTCCGTAGCTACAGCAAGGGACATTCGATGTTCCTTAACAGAAAGGATCCTCAGCATCTTGCCGAGGAGATAATCGAGAGCCTTGAGGTCGTTACCCCCGGTACGAGCACTCCCGTAAGAAGGCTTTCGGGCGGTAACGTTCAGAAGATACTTGTCGGACGTGAGATCGCATCCGCGCCGACGGTGCTGATGGCGGCGTATCCCGTAAGAGGACTTGACATCAACTCATCCTATACGATATACAATCTGCTTACCGCGCAGAAGCAAAAGGGCGTTGCCGTTGTATTTGTCGGAGAGGACCTTGACGTGCTCGTCGAGCTCTGCGACAGAATAATGGTTATCTGCGGCGGTAAGATAACGGGTATCGTCGACGGCAGAAGCGCGACCAAGGAAGGTCTCGGCTATCTTATGACGAAGGATGATAAACACAACGATGCGAAAGAAAAGGAGGACGCTTGATATGGCAAAGGAAAAGGTTGCAAAGGAACCTCTTTTTCACATAGTAAAAAGGGACAAGATGCCCATGTGGCAGGGACTTCTCATAAGAGCGGGAGCCATCGCGGCGGCGCTTGTTCTCTGCTTGCTCTTCTCATTTATCGTGGTCGGAGTTACTCCCGACGTGTTGATCTCTTCGTTTTTCAAAGGAAATTTCGGCTCGGAGAGAAGAATTTTTATCCTTCTTAAGGACATTTCGGTGCTTTTGCTTATTGCTCTTGCGCTGACGCCCGCGTTCCGTATGCGCTTCTGGAACATCGGAGCCGAAGGTCAGGTGCTCGTCGGAGCGCTTGCCGCGGTAAGCTGCGCGTATTACCTCGGAGGTAAAATAAACGAATTCCTCCTCCTTGCGCTTATGTTCGTTGCCGCTATTGTTGCGGGAGCTGTTTGGGGCTTTATTCCCGCGCTTTTCAAGGCGATATGGAATGCGAACGAAACGCTCTTTACCCTGATGATGAACTATATCGCGACCTGTCTTGTAAGCTATATGCTTGCGGCACAGTTTGCGTCGGCAAGTAACTCACTGCCCGAGCTTAAGTTCGGACACCTGAATTTTATTCCGTCATGGAGCTACGGAGACGAGGTAACGGTGGTCATCTTTGCGGTCGTGATAACCGTGATGATGTACATATATTTGCGATACAGCAAGCACGGATATGAGATCTCGGTCGTTGGCGAGAGTGAAAATACGGCAAGATATATCGGAATAAGCGTCAAAAAGGTAGTTATCCGAACGATGATCATATCGGGAGCTCTTTGCGGACTCGTAGGCTTTCTTATCGTTGCGGTATTCGACCATTCGATAACCACAAACACCGCAGGCGGACAGGGATTTACGGCAATAATGGTGTCGTGGCTCGGAAAGTTTAATCCGTTTATAATGTCGGGTGTGGCATTCATTATATCCTTCCTCAATAACGGAGCAGATCAGCTTGTAACAAGTCTCAGCTCAAAGGGCATAAGCCCCGACCTGCCCGACGTTATCGTGGGAACGATACTCTTCTTTATAGTAGGCTGCGAGTTCTTCATAAACTACAGCATTAAATTCAGAACGGCAAAGGGAGGTAATAAGTAATGGATAAATTTATAGACTTTCTTCTTTGCGCTATACCCGTGGGCATGACCTTCCTTTACGGAGCGGTGGGTGAGATAATCGTCGAGAAGGCGGGACACCTCAACCTTGGAATTCCCGGAATTATGTGTATGGGCGGAGCGGGAGGCTGCCTCGCGATACAGATGATGAACGGGAAGGGAATACCGCCTGTGCTTGTCGTCATTATCGCGATACTCGCAAGCTTTCTGACGGGCGCTCTTATGGGACTTATATACAGCTTTCTTACCGTCTCGCTCAGAGCCAATCAGAACGTAACGGGACTTGTAATGACGATCTTCGGTGTCGGACTTACAAACTTTATTATGAATGACGTGTCGTGGAACAACTGCATTTATGCGCTTGAATATTTCAGATACCCTTTTAAGGCGGGAAGCTCGTGGATCTATTGCGGATGCATGGTGTGGCTCGCGCTTGTGATCGCTGTGGTGACGTCGCTTGTGCTTACAAAAACGCGTGTCGGACTTAACCTCAGAGCCGTGGGAGAGAACCCCGCGACAGCCGATGCCGTGGGAATTAACGTAACGAGATATAAGTACGTTGCGACCTGTGTCGGATGCGGAATTGCGGCGCTCGGAGGTCTGTTCTATATTATGGACTATTCGGGCTCTCAGGAGTCGTACAAATCGATAGAGCCGATGGGATGGCTTGCAGTGGCGCTTGTAATATTCACGCTTTGGAGACCTATGCTGACGGTGCTTGGCTCTGTCGTGTTCGGAGCGCTCTATATAGCGAGTATGTACCTGCCGACCTTCTTCCCTGCGCTCTTTAAGTCGGCGGGACTGTCCTTGACACCTTTACTCAATATGATACCCTACGTGGTAACGATAATCGTGCTTATAGTAACGAGCATACGGAATAAGAAGGAGAACCAGCCCCCTGCGGGACTTGGACTACCATATTTCCGAGAGGAAAGATAAATTTTTCAGAGGGGATGTCTCACGTTTGATGAGACGTCCTCTTTTTCTTTTTTGAGGGGAAAGACGAATTTCGAGCAAATTTTTATATCTGCAGAGTTTTCTTTTGCCTAATTTTCTTTTTTGAAAGCGATGGAGAGTGTGTTTTTTCTATAATATTACACATAATATGTACGTAATGCAGAGTTTTCTTTTGCCTAATTTTCTTTTTTGAAAGCGATGGAGAGTGTGCTTTTTCTATAATATTACACATAATATGTACGT
>JAFTYG010000052.1 GCA_017461365.1 Clostridia bacterium | reverse complement strand
TTTTTTAGCGAGGCATTTTTTGTCAGAACTTATTTATGTTATCGTAAACGTAGTTACAGAGTTTGGTTCTCAGATAAGACTTATTATTTACGAGATAATCTCTTACATACTTGAGATTTATGGGATTTGCCGCTTTAAGATGGCGGAGCGTTCTCGCCACGTCGGTATCCCCGTTAGCGTCGAGAGCGTTGCAAATAAACTCAACAGTCTCAACAGAAGCAAGCTCGAAGCATTTCCAACCCTGATCAACGTCCTTATCGGCAAGTCCGAAAAGGAGACGGTAAGCTACCGCAGGCTTGAACTTGTCCTCCATTTTGAGATCGGGATCGTCAAGGACACGGTCTGTCCACAGCTTGCCCTCACTCGCAGCAAAGCCGCGCAGATAGGTGTTCATCTTTCTGTTTATAACGTTGAAATCCATCTTCTCGAGAGAGATGTTCTTCTTAGCCTGCTGATCGTAAAGGAAATAGTTCGGCTTTACTTCGTTTTCGATGTAGCACATATAAGCAAATTCAGCCGATGCAAGAATACAAAGCACCGAAATAATGATGACCATTACCTTGATAAAGGCAACGTCGTCAAAGCTTATTGCAAAGACGCCGACAGCAAGAAGAACTATACCTACTACTCCGAGCGCGATGCACACTGCCAAAAATATTTTTCTCAAATTATTCTGATTCATTTTTTACCTCGTAGAATACACAAATATCATTATAGATTATTATATCATATCCTAAAATGCTTGTCAATTCTTTTTTCCAAAATCTTTAATATTTTCTTCGTCTTTTGAATATATTTATTGACAAATCCCGAGTTTAAAGGTATAATTAAATGAGTCATTACAAATCTTTAAAATCGGAGGTTTAACGCATATGAAAAAATATCTTCTTCCTCAAAACGGTAATTTTTACAAAGCTAATCTGCACTGCCACACGGATATTTCCGACGGAAAGCTCTCCCCCGCCGAGGTCAAGGAAAAATACAAAGCGCTCGGTTACAGCGCGGTGTGCTACACAGACCATGAGGTACTGATCGGTCACAAGGATCTTTGCGACGAAGATTTTATCGCGCTTCACGGATATGAGGTTGCGATAAAAAAGTCTCTTGACGGTCACACGGGACTGTTTATGCCCGTCTACCATTTCAATTTTATTGCGGAGGATCAGGATAATCTGTGTATGCCGAGATACTTTGCAGACAATCCCTCAATGCCGGGTAACGCAAAGGAATGGCTTGACAAATACGGTGTGTATGATAAGAACGACACGATAGACACTACCGTTTACAGTATAGATTGGCTGAACACATACCTCCCTGCGGTTCGGGATGCAGGCTTTCTCATAACCTACAATCATCCTCAGTGGTCTTTGCAAAGCAGCATCGATTATCTCGGTCTCGACGGCTTGCACGCAATTGAAACGATGAACACAGGGTGCTTTGGTCAGGGAGACTGCTCCACGATACATTTTCGGGAGATGCTCAGATACGGAATGAAGGTCGTCCCCGTAGGAGGAGATGACAACCACAGCGGCAACCAGATAGGCTATGCCTGGACGATGATAAAAGCTCCCGAGCTTACATACGACGCTTTGATAAAAGCATACAAGAACGGTGACAGCTACGCTTCTACGGGCCCCGAGATAAACGAGCTTTATTTTGAGGACGGAAAGCTCTTTATCAGCACCTCGCCAGCATCGTCGATCACACTCAGGGGAGAGGGCAGATATGTCACAAAGGCGCGCGACTGCTCCTCGGCTCAGATAGCGATAACCCCCGAGTGCGTCGGAAAATATTTCCACGTCGAGGTCACGGGAATTGACGGAACCGTTGCATATACAAGAGCGTACAGCCTTGACGAATTAAAGTAACACTCTCCGAAAGGAAATATAATGAGATCCTATTCCACTATAACCTATTCATCAAAATCCCCCTGCGCGGTAGCGCTCGGCTGTTTTGACGGAGTTCATCTCGGGCACAGCGAGGTCATCAAAAAAGCCTGCTCGATCGCGCATGAGCTTGGATGCGACTCTGCGGTATGGACTTTTGACGAGCCTCCGAAAAATTATTTTCTCAAGCACGCCGTTCCGCTGATAACCGACAAGCATGAAAAGAGCAAGCTTATATCTTCGCTCGGCGTAGATAAATTTATCTCTGTTCCCTTTACAAAGGAGACGGCGAACATAAGCGCGGAGGATTTCTTCTTTGAAATATTAAAAAAGAAGCTGAAGGTCTTGCATATTGTCTGCGGCTTTAATTATACGTTCGGAAAAAACGGTGAGGGAAACTCTGAGCTGTTGCAGAGGCTTTGCAAGGACAACGGCATAGGACTTACCGTTCTGTCTCCGATCTCGGTCTCGGGAATTACCGTAAGCTCCTCGGCAATACGCGATGCTCTTGCTACGGGGCAGACCGACATGGCGACAGAGCTTCTCGGCAGACCTTATTCTCTCCGCACCGTAGTTATCAGCGGTCAGCATCTTGCAAGAAAGCTCGGATTTCCAACCGTCAATCAGGAATTTTCAAGCCGAATGCTTGTCCCCAAATACGGCGTGTATGTTTCCCGAGTCACCGTTGAAGGCAGACGGAAGACATTTTACGGTATAACCAACGTAGGTATCCGCCCAACTGTCGGAGGAACTTCGCTTTTTGCCGAAACAAACATATTTGACTTTTCGGACGATCTTTACGGAAGATCGGTCAAGGTCGAATTTCTTCATTTTATCCGCGAAGAAAGAAAATTTGAAGATCTTGAGGCACTTACCGAGCAGGTAAACGAGGATATAAAGACCGCCCGTGAATACATCTCAACTCTATAAAAAAATCTGTTGCCGAAATACGGCAACAGATTTTTTAATTTTTATAGGTATCGACAATCTCCTGCGCAATAGACGCAGCTTCGTTCGCAACGCTTTCAGGAGAAAGTATTTTCATTTTATTTCCGAAGCCCATAACCCACGAATAAAACGTCGGGCTTATCATGACCTTGGCGCAAAATTCGAACTTATCCCCGTGATTGAGAATTGTTACGTCTGTCCCAAATCGATCAAGGACTACGCCCGCCAAGGAATTATCGGCAAGTATGCGCACGTTCGTAGGCTCACCGCCGTACATATTAAAGACACGCTTTGAATACAGAGCAGCATCAAAATCACCGAGCGCTCCGTCTCCCTCGCGTTTTTCATCCATCAGCTTAACGCGCAACATTTTATCGACGCGAAAGTGCTTTATCTTGTTCGCATCGGAGTCATACGCCACAAGATAATAAAATTCATCATCCCAAAGGAGAGCCCACGGGCTGAGTATATACTCATCTCCGTTTTTTCGCAAAATCCTCTGCTTGTGAGAATTCCACTCGAAATAGTGACAGCGTATCTTTTTGTTTTCCGATATTGCTGTATGTACCGTAACGATATTATTGTATATTTCTTCGTTTTCGGTCTTTAACCTGTTAGCGGAAAAATCCTGTCTGTTGAGCTGAGCCGCTTCGTATTTGCTTCCAAGCTCGCCGATCTTCTTTATAAGCTCCCTGCTCTTTTTTTGCGTAAGGAACTTGGAGGATTGAACTGCATCCGAAAGTAACCTCAGCTCTGCCAGATCAAACTTGTGGGTATCGAGATAATAACGCACGTGACTGTCTCTCGTAACCTTAATATCGTATCCGCACAGCCTCAGCGACTCAATATCGTCATAAAGACTTTTCCGTTCCGCAGAAATAGCGTACTCTCCGAGTGCCGCCGATATTTCCGAAAGCGTAAGAGCGTGATATTTATCGGTACGCTCGGAAAGTATCCTCGCAAGGTATATTAACTTCAATTTCTGATTAGGCAACCTCGGCATATGCACCTCTCGCGTAAAATTTTTCTACTGTTATTTTACCACAGAGTGAGAAAAAAATCAAGTATCAGTGAGTAAGAATAGCGTAAATTACTATACCTACGCAAAGAAGTATGCCGCCCGCAACAGTTGCCATGGAATATCCCGAAAAATTGCAATCACGGCTCATCATTTCGTTTTCGATCTGTTCGTAGTTTTCTCTTTTAATAGTTCCGTTCATTGTTTTTCTCCTTTTCCGTTTTTTGGTATTTGCTTCCTCTTTGTGTTTTCATTATATCACACGATATGTATCATAAAAAGGACAATGCTCGACATTTTTTGATATTTTTTAAAATTTTAGGAATTATTTTAACGCATCACTCCGCTTTTTAGTGCCAAATAGCAGATTTTTGTTCTTGTTTTGGAATTTTCGAACAAAGCACCTGTTTGTTTTCTTACCGTTCCCTAATAAACGGCGTCTAGTGTGTATTGTGCATTATGAATAAAATTAAGATTTTTAAAAAAAATTTATTGCCGACTATTTACAAATCAAACCAAATATGATATAATGAGATTGGGAAGTAATATTTCCCAAGGAACTTTATCTCAAGGAGGATTACGAAATGAAGGTAACCATTGTTGGCAGACAGATGAACGTGTGGGATGAAATGAAGGCCACTATCGAAAACAAGCTGAAAAAGCTTGACAAGTATTTTAACGACGAGTGTAACGCGACTGTCACATTAAGCACGAGACGCTCCACAAAATGCTTGGAGATCACGATCGTCTCGGCAGGTACGATATTCAGAAGCGAGGTTCAGGATGAAACGTTCAGAAACGCTCTTGACCACGCTGTTTACACCATAGAAAGACAAATAAGAAAGAATAAAACAAGGCTTGCAAAGAGACTTCGCAGCGGCGCGTTCGATCAGGGTATTATCGACACGGGCGAGGATTTTGAGGAAGAAAATGAATTCAACATCCGCCGCAAGAGCTTCACTATAAAGCCGATGTCGGTAGAGGAAGCGATAATGCAGATGAACCTCCTCGGTCACGAATTCTTCGTATTCAAGGAAGATACCACGGAAAAGGTCTGTGTCGTATATAAGAGACACGACAACTCCTACGGTCTTATAGAAGCTGACGAATGATCAGTGAATTTTAATAAAATACGGGTAGCTCAAACGAGCTACCCGTTATTTATTTTATTGTCAGCAACGTTTATTTATGCGGTCTGTTTCTGTCTATAATATCGGCAAGATGTCTTGCAACGTCGTACGCATACTTAATGATAACGGGCGCGAATTCATCATCTGCCGTATCAAGGTAGCTTCCGTTAAGCTCATAAGTAAAATCTCCCGTATAGTCTATTTCACCGAGCGCCTTGGCAAGCTCCGTCCAATTCATTTTTCCCGCGTAAGGCATAATATGCTGGTCGCCCTTATAATCGTTATCGTGAATATGAAGCGACTGCAAGCGATCGTGACCGAGATACCTTACAAAATCGTGAGCCTCATCGTCCTGCATAGGCAGACCGACGTGTCCAACGTCGAGACAGGCTATCATATACTCACTGTCAAGCGTGTCGACGTATCTTACAAATTCTTCTTTGCGCGAGCAGGTATCGTGTGTTATATATCTTCTTCGCGGATCGTGTCTCCACATATTCTCAACACCGCACTTTATGCCGAACTCGCGGCAATACGGTATAAGGCTCTTATAAAAAGCCATATTGATCTCGAATATTTCCTCTTCACTGCCATGATATTCCATATGATGCAGAGGATGTACCACAGCTACCTCAGCTCCGAGAAGCGCAGAGATCTCAAGACTGCGTACTATTCTCGGGAAGATAACGTTTTTATAATTTTCTTCGTCATCCCAATTTTTAAACCTAAACGGCGTATGCGTCTGCGTAATAGCCAATCCCATATCATCTGCTGCCTTACGGTATTTAAGAGCTACCTCACGGTAATCGTCACGGTTAAATTCGCTTCCATCCTCTACCATTTCGCAAAGACTGAAATCAACTGCGTCAAAGCCCGCGTCCTTGCACAGCTGCATACACTTGATCTTTTCATCTCTCGTATATTTTGCGTAGAGACTTGAAATATTCATTGAAATTCTCATATTTATCCATCCTCCAAAATAAAATTCAAATAAAAAACGGAAAAATCGAAAGCACAGCCACGATTATCACTACCCACGACGGTATTTTCGGTATCATTGAAAGCAGGATAGCCACAACAGCACCGATAGCTCCGATATACCATCTCTCGCCTCCGACACCTATAACTCCGGGGAAAACAAGCGCCGCCATAGCCGTATAAGGTATAAGCTTAAGAAAGCGCTCCACATATCTGTTCATCTTGATCTTGTCTACGATAAACGCGGGCAGTATTCTCGGAATAAAGGTCACAAGCGCCATTCCGAATATAAGAAGAGGAATATTCATACTTTTTTCTCCTCTCTATCTGCCCGAGGCATCCCTTCCATAAGTAAAACGCCGAATGCCGCGCCGACAAGCGTAGATATGATTATAGCCCAACTGCTGTCTATCAAAAATGACAGCCCGATATTTAATCCGACGGTTAAAAGCACTGTAAAAAACAGCTTCAGACTTTTCTTAATATCGGGAACTATGAGCGCGATGAAAAGCGCATACAGCGCTATACCAAAGCTCTGTGAAAGGCTTTCGGGCAGAGCTCTTTGCAGTATTACCCCCACAAGCGCTCCGATCACCCACGATGCGTACGAGATAGTTATAAGACCAAGCATAAAATATTCGTCGCTTTTTTCATCATCCTCGGTCGTATAGATGGCAAAGGTCTCATCCGTTACGCCAAATCCGACAAGAAGCCTTACGAATAAGTTTTTTGCTCTGAGCTTTCTGAACACACAGGTGCTCATAATTATATGGCGGAGATTAAGGACAAGAGTAGTCATTATTATCGCTATGCTTCCCGCGCCGCCCGCTATCATTTCGGTCGCCATTATCTGACTTGCTCCCGCAAAGACGGCAGCTGACATTCCTACGGTCTGCCCCGCCGTCATACCGCTTGCGGTCGCCGCAATCGCGTATGATATTGCTACGGGCAAAAATCCTATCAGCACGGGCACACCCTTACGGATCCCGTAAAGATAGCTTTTCAGCTTTTTATTTTTCATTTTGGATATTGTCTCTTTTCTTCTTTTGTCTTTGTTCTTCAAAAAAATCGCGCAATAGTCGTTTACATTCGGGCTCACACACGCCGTTGCTTACCGAAAAGGCATGGTTAAATGGATAGGAATTAAAATTTATAACACTTCCGAGACACCCTGCGGCGCTGTCCCGCGCGCCGAACACGACGCGGTCTATCCTCGAATTCACTATTGATCCCGCGCACATGGGACAGGGCTCAAGCGTGACGTACAGAGTACATCCCGACAGCCGCCATCCTCCGAGCGATCGGCAAGCCTCTTCTATGGCAAGGAGCTCTGCGTGAGCGGTCGCCATCCCGTTCTTTTCTCGCTGATTGTGACCGACGGATATGACCTTTCCGTCATATACCACAGCCGCTCCAACGGGCACCTCACCGATCTCTTTTGCCCTTTCCGCCTCGGCAAGCGCGATGCGCATAAACTCGGCGTCTCTATCCGTATCGGGTAAGCTCATAACGTAAACATCCCGGGAAAGATACCCATAAGCAGACCTACCAAAAATACCGATACCATCGTCATTATCATACTTGCAAATACGATGACCGTGAACAAGCTGATGCTTGGCGAGAAGAACAAAAGTATCTTCTTCGATTTTGTGATCGAGCGCGCCTCATACGACAGACACGGCTCATATGTACATCCAAAGCTTCCCACCTCTTCGGGAGCTTTTTTCCTTTTCACCGCTCTTGCGATAAGCAACACTCCCATGGAAATAATACCGAGTATCATAACGGTGAGCATAAGCTGACTCATAAGCTCATCTGCCACAGCCATTTCGTTGCACTGATAGAATATCTGCTGCAAAACGCCCAACGCATTATTTACAAAGTGGATGATCATACATATCCATATCGACTTTGTACGAACGTAAATATATCCCAACACCAAGCCCATGAGCGTGGTATAGAAGAACTGCGAGGGGTTCATATGCATAAGTCCGAAAAGGAACGCGCTGCAAACTATCGCCATTCCCTTTCCGTAAGGCATAAGATTAGTAAGCATTATGCCTCGGAACATTATTTCTTCAACGATACCGGGAATAACGGCGGTTGAGATCAGCATCAATATTATCTCAATGGCGGTTATTTCTGTCGGGGTTGTTGTAATGTACATAGAAACGTTCGGCGCAAGCAAAGAGATCGCAAGCGAATTTATCTCTGCCATCGCGAAGTTAAGCGCGACCGTAGCTATGATCAGAAAAGGCGCAAAAATGGTTATTCTCGGGCTCCAAAGCGTGGGCTTATAGTCCCTATGCTTGCCCACGCGCAGTATTATCCACAGCGTGATAGCGGCAAGCAGAAAAGAAGCCACCGAAACCATACCGCTCAAAAGGTAATTCATCGAATTGTAAAGCACAATATTTTCGGGATCTCTCGCCGTTATTATGCCCAACAGAGCAAGCATCACGTACGATAAAAGCTCAATAGCGCCTCTGTACACAAGCGCGCCTATTCCCAATTTAAAAGCTACCCAGAAAAAGCTCTTATCATTTTCAGTTAATTTTTTCATCATATCACCTTATTCATTTTTAATGGTATTACCAGAACTGCACAAGCTCCGACACATAGTTGAAAAGATACGGACTTCTGTAAAACAGCTCAACACTGTATTTTGCAAATATAATCAGAAAGCAGTAAATACCGCTTGCAAATGACGCAAATCCCAAAAATCCGTTCACATACTGTCTGAGCCTTCCGCGCATTCCCTGATAAACGTAGAACACAACGACAATCGCCGCAAGAACTGCAAGGAAAGAAAAATCGCTGACGTATCTTTGCAAAAGTCCCGCGCCCTGCGCATCAAACGCTCCTAAAAATATCGACAGCGAAAGCGGCAAAAGACAAAGCGCAAGAATATGTCCTTTTTTCATTTTCTTCGCAAGCATCGGGACGAGCGCAAGACACCACAACAGCGGAATGACCGCAAAGATACCTCCGAACATCGGCTCGGTTATAGTCACTCCGAGATAATTCGTATCAATATCCACGGGCTGTAAGAACGGAAACGCAGCCGTGAAATTGGGAAGCTGGAAAAAGTAAGTGAAGAGCGACAGCCCCACACGCTCAACGCGGTAGCCTCTACCCGTCATATCGTTGGTCGTAAGATTATAATTCTGACCGAAATCAAAGGGCGAACCGAAGCGGGCGTTATTATACCACATAATTCCCGCCGCCACAAGAACGTAGGGCAAGCATATGGTAAACGTGCTCCAAAATCCTTTCTTTGAAAACAGCGACCGTTCCTTGAATACGGCGTTCCAGAAGAACAAAAACGCAAATGCCGAAACCACAAGCAGCTGCGGTCTGCATCCCGCCACAAGAGCCATACAAAGCGAACCCAAAGCGGCATATCCCGCGTGCACCCTTCCCTCTTTTTTCAGGGAGATCAGCCAAAAATATAATCCGAATACCGTAAACGCAAGTCCCGATAGGATTGGAACAGAATAAAAGTCGGGACGCTTGGCTATAAACACTCCTCCCGAAGCATTTACAAAAATAAGACACGTCAAAATATATGATAGGAAGGGTATCTTTTTATACTTAAAGTATCTTTTAAGCAGTTCATAAATAAGCAGGAAGGATCCGACAACGAAGAATACCATAAATATTCTTATCGCCATCACATTCGGCATTGCGTTCCCCGTGATCGCTCTGTACGGCAGATAGGTCAACAGTACGGGAACAACACCGAAATAAACGTAATATTTTCCGTTATAATACGCCGCATCCCAATAATAGCTTTCACCGTGCTTATTTTTTTGTTCGACTCTCTCGGCGTAGTCATAAGGATTTTCCATCTCCGCGAGATACTCGGGAGGCTCTTGAGCAAGATACAGCCGTCCATCAAGAAAAGCCTCGGCAAGCTGTTGATATTGCGCCGTGTGGCTTGCCGGATTGCGTTGGAATATGGGATTGAAAAAGGTTATTCCCATAAGCGCGGCGACCTCAACAACAATAACGGCACAGATGACCGCCTTTTGTCTCGATGAGCCTGTAAACACATAAGACCACAGCTTACTCTTAGGTCTCAGGATATACGCAATAAATATAATAAGCGCGACCGCGGCAAATCTTATTATCTTAAAGCTGAAGCTCTGACGGACGTTTATCCGTATGCTGTTTACAGTAAACGTCTCGCCGTAATCGGTGGATATAGAAAATTTCAGTTTTTCTGTCACGCCGTTAGTAACAAGATTTAAATACTTTGTTTCCTCGATGTCGGTCATTACCGTTTGCGCAGGAAGCTTCAGATAATTTTCATTTGACTCGTCGGTCATATAGACCTGAACGTATGAATTTACGACCTCTCCGTAGGAATTCTTTGTTGTAACGTCGAAATACACGTTATTTACTTCGCAATCTATATCGCTGAGAACGAAGCACGGAGACATATTTTTGGAAAGTCTTTTGTATTCTCTTTCATTCTCGGTCTTTGTAAAATATTGCGTTCCGTAATCTTCAGTAAAATCTGTTTCTTTATAATCGTACGTCTGATAAAATCTGAAATTAAAAACAGTACTCTCAAGAAAAAGCGCTATCACAACGGCGACAAGCGCCGCAGACCATATCTTTTGCGACGTTTTTAAGTAACGTATCAGCTTGACGGTTACAGCAAAGAATACCGCCGACAGCGCACACGCCAAGAGCTTTATTAAGGAAAAGCTCATAAAAGCTGTAAAGCTCATAAACAAAAGCATAAGCGCCGCTGTCGAAAAGACGAGCGTTCCGAAAAGTGACAGCCAAAACCCAACGCTTTTCAATCTGTTTTTGATCCCGTATTTCTTAAAATCGAATATTTCGGAGAGTAAAAATACAACTACGGGCACTATAAAAAACAAGCTTATCATGCGTACCTCCGACACACACAAACATACAGAATAATTTTATCACAAATACCTGCTTTTGTCAACCGAAATAACAAAGAAAAAGCATCGCGCCGCCGCTGATTTTGCGACTGCGCGATGCCTTTATTTCCTATAATAAACGTAAAACGCTATAACGGTGCGTTCTACACCGCCATGCTCGAGATCTGCACCCGTAAAAACCACGCCGTCCTTAGACAAAAGCTCCCACATCTGAAGCTCATCTATCTTGGCACGGAATATCACGTCCGATGAAGCATATATAAGCATTTCGTCATCCTTGATATTAAGATGCCCTTCTCTGCCTATTACCTCGTCAACTCCGTTTCTCTTTTCGGTAACGTAACGTATATGTCTGCCGTTGATGGCGAGGGCGAATTCTCTTCGGAACTCCTTACTGTTGGGATCTTTTTTTCTTTTAAATCTGTCAAAAAATCCCACCTCAGTGATCCCCCCGCAGCTTGCTGTACAAGATCTTGACCGCATGGCTTCCTATCTTGCCCGAATAGCTCTTACCCGTGAGAAGATCTACCGCCGAGTCCTCCCAGGGATACGAAACAGAAGTATCCTCCATATTAACGATAACGCGGATAAGCTCACCTCTGCCCTTACGGCTATATACAAGCAGACCGCCCTTTGCGGTTTCCAATTTGAAAGCTCCGTCAATAAATACGGGATGCTCTGTACGGATCTTACCGAGCAAGCGGTAATACTCCAACAGCTCCGTATTTTCTTTGCCCCAAGGATAGGGACGGCGACAGAAAGGATCGTGATAACCCTCAAGTCCTGCCTCGTCTCCGTAAAATACCGACGGCACACCGTAAACGGTATATTGAATAGCGGCGGCGATCTTCAGGAGCGCAACGCCACGCTTATACTGAGCCTCGGTAAGACGTTTTTTGGCGAAAACGTCATTATCATCACAAAATTCTTTTTCGTTTCCTTCACCGAGCACCGTCAGTATTCTTTCGGTATCGTGCGTTCCGAGCAAATTCATAAGGCAATCGCACACCTGTTTGGGATACGTAGCGTAGATCTCCTTCAGAATATCGCCAAGAAACTCTGCGTCTCCCTCCGAAAGGTATCCGAGTATGCCGTTGCGAAGCGGATAGTTCATCACGCTGTCAAGCTGTCTGCCGAGAAAATAACGGCGACGCTTACTGTAAGAGACCTTCAACGCGGCATTTTCCCAGACCTCGCCTATGATAATAGCCTCATCACCCGACACCTTGTGAACCGTTTTACGAAGCTCGTCGAGAAATTCATTGGGTAATTCATCAGCAACATCAAGACGCCAACCTGCAATTCCCTCTTTTACATATTTCTCGCAAATTCCACCCTCGCCAACAAAATATTTTCTGCACTCGGGTATTTCGTGATTGAGCTTGGGCAGTATGTCTATTCCCCACCAAGTTTCGTACTCATCGGGGTATTTTTTAAATCTGTACCATCTGCGATAGGGGGAGTTCTCATTTGTATATGCGCCGCTGTTGCCGTACTCGCCGTATCTGTCAAAATACAGACTGTTATCTCCCGTATGATTGAATACGCCGTCGAGAATTATACGAATATCCTTTTCTTTTGCCTTTTCCAAAAGATTTTTGAATGCAGCCTCACCGCCGAACATTCCGTCTATCTGCGTATAATCGCCCGTATCGTACTTGTGATTGGAATACGCCTTGAATATGGGGCTCAGATAAATAATACCGACGCCCAGCGATTTAAGATAGTCAAGCTTTTCGGCAATTCCCCAAAGATTTCCGCCGAAAAACATATTGTTTGCAAGTCTGTCTCCGTTTTTCTTTACGTACTGAGGAATTCCGTTCTCCCAATCTTCATTGATGATAACGTCGTCGCGTGTCACAACCTCGCCCTCGCCCTTGGCAAATCGGTCTACAAAAATATGGTACATTATTCTTCCGCCGAACCACGACGGAGTTTTGAAATGATTTTCATAGATCACAAGCGCAAATCTGTTTTCGGAGTGTCGCTCAAGTGTAAAATCTACCTGATTGTATGTTGAAGTGAAAAGCGTATCCATTCCGCGAAGAAACAGAAATTCATAGAAAAAAAGACCGTCGTCGGCATAGCCGCAAAGAGCCTTTGTATCAACAGTATAGCTGTACACGTCGATGCCCTCTTCGGTATTTACGAATGTCAAAGGGTGGTCTGTATCCTTTTCTCCGTCCTTACAAATACGCAGAACGACCGCCGAAGCCCCAAGACGTCTCGGAACTTCGACGGTAAAACAAATGTTATCTCCAACGGCGAATGCCCCCTGCTCGGAGGCATCCTTTCCGTTTACGCTTTTCTTTATATTCGGCATAGCCGAAACAGAAATTTTTGTAAGCATTGGATATTATCCTTGTTTTAATTATTTATCTGTCATTCTCTTGATATGCCAGATATTCTCGGCATAATCGTTTATAGAGCGGTCAGCGGCAAAGTAGCCCGACGAAGCGATGTTCATAAGGGACATACGGTTCCACTTGTTCTTATCGTTGTAATCCTCGATAGCTCTATCCTTGGTGATACGGTAAGACTCGAAATCAGCAAGACACATATAGGGATCGGCAATTCCGGGGCCCGAGAGGAGATAGTTCGTGATCTCTGCAAAGGATTCGCCCGCAAATCCGATATTAAGCGCGTTGAGTATCTTTCTGAGACGCTCGTTATTGGTATAGTAATCCATACTGTTATAGCCGCGAAGCCAGATCTCGTCGACCTCGGTGCTGGTAAGTCCGAAGATATACATATTGTCCTTACCTGCCGCCGCAAGCATCTCAACGTTAGCTCCGTCAAGCGTACCTACGGTCATAGCGCCGTTCATCATAAGCTTCATACAGCCCGTACCGCTCGCTTCCTTACCTGCAAGGGATATTTGCTCACTGATCTCAGCCGCGGGGATAAGATGCTCTGCAAGGCTTACGTTATAATCCTCAAGGAATACAACAGCCAGCTTCTCTCTCGCAACGGGATCGTTTTCGATCTCCTTGCCGAGGCAATATATGAGCTTGATTATCTTCTTAGCCATATAATATCCGGGCGCAGCCTTTGCTCCGAAGAGGAAGGTCTGAGGCTGGAAATCCTTATTGGGATTTTCCTTTATATCAATATAAAGCCCGATGATATTAAGAACGTTAAGGAGCTGACGCTTGTACTCGTGAAGTCTCTTTATCTGCACGTCGTACAGCGAGTGTGTGTCGATAGTCTTACCCGTCTTTGCATTGAGGTAATTGGAGAAAGCTATCTTGTTCTCATGCTTAATGCGTCTTACCTCGGAGAGCACCTGCTCGTCGTTAACGAACTTCGCGAAGTTTGCAAGCTCCTCGGGGTTGTGGCGATAACCGCTTCCGATGGTCTCATCGAGCAGTCCAGCAAGCTGAGGATTGGAATAGCAGAGCCAACGGCGGTGAGCTATACCGTTTGTAACGTTGCAGAACTTCTCGGGATACATAGCGTAAAAGTCCTTGAATACAGACTTTGTAAGGATCTCGGAGTGGAGCTTGGATACACCGTTGATGGCGTGGCATCCGACAGCGCAGAGGTTAGCCATACGAACCTGTCCGTATCCGATAATGCTCATCTTGGAAATTCTGTTCCAGTTTCCGGGGAATGCCTGCCATGCATCGCGGCAGAAACGCTCGTTGATCTCCGCGATTATCATGTGAATTCTCGGGAGCTTCAGGCGGAAGAGATCCTCATTCCAAGTCTCAAGCGCCTCGGGCATAACTGTATGGTTGGTATAGGTGCAGATCTTTGTAACGGTATCCCAAGCCTTATCCCAAGAATAGAAATACTCGTCTATGAGTATTCTCATAAGCTCAGGAATACAAAGCGTGGGGTGCGTATCGTTGATATGGATAGCTACCTTATCCGCAAGGTTTTCAAGCGTTCCGTAAACTGCCATATGGTCGCGGATGATGCTCTGGCAGGATGCGGACACGAGGAAATACTGCTGAGACAAACGAAGGAGCTTACCCTCTATATGGTTGTCGGAGGGATAAAGCACCTTGGATATGATCTCCGCGTTCGTGCTCTCCTCCATAGCTCTTGTATATTGTCCCTGAGTGAAAAGTCCCATGTTGAAGTTATGAGTATCTCTTGCCTTCCAGAGTCTGAGCTGGCTTACTGCCTTACTGTCAGAGCCCGAGATCATCATATCGTAAGGAACAGCCTCGATGTCCTCACAATCCTCATAAAGTACCTCAAGGTGACCGTCTTTCCAATTCTCTTTGATGTGTCCGCCCATCTTTACGTGATAGATACGGTCTGTTCTCGGAACGAGCCAAACCTCTCCACCGGGGAGCCAGTTATCGGGAAGCTCGATCTGAGTTCCCTCCACTATCATCTGCTTAAAGAAGCCGTACTCATAGCAGAGCGAGAAGCCCGTTGCAGGATAATCCAAAGAAGACAGAGAATCCATAAAGCAAGCTGCAAGTCTGCCGAGACCTCCGTTTCCAAGGCCTGCGTCGGGCTCAAGCTCATAAAGATCCTCAAGCGAAAAGCCCATATCCTTCAGAACATCCTCATATTCGTTTTGGAGAGACAGATTGCATATATTTGTTTTCAGTGAACGGCCGAGCAAGAACTCCATACACATATAATATACGCGTTTAGCGCCCTTGTCATTTACCTCCTGCTTAAAATCTCCCCTTTTCTGAGTGAGGATGTCTTTGACTGTCATAGCAACTGCCTTGTACATCTGATCGCTGGACGCGTCCTTAGGCGTACAGCCGAAGTATCTCGACAGCTTTGCTTCAATGTTTTCTCTTACGTCTGATTTGTTTGGGGTGTTTGCCATTTCTTTGTTTCCTTTCTGATTTCCTGACGCTCTTCTCAATTTACGGTATTTCAACACGTTGTCAGATTTTTTGTCTCAATATACCGCCCGAGCGACATCCTGCCACTTTAGCAGAAAAAATTATAATATTTTTGCTTAAAGAGACGAATACATCTCAATATAGCGTATAGCCGATGCTTTCCAAGAAAAGTCGGTAGTCATGATCTTTCCGATAAGCGCCATTCTCTTTCCTTCATCGTACCAGAGGTCTATTGCGTCGTCGGTACGGCGGCGAAGAACTGCCGATGAATAATCGAAGAATGTAAATCCGTTACCGTGTATCTGTCCGTCAGCCTCATAATAGCTCTTTATAGAGTCATAAAGTCCACCGGTCTCTCTTGTAACGGGAATTGCCCCGTATCTTGAAGCGATCATCTGAGAAAGTCCGCAAGGCTCGCTCTTTGACGGCATAAGGAATATATCGGTTGCCGCATAGATACGGTTTGCAAGATCTCTGTCATATGTCATAAGCGCCTTGACCTTTTCGGGGAAGGCGCGCTCAAGATCGGTAAAGAAGCTCTCATATACAGCCTCTCCCTTTCCGAGGATCACAAGCTGCGCATCGCGCTCATACATTAAATTATATACCATTTCGGTGATTAAGTCAAGACCTTTATGCGAAGCAAGTCGAGAAATTACCGAAATTATCGGAATATTTTTGTTTTCGGGCAGTCCAACCTCTCTCTGGAGGGCAATTTTGTTCTCATATTTGTCATAAATTGACGTTGCAGAGAAATTTTTGGCAATTCCGCCGTTTGTTTCGGGATCATAAAAATTATAATCTATTCCGTTGAGGATACCGCAAAGCTTGCAGGAATTTTCCTCAAGAACCTTTTCAAGACCGTGAGCATATTCTGCGCTCTTGATCTCCTCGGCGTATCTCGGGCTTACGGTGCTCACCTTATTTGCGCAAACGATAGCACCCTTCATAAGATTTATGCATCCGTCATATTCAACGATATGCGTATCCCAATCCGAGAGGTCAAACACCTCGCGCAATATTCCGAGATCGTACTTTCCCTGATACTCAATATTATGGATCGTAAATACGGTTTTAATGTTTTCGTATCCGCTGATATGGCGATATTTTGTATCAAGATAGATCAGCGAGAGCGCCGCCTGCCAATCGTGCGCGTGGAGAACGTCGGGATAATATCCGACGAATCCGATCATTTCTATGGCAGCCTTGCAGAAAAATGCAAAGCGCTCTCCGTCATCAAAGCAACCGTAAAGCGTGTCGCGCTTGAAATAAAATTCGTTATCAAGAAAATAATAGGTAACGTTGTCCTTTACAAGGCTGTATATTCCGCAATACTGCCGTCTCCATGCAAGCATGACGTCAAAATGTCCCAGAAAGGTCATCTGCGAACGCCATTTTTCGGATACCGCGCCGTAAAGAGGCAGAACGACTCTGACGTCCACGTCGCCATCAGCCGCAGATATTGCCGCAGGAAGAGAACCCATAACGTCGCCAAGACCGCCCGTAGCCGCAAAGGGCATAGCCTCTGCACCTATAAATAATATCTTTTTCATACTTTATCCTTTCCGTTGTATTGATATTCGTTTTGCTTTTTTAACACTTTTGGAAGTATGCCATATGACATACTTCCAAAAAGATGATCTTATACCATGCTTCCCTTGGGGATAAAGAAGGGCATACTCTCGTGTCCCGAGAGAGCTCTTTCGTCGCGTATAACAACATTCTTATCGGTAATTACACAGTTGAGCGATACATTGTTACCCGTAAACGTATCCTGCAAAAGAATTGAATTTTTGACTACCGTTCCCTTTCCTACTCTTACGCCTCTGAAAAGGATAGAGTTTTCAACGGTTCCCTCTATTACGCATCCGTCGGCTACGAAGCTGTTTGTAACCTTAGCCTTTCCCGTATAACGGGTAGGCGCGGAATTGCGGAGCTTCGTGTATATAGGACGCTGATCAACGTTAAAGAGTCCGTCTCTCACGTCGGTCTCAAGAAGCTTCATAGAGTTCTTGAAGTAGCTCTCAAGCGAGGTTATCTGCACGAAGATGCCCTCATAGAGATACCTGTATATTCTTGCCTTACCGAGAACACGCGCAACGACGTCACGGTAAAAATCGGTGTATCCGTACGATCCCGCCTCACTTATCGCGTTGACAAGGAAGGTCTTATTAGCGACCATAATATTGGTGCTTATCTCCTCAACCTCCTCGTCTCCGAGATAGGAGTACAGATCCGTGATCCTTCCGTTCTCATCGGAGGTGATTACCTTACTTCTGGGGGCTACGTCCTCCGCGCTGCCGACCTTTCTTGTAACGATCGTCAGCTCCGCGTTGCTGTCTATGTGTCTCTCAATTACGTCGTTGAGGTCGATATTGCATATGCCGTCGCAATCGGACAGAACGATATAATCCTCTTTACAGCCCGAGATAAAGCCCGCAACGCCCATCAGAGCTTCAAGCCTTGTCGTGTACAACTTTCCGCCGTTTGTCGTGTCGTACGTTGTAATATACGGAGGCAATATCTTTATACCGCCCGAGCGTCTTGCCAGATCCCAGTCCTTACCTGTTCCTATATGATCCATAAGCGAACGGTAGTTATTATGTGTAACGATACCGATATTTGTAATTCCCGAGTTTACCATATTGGAAAGCGGAAAATCGACAAGGCGGTATCTGCATCCGAAAGGAATGGATGCCATAGTTCTTATTCCCGTCAGCTCGGGGATAGAAGCGTTATGTATATTGGATAAGATCAATCCTGCAACTTCCATTTTATGCCTCCTCCTTTACTTTGATGTCTTGAAGCGTTGAGATCATTTTATCATCGTCTATAACCGTGCCGTCGCTTATCTCAAGTCCTGCGGCAACGACCGTAATTCCCTTTGCTTCGTTATGAGCCTTACCGACGGTGCAATCCTTACCGATAACAACTCTCTCGTCTATTATGGAATATCTGACCGCGGAGTTCTCTCCGATGACTACGTCCTCCATAATGACAGCATCCTCAACTACCGCGCCTGCCATAACACATACGCCCGCTCCGAGAACAGAGTTGCGTACAGTACCGTATATCTGACAGCCCTCGGTTATGGAGCTGTTGTCGATAACAGCCTCACCTCCGACGTACTGCGGAGCGTGAGCGTCGTGACGCGAATAAATACGCCACTCCTCGTTGCTTATCGAAAGCTCAGGATCATCACCGAGAAGATCCATATTAGCCTCCCAGAGAGAGGATATGGTTCCAACGTCCTTCCAATATCCGCTGAAAGGATAAGCTACCATCTTTTCGCCGTTAGCAAGCATTGCGGGGATTATGTTCTTACCGAAGTCATTCGAGCTGTTTTCATCCTCTGCATCCGCGTTGAGATAGCGGAACAGAACGTCCTTTGTAAAAACGTAAATACCCATGGATGCCATCGTACTGTCGGGATTTTTGGGCTTTTCGGAGAACTTGAATATTCTTCCGTTATCGTCCACACTCATGATACCGAAGCGGCTTGCTTCTTCTATCGGAACGTCGATAACCGCGATAGTTGCATCCGCACCCATCTTCTTATGATAGTCGATCATCTTCGAATAGTCCATCTTATATATATGATCTCCCGAGAGGATGATGACGTATTCGGGATCGTATCTCTCGATAAACGCCATATTCTGATATATCGCGTTGGCTGTTCCCGTGTACCAATCGGCTCCGTTTTTACCCTGATACGGGGGAAGTATCTTAACACCTCCCTGCGCTCTGTCAAGGTCCCAGGGCAGACCGTTTCCGATATAATCGTTAAGGACTAAGGGCTGATACTGAGTAAGGACGCCTACGGTGTCGATACCCGAGTTTACGCAGTTTGATAGGGGAAAATCAATAATGCGGTACTTACCGCCAAAGGGTACGGCAGGCTTTGCGGTCTTTTCGGTCAGCGCATAAAGGCGGCTTCCCTGACCTCCTGCCAATAGCATAGCTACACATTCTTTTTTCCTGAACATAATGTCCTCCGTTTATTTTTTAGTCTTTGCTCAATAATGTTAAAAAAATTCGCACATTGGCAAAAATTATTTTTAGGTTCTTTGCGCGCCCTCAGCAGGCTTTTTCTTCTTACGTTTGATAACGGTCATTCCGAGAGGCGGAACGCGAAGTCTTACGGAATCGGGAAGATAGTTCCACGACGCGCCCGTTGTTTTCATCTCTCCTATATTAACAACGCCGCTTCCTCCGAACTCCTCGCTGTCAGAATTGAATATCTCCTCATAAACACCCGAACAAGGAACTCCAAGAAGAAAATCCTCTCTTACGACGGGCGTAAAGTTTATCAGAACGATGATCTCATTACCCTTTTTATCTATTCTGCGATACGAGAATATACTCTGATCTCTGTTATCCGCGTCTATCCAATGGAAGCCGTCCCACGAATCGTCGATCTGCCACATAGCGGGAGTCGAGAGATAAAGATGGTTAAGCTCGGATACGTAATGCTGAAGCTTGGAATGCGACTCATATTCGAGCAAGAACCAATCGAGCTGATCGTCGTATTTCCACTCGATAAACTGACCGAACTCACTTCCCATAAACAGAAGCTTCTTACCGGGGTGAGTCATCATAAATCCGAGATATGCGCGCATACCCGCAAATTTCTGCCAATAGTCGCCCCACATCTTGTCAAGAAGCGATTTCTTTCCGTGAACGACCTCATCGTGCGATACCGAGAGTATATACTTCTCGTTGAACGAATAGGTAAGCGCAAAGGTCATTTTTTCGTGGTGGTACTTTCTGAACAGCGGATCGATCGAAATATACGAAAGCGTATCGTTCATCCAACCCATATTCCACTTAGCGTCAAATCCGAGACCGCCGTCGGCAAATTTTGTCAGATTTCCCCAAGCGGTGGACTCCTCCGCGATCATAAGCACGTCGGGGTGCTTGCCCTCAAGCCAACCGTTAAGCTTCTGGAAGAAGGCGATAGCTTCAAGGCACTTGTTGTCGCCGTACACGTTGGGCACCCACTCGCCGGGGCGCTTGTCGTAGTCAAGATAAAGCATTGATGCAACCGCATCGACACGGAGTCCGTCGACGTGATATTTCTCTATCCAGAACATCGCGTTGGAAACAAGGAAGCACTCTACCTCGTTACGCCCCACGTCAAAGCGGCGTGTTCCCCAGCCCTCGTGCTCTATGCGGTCCCAGCCCTGATATTCGTACAAGGGCATTCCGTCAAACTCATAAAGTCCGTGTTCGTCCTTAGGAAAATGAGCGGGCACCCAGTCAAGTATAACGCCAATTCCCGCCTCATGCATCGAGTCGACAAATGCCATAAAGTCTTTTGGTGAGCCGTGTCTCGCGGTAGGCGCGTAATAAGAGCATACCTGATAGCCCCAAGAGCCGTCGTAAGGATGCTCCATAACAGGAAGAAGCTCTATGTGAGTATATCCCATCTGTTTAACGTAAGGCGCGAGCTCGGCTGCAACCTCCGCATAGGTGTACAAAGAGCCGTCGTCGTGTCTTTTCCACGAGCCGAGATGAAGCTCATAAACATTCAAGGGCTCAGAGCTGAACTTACCCGCCTTTCTTTTTCTGTGAGATAGCCATCCGCTGTCCCGCCACTCGTAGCCGTCAATGTCACCTATTACTGTCGCCGTATCGGGAGGAAGCTCGGTCTCAATGCCGTAGGGATCGGACTTGCATACTGCTCTTCCATTATTGTATATCTTGTACTTATACTTGTCTCCCACCTTAACAGCATCGGAAGCGATAAGCGCCTCCCATACACCGCCCTCGGTAGTTCTTATCATAGGGCATATGTCGGTCCAGTTATTAAAATCGCCTACCACAAAAACGCGTTCGGCGTTCGGAGCCCAGACACGGAAAACGTATCCCTCCTCCGTTTTATGTGCACCCAAATATTCATAAGCCTTGTAGTTCGTTCCCTGATGGAACAAATACGCAGCCATATCCTGATGTTTCACTGTTGATCACCAACCCTTCCTTAGTTTGTATATTCAGCAATCATTCGATGTCCGTATGAAATATGATCTCATCGGGAAAGCACATTCCAAGCTTTTCGCGCGCTATCCTCATTTTATAATCGTCGTCAAGAGGCGCGTCGACGAGATACTGCATCTGCTCTATCTCATCGCTCAGCTGTTCTATCTTTGCTTTCTGTTCTTTGGTCTGTTCCATAGTTTCGTTATAGTTCATCAAGCTCCAGAGAAAAAAAACGACCGCAAAAACAAAAAGCAGAACCAGAAAGCCCTGGATCAGCATTGATGCTGCGGTTTTTTTGCCCTTGAAATATTTCTTGACTAACATTACGGTCCCCCAAAGATCACTTTTTTGTGACATCCGCAAATCCGCGCGCGGCGGAGCGCTTCACAAAATTTATCTTGTTATTATTATACACCATTTTTTGTTTTTTTGCAATAGTTTTATAAAGATTTGTGCATATTTTTTTTGCAAAAATCCCAAAAAAATTGACAATGCGACGCGCAGGATAGTAAAAAAGCTCAAAAATTATCAAAAAGGCGGCTTTTATAAAAAATACCGCGGCTTCCGAAAAATACAACACTGCTCTGCCAACGGTAAAATAATAGATCACAAATCCCGCTACGACAGCCAGTGGGGTATATATACGCGCCCGTCCGCTGTTGAAATAATAATTAAGTATGGCTACGCCAACGCCCGAAAAAGCAAAAAGAAGCACATCCTGAAAAAACATGATAACGGGCAGCAGAACTTTTGACGCCTTACTCTCACTTGGCTCTTTGATACATCTCTTCAGCAATGGAAGCTTTATGCTGTATAGCTTTTCAAACCGACGCGCCCCGTATCTTACACCCAAAAATATCCTCACCGCTCGATTTACGTCGTTGATAATACCCGCCGTAGCGCCGAGGGCAAGAGATACGAGCGTCATATAGAATATCTGTATTGGCGATATTTCCATTTTTATCCCCGAATATATGTTTTATCTGAAAAATCGGGATATTATTCCCTTTTTTTCCTGCGTGTTCTCACCCGAATAAAATATACCGTTTATTTTTCCCGTGATCGTAACGACTCCCTTATCCGTATCGAGAATACCTATCTTCAATTCGCTGCCCTCAACGGTAAGCTCGCCCTCCACCGTCTGCAAGACCGCGCCCGTCTCGTCGAAGCTGTCTATATCCTTCACGCCGCGAACGCTCATTTCCTGTCTTTGCTTTACGAATATCTCATGTTCCTGTCTGTCTTGTCCGCTCATAAAAACCTCCGCATAAGTGATACATTTCAATCTTATGCGGAGACAGACGCAATTATTCTGTTATTCTATAATTTCATACATTCCCGAAGCGTCCGCTTTGGCAACAGACTCCTTTACTGCAAGCACGCGAAGCCTCAATGTCCTTTCTCCGAACGTCACCGATATGACGTCTCCGACCTTAACGTCGTACGAAGCCTTTGCGCGTCTGCCGTTGACCTCAACGTGCTCGGTATCGCAGGCATCATTTGCGACCGTCCTGCGCTTGATTATTCTTGCTACCTTCAAATATTTATCTAAACGCATATCGTCTCTCCTGAAATCAAATAGCGGTCGGCAAGACCGACCGCTGATTTTTACTTATTAGTTTATGGAATCCTTGAGAGCCTTTCCTGCGGAGAAGGAAGGAGTCTTGGAAGCCGCGATTGTGATAGCCTCGCCTGTCTTGGGGTTTCTGCCTGTTCTCTCAGCGCGTGTCTTTACCTCGAATGTACCGAAGCCGATGAGCTGTACCTTTTCGCCTGCCTTGAGAGTATCAGCGATAACTGCTGTCATAGCGTTAACTGCTGCCTCTGCCTCTCTCTTATTCATTCCCGACTTCTGAGCAACTGCTTCTACAAACTGTGTCTTGTTCATTTTTTCTTTTACCTTTCTGACTAATAATTGTTATATTTTACATCTGTTTAAGGGAGCTCCCTTATTCAACGGCATAATTATACCACACTTTTCTTCAAATATCAAGTGCTTTTTTACTTTTTTCCCAATTTATTTTCTTTTTTTACACCGTTTTATGTTTATTTTCATCCCAAATGGCGTTCAACTCTTCGGAAGTCATATTTTCCATGATCATTCCTCTTTTCGTTACCTCGTTCTCGACCGTCTCAAACCGATCTATAAACTTATCGGTAGCACGGTTAAGAGCCACCTCGGGATCAACGCCCAGCTTTCTGCACAGCGACGTGACCGACAACAGAAGATCTCCGATCTCTTCCGCGATATTCTCTCTGTCGCCCTCCGACATAGCATCGCTGAGCTCGGTAAGCTCCTCGCAGACCTTATCCATAACATCGTATTCATCCGCAAAATCAAAGCATTTCGCCTTTTTGCCCACTTTCTCTGCTCTCATCAGCGCGGGAAGCATGGGCGGTATCGAACGGAGCTTATCCGTAACCGTCTTTCTTGACTTTTCCTCGCTCTTTATCTTTTCCCAATTTGACAGCACATTATCCGTATTTTCAGCTACAGTATCTCCGAAAACGTGGGGATGGCGGTGAATGAGCTTTGCGCATATATCGTTGGCAACGTCGTTTATATCGAAGCGCTCCTGCTCAGCCTCGATACCCGCATGGAACACCACCTGCAAAAGCACGTCGCCAAGCTCTTCTCTGAGAAGCTCGGGGTTTTCCGTATCTATCGCTTCGATGACCTCATACGTCTCCTCTATAAAATCCTTTCGTATGCTTTTATGTGTCTGCTCTCTGTCCCACGGACATCCCTTTTCCGAGCGCAGCACCTCCACAAGCATTACAAGATCGTCAAAGCTGTAGCGTTCTTTTCCAAGAAGCGCCGAAATTTTTTCATCTGTTGTCATATGTCTATCCTTCCTTATATTTTTGACTTATTTTGTCTTTTTTATTTCTTATTTTTTCTATTATTTCAAGAGCTTTCCGTCCGACGGGAATATCGGCAATATCGCTAACGCTTACTGCACCAAACATAAGCGCGAGGCATATATACGCAACTACCGCCACGGGAAGCGCGACTACAAAGGCTATCCGTATATCCTTGACTGCGTTCAGCATACCGAGATAAACTCCAAAAGATGCCGCAATAGCGACCAAAGACGCCGCAAGCGGACGCATATACGTCTGTCCTATGCCCGAATTATTTTTGCTTTTCGGGAGTCTTTTTCCTATAAATATCAGATTTATTACCGTAACGGTAATATTACACACAAGTGTGCTCACGGGCGCGCCGTACACGCCGACGTCGGGAATTCCTATGAGGACATACGCAAGTATTATCTTAATTACCGAGCCGACAGCCATGGAAACTATAGGTCTTACGGTTTGTCTGTACGATTGGAGAATTGCATTTGTAGTCGTTATGAGCCCCGAGAATACGACCGATGCGCCGAGTATCGCCAAAAGCGGAGAAGCGACCTCAACAGCCTCGTCCTGCCCCGAAAACAGTAACGAGAGTATGGGCTTTGCGTAAAGAGCGATACCCATTGACGCAGGTATGGACAAAAGCACCGTAAGCCTTTGCGCTCTGTCAGCGACCTCTGCCTCGGCGTCATTATCCCCCGCCTCTATCGCCGCCGAAAGTCTCGGTACAAGAGAGAGCGATATTGGAGTTATCAACGACGGCACGAGTGAAAATACGGGAACGGCAAGAGTCGTATATGAGCCGTACACGGCGTTTGCTTCGGTAGGGCTCATTCCCGCGCTTTGAAGCCGCCTCAGAATAAGCGCCATATCTATTATCCTGCAAAGGCTGAGGACCGCAGAGCTCAGGGTTATCGGCACGGCTATTCTCAAAAGTGTACTTAAAGTCCCGCTTTGTCCCAAACCGTTACCAAAACGGTTATCCAAACGGTTATTTATATCCGATACGTCACGGTGATTTTGCGTTGCCTTTACGATAAAAAGATAAATACTCGATATAAATATACCGAGCGTAAGCCCGAGCACGGACATTGCCGCCGCCAAGGGGAGCTCCGCGCCCAATTTCAGAGCCATAACACCAAATCCCACGCCGAACAAGAGCTTTCCGAGCGCCTCGATAAGCTGTGAGACAGCCGTTGGAGTCATATTTTCATATCCCTGAAAATATCCTCTCACCGCGCTTGAAAAGCAGATAAAAAACAGCGCGGGAGATATAGCCATTATGCAGAGCCTTGCCTCTGCATTCCCCACGATCGAAGCGATCTGCTCCGAAAAAATGAGCATAACGCCGCTTCCCACCGCTCCGAGAACAAGAAACATTCCGAGCGCCGAGCGATACACTCTCCGCACCGCCCTTCCGTCTCCGCGCTCTCTGTTTGCCGATATGAGCATTGACAGCGCAACGGGAAGTCCCGCGGTTGAGATAACGCAAAGAAGCGCGTATATCTCATATGCGGAGTTGAAATATCCCATTCCCACAGCCCCGAGAGTGTCAAGCAATGGTATCTTGACCGCAAGTCCTATTATTTTTACTATTACCGTTGAAAGCGAAAGCACGAGCACACCCGACATAAAGCCTCCGATGCCCCGCGCTTCTTTCTTTTGTTTACTTTTTTTAAATTCTATCACATCTTCACCGCCATATCAATACGCAAATGCTTACGGTGTATTTTATTCACATAAGCTCTTACATATTCGTCAATATGTACGGTGTATCACACAAATTCTTTATAAAGCGAGCCTTCGGGAATAAGGCTTGCGGACAGGGGCAATACCCTATCTATCTTTGCAAGCAATCTGTCTGCCTCTGCCCTGTATTCGCTTTCCGCACTCAACGCATCGAGCGCGCTTTTCAGATACGGCTTTAATATGCCTATCTCGTACGGCATCGTGGAATCTATACTGTACTTACACTCTCCGATGTACGGAAAGATATTCTTTTCTTCGTTTTCCCTCACCGAACTCCACAGGTGAAATGTAAAATCCGCCTCTGTTCTTCTGAAATTTCTGTCGCGAACTATTCTCCGCATCAGACGTATCTCATTGGGCTCGAAAATATTTCCGCCTATCTCGATAGCGCTTTGCGGAGCAATATATATCTCAACCGACGGATGTCCCGTATTTTTGAATATCTCGCTCACAGACGGATAAAGCACCTGTATGCCCTCAAAAAGGAAGAGGTCCTCTTTTCCGCAGTTAAATTCACGCGTTCCCGAGCGTTTGCCGATATTGAAATCAAATACGGGGCAATAGCTTTTATCGTTTGCAAATATACTTGCGACAAACTCTCCGAGCGCCTCCACGTCAATGGTATCGGGCGAATCGTAATCCACGTTCTCCTTACCGTTTTTTCTCGAAAGCTCGCGCAACACCTCGGTATCCAAATAGAAATCGTCAATAGATACGATGTGCAGATGCTTTCCATACATCAGAAAGCGCTCCTTTAGCATATTTGCCGCTGTTGTTTTTCCCGAGCAGGTCGGACCGATGAGCCGCAACAGCTTTACGCTGTCATCCTTGCTGACATTCTCGGCTATCTCACACAATTTTTGCGAAAAAACCCCGTCACATTCGGCTATCCACGCCGAAAAGTCCCTAAGCTTTCGCGGTCTTGATGTTTTTCTGTGTTCCCTTTTGAACTCTTCGTTCATAGCTTCTCCTTTCGAAGACTCCTCCGAAAGGCTCGGAGGATCAAAGCATTCCGTGTTCTCTGTAAAACTCCTCTGCCGTCCTCGCAAACTGACAGCTTCTGTCCTCAGCCAGATACTCATAGGGATATTTTTGATGGAACAGACGCTCGATCGTTCTCTTTTCCTGCGCGATACCGTCCGTACCGACAGACTTGCTTCCGATATTTCTGTTATCTACAAGCTTTGTAACTGCTCCCGCGCCTGCGGCGAAGATACTGTGTATCTCCTCCATCATATAGATGTTATATAGCCCTTCGTGTCCGTGGAGAGCAAAGCCTACGTTTTCATAGTTTCCCACGGTATTTTTCTGTCTATACATATAGTAAGGTATATATCCCGCCTGCTGAGCCTTTATCTGCGAATAGTCCACGCACTTGCCCGCGTCTCCTCCTCTTATCGAGTAAACGTCGGAATTGAGCTTCAGTATCTCGGCGGATTTTTTCACGCAGAAGGTATGCACCGTGATGTTTTCGGGAGCCATCTGAAGCACCTTATCCATAGTTGCCGAAAAGCGTTTGAAATTATCCCCGGGAAGTCCCGCGATAAGATCTACATTCACAGTCTTTATCTTCGCACGTCTGGCATCCGAAAACGCTCTGAAAAAGTCCTCCGCCGTATGATGACGTCCAATTCCGTAAAGCACGTCGTCCGAAAGACTCTGCGGATTTACGCTTACGCGCGTCACGCCATATTCACGGGCGATAGTAAGCTTTTCCTCTGTAATGGTATCGGGACGCCCCGCTTCCATAGTATATTCATCAAGCTTTGTAACGTCAGTCAGCGTATATATGTATGACAAAAGATCTTTAAGCTGTTCTTCGCTGAGTATCGTCGGAGTACCTCCTCCGATATACAGTGTACGGACGCGAAGCCCAAGCTTGTCGATAGTCTCAAAATTCGCCCTGATGTCGACCTTTAATCTCTCGATGTATTCGGGAATAAGGTCAAGGAGTCTTTTTGAAGTATATGACACGAACGAGCAATATGTGCACCTGGACGGGCAAAAAGGTATTGAAATGTAAACACTGCAATCCTTTGGCGACACCTCGCCTATTATTCTCTTTTCGGTAAGCGCAATATCGGTAGCCAATGCGGCTTTTTTGGGAATGACGAGGTAATCGGAATTAAGTATCTTTTTTACCCTCGTTTTGCTGACGCCCGCGTTAAGCATTTCAGACGCGACCTTTGACGGACGCACGCCTATCATCATACCCCATGCGGGACGGTATCCCATAAGATCTCCGAGAGCTGCAAGCACCGCGCCGCCTATAGAGAGCTTCAGCGTTCTTTCCGCTGTTCTTCCGTCCTTTTGCTCGGCAAAATATTCCGCCTCACAGCATTTTTGTCTGTATTCCGCCTTTGCGTAGGAATACACTCCTCCGTCGCGATCTTCGGAGCGGACGTACAGGCAGGGCTCGTCTGACGGTTCCTCCTCGGCTTGTTTATTTCCAAAGTGCTCGCCCGGAAAAAATATCATACCGAGTGTTTGCACATAATATTTATTTACGGGAGACTCCAAGGTAATCTTCATGGTGTTCTCTTTCCTCTTACGTTTAATTATTCTTAGGCGCTGACAGCACCTTGCTGTCCATAACTATAGTCACGGGACCGTCGGTCTGCATATCGGTGATCATATGCGCTCCGAAAACGCCCGTTGCAACCTTTTTTACATTTTTCGCGCAAAGCTCGGTAAAGTATCTGTAAAGTCTGTCCGCCTCTTCGGGCGCGGCTGCCGCCATATAATCGGGGCGCTTACCCTTGCGGTAGGATGCAAGGAGAGTAAAATTGGATACGACGAGCATCTCTCCGTCTATATTTATAAGGGAGTAGTTCATCTTTCCGCCCTCATCGGTAAATATACGAAGTCCGACTATCTTTTCAGCCAAGAGCTCTGCATCCCTCTCAGTGTCCTCACGCGACACTCCGAGCAGGACATACAAGCCCTCTCCGCATTCTCCCACTACGTTACCGTCAACGCTTACGGCGGCTTTTTTTACTCTCTGCAATACTGCTATCATATTACCTCCATGAGATCACGAAAATCCTCTTACAACGTCCCTGACTCCGTTTATCGATCTCAGGCGCGCAACTATTGAATTGTAGTGATCGACATTTTTACAACTGATCTTAAGAGAAATAACAGAATCCTCACTGTTAGTGCCCGCGCTGTTTATCTGCAACAGAAATACACGCATTTCGGACAGCGCCACGGATATATCGGCAACGATGCCCATACGATTCTCAACGTAAACCGTGATCTGCGCTTCATACATACTGTTGTCCGACGCGCCGCCGTCGGTCTGCCAATGAGCTTCCACCCAGCGATCTGCATTTTCGGGATTTTCACGTCCGAGCTTGACGTTGGGGCAATCGCATTTATGTATCGAGATACCGAAGCCCTTTGTGATAAAGCCGATAACGTCGTCCCCCGGCAGAGGATTACAGCAACGCGCAAATTTGACCTGACAGCCAGCTTCGCCGTCAACTATGATACCGCTTCCCGATTTTATAGTCTTTGAGGATACCGTTTTGACCTTATCCACGGTCATTTCAACCTGAGGCTCGGTCTCCTCCGCCTCAAGCATACGCTCATATTCATCCCTGAGCTTATTGGCGATCTTACCCATAGAGATACCGCCGTAGCCCAGGGTATTATAAAGGTCGTCCGCGCTCATAAATCCGAGACGCTTTCCGACCGCCGCTACCATTTCGTTTCTCTTAGCCTCGGTAACGGCCCTTGTATAGTGCTTGAGCTGAGCGTCTATCATCGCCTTACCCGCGATTATATTATCAGCTCTCTTTTCCTTTTTGAACCAACCGCGTATCTTTGTACGCGCCTCACTCGTTTTGACGATATTCAGCCAATCGCGGCTCGGGCCCTTAGATGAGGTCGAGGTCATTATTTCAACGATGTCGCCCGTTGCGGGTGTTCTGTCGATAGGAACTATGACTCCGTTTATCTTCGCTCCGATCATCTTATTTCCGACGCCCGAATGTATCGCGTAGGCAAAGTCGATGACCGTAGCTCCCTGCGGCAGAGCTATAACGTCTCCCTTTGGAGTAAAGACAAAGGTCTCATCCTGGAATATATCGGTTTTGAGAGCGTTGAGAAATTCATCGGGATCCTTTGCCTCATCCTCGGTCTCAATAAGTCTTGCTATCCATTCAAGCTTCTTATCCATATCCTCCTTGGATTTTTCGCCCGACTTATATTTCCAGTGCGCTGCAATACCGTATTCGGCAACGTGGTGCATATCCCACGTTCTTATCTGTACTTCAAAGGGTATTCCGTCCCTTCCTATTACCGTCGTATGGAGCGAGCGGTACATATTGGGCTTAGGTGTGGATATGTAATCCTTAAATCTTCCCGGGACGGATTTATACATTTCGTGGATAAGTTCGAGCGCGGTATAACATTCAAGCTCTGTATCCACGATTATTCTCAACGCGTAAAAGTCATATATTTGGTCAAAGCTCTTGTTCTGATTGAACATCTTACGGTAGATACTGTAGACCGATTTTATTCTTCCCTCAAGCGTGAAATGAATATTGTTTTCGGTCATTTTTTCATTGACCGCCGCCTTTATGCTGTCAATAAAGTTAATACTTTCGCCGTATTTCTCGTCGATATAGCTCTGTATTTCGTCATATCCTATCGGATCGAGGTAGGATATACAAAGATTTTCAAGCTCCTGCTTTATCTTCTGCATACCGAGGCGGTGCGCAAGGGGCGCGTAAACGTGCATCGTTTCAAGCGCTGTCTGACGTCTCTTGGGATCGGGCTTTACACCAAGCGTTCTCATATTGTGAAGTCGGTCGCAAAGCTTTATAAATATTACACGAATATCCTTGGACATAGCTAAAAGCATCTTGCGGATATTCTCGATATGCGCCTCTTCCTTATCCTCGATATTCGGCGTTACGAGCTTCGTAAGACCGTCTACAAGCATAGCGACTTCTTTTCCAAATCTCTTTTCTATCTCTTCGAGGTTGGTCTTCTCGGAGCAATCCTCCACCGTATCGTGAAGCAGAGCCGCGCATATTGAATTTGTATCGAGTCCGAGTCCCGTAACTATCTCGGCTACGGCGATCGGGTGAGATATGTATGGCTCTCCGCTGACTCTGAACTGTCCCTCGTGAAGCGCCGCCGCATATTCATACGCCGCGCGTATCTTTTCAACGTCGTAATTTTTTCCCGATGCAGCCAAAAGCTCATATAGCGATGCTGCCTTATTTTTGTCTGTATGCATAGAACTGCCTCTCCGTAAAAAGTATGTTAGTCTGCCGTGTGTCTGTCCTTACATTGGCTTTTAAGCTTTTTGAGTATGGACGATTTGTCAATACTCGTCTTTGAAGCGTTAAAGAATATGCAGAAGCGGTATATATCGTTTTCAAGCTCCTCCGCCTCGCATATCCTCAGCTCATTGAATATTCTGAGTATATATTTCAGCTTGACGTAATTTATCTGCTTTACGTCGCTTACCTCGGCAATATGCTTCATAAGAGTACGAATATCTATTACGCTGTTTTCAAGTCTGTATTCGTGTCTGAGCACCTTATAAACTACCGCGCAGTCCTCTCTGCTCGGTATAACGTCCTCAGCAAGGCTGAAGTCTGCTCCCGCGCTTATCTCAGCGTATCTCTCCTTCTGTCTTAGTTCTTCCTTGGCAAAGGAGTCGGCAATACGCGCGTCCTGAAGCACCATTTGCACGGTTCGTATATTTCTGTAATCGTTTATGTCGATATTGAAAAGCACGTCGACCGTATCTCCGCACTCAAAGCCGAGCTCTCCCTCTACGACGCCGAAATAGAGAGCAGTGGCAACGTCCCCGTCCTTTTCAAGCGTAAGTCTCGAATGTTTTCCGCCGCCTATATTAGTAATTCTTTTTACCTTGACGTCCCTCATAATGAATGCGGGCGTCGCGTTTCCGATACCGAAGGGTTCAAGGACTGATATTTCCTCTGCAAAGTGCATACTCATATCCTTCATCGAGATCTCAAAGTCGGCTTCCATCCGTATCTTGAACATATCGTCGGTAAGATGTTTTCGAACATATTCGTTTATCTTATCGCGGAATGCGTCGAGATTAGCGCGCTTGACCGTAAGTCCCGCCGCCAGCTCATGTCCACCGTATTTTACAAGCAGATCCGAGCAATATCCGAGCGCCTCCACAAGATTAAGTCCCTTAACGCTTCTTCCCGAACCCTTTCCGTCGTCCATCGGATCCTCATCGCCGTCTTCGCCGTCAAAGGATATAAGTATCGACGGAAGTCCGAACTTTTCGGTTATCCTTGAGGAAACTATACCGATGATACCCTGATGCCAATTATTGCTGTCGAGCACGATAACAAGATCGTTTTCGGGATCTACCGTATCCTCTATCTGTTCATAAGCGGCAAGCGCTATCCTGTTTTCCTCCGCCTGACGCTGTTTGTTTATCTCACAAAGTCTCTCCGCCGCCTCACGCGCCGATTGCATATCTGTTTCGAGCAACAGCTCCACGGCTATCGCCGCATCGGCAATTCTTCCCGCGGCGTTGAGCCTCGGCGCGATGCCGTAGCCTATCATTCCCGAGGTTATCTTTTTATCCGTGCTTCCCTTTGACGAGGATGCCTCGGCAAGCGCCGCGAGCCCTGCCCTCGGTCTGTCGGACAAAAGCTTGAGTCCAAGGCTGACTATAAGTCTGTTTTCGTCTGTGACGGGCATAACGTCCGCGATAGTTCCCACCGCCGTAAGATCGGCATACGCGAGACACACTCTGCGCAAGCCGTCAATAACGGGCTCTCCGCGCTCCTTACATCGCGTCATTTCGCACGCAGATACAAGCTTAAATACAACTCCGACTCCCGCAAGCTCCTTAAAGGGATACGGACAATCAGGTCTGTGCGGATTTACCACCGCGCAAGCGACGGGCAGCTCGGCGTGACATTCGTGATGGTCGGTCACAACGAAATCGATACCGAGCTCCTTTGCGAATTCTATCTCGACGTTCGCTGTTATTCCCGTATCAACGGTAATAATAAGCTCCACTCCGTCCTCGTAAAGCTCCTTTACAGCATTACAGGATACACCGTATCCCTCTCCCTCTCTTTTGGGAATTCGGAACGACACGTCCGCTCCGAGCTCTTTCAAATAGAGATATAAAACGGTAACGGAGGTAACTCCGTCGACGTCATAGTCTCCGTATATACATATTTTTTCTTTGTTTTCCACCGCGGCAAGTATTCTGTCCACGGCAGATGTCATATCCGCTAAAAGAAAAGGATCGTGGAGATCGCTCTGTTCGAGACGCAGAAATCTTTCAGCATCCTCAACAGTGCGGTAGCCTCGGTTATAAAGAAGAACGGCAAACAGCTCGCTGACGTTCATTCTGTCAGCCATTTCGTATATCTGCGCGTCACGCTCTTTGTCACCGAAAACGTACTTCTCCTCCCACACCTTCTCTCTTTTTATTTTTCTCATTGGGTTTACCTCAAAATCTATATCTTAAAAAGCTACGCTTCACGTTTTTATCGGCGCGTATCTTTCCATTATCTTTTCCGCTACGCGAATTCCGTCCATGGCGGCGCTCGTTATTCCGCCCGCGTATCCCGCGCCCTCACCGCACGGATATACTCCGTCGTGTCCGAGCGCGCAAAGCTCCTCATTACGCAATATTCTTACGGGCGAGGACGTTCTCGTTTCAACTCCGCTGAGCAGAGCCGTGGGAGAGGAAAATCCCGACAGCTTTCTCTCAAAGCTCAAAAGCCCGTGTCTGAGCTCTCTGCAAACGAATTCGGGCAATACCTCATCCATTGACGAAAGACGGACGCGTCCGTCTCTGTATGTCGGGAGCACCTCTGTGGGCTCGCTTCCGATCCTTTCGGAAAGAAAATCGCCGACGGTCTGCACGGGCGCGTAATAATCGCCTCCGCCGTTTATATATGCCGCGCGCTCAAGTCTGCGCTGAAATGCGATAGCTTTTTCGGGCGAGCTTCCGTAATCCTCGGGACGAACCGACACGCAGACGGCGGAATTGGCATTTTTACCGTCTCTGGAAAATCGGCTCATACCGTTTACGACCACGCCGCCATCCTCGGATGCCGCCGCGACTACCTCTCCTCCCGGGCACATACAGAATGTATAAACTCCCCTGCCCGTCTTTGTATCGGAAAGATGATATTCTCCCTTTCCAATTCTCGGATGTCCCGCAAAGTCTCCGTACATAGCTTCATCGATACGGGCTTGCAGATGCTCTATACGGACGCCGACCGAAAAGGGCTTTGCCTCAACGGAATATCCGTTTTCCATGAGCATCGCATAAGTGTCTCTTGCGCTGTGACCTATGGCAAGACAGAGCGACGAGCACTGAACGTCGCCCTTTGACGTGGTCGCCGTGATACTTCCGTCCGCCAGTCTTTTTATTTTCTCAAGTCTTGTTCTGTACAGCACTTTTCCGCCGAGCTCTTCTATTCTTCGCAGCATAGTATCGACTATACCGCAAAGCAGATCGGTGCCTATATGCGGCTTTGCTTTTATCTTTATCTCCTCGGGCGCGCCGAAATCGCAAAAACGCTCGAGCACGTACGCAACTCTCGGATCGTTGACTCTTGTAAGCAGCTTTCCGTCGGAAAATGTTCCCGCGCCTCCTGCGCCGAACTGTATATTCGACTCGGTGTCAAGTATGCCGAGCTCGCAAAATTTTTTGTGCGCCGCCATACGTTCTGTGACGGGATCGCCCCTATCGATAATTACGGGCGCATAGCCGTTCTCTGCCAGAAGGAGCGCGCAAAAAAGTCCCGCAGGTCCCATACCTACCACCAACGGGGGCGCAGCTGTCTTATCCTTGCCTATGCGCAAAGACAGCTTTTTATCGTAAAGAGGAGATACCGTATATCTGCATCCCGAGGGCATTTTTATTTCACTGCCGTCCTTTGAGCGCACCGAAACCGAATACACGAGCCGTACGTCTTTTTTCTTTCTCGCGTCGACCGAATATTTGCAAATATCAAAATCAAGTCGTGCAGGGGCTACCCCTGCACGCTTCATTTCGGACGCCGCAATACGGCAAGCCTCCTCGGGCGCTGCGTCGGGAGACAGACTTATCCCTCCGAGAACGTATCCTATGGTTTTTTCTTCACACATAAAGCGCTTATCCTTCCGCCGAGGCGTTCTGCTCGGTTTGCTGGTCGCTCGGCATGGGCGGTTGCTCATCCGCTTTCATTATCTCGTCATTCTTAGCGTATATCCATATAGCAAAGGCAATAAGTACGCAGATAATAAAAGCGATTATACTTTCTTTTCTGTTTTTCTTGACTACATATGTACCGTCATCGTACACGTTTTCGTTTTTCTCGCGTTTAGCCATTTATTTTCCGCCTTTACCGTAAATTATTCTTCTTCGTTATCCGAAGGCTCGGAGCTTTTCTCTTTTTTATTCTTCTTACCCTTCTTGTCTTTCTTGGAGAGCTTTTTCGCATGGTCGCCCTGCCCTTGGGGTGAAAGAAGCTTATTGAGCTCCTGCTTTAAGGAGCTGTAATTGTAATTTCTCGACAGATTTCCGTCGATCGACAGCGATATAGTTCCCGTTTCCTCCGAGACAACTATAACGATAGCGTCACTCGCCTCCGACATACCGATAGCAGCTCTGTGCCGAGTTCCGAGATCCTTGTTTATATCGTCCTTAGTCGACAGCGGTAAAAAGCAACCCGCCGCGCATATTCTTCCCGAACGGATGATCACCGCTCCGTCGTGCAGGGGCGCTTTATTGAAAAACAGGTTTCTTATAAGGTGAGGAGTAAGAGCGGCATCCACAGACACGCCCGATTTTATATACTCACCGAGCTTTGTGGTACGCTCGATAACGATAAGCGCTCCCACCTTATCTCTCGAAAGGTCGCTGACAGCCGTACAAAGGGCGTCTATCTCGGCGCTTCTCACAGAAGCGTCACGGGAGTCTGCGGTGATATTTCTGATACCCGACTGAGGCATACCGCCAACCTTTTCGAGAGCGCTTCTGAGCTCGGGCTGAAAAAGTATTATGATCGCAAGCACACCTATCTGACGGAAGTCACTGAATATAAACCGCGTAGCGGGCATATCGAATATATCACCAACGAGCGAGAGCACGAGTATGCATCCGAGTCCTATAAGGAGCTTTCCCGCGCGTCTCTCTCTTACAAAACGGTAAACAAAGTAAAGCACTGCCCCGAGAAGAAGTATATCTACAACGTCAAATATGCCGAAATCCTTAAATACGTTAATAACATAGGCATCAAAAAAGACCTTTGCTTTTTCAAAAACAGCTTCCACTTTTTTCTCCTTTTTCGAATAGCACAAATTCGGGGAATGATATTCTGCCCCTATTATAATAATTACATTTCATTATATCACATAATTCTCTTTTATTCAAGAACTTTTTATTAAAATTTTAAATAAAAATCGGGATATTTCCCACTTGGAGAAATATCCCAAAAATTTTATTCATTCGGGCTTGCAGGTTCCGCAGGCGGTATAACCGTCGGCTAAAAGATCATCGATGCTTCCAGTATATTCCCTCTTATTTTCTTCCTTTATATTCACCGCATAAGTACAGTCGGCTCTGTGTATCTTCTTGCTCGACGTATTAAGAATATAGCTTCCGTTCTCCGAAGGAGCGTCTGCGCTGTTCGTTTCCTCCTCGGGCAGCGTCTCGCCGTTAAGAACGTTGTCTCCCGTAGCGTAATTTATCGTGATACCCGGTTGAACGTTGTATGCAAAGACATTGAAGCAGATACCCTCTCCGTTATCCTCGACAGACCATCCCTCGATCTTTACTCCGCTTGCAAGCAGATTGTTTCCGACAAAAACAGGCGTTACGCGGTACATAACGTGATTGCCCGTTTCCTTGACATAGTCGGCAACCATATTCTCAAAAGGAAGCATTCCCTCGATATTGAGGTACCGAGTTCCCGTTATAAGATTGTTCTTATTGGCGTTCTCGCCCGTAAGCTGAAATCCGATAAGGTGGCAACGGTTGTATATGTATCCTCCGTCCACAAGCTCGGTGTCGTACTTGTTGTTCACCCATCCCGAGGGCTTTACCGAGCTTATGCTCTCTCTGTCCTCGGTAGGCATTATATCCTTACCTACGCAAGCTACCGTATATCCGCATCTGCCGAGAGAGTCGAGCTCGCTGTAAAATTCATAAGACGCTGTAACCTTTTCTTCCTCGGTAAATTCGGGCTGATTTCCGTTGAGCTCAACGTAAGCCTTACCCGAATAATCGGGGATACCGTCCACCGACGCGTAGCCGTAAACGCCCTCGTCCTTTTCTGCTTCGTTTGTATCCTTTACGTCGTTATTTTCATATCCGTCGTTGTTTTGTATGCCTCCGTCAAGCAGGTCGCAGCCCGCAAAAACGCCTACGGCAACTATCAGCGCCAAAAGAAGCGCAAGTATTCTTTTATTCATCTTACATATATCTCCTTTGTTATTTTTTCATGGGAATTTCCCTCAAAGTCTTCTGTATGCAAAAGTCTGAAGCCCTCTTTTTCGGGCTCTATATCAAACGTCATATCCGACGGATAGTGTCTGTTCCATCGGTAAATTATCAGCTTTTTTATTCTTTCGGCATATGCCGAAAGCGCTCTGTTTTCAACAAAGCAGGTGTCATTCTCTCCAGCCATATCAAGAAAGCTCTCGGTACATATAAAAGGAGCTCCGCTGTCGAAAAACAGATTTCTCGAATACTCTGCCATAAGTATTCCTCCGCCCTCGGGCAGGCATTTTACAATATCCTCATACACGCGCTTGTCTCGGCTCTGTCTGCGTCCGTTAAACATCATACCGCATCTGTCGTCAAGACATACTATTACATTCATAGATCACCTTATCCTTTTTTATTTATTTTTCGAAATTATATTGTTTTTTGCGCAATAAAAATGTATAATATCTGTGTACATCAAAAAGGAAGGATGATGATAATGAAACACGGATTTATAAAGGTTGCCGCCGCAACGCCCAAAATAACGGTCGCGGACACGGGCGCAAATCTTTCGGAAATACTGAGACTGCACAAAAAAGCCGAGGAGCTCGGCGTTAAGCTCCTTGTTTTTCCCGAGCTTTCGCTGACGGGCGCTACCTGTGGGGATCTCTTTTTATCCGAGGTACTTACCGACTCTGCCGAGAAGGCTCTCGGAGAATTTTTGACAAAGACAAAGAATTCCGATACTATTAGTATAATCGGTTTTCCTCTTGTTGTCAATGACAAAATTTATAATTCTGCCGCAATTTGTCAAAAAGGACAAATTCTCGGCGTTTTTTCAAAGAAAAATTTACGAAGCAAGGCTGAATACAGATATTTTTCGGAGTATTCTGAGAAAACAGGAATGGCAAAGCTTTGCGGACAGTACGTACCGTTATTTGGTAACGAACAGATATTATGCTGTGAGGATATGAAGAACTTCAGATTTTGCGTAGAGATAGGTGATGACCTCATATCTCCCGTTCCTTTGTCCGCACACTGTGCGGTGGGAGGCGCTTTGATAGTAGCTAATCCTTGCGCATCCTACGATACGGTCGGAAGTGAGGAATACAGAAGAATGTCTGTACTTTCCCACTCGGCGCGCTGTGTATGCGGATACATCCTTTCGGGCGCGGGAGCGGGAGAATCGACCACAGATCACGTTTATGGCGGACATTCGATCATAGCAGAGTGCGGAAATTTACTTGCCGAGGCACTCCCCTTTTCGCACAGCGAGCTTACCGTAAGTGAGATAGACGTCTCGCGCCTATCCGCAGAGCGCAAGAGAAGTTGGAAATCGAACACAGAGACGGCGGAGAGTATTGAGGATTACAGCTTCGATTGTGACATAACAGATACATCTCTTACAAGGCGGATCGATCCTCATCCGTTTATTCCAAAAGACAGCGCGGAGCTTGCAAGGCGCTGTGAAACGGTACTTTCGATACAAGCGGAAGGACTTGCGCAAAGGATAATAAAAGCGTATGCAAAAAAGTGCGTTATCGGCATATCGGGAGGGCTTGACTCCTGCCTTGCTCTTCTCGCCTCGGTACGCGCCATGGATATTCTCTGCCGTCCTCACACAGATATAGTCTGCGTCACTATGCCCTGCTTCGGTACGACTACCCGAACACGCTCAAATGCGGAGGTGCTTTGCGAGGAGCTTGGATGTCAGCTAAATCAGATCGACATAACAAGCGCCGTAAGACAGCATTTTTCGGATATAGGTCACGATGAAAGCAACAAAAACGTTGTATATGAGAATTCGCAGGCAAGAGAGCGCACGCAGATAATTATGGACATCGCAAACATGGAAAACGGCTTGGTAGTCGGAACGGGAGACCTTTCTGAGCTTGCTCTCGGTTGGGCGACGTACAACGGCGACCATATGTCGATGTACGGCGTAAATGCAGACGTTCCCAAGACGCTTGTGCGTAAGATCGTATCGCATTGCGCCGACGATGCTGAAAAGAACGGGCGTCAAAGGCTTGCGGACGTACTGCGCGACATTGTCGACACTCCCGTAAGTCCCGAGCTCCTCCCCGCAGACGAAAGCGGTAACATTTCTCAAAAAACCGAAGATCTTGTAGGACCTTATGAGATACATGATTTTTACATATATTATACTCTCCGTTTCGGATATTCTCCCGACAAGCTCTACCGTCTTGCGAAAATTGCCTTTGCGGGCGTGTACGACGATGAAACACTTAAAAAGTGGCTTATAAGCTTTCTTCGCCGTTTCTTCTCACAGCAGTTCAAGCGCTCTTGCCTTCCCGACGGGCCTAAGGTCGGAAGTGTGGGACTTTCCCCGAGAGGTGATTGGTGCTGCCCCAGCGACGCGTCGGCAGCGGAGTGGCTGAAAATAGCCGAAAAGCTTTAAAAAAGAGTAAAAAATTGCCTTTAATATTTTGAATTCTTCTGTCAACAATAATATCAGAGCGAACGGGAAATATCCTGCAAGCTCAATTAAAATAGATTATAGAATTTTGAACGCTTGCGTTGTTCTTTAGTGTGTAAAGACAAATGTAACTGTTCAAAACAGAGGAGAAAAAATTATGGCAAGCAACAAGAAGCTCGTTCCCGAGGCAAAGGAAGCACTTAACCAGTTTAAGATGCAGGCTGCAAACGAAGTGGGCGTAAACCTCAATCAGGGTTACAACGGTGACCTTACAGCGCGTCAGGCAGGAAGCATCGGCGGTCAGATGGTAAAGAAGATGGTCGAGAGCTATGAGAACTCGATCAAGGGCTCTGCAAAATAACTGAATGAAACCTCCCGACATGGGTGGGATCGTACCGTCGGTAAACGGTAATCGATAAACGGCGGTTATGGGTTTGCCGTAAGCCCAAGGAAAACGGTAGGCAGGTAAAGCAACACGGCTTTACCTGCTTTTTTTAGAAATGTTCATAACGAAATTCACAATCGCGGTATGAATAAAAAGCAAGCAGTGACAGTCCCCGATTTGGAGACCGACACTGCATGATTGTGCGGTTAACAGGAGTTTAACCTGCACGAAGTTGCCCTCACCAGAACCTGAGGGTTGTGTCACTTTGGTGACACGCCGTCACACTTGGTGAAAGGTTTTTGTGGTCTTTTTGCTTTTCCGTCATTACAAACTTCAATTATATTTCATTCATCTATACAAGCGTTGGGACGATCTTACTGAGCGTGTTAGCAAGATCAGAATGTCCCTTTTTACTAAGATGCATATGGTCTTTTTGGTTGAACTCCGCAACTCCCTCGGCATCAAGGAAATCACATCCGTTGTTCTTACAGACGTTTTCGTAATATCTTGCCAGCTCGCGGGATTTTTCAATACAGCCATCGCCCATATACGAGTCGTTAAATTCTTCGTGAATGTGCGGAGGAGCAATTACTAAAATGTTGGGTTTGCTTCCACTCCATGCGGGTGTTGATTTTGCTTTTTCGATGAGACGCTGAAGACCAAGACTGATGCAGGGGGCGCTTGCGTTGAAACGAGCCTTTGTGTCGTTGGTTCCCAGCATAATGATCAATAGGTCGACAGGCTCGTGAGTGAGAAGACAGGGAGCAATATAATCAAGCCCTGACAGCCCCTCGTGATACGGATCGTCATATACGGTGGTCCTTCCGCCGAGCCCTTCCTCTATTACAAGATATTCGTCACCCAGAAGCTTTTGCAAAAGGCAGGTCCAACGCTCGTTTTCGTTGAATCGGTTACCGCCCCTTGCACAATCGGTAGGATCGGCACAGTATCCGTGGGTATTGGAATCACCAAAGCATAAAATATGTTTTTTCATTATACCGTTTCTTATCCTATGTATTTTTTGATAGCCTCGTCGATCATAGTCGCTGCCTCATCCACGATGGGCATATCTCCATCGAAGAGGTTGGCAAGGGGAGGACGTACTCCGCCAAGATCAAGTCCTTCACGTTTTTTAAGAGTAGCCTTGATCATAGCGTACAAATTTCCTTTTCCCGAGCAGAGCTTATATATGATGTTGTTGAGCGTATGTTGGAGAGCGCAGGCGGTTTCAAGGTCACCATTTTTGAAGAGCTCGAAAAGCTTGAGATAAAGCTCGGGCATGACGGAATAAGTACCTCCGATGCCACCGTCGGCACCGATGATGAGCCCGCTGATAAACTGCTCGTCAGGGCCGTTTAATACGACAAAATCGCGGCCTCCTTGCGTGCCCTCGTACTTGAACTGCTGAATGTCCATTGTGGGCATAGAGCTGTTCTTTACGCCGATCACACGAGGATTTTTTAACATCTCACAAAGCAGAGAGGGGGTGAGGGCAACTCCCGCAAGCTGTGGGATATTGTAGATAATGAAATCGGTTTTTGGCGCGGCTGAGGATATGTCGTTCCAATAGCTCGCGATGGCGTGATCGGGAAGCTTGAAATAGATCGGTGGAATTGCAGCGATCGCATCAACACCGAGACTTTCCGCATGGGTAGCTAACTCCATACTGTCTCTTGTATTGTTACAGGCAACGTGAGCAATGACGGTCAGCTTGCCGTCTGCCGCCTTTACCGCATGTTCAAGTATTTGCTTTCTCTCGGAAACGCTTTGATAAATACACTCGCCCGAGGAGCCGCCCACGTATATTCCTTTTACTCCTTTGGCAACAAGCCATTTCGTGTACGTTTCAACCGCTTCAGTAGAAACGTTTCCATTTTTGTCATAGCAAGCGTAAAACGCGGGAATAACTCCCTGATATTTTTTGATGTTTGTCATAATGGACTCCTTATTATTTTATAAATGTTTATCGGATAATGCAGAAGCTACCCGTTTGATATTTTCCTCAGCCGTCTCGGCGTTTTCTTTTCGATATTCTCTGAATATTACGTCGCCCAAAGTTAAAAGTGCGATTTTTGCGGCAATAGAACCCATTTGATAAGGTCCTTCATTGGAACCGCAACAGAGTGTAACATCTGCCAGCTTTGCCAAGGGAGATCTTTTAAATCTCGTAATGAGGATGCTTTTGATCCCCAATTTTTTCGTCAGTTCCAAAAGTTCCATTCCATTTATGGTAGCACCCGAGTAGGAGATCAGAAGAAGGACGTCGTTTTTCTTCATGGTGGCAATTGCAGATATTTGAGAATGAAAATCGGTTACAGCCAGAAATTTGGGTTCAACAATGGAAAACAGGTGCGCACATTCATTTGCAATCCTCATACTGCCGCCCGATCCTGCACACAGTACTCTGTCAGCGAGCCCGAAAAGATCGATCACTTGTTTAATAGCATCCTTATCCAACAGCGAGATAGTTTCATCGATCGCCTTCTTTGAGTCTGCCGCGCTTTCCTCTCCGCTTGTGAGAACACCGTCTGCTTTTTCTTGAATCGAGGGAGCGCGCGTTTCGGCGATAGCCGTTGCAAGCTCAATCTTAAATAGGTTAAATCCTTTAAGACCGAGGCTTCGACAAAAGCGGGTAACTGTGGCATCGGAAACCTCAACAAGCTCCGCAAGCTCGGAAATAGACATGAACTGTATTTTTTCGTGATTACTTAAAACATAATTTGCCACCTTTTGTTCTGCGGGACTGAGGCTATAATACCGTGAGCGGATCTTATTGATTATATTGTTGTGTGTCACAATCATTCTCCTAATATTTCACCCAACATTATGTCTACCATGCCGAGCATTCTCGGAAGGTGAAAGGGTCCCTTGAAGGTAGATCCCTTGCAGGGAGGCATAGTAGGCAGACCGTCACGACGGAGATAGCCGTACCACTCTCCGTACTCCTTATCATAAAAATGCTCAAGGCAGTAATAAAAGGTTTTGTGGAAATAATCAAGATATTTTTCTTTTCCTGTGTCTCTGTAGAGCATCAGCGAGGCGATAAGAATCTCGTTATGAGGCCACCAAAGCTTCATGTCATGCTCGTAGGATTCGGGAGGCAGTCCGAGGGCGTCGATAAAGTAAAGCAGTCCTCCGTATTCCTTATCCCAACCACCTTCAAAGGCATTTACGAATATCTCCTCGCACGCTTCAACGAGCTCATGTCTTCCTTTACGCTTGGCGTATTCCAGAATAAACCACACACCTTCAATATCGTGTCCCGGATTGATGATACGACCGTCGGTGAAATCAAGTCTCGCCTCACCGTCAGGACCTACGTTTTCAAGAAGACATTTCAGCTCGGGATGAACGTGATATTTGAAAATATCCTCGATACACGCTTCGGCACGGGAATCATAAAGCTCTGCATGCTCGGGATCGACTCTTGATAAAATAGAGGTCATATTGAGGTAGATCATTGGGTATCCAAATGAGCGTCCCGTGCGTGTTTCGGGGATACTCTTAGGTCCAAGTCCCGTGGGATCGTAAGCACCGTGCCAAAGCTCCCAATAGGTGTTGTAAGCTCTGATTGCGCGGTCAAGATATTCCTTTTCTCCTGTGATACCGTAATATTCGGCGTTTGCCATAGAGTAGAATGTCTCGGAGTAAAAATATCTTCTTTGACGCAGGGGCTTACCGTCAGCGGTGACTGTAAAGTACATACGGTCGCCAGCCTCGCGGTTGATGCAGTATTTTTCCATGAAGTCGAGGCAACTCTTTGCTGCGTTTAACCACTCCTCATTGATGCCATACACCTTGCAGAGCCAAGAGAATGTCCATGCACAGCGTCCCTGCATCCAAACGCTCTTGTCGGTGGAATATACCTTGCCGCTTCGGTCAAGGCAGGTATATACTCCGCCGTTTATTTTGTCCATACCATTGTTAAGCCAAAAATTTATACATCCGTCAAGTTGCTCACGAACCGAGCTTCTGACGGATCGAAGCTTTTGTTTATTCATAACAGAACATCCTTTCATTATCATCGCAATTATTATAGCATAATTGAAAATAATTGTCAATATTATTTTTTTTGAAAATAATTATCATTGGAAATATAAAATAAAAGCCTCGAAAACGTAGTGTTTTCAAGGCTGATTTTTTAGTGAAGAGTGAATGGTGAAGAAGTAAAAATCGACAAATCTCGACAGAGGTTTGTCGATTTTGGGTACGAGCGTTTATAGCAAACCTCGTTATCGGGTGCTGAATAAAAAATTCGGCAGTACAAACAGCGACATTGGCTGTCGGCACTGCCGACTGGTGCGGGTAACAGGAGTTGAACCTGCACGAAGTTGCCCCCACTAGAACCTGAATCTAGCGCGTCTGCCAATTCCGCCATACCCGCGTAACGCACATTATTTTATCACAAAATATGCGATTTGTCAATAGAAAAACGAAATATTCTTTTTTATTTCTCAATAAAAATTGCCGCGTCCCGAAAGGTCGTAAAATCAAGACGCGGTAATTATAGGTTCATATTTCTTTTATACTGCTTTTTTATTTTGTTGCTACGTTTTATCTCAATATTGGACATACGGTTCCGCTTTTCGGCTCAAAAATATTGCACGTCCCACGCAAAGACGCTTTGAAATTCATTTACCGACATACCCGAACGCATTGTGAGGTTCATTTCTCTCGCAACGCTGTTCCAAACGAAAACAACGTCATTTTTCAGCGCTTCGCTGTAGCTTGCACTCATCCGTAGCTGTACGTGCTCTTTGCGTTTAGTAAAGACATGACGAAAGTAGCGTTTGAGAGTATCATAATCCGAAAAGCACAATTTTCTTTGTGTGTAATAATCGCCAACGTGAACACATTCCCTTTTGCAGTCTATCGGAGCATAATCTATTACATGGTCTGCAAGTATCTGATTTGTGGTCAGATTATAATAATCGTATTTCAGAAAATCCGAGCTCACTCCAAGGTCAAAGGTCACGTCAAGATGATACCACCTTCCGTCGATGCATACGACGTTCCATGCGTGCGCTCCGTCATTGGTATGATGTCTGTTATACGCGCTACCCGTAACCATATAGCTTTTCACTCCGCACGATTTCAGCAAAAGCTGTACCGATTGAGATATACCGTCGCACACGCCCTCTCCGTAAAGAAGCGGACCTACAAGGAGATGCGATACAAGTCCGTTATCCGAATACCGTACCGAACGGCATACGTAGTCGTGTACATATTTCTCTTTTTCCGCATCGTTCGATAGAGTTGCCAAATACTGCTTCACGGGGCGTATTTTTTCGGATATTTGCTTTTTCAGTGACTTATACTCAGCCTCGGAATACAAATATTCGGGATGTATAATTATATTCCCGAGCATTGACACCGCCACCTGCAGGCTGCCAACGTGAAAGAGCGACGGATCGATGGATTTTACGTAATACATAATATCATCGACACTTTTTGAGTCTATTGCACCATCTGCTCTGATCTCCGTTTCGTAATTTACAAGAGACTTAACTATGCTTTGATAATACTCGTTTTTTGTCATATCTGTTCGGGTTCAGGCATTGTCATCGTAAAAGCCGAATGATACGAACACTCCTATTGCCCACGCAAGGATATTCAGCGCAAATATAAACAGAGCCGCTAAAATCGCGCCTACTACCGCCCAGAAGCCCTGCGCGGCGGCAAAGTTAGCGATAACAACGACCACTCCGCGTAATAGCCCCCACAGAGCGCCTGCTATCATATGTACTATCAACGTCCATGCGCCTGCTTTATTATAGTTTACCAT
>JAFTYG010000051.1 GCA_017461365.1 Clostridia bacterium | reverse complement strand
TATAATATAAATTTTATTGGTAGAAACTGTTTACAAAATCGGTTTTATATGATATAATGTTATAATAGGAATTTTGTTCCTTAAAATCAAAACGGTTATTCTGAAAGGAAAGGACGTTTTTATGTCACAAAAGAAATTCGATCCGTTTCGTCGCTTTGAGGAGATACCCTCCCGACTTTATGTGATCTTCGCTATACTGACCATTGCCGTACACGTGATCATCTGCTCGGCGACCGATGCGTCCCCTGCGGTAGTCGGACTTATCCTTATCGGTGCTTATCTTATTATCGCGCTTGCGATATATCTGTTCTCGCGCCGCCGTCTCGATCTGTTCAAGATAGAGTCGGACGCTTGCGAGGAGCAGAACAACGGTGTAGTCTATGCGTTCCGCAATCACATCAACGCGCCTTACGCGATCGTTACCGAGACGGGACGTGTGATAACCGTCAACAACGCTATGCGCTCGGCGGCGGGCGTATGGGACACTGTATTCAACTCCGACATATCGGCTATCTGCGGTCTTTCGATGAACGAGCTGCTTTTCCAGACAGCCGAGGAGGAAGAGCCCGAACGCGACGGAGAATACGAAATACAGAACGAGGAGACGGCAAAAAAGGAATGTATCGTCACCATCAACAAGCGTCTCTATCAGGTGCGCTGTCATCCGATGGGCGCGGGGCAGAAGCCTTACTACATTCTCACGTTCACCGACGTTACCGAATTTAAGGAGCTTTCCGAGCTTCACCGCAAGGAGCTCACGGCGGTCGGCTACATCGTTCTTGACAACATGGAGGACATGGCGCAGTACGTCAAGGAGAGCTTTGAGGCTGAGGCGATACAGGTAGACAGGGTGCTCCGTGATTGGGCGATCTCCAAAAACGCAGTGCTCAGAGAATACAGCAAAAACAAATATATCATATTTATGACGCGCGAGATGCTTGAGGAATGTATTACCGACAAGTTTGACATTCTGAACAAGATCTCCGACGTGCGCATAGGCGAGGGCGGTATGCCTATTATGGCGTCGATCGGTATTGCCACAACGGGCAGGACTCTGACACAGAGAGAGCGCGACGCGCTTGTGGCTCTCGACATGGCTCTGCAAAGGGGCGGAGGTCAGGCGGTAGTCAAGACCGAGGACGGAAACGAATACTACGGCGGACGCACCAAGAGTCAGCAGAAGCGTACAGGTAAGCAATCGAGAGTTATCGCAAATCACCTTGCGGCGACCATTTCCAATTCGTCCAATGTCATCGTTATGGGACACAGCAATCCCGACTTTGACTCGATAGGCGCTTGCATAGGTATTGCGGCGCTTTGTATGTATCTCGGAGTCGAGGTAAAGATAGTCATTGACACCGAGAACGAGAATTTCAAGGCGTGTACGGCGAAGCTCAAGCAATATTCGGACTACAAAAGCATCTTTATCGACGCGGTGGCGGGGCTTGAGGAATGCTCGTTCAGCACGCTCCTTGTCATAGTCGATGCGAACAATTTTGCAATCCTTGAGGCTCCCGAGATAGCCGAGCACTCATTTAAGACGGCGGTCATCGACCACCACATCAAAAAGCAGGAGTTTGCCGAAGCTCCGATAGTTCAGTATATCGATCCCTCGGCATCCTCGGCAAGTGAGCTCGTCTCCGAGATACTCGAATTCAGTCTCCCTGCGGGACGTCTTCGCAAGGAAGAGGCAAACGTGCTTATGTCGGGTATAATGGTCGACACGAACAACTTTACGCGAACGGTCGGTACACGTACCTTTGCGGCGGCTCTTTATCTGCGCGGCGCGGGAGCGAGCACAGAATATGCGCGTACCTTCTTTGAAGAGGCGTTTGACGATTATCTTGTCGAGTCGAAGTTCGGCTCTGGCGCGAAGATCTACCGCGATCAGATAGCCATTACGGCCGTTGAGGGCACGGGAGCGTCGGGCGACAGAGTTGCGGCGGCAAAGGCAGCTGATAAGCTGCTTTCGGTCAGAAGCGTCAGCGCGGCGTTTGCTCTCATACGCATCGGCACTACCGTATTTATTTCGGCGCGCTCGGACGGAAGCATAAACGTACAGCTCATACTTGAAAAGATAGGCGGCGGCGGTCACTTTGACGTGGCGGGCGCGGCTTTGGCAGACACCGATCTTTCTGCGGCAGAGGAGCTTCTGCGCGCGACGATCGACAGCTATTTTGAAAATTCATCACAGAAAAATTAAACTAACAGAGGAGTATAAAATAATGAAAGTAATTTTAACGGCAGACGTAAAAGGTCAGGGTAAAAAGGATCAGGTAATAGAGGTATCGGACGGCTACGCGAGAAACTTCCTGCTTCCCAAGAAGCTTGCAGTTCCCGCAGACGCAGGCGCGCTTAACGAGGTAAAGAACAAGGAAGCCTCCAAGCAGCACAAGTTAGACGTTGAAAAGAAGAACGCTGAGGAGATCGCAAAGAGGCTTGAGACGATAGTTGTACGCTTTGTATATGCGGCGGGCCCCGACAAGCGTCTTTACGGCTCTGTGACCTCCAAGGAGATCGCTGAGGCGCTCAAGAAGGATTTCGGCATTGAGGTAGACAAGAGAAAGATCACTCTCTCAGAGCCTATCAAGTCCTTCGGCACGTTCAAGGCTGACGTCAAGCTCTTTACCGACGTTGTCGGAAAGATAACCGTTGAGGTCTGCGGAAAATAATTCTCAAAAAGAACACAAAAAGCAAAGGAAACTTTGAAAATGAATGACGAACTTCAAAGAAAGCTTCCCTTCTCTCTCATAGCCGAGCAATCGCTCTTAGGCTCAATACTTGTCGATCCCGAGGCGCTAAATGAGGTAGCCGAGATAATATCGCCATCGGATTTCTACCTTACCGAGCACACTCAGATCTACACGGCGATGCACGAGCTCTTCCTTATAAATAAGGAAATAGACGTTGTAACGCTTATAGATATGCTCGTCACTAAGGGAATTTACTCAAAGTCGGGCGGAGAGGATTATATACGCTCGCTCTATCAGGCGGTGTCCAACGCGCTCAACGTAAAGGACTACGCGCAGATAGTAAAGAACAAGAGTCTGCTTCGCAAGCTCATAGAGTCCTGCTCGGAGATAACCGACAAGGCTTACAGCGAGGAGGGCTCGACCGAGGAGCTTGTGGACTATGCCGAGAGCCTTATCTTTGATATTGCTCAGGGGCGCGACACAAAGAGCTTCCGCCACATCCGCGAGGTCATAGGCGAGGTCTACACCAATCTTCACACCATGGCTGAGGAGGGTGAGTCGGCGCAGGGCACGAAAACGGGATTTTCGGGCATTGACAACGTACTTGCGGGAATGGGAAATTCCGACCTCATACTTGTGGGTGCGCGCCCCGGTATGGGAAAGACCTCATTCTGTCTTAACATTGCGACGAACGTAGCGTTGGCGACGGGCAAGAATATATGTATATTCTCGCTTGAAATGTCTGCCGAGCAGCTTGTTACGCGTGTTATCTCGAGTGAGGCTTTGGTAGACAGCTACGCGCTCCGCACGGGAAAGCTCGACACGCAACAATGGGAGCGTATTGCCGAGACGACTACAAAGCTTGCGGGCACGAACATTCTTATCGACGACACCTCGGGTATCTCGGTAACGGGAATGAAGAGTAAGCTCAGACGCGTACAAAATCTCGGGCTCGTCGTTATCGACTATCTGCAGCTGATGCAAGCCGACAGGCGAAGCGACAACCGCGTACAGGAGGTCGGTGACATCTCCCGAGGACTCAAGATAATGGCGAAGGAGCTGAACGTTCCTATAATCTGTTGCGCTCAGCTTTCGCGTGGTCCCGAGAGCCGTACCGACAAGCGTCCTATGCTTTCCGACCTGCGTGACTCGGGAGCGATCGAGCAGGACGCCGACACGGTAATCTTTCTTTACAGAAGCGAATACTATGATACCGACGCAAACGGCGACGACGGCAACATAGCCGAGGTCATCATTGCAAAGAACCGTCACGGCTCTACGGGAAACGTCAAGGTCGGATGGATAGGCAGATACACCAAGTTCCGCTCTATCGAGACCGAGCTTACCGAATAAGGGGGACTTATGGTATCATATCTCAGCTTGCCGAAGGACTTTACGTCTCCCCATCTTCTTTCGGGGCTTCCCGAGGATACGCCGATACTCGTCGGATTTTCGGGTGGCGCAGACTCGACGGCTCTGCTTCATATGCTTGCCTCTTACGGTAAGAGGTATGGCGCGCCGATATATGCCGCGCACGTCAATCACGGGATCCGAGGCGCGGAGGCGGACAGAGACGAAAGGTTTTGCAGAAGCGTTTGCGACACGCTCGGCATCAAGATATTTGTACTCAACGCCGACGTTCCCGCCATTGCCGAGCGCACGGGCGAGAGCATTGAGACGGCGGCGCGTGGAGTGCGCTATGATTTTTTTGAGCGTGTAATGGAAGAAAACGGTATTGTGCTCCTTGCCACGGCGCACAATGCGAACGACAATCTTGAAACGATGATATTCAATCTTGCGCGCGGTACTTCCCTTTCGGGAATGTGCGGTATCCCCGAGGTACGTTCCTGCGGTGCGGGAACTGTTATACGTCCGATACTGCGGATGCCCAAGGAGGACATTTTATCGTTTTGCGGTGTGAACGGGCTTGAATTTGTGACCGACAGCACGAACACCGACACCGACTACACGCGAAACAGAATACGGGCAGAGATCATCCCCGCGCTCTGTGAGATAAACTCGGGAGCGGTGAGAAATGCGGCGAGGCTTTCAAGGACTCTCGTTGCCGACTCTCTCTGTCTTGAAAGCATGAAGAATATGTTCTCTGAGGAGCTCTGCGAGGGATATTCCGCCGAGACCGAAAAGCTCAACGGCTCGCCCGACGCTATAGTCAACCGCGTTCTCGTTTCGCTTTACGCCGAACTCTCGGAGGGCGGAAGTCTCGAATGGACGCACATCGACGCGTTGCGGCGGCTTGCGCGCGAGGGTGTTCCACACTCGTCGGTAACGCTTCCGCGCGGTATTGAGGCGGTGATAGAAAACCGACGGCTGATATTCAGAAAAGCCGAGAAAAGCGCCGACGTCGAGGCGTATTCCATACCGCTTTGTGACGGCATAAACCCCATTTCACAGACAAACTGCGAAATTGTCATAGTAAATTCACAAAACACGAAAAATATTTACAAAAATTCAATACTCCTGTCTATTGATTTTGCTACAATAAACGGTAGCCTATACGCAAGGTCGAGACTTGCGGGCGACAGGATATTGATGGGCGGTATGCACAAGAGCGTAAAGAAGCTGATGTGCGACAAAAAAATACCGCTTGATATTCGTTCCCGCCTTCCCGTTATCTGCGACGGCGACGGGATAGTGGCGATACCCTTTATCGGTATCCGCGACGGGGCGCGTTCGCGCTCGGAAGAAACAAAGACCGATCTGCATTTTTATATGTATTGAAATCGGCTAAAAAACCAAAATAAAGAATGACGCATAAAGCAAAGGAAAGGCAATACTTATGTTAAATGACATCGAAAGCGTACTTGTAAGCGAAAAAGAAATAGACGAGATCTGCACACGCATAGCAAACAGTATCAACGCGGATTATAAGGACTCGGGCAAAAAGCTCGTCCTTATATGCATACTTAAAGGCTCTCTTGCCTTTACCTGCGAGCTTATGAAAAAGATCACTCTCCCCGTTGAGATAGACTTTATGAAGGTCTCTTCTTACGGCTCAAAGACGGTCTCCTCGGGTGTGATAAATATTCACCTCGACATCAAGAGAGACGACATGGAGGACGTAGACTTTATAATTATTGAGGACATCGTTGACAGCGGACGGACGCTCTCTCACCTTGTGCGTTACCTGAAGGAGCGCGGAGCGAACAGCGTACGCACCTGCACTATGCTGGATAAGCCCGATCGCCGTAAGGTGGAATTTGTTCCCGACTACAGCGGAAAGGTCATTCCCGATAAATTTGTTGTTGGCTTCGGTCTTGATTACGATGAGAAGTACCGCAATCTTCCCTTTGTAGGTATTCTCAAGCCCGAGGTCTGGGGCGGACAATAATTGCCGCCATATGGAGGAAGCTGATGAAAAAAAACAATTTTAAAATTTTTATCTTTTATCTTGTCCTGATCGTCGGAGTCTTTGGGGCGCTGTTCTTCCTTTTTTCAAGGAAGACGGAAGAGCCCATAAAGTACGGCGAGGTCGTTGAATATTTCGACAACGACGAGGTAAAGACATTTACCGTGGATGAAAACTACAATCTTATCCTTACGGTATATCTTCCCGACGCAAGCGGAGTGATACCGAGAGATGAGAACGGCGTTGTTCTTTCGGGTACAAAGACCGACGAGATAGTATATGAGATCCCCTCATACATTGATTTTGTAAAGGAGTTCTCGGTATATTACAAGGGAGAGAACCGCAATCCGAGCCTTGACGTCGACACGGTTGACGTTGAGCTTGAAAAGACTACTCCCGCGTGGCTTGTCTTTCTTCCCTACGCGATAGTTCTTATTATCTTCGTTATCCTTTACTTTGTCGCGCGTCAGGCGGCGAACGGCAAGGGCGGCGCGGGCAAGATGATGAACTTCGGCAAGGCGAGAGTAAAGACCGCCGCAGACAACCGCGACAGAGTTCTTTTCAAGGACGTTGCGGGCGCTGACGAGGAAAAGGAGGAGCTTGAGGAGGTAGTTGAATTTCTGAAGGATCCTCAGAAGTTCTGCAAGCTTGGCGCAAAGATCCCCCACGGCGTTCTGCTTGTAGGCCCTCCCGGTACGGGTAAGACGCTTCTTGCAAAGGCAGTTGCGGGAGAAGCGGGAGTTCCCTTCTTCTCAATATCGGGCTCTGATTTTGTTGAGATGTACGTCGGTGTTGGCGCTTCGCGTGTGCGCGATCTTTTCGAGAACGCGAGAAAAGCCCCCGCGTCGATAATATTTATAGATGAGATAGATGCCGTAGGCCGTCACAGAGGCGCAGGTCTCGGCGGCGGTCACGACGAGCGTGAGCAGACACTCAACCAGCTGCTCGTTGAAATGGACGGCTTCGGCTCTCACGAGGGTATAATCGTCATTGCGGCGACCAACCGTCCCGACATTCTCGATCCCGCGCTTCTCCGCCCCGGACGCTTTGACAGGCAGATAACCGTCAACTATCCCGACATCAAGGGCAGAGAGGAGATCCTCAAGGTACACGCAAGAAATAAGCCCTTTGAGGACAGTGTAGATCTCGCGCAGGTCGCAAAGACCACGGCAGGATTTACAGGTGCGGATCTTGCAAATCTTCTTAACGAGGCTTCTCTCCTTGCCGCAAGACGCGGAAAAGAGCTTATCGGCATGGAGGACATTGAGGACGCTTATATCAAGATAATCGCAGGTCCGAAGAAAAAGACGCGCGCTATGAAGGAAAGAGAAAAGCGCAACACGGCTTACCATGAGGCAGGTCACGCGATAATCGCGCACGTTCTTCCCGCTATGGATCCCGTTCAGCAGATCTCGATCATCCCCAGCGGAAACGCGCTTGGCTACACGCTCAACCCTCCCAAGGAGGACAAATACAGCGTATATAAGGAAGAATTGAAGGAAAAGATCGCAATGCTTCTCGGAGGCAGAGCGGCAGAGGAGCTTATATTCGGAGATATTTCGGGCGGCGCGTCTAACGACATTCAGCGCGCGACCGACATCGCCAAGAAGATGGTAACACAGCTCGGTATGAGCCCGATCCTCGGCCCGCGCTCATTTGGCAGCGATCAGGGCGAGGTATTCCTCGGCAGAGATTTCTCGAGCTCTCAGGACTACTCCGATGAGACGGCGGCAAAGATCGACGCTGAGATACACGGTATAATTACCGAGGGCTACGCAAGAGCTAAGCAGATCCTTACGGACAATATGGATAAGCTGAACTTTATTGCGGAGTTCCTGCTCAAGAACGAGATAATGGACGGCGAGCAGTTTACGGCGGCTATGGAGGGCACTCCCACCTTTGAGGAGCTTGAGGAGATGACCGAGGCGAAAAAGCGCCGCAGCCGTGAGGAAAACGAGGAGCGCCGTCGCAAGCAGGCAGCCGAGGAGCGCCGCAGAAAGGAAGAGGCAGAGAGAGCCGCTGAACAGAAGCGCGAGGACGTCTCGGACGAGGATGACGACGGAAGCGTATCGAACGGTGACGACGAAGAGCGACAGATTCCTCACTGACGGCTATGCGTGTAAGACTTGAAAGACGGCTTCGGCGCAGGCTCAGGCGAACGCCATTGAAGCGCGCGCCGTTGCGAGTGATACGGCGAATACACAGCAAGTGTTCGGTTGAAGTTGCGAAAATAAGATAAAAAATCAGCTGCCCGTGGGCAGCTGATTTTTTTATTCACCTGTTTCTTCCTCTGTCACTTCGCGTGTACGAGCTTCCGAAACATCTTCTTTACAAGTTTCTTCAGGGCTATCTTCAGCATCTGTATCGCCAATATCAAGGCGAGCTTCTTCGCTATATTCAGCGCTATCTTCTTGAACAGTTTTTTCAACATACATTTCCCTTTCTTCCGCAGGCATTACCTCAACAAAGGCGCGGATTGCACATTCTATCATTCCGTCGTCGGGCTCGAGCACCGTTATGTGTTGCAGCCACACGCCCGGGGCGGAGATTATTTTGGTTATTATATTATCGTGGCGTCCCGCAAATTTTATGAGCTCATAGCCGAGTCCCATAATAAGGGGCGTAAGCAAAATTTTTATTCCCGTACGCATTACCGTATATTTTGCGGTATCAAAGATCGCAGGATCCTTGGTTATCAGCAAAAACGCGGGATCGATGAAGAAGGATACGAAAATTCCGACGATGAGCATAAGGATAAGGAATGACGTTCCGCATCTCGGATGGAAGCGTCCCTCCTTGCGTACGTTCTCGACCGTCAGCTTATTGCCGTGCTCATAGCAGAATATCGTTTTATGCTCTGCTCCGTGATAACGGAAGGTACGGCGGATGTCCTTCATAAGGCTCACAAGAAGCATATACGCCACAAGGACGATGATACGGAGCACTCCCTCGAACACCGATTTTACAAGCGTATTGAGCCACATATTTGACGTGATGCTATCGGGAATTATCGGTGTGCACCAATCGTAGATAAGGACGGGGAGCATAATGAAGAGTCCCACCGACAGCACAATGCCGAGCACAGTTCCGATCAGCATTATGACTGTTACGAGAGGCGAGCTCTCCTTTTCCTTTTTCTTGCCCTTTTTATCGGTCTTATCGATTTTACTTGCTATCGGCTCGGTCTTTGGCGCGTCTGCCGTGCCATTCTCTTCAGTGACGCTTATCGGCTCTGTTGCTTCTTTATCGGTCACGTCGGGTGCGGGAGCTTCTTGGACGGTCTCTGTCTTTCCCTGCTTTTTAGCAAGCTTTGCCGCCTTTTTTGCTTCCTTTTCGAGCCTCAGCTCCTCCTCTGCCTCCTCGAGTCCCGAGATCTCAGCCGAACGCATAAGGCTCTTATATCCCGTTATCATAGAGCTGATGAAGCCGTAGACTCCTCGGATGACGGGCAGCTTTGCGATCTTCGGCGCCGGCTTTTCCTGTGTTCTCCACTTTTCAAGCACTATCTTACCGTTGGGATCGCGGACAGCCATTGCCGTATATTTCGGTCCTCTCATCATTATTCCCTCTATAAGCGCCTGACCGCCGATAGAGGTCTTTTTACATTCATTCTTGCACTTTTTACTCAAAATTATTCCTCCGTAAGACTAAAAAGTCACCATATTCTCGTTTTTCCGTTATCGTCGAAATAGAAGAAGCCCTTAAATTCGGTCTCCTCTGCTGGCTCGGTCTCCGAATAAAGATATATCTTAGCCTCGGAAAAGCTCTCGTTTTGCGGTTCTGTTTTCGTATCAAGTATATTGATTATATTTTCGTCTGTTCCGTAGAAATAGACCGTCACGATACCCGCCTCAAAGAACGCGCTGTCGCCTATCGTCTCGATACTGTCGTATGCAAAAACGGTTTTGAGGGAGGCGCAATTCTCAAATGCGTTTTCATCTATCATTCTGACGCTTTCGGGCAGAGTGATGCTTGTAAGTCCCGACGAAGCGAACGCCTCGAGCGCGATAGTTTCGATACCGCCGCCAAGCGTTACCGAGGTAAGGGCATTACATCCGTAAAACGCTTTTTCACCGACGGAGGAAAGCGTTCCCTCGACTACTATCTCTATATCGGCGCAATTATAAAAGCTTTCGTTTCCGACGGTCGTGACGCTCTCGGGGAGGACTATTTTATAGACGTTCTCCGACGAAAGGTTTGCGAAAACGCTATCTGCGATGGCGGTGACGCGGTAGCCTCCGATAACGGTGGGAATTCTTATATCCTCCGCGTTCTGCTTCAGCTTTGTGATGACCGTAGTCTCACCGTCGCCCGTGGGAGTATGCGCGAACATATTTTCGGACGAAACCCAATGCGCCGTAAGTGTCATATCCTTATCGACGCTGAATGAGAACGCCCATTTCCGAGCTCCGTCATACCAGCCGTCAAAAATAAATCCGTCCTTTTCGGGTGTGGGCGGCTCGTCGACGTATCCGCCGTGTTGTACAAGCTTGGGTTCTATCGCGGTCCCGCCGTTTGAATTGAACGTGACCGTATAATACACGTTTGCCGAGTCCTCGCCGTCCTGCTTATCGCCGTTACACGCACTAAGGGCGGACAAAACGAGTGTAAGGGACAACAGCAAAATGAATATTTTACTTAATTTCATTCAACTTCCTCCGTAAAAAGGTATTCTCTACAATATTATAATATTTTTTTACGGCTTTGTCAACGAAATAAGTGAAAATGTAACAGGTAGGACAAAATTTTTAAATAAATTTAAGTGTAACTATTCAGACATAGCTTCAAATTGGAGTTTGTCGGGGTAATCAAATCATTGTTTGAACGCACATATATACGGACATCTCGACAAACTCAAAATTGAAAGTTGACTGAATAGTTACATTGAAGTTTTTAATACCCCTCTTTTTTACCTCTCAGGCGCCACAAGAGCTTTCGGAAAAGCTCAAAGGGAAAGACGGAGAGCGCAAGCAGCAACGTGAACAAAAGCTCCTCTGCGGTCAAGGGCATTGTACGGAGCACACTTCCGCCGAGATAGACGAACACGAGCTGTACTATCGATATAAGCAACATAATAAGGATAAAGACCTTATTTTTTGACAGCCCCGCGAAGAGCTTCAAGCGATCGGTCCGCGTATTGAAGCAATTGAACACCGACGTAAATATGAACAGCGCAAAAAATGCGGTGAGCAGGCAAAGATCGCCCTCTGTCGCTCTGAAATGCGCGCCTATGGTCGTTGAGAGCAAAAATCCGAGGAAAAGAGCCACCGTAAAGCCGCCGAGCAGGGCTATCTGATCTATCATATATCTGTTCAGTATCGGCTCGTCACGCCTTTTCGGGTGTTCCTTCATACAGGATGCAAGTGGCGCTTCTCCTGCAAAGGCGAGTCCGCCGAGCGTATCCATTATAATATTTATCCAGAGCATCTGCACAACGGTCACGGGAGCGTCAATGCCGACGAACGGGCCGATCATCGAAACTCCCACGGCGCAGAAGTTCATTGTAAGCTGCAACGTGATAAACTTACGGATGCTCTTGAAGATATTTCTTCCGTAAAGCACCGCCTTTGCGATAGAGGCGAGGTTACAGTCAAGGATGATTATATCCCCCGCTTCCTTTGCGACGTGCGTGCCGTTGCCCATGGCAAAGCCTACGTCGGACAGCTTCAGGGCGGGCGCGTCGTTTATGCCGTCTCCCGTCATACCGACGACCATATCGAGCTCTTGCGCAACGCGGACAAGTCGGCTTTTATCGGACGGGAGGGCGCGCGCTACGGCGGAGAGTCTCGGCAAGAGCTTTTTTAGGGCGTTATCGTCCATTTTTGCAAGCTCCTCGCCTGTGAGCACTATGTTTTTCTCTCTGCTCAGTATGCCCGTCTCCTTTGCTATCGCCGCCGCGGTATCCTTACTGTCTCCCGTTATCATTACGACTTGTATGCCCGCGCCTTGCAGCTCGGAGACCGACCGTCTTGCCTCGGCTCTGACCTTATCCGAAAGCAGCACGGCGCATATGAGAGTAAGCTCCGAGAAGCCGCCCTCGACGGGCATTCTGTCGCTCTCCGCCAAAAACAGCGCTCTGCCGCCCGAGGCTGTGACCGAATTTATTTTCCGCAGAAGATCATAGGAATATTCCGAAAAACGTCTTCGCGTTCCGTGCGCGTATATGTATTTTATGTGCGGCAAAAGGCGTTCGGGTGCTCCCTTGACGAGCACTCCGTTATATTTGCCCGAAAGCCTTACGGCTGAGAATTTTCTGTCGCTGTCAAACGGGAGCTTTTCGATAACGGTCACACCGTCGGTATTTTTTGCGTCCGACGCTGAGGCACTCAGGGCTTTATCGGTCGCGTTTCCGCCTATAACCTCTCCGTCCGAAAGGACGCTATCGCTATTATAAATGCAGGAAAGGGCGTAAAGTCTTGCCGTCGGGCTGTCGGATTTTTCAAACGCACGGAAATCGGGATGCTCTCCGTCAGCCGAGAATATTTTTCCGACGCTCATCTTTCCCTCGGTGAGTGTTCCCGTTTTATCGGTAAATAGGATATTCATACTGCCCGCCGCCTCTATTCCCACGGGCTTACGGACGAGGACGTTATCCTTTATCATCCGCTTTATGTTTGCCGACAGCACGACGGCTATCATCATTGGAAGTCCCTCGGGAACTGCGACGACTATAACGGTAAGTCCGAGCATAAAGGCGTGAAGGAGATTTTCAAAAAGGTAGGGCATATTTCCGAGCTTCATAAGTATCAGCTCTCCGTTCCACGCGCTGTCTATAACAAAGTTATTGAAAAGATATGCAAGCGCAACGAGCCCTGCTGCCATATAACCGAGTCTGCTTATCTGCTTTGCGAGTACCGATAGGCGTACCTTAAGTGGGCTCTCTCTTGTGTCGGTCTGCACCTCCTTCGATATTTGTCCGAGGAAGGTGCCGTCGCCTACCGCAAAGACCTCAATGACAGCTTCTCCCGACAGGACGGAACAGCCTCTGAGGGCGGTATTCTTTTCGTTCGGTCCCTTTTCACGGTTCGCTGTGGGGTACTTTTCGACCTCTCGGCTCTCGCCCGTCATCGCCGCCTGATCTACGCCTATTTTACCGTCGATCACAAAGCCGTCTGCGGGTATTCCCTCGCCCGCGCTGACGGTGATAATATCGCCTACCACTACCTCTTCTATGGGTATCTCGCAGAGCTTGCCGTTTCGAACGGCTCTCACGCTTGCGCGTTCGCACTCCTCGGAGAGTCTGTCGAACGCCGCCTGACTTCCTCTTTCGGAGAGTGTTGATATAAGTGTGGCTAAAAAGACCGATATGCCTATACCTACCGTTTCAAGTATATCTCCGCCCCAGAACACGAAGATGAGGTTCACGCCAAGCGCGACAAGCAAGATTCTTATAACGGGATCGTTGAGATTTGAGAAGAAATGGGCTATAAAGCTCTTTCTTTTTTGTCGGCTCATTTCGTTTCTGCCGTATTTTTCGGCGGAGGCAAGGACTTCCTCATCTGAAAGTCCCGTATATCTGTTCTTTTCGAACGTCTTTTCGGCAATTTTCATAGTATCACTCCGTAAATTTATTCTTTAAAATATATGTGGGAGAGAGTGGGATAATGAATGGATGTTTATAAATGTCGAGGAGTTCAAATTGGGGTTTGTCGGGGGAGTTTGATATGTGTAAATATATCCCCAATGAGGACAGTGCAGTAAAGCGACTTCGTCGCAAGATCCTCTACTCCGCTATGCTCCGTGGCAAGAACAAGTTCTTGCTCGACTCAACGTGCTGATAACCCCATAAACGGTTCCTTTTGCCAACGGCAAAAATGCTCTGTGATGACAAGTTAGTTTGTGAGAAGTAATTGTATAAAGCACCATAGTACAGTGCGACGAACGTGTAAACAATCTTCTCCAACCTACATTACGTGTCATCCTGAACGGCTTGCTACCTTGCAAGCCATGTGAAGGATCTTTTTTGCGTAAGCAAAATTTACCTTAGATTTGCTGGGGGGGTTGCTTTCTTGTTGTGCCTCATTCAAGCCTAGCAATTTTAAATCCAAACTCTCAACAAACTCAAATTTGACGCATTTATTTAAAAAGTTTTCCCGTAACATATTGAAAAATCGCCTTATAGGTGTTATAATTAACGTACAAAAACAAACAACGGAGGTCTATATGAAAATCTATCTTCTTCCCGAGGGCGGTACATTCTACAAGGCTAATCTTCACTGCCATTCAACTCTTTCCGACGGGCACTGGACTGTCGAGCAGATAAAAGAAAACTACAAGGCTCACGGCTATTCGATCGTCGCCTACACCGATCACGACGTTTTTCTTACACACAACGACCTTGCCGACGAGGACTTTCTCCCTCTCAACGGCTATGAGCTTGCGTTTGGCGAGAGCAAGGTATGGACAGAGTCTCCCAAGACCTGCCACACCTGCTTTATCGCACTTGACAAGGACAGGACGGCGCAGAATATCTACTACAACAGCAAGCACTTTGAGGCAAACAAGGACAAGGTAGACATTCCCGTAGACAAGGAGCGCATACACCGCGAATACTCCCCCGAATTTATTTCAAAAATTATGACCGAGGGCAGACGTGACGGATTTTTCGTTACCTACAATCACCCCGTCTGGTCGCTTGAGGCGGGCGGTGAATATATGGGCTATCACGGTATGCACGCGATGGAGATAGTGAATTACAGCTCTTACGCCAGCGGTCACGAGGAGCGCAACGGCATCATATACGACAATATGCTGAGCGCTGAAAAGGGGCTCTACTGCGTGGCAACCGACGATAATCACGATAAATATCCCATCGGACATCCAAAATGCGACTCCTTTGGAGGCTTTACGATGATAAAGGCAGAAAAGCTCGAATACAGCGCTGTCACAAAGGCGCTTCTTGACGGTAGCTTTTACGCATCCGAGGGCCCCGAGATACGCGAGCTCTATTTTGAGGACGGACAGATACACATAAAAACCTCCGACGCTGTAAGGATAGCCATGATCGCAGAGAGCAGATACAATCAGCGCGAGACACCCGAAAGGATCGGAGAAACAATAAACGAGGCGGTATTCGCCATCGACAAAAAGGTCGGCTCTTACGTCCGCTTTGTAATCCGCGACCGCGAGGGCAAGGAAGCGTACACGAATGCGTACTCGCTTGACTCTCTTCCCATAGAACAGTGAATACCGAAGCTTGGCTCAAGAAAAATACGCGCGCTCTGGTGGGTAAAACGGTAGCGATAAGCGGCTCTACGGGAGGCATTGGACGCGAGCTCTGCGCCATTCTCGCAGATCTTGGAGCGAGCCTTATTCTGCTTGACAGAAATCCTGAGCTATCGGCGGCCCACAGAGAGCGGTTACTGTCGGCTCATCCCGATGCGTCGGTCGTCTGTATTCCGATACAGCTTGACGATCCGGCATCGGTCAGAGACGCCGCCGAGAGGCTGAGGGAATATCCCGTTGACGTATTTATCAGCAACGCGGGGGCTTACAGTATTCCGAGGAAGGTCTGCGAGAGTGGGTACGACAACGTTTTTCAAATAAATTTCGTCTCTCCGTATATTCTCATAACCGAGCTTTTACCAACGCTCAGGAAACGCCGCGGACGTGTGGTGATAGTGGGCAGTATCGCGCACAATTATTCGAAGTCTGATTCCTCGGACATAGATTTTTCCACGCGTCAAAAAGCCTCTCTCGTCTACGGGAATTCAAAGCGTTATCTTATGTTCACGCTTGCGGAGGCCTTTAAAAATGAGCCCGACGTAAGTCTTGCGATAACTCATCCCGGTATCACGTTTACGAACATTACAGCGCACTATCCTCCGCTGATCTTTGCTCTCATAAAGCATCCGATGAAAATAATTTTCCCGAAGCCGCGGCGGGCGTGTCTGTCGATCATTCGTGGAGTTTTCGAGGACACGCGGGGCTGTGAGTGGATAGGTCCGCGGTACTTTGACGTATGGGGACTTCCAAAAAAGAAAAGGCTCTCAACCGTCGGTGAGAGCGAGCTTGAATATTTCAGAAAATGGAGTAAGGATTACGCCGAAAGGAAGGACAATGCTCAAAAAGGCTTATCTTGAAATAACGAACGAATGCAATCTTGCCTGCACCTTCTGCCACGGCACAAAAAGGGCGGTACGTTATCTTACGCTTGAGGAATTTACGCGCGCCGCGAGTGAGCTTAGGAAGCACAGCGATTATATCTATTTTCACCTTATGGGTGAGCCTTTGCTTCATCCTCTGCTCGGTGAATTTTTAGATATTGCGGAGGAGCTCGGGTTTCGTGTGGTGATAACGACAAACGGAACGCTTCTTTCCGAGAGAGGAGATATACTTCTTTCGTCTGCCGCTCTTCACAAGGTCAGTATTTCTCTACACGCATATGAGGCGAACTGTCTTGACATGAGTCTTTCGAAGTATCTTGACTCTTGCTTTGATTTTTGCCGTAGGGCATCCGAGCGGTCTGTCATATCCGTTATGCGCCTATGGAACATTGGCGGAGAGGACAGCGAAAACGGCGCTATACTCTCGCAGATGCGAGAGTTTTTCGGCGGTGAGTGGCAGGCGGTGCGCAAGGGCTACCGAGTTGCGGAGAGGGTATTTCTCGAATGGGGAGATAAATTCGATTGGCCCGACGAGGATGCCGAGATCTGCTCGGATTGTCATTCCTGCTATGGGCTTCGCGATCAGGTGGGGGTGCTGTCCGACGGGACGGTAGTTCCTTGCTGTCTTGATGCCGACGGGGTGATAGCTCTCGGAAATATTTTTGAGGAGAGTCTTTCGGACATTCTCGCAAAGCCTCGGGCGGTGGCTCTGCGGCGGTCGTTTGAGACGAGGCGGATAAAAGAACCCCTCTGCCTCCGATGCGGCTTTGCGACGCAGAGGGTGAAATGAGGACGCGGGGATGCGGAGACGCGATGTTACTTTTCTTTGCAAAGAAAAGTAAACAAAAGAAAATCTTAAAAATTGGGGCAGGCTATTAACCAATTTGATGGAATAAATTTGAATTGTTTTCAGATGTAAAAACAGGTCGGACAGCTACGCTACCGACCTGTTTTATCTACTGCTCCCGCAAAATTGCAATCCTTGATCTTTCCTTCGTATATTTTTCTCATACCCGCAATTTTTACGAAATCGTGGGGTAACATAAGGTATGGATCCTTAGGCAAGGTTATCCCCTCAGCCTGCGCAAGGCAGATCGCAACGAATTGCGAGCAGGTGAATTTATATTTTCTTCGCCATATTATTCCGAGCCGCATAAGCGCCGCGCCCGCAAAGCTATAGGTGGCTCTGTCGTAATTATCAAGGCAGAAATCTACCTGACCTTTGATACGCTCATAATCCCCGTCGCTTACGTCAAGCTCAAAGAGTGCGCAATTGCTGTTTGGAAAACGGGCAAAGACAAAGCTGTTGACATCCTCCTTTATTATTCCTCCTATGAGAAAATTATAAAGGCGGCGGCGCGCGTAGCTGTAAAAGCTGTCGGTCTCGGGAGTTATAGCCAAGGACGCGTGAGTGTACGTTCCGTGGGTAAACGCATGGACTATTCTTGACGTTACCGTGTCTGTGCGCGAAAGCAAGACATATACCTGCTTCATATTATCCCTCCTTACGACCTTTATTGCACTCAATTATACCATATTCACAAAAAAATTTCAATCTGTTTATGCAAATATTTACACCCGCGCAAGAAAAAATTTTTTCCAACGTCTTGAAATGAAAAAAACATTGTGATATAATATTTTCCGTAATTAAAAATAAAAATTACACACAAGAAAGGCAAAGACTATGAGCATTAAAATCGGTATTTACGGCTACGGAAATCTGGGACGGGGCATTGAGAACGCCATCCGCCAGAACGACGATATGGAGCTTGTTGCCGTATTCACAAGAAGATCCCCCGACACACTTAAAATATCCACCGAGGGAGCAAAGGTCTGCCACGTCAGCGAGGCGGACGCTTACGTCGGAAAGATAGACGTTATGATACTTTGCGGAGGAAGCGCGACTGATCTTCCCGCGCAGACTCCCGAGCTTGCTAAGAAATTCTCTGTCGTTGACAGCTTTGACACCCACGCGCGCATCCCCGAGCATTTCGCAAACGTGGACGCGGCGTCAAGAGTGGGCGGAAACGTTGCTATGATCTCGGTAGGCTGGGATCCCGGTATGTTCTCTCTCAACCGTCTCTTGGCTGGAGCTATTCTTCCCGACGGCAAGGATTACACGTTCTGGGGCAAGGGCGTAAGTCAAGGACACTCGGACGCTATAAGAAGAATTGAGGGTGTTGCGGACGCTAAGCAATACACCATCCCCGTAGAGGAGGCTCTCGATGCGGTAAGAAGCGGCTCATGCCCCGAGCTTACCACGCGTCAGAAGCATACAAGAGAGTGCTTTGTCGTTGCAGAGGAGGACGCCGACCTTGCGCGTATTGAGCGCGAGATCAAGGAAATGCCCAACTACTTTGCTGATTACGACACGACGGTGCATTTTATCTCGGCAGAGGAGCTGAAGCGCGACCACAGCGGAATTCCCCACGGCGGCTTTGTTATCCGCACGGGCAAGACGGGAAAGGATCTTGAGCACAATCACGTTATCGAATACAGCTTAAAGCTCGATTCCAACCCCGAATTCACCGCATCGGTCATTGTCGCTTACGCGAGAGCCGTCAGCCGTTTGGCAAAGGAGGGCGCTGTCGGATGCAAGACTGTATTCGATATTCCGCCCGCGTATCTGTCGCCAAAGAGCCATGAGGAGCTTATTTCCACGCTTCTTTAACAGTTTTTTTGGATTTTTTTGAAAAACTTCGAAATTTATATTGAAAAACCGCAAACATAGTGGTATAATATTATGTTGTATGGTTTAATTTTTACAGACTTGATCCGTGTAACAAACATTCGTTTCACATAAAGGAGATTATTATTATGAGTCGTATGATCGGAACAGTATCCCGCGGCGTAAGAGCGCCTATTATAAAGAGCGGAGATAACATTGTTGACATCGTTACAAATTGTGTGCTTGAGGCAGCTAAGTCCGAGGGCTTTGAGCTTCGCGACAGAGACGTGGTAGCTATGACCGAGGCCGTTGTAGCGAGAGCGCAGGGTAACTATGCGACTATTGACGATATTGGCGAGGATGTTCGCGCAAAGCTCGGCGGAGAGACTGTTGGCGTTATATTCCCCATCTTCTCCCGTAACCGTTTTTCTATCTGCCTTCGCGGTATCGCAAAGGGCGCAAAGAAGATAGTTCTTATGCTTTCCTATCCCTCTGACGAGGTTGGAAACAGCCTTATAAGCCTTGACGCTGTTGAGGAAAAGGGTATCAACCCCTACTCTGACGTTCTCGATCTTAAAAAATACCGTGAGCTTTTCGGATATGAGAAGCACATCTTTACGGGTATGGATTACGTTGAATACTATGAGGAGCTTATTCGCGGCTGCGGCGCTGACTGCGAGATAATCTTCGCGAACAACGCAAAGGCTATACTTGACTATACAAAGAACGTCATCTGCTGTGACATTCACACAAGAGCTCGCACAAAGAGAATACTCAAGGCTGCAGGCGCTGAGCGTGTGTACGGACTTGACGAGATACTCAACGCTCCCGTAAACGGAAGCGGATACAATGAAAACTACGGACTTCTCGGATCGAACAAGGCAACCGAGGAGCAGGTAAAGCTCTTCCCCAGAAATTGCCAACCCGTTGTTGACGCTATTCAGAAGAAGCTCTTCGACGCTACAGGCAAGAATATTGAGGTAATGGTCTACGGCGACGGCGCATTCAAGGATCCCGTCGGAAAGATCTGGGAGCTTGCAGATCCGGTTGTTTCCCCTGCTTACACCAAGGGACTTGATGGAACTCCCAACGAGCTCAAGCTCAAGTATCTTGCTGACAACGATTTTGCGGAGCTCAGAGGCGAGGAGCTGAAGGAGGCTATCAAGGACAAGATCAAGGCTAAGGACGCCGATCTGTTCGGAAAGATGGCATCCGAGGGTACTACTCCGAGACGTCTTACAGACCTTATCGGTTCGCTTTGCGATCTGACGTCTGGCTCGGGCGACAAGGGTACGCCTATCGTTCTCATTCAGGGATACTTTGATAACTACACTACGGAATAATTCAAATGGGCTGTCTCACGGCGAGACAGCCCATTCCTTTTCATTTAGATTATTTAAACCATTCAAGCGCTTTGCGGTAGCCCTCGAAGCCGAGACCGCAGATCGTCTTTTTAGCCACCATGGAAACGTATGAGAACTTGCGGAATTCCTCTCGCTCGTTGATGTCCGACAGATGCACCTCTACCGTTGGCAGTCCCACTGCCTTCAGCGCGTCAAGGATGGCAACGCTCGTATGCGTATATGCCGCTGGATTTATCACTATTCCGTCATACACGCCGTATGCCGATTGGATGATGTCTACTATCTCTCCCTCATGGTTTGACTGAAAGAGCGTCACGCTGTGTCCGAGCGCCTTTGCCGAGTCGCGGATAAAATCCTGCAGAGCCGCAAAATCCTGTTTTCCGTAAATATCGGGCTCGCGGATGCCGAGCATATTGAGATTGGGGCCGTTAATTACCAAAAGCTTCATCTTTTTATCCTCTTTTCAGCATTTCAAGTATTATCATCGCCGTTGCGTCGGGCACCTCGGTGCTGTCGACAGTCAGATCCGCGAAGCGCTCATACCCCTCACGTCTTGCCGCATAAAGCTCCTCGACGGGACGACTCTGCGACAGAGGTCTGCCGTTCGTTTCGAGCCTTGAAAGCTCGCGGCGCAAATAAACTATCGTTCCGTTCTGATGCAGGGGCGCGTAGTTATATTCTCTTGTTATCACTCCGCCGCCGCAGGCGATAACGGTGCCGCTCTCCTTACCGAGTTTCTCGAGAACTTCGTGCTCCATCTCTCTGAACTTGTCCTCGCCCTGCGACGTTATCGTCTCGGCAGGAGTGACGCCGTACATTTTTGTGAACTCGTCGTCGGCATCAAAGAAAGGTCTGCCCTCGGTCCCTGCTATCCGTTTACCTACTGTGCTCTTTCCGCACCCAGGCATACCGATCATTATTATATTCTTTGTATCGTAGGATATATCGGCGGTTATTTTTTCGATAATTCCCTTCTCCGCTATATCGCCCGTGAAGAATTCGTACGCCTTTACCGCCTGTGCGACGAGCATATACAGGCCGTTGATATGAGGTATTCCCAATTTTTCGGCTTCAAGCAGAAGCGCGGTCTTGGCGGGATTGTATATAACGTCGAGCACACCTATGCAGTTCTTGAAATCCGCAACGTTGACAAGGCGCTGTCCGTTTTTAGGATACATACCGACGGGAGTCGCGTTTACGATTATTTCGGCGTCGAAATGCTTGTCTATATTATCGTAGTTATTTTCAAGTCCGAGATCGACCACAACAGTCTCTCTCACGCCTCTGTCGGCAAGCACGCACTGCACCGTCAGCGATGCTCCGCCGTTTCCGAGAACTACCGCCTTCTTACCCTTTACGTCAATTCCGAGCGAGGTCAGCATTCCGTCAAATCCGAAATAATCGGTATTGTAGCCGTCTATGCTTCCGTCGGGACGGCGTACAACGGTATTGACCGCTCCGATACGCTCTGCCTCGGGGGATATTCTGTCAAGAAAGGGCATTACAGTTTTCTTATAGGGTATCGTTACGTTGAATGCATCATATCCGCCGTTTTTTACGAAATCGCCCACTCCCTCGGGGGGAAGCTCGACAAGGTCGTAGGAGTAGTCGGTTATCTTTGCGTGGATTATCTTTGAAAAGCTATGTCCGAGATGCTCACCGATAAGTCCGCATCTCATTTTTTCGTGTCCTGTTTTCATTATATGACCTCCGAATATGTACCGAGATAGGAAAATTCCTCGCATTCCCTTTCAAGCTCGGAAAGGAGCTGAGCGAATTTTGGGGAATAAACGCTTACCTCAAGATCGAAATAAAACATAAATTCAAAATCTCTGTCGGGTATCGGGCGCGATTCGAGCTTTAGAAGGTTAATACCGAGCGCATTGAATTTTGAAAGCATACGGTAGAGCGCGCCCGGCTTATGGGGCGTAACTACCATAAGACTCGTTCTGTCAGCACCCGGGTATATCTCGGTCTTATTGGTGATACAGATAAATCTCGTATGATTATTTCCGTTATCCTGTATAGACGAGCGGAGAGTAGCCAGACCGTACTGAGACGCGCAGGAGCGTGAGGATATTGAAGCGAGGTCACGTCTGCCCGACTTTGCCACCATCTCAGCCGCCTTTGCGGTATTCTCGACGCGCGTTATCTTCACGTCGGAGCCGAGTGCGGCAAGGAAGGATGAGCACTGGCTTATTGCCTGCTCATGGGAGACGACCTCCTTTATATCCTTAAGCTCAACACCGTGAGGCGCGAGCAGATTGTGATCTATCTTTATGCGCACTGTGCGTACTATTTTGAACTTTCTGCTTATCATCAGGTCGTACACCTGCTTTACAGAGCCCGCGGTGCTGTTCTCTATCGGGATAACGCCGTATCTGCACATTCCCGCCTCGATAGCGGAAAAGACCTTATCCCACGTTGAAAAGAACATAATATCGGGAGCTGAAAAGAGCTTTTCGGCGGCTATCTGCGAATATGCGCCCTCGACTCCCTGACAAGCCACCACCGCTCTTGCGGGAAAAAGCTTGGAAGTATTCTCCAAGGCATCCGTTACCTCTTTATAAAGAGGTGAGCCAACGTCGAGCTTACTGTGCTGATAAGAGCGTGAGACGTCGAGTATAGTCGAATAAAGTATGCGCGAGTATTCCTCGAATTCCTCTCCCGAAAGCTCGGATATTTTTGAGAGCAGAGCTCTCTCGCGCGAAGCGTCGAGCACCGCCATTCCGTTCTGTCTTTTATATTCAGCCACGGCGGCTGACACGTTCATTCTTTTTTTGAAGAGCTCTACAAGCTGACGGTCTATGCCGTCTATCTCTTCTCTCAATTCTTTAAGTTCCATTTTTCTGTCCTTTTTGTTTATTCTTACCCCGTCTGCCAAATCCCAAAAATACCATAAGCAATATCAGAACGGGGAAAATTATCGAGATCAAAAACGATATTTGCAGATCATTTCCGCAAGCCTCAGCGATCCATCCTGCCGCTGTAGGGCCCGCAAGGCATCCGAGGTCGCCAGCCATTGCAAGAAGCGCGAACATCTGCACGCCGCCGTACGGCATTTTTGCCGATGCGAGGCTATAGGTTCCGGGCCACATTATACCCGTAGCAAGACCGCAGAGGGCGCATCCGACGAGAGAGAGCAGCGGATACGGCGAGAGCGCCGCAAGCAGGTATGAAACGATACAAAGCACCGCCGATATTACTATAAGCTTTACGAGCTTTATCTTTCCGCCCGATTTTCCGTAGCCGACACGCGCAAGTCCCATGAGCACCGCAAAGCTAAATGGACCGAGAAGGTCTCCGAGCGTCTTTGACACTCCGAGTCCCGCTTGCGCAAAATTTGACGCCCACTGGCTCATCGCCTGCTCGGATGCGCCTGAGGCGAACATCATAACTACGAATATCCAAAATATTCCCGAGCGGAATATTGACGTTGGCTTCTCTTCTCCGTTCTCGGGGGCGGCATCAAGCTCGTATATCGGCACGAAGCAAAATGCCAGCGCGCCGAGCGCGGGAACTATCGCCCAAAGGCAGGAAAGAATTCTCCAATGCTCTATTCCCACAAAGGTAAAGAAGAGGGTTGAAAGAAGCGCAACTCCCGCAAGTCCCCAGCTATAAAAGGAATGCAATAGGCTCATCTCACCGCTCTTGTTTTCGGTAGGCGCCGCCTCAACTATCGGGCTGATAAACACCTCGATAATTCCTCCGCCGATCGCCGCTACCGAGACTGCTATGAGAAGTCCTATATACGGATCGGGCAAAAGGTCGGGCAGATAGGCAAAGCCCGTCATTCCGAGGACCGCGCAGACGTGAGCTATAATGACCGCCGCGCGTGTGTTTATCTTATTTGAAAATTTTGCCGCCAGACCGTCGCAGATAAGCTGGATAAGAAAGCTCACGCCTATAAGCAGACCTATCCTACCGAGGGATATATCATAAGTTTTTTCAAACGTAACGAACAAAAGCGGAGCAAAATTTATTGTTATGGCTTGAGTCAGGTATCCGATATAAGACGCTCTGACCGTATGCCTTGCCGTAAGCTTCATAAAGCTCCTTTCGTGTTTTTTGTAGCCGTTCGATGGATTTTAAATTGGGGTTTATCAAGATGTTTGATATGTGTAAATATATCCCCAATGAGGACAGTGCAGTAAAGCGACTTCGTCGCAAGATCCTTCGACTATTTCTTCAGATGCCCCCATAAACGGTTCGGGCTCAGGATGACAGATTAGTTTATGTTGAGTAAGTTATATTGTACAAGTACCAAAGTATGGAGCGACGAATGTACAAATAACTTTCTCCAATCTACATTACGTGTCATCCTGAACGGCTTGCTACCTTGCAAGCCATGTGAAGGATCTTTTTTGCGTCAGCAAAATTTACCTTAGATTTGCTGGGGTTTGCTTTCTTGTTGTACCTCATTCAAGCGTAATATCAACTTCAAATTAAAGCTCTACCCCAACAGCTACATGATTATTTATCGGAAAGAAGATCGTACACGGCAATAGCCGCCGCAGCTTCGAACACGGGAAGTGCGCGCAGAACTATACAGGGATCGTGTCTGCCCTTTATTTGCAGCTTTACGGGCTTCATCGACACCATATCCACGCTGTCCTGCTCCTTGTAGATAGACGGCGTAGGCTTCATCGCGCCTCTGAATACAACGGGCATACCCGTACTCATTCCACCGAGTACGCCGCCCGCTCTGTTGGTGGCTGTGCGTATATTTTTTCCGTCGGTAACAAAGGGATCGTTATTCTCCGAGCCTCTGAGTCTTGATACGCCGAAGCCCTCTCCGAACTCTATTCCCTTTACGCCCGGGATGCCGAATACTATTCCCGATATACGGTTTTCAATTCCGTCAAACATATGTTCGCCAAGACCTGCGGGAAGTCCAACTGCGGCGCATTCGATTATACCGCCTATTGAGTCTCCCTCGGCTCTTGCCTCTTCTATCAGCATACGCATCTTCTCGCCCGCCTGTTCCGAAAGAACGGGAAGCTCCTGTCTTTTTCTGAGAATCTCGAACTCGGTCTTTCCGACGTTCGCAAGATCAAAGGGCGTGTCGCAGACGTTGCCTATCGAATAGACATGCGCGGCTATATCTATGCCCTGTGTACGAAGATATTGCAGGCATATGCCGCCGACGATACACATAGGCGCGGTGAGTCTACCCGAAAAATGTCCGCCTCCGCGAAGATCTACGTTCTCGCCGTATTTCATTCTCGCGGCGAAGTCGGCGTGTGAGGGACGGGGCACAAAGGTCAGATTTGAATAGTCCGACGAGCGCTGATTTGTATTTCTGATAACTGCGTGGACGGTCTCTCCCGTAAGTATATTGCCCTCGGCAACGCCCGAAAGGAATTCGGGGACATCGGGCTCTTTTCTTTGCGTTGACATTGAATTCTGCCCCGGGGCGCGTCGCTTCATAAAGGCGTAAAGCTCGTCGAGATCTATCCGAAAGTCCTTGGGGAGTCCCTTTGCGACGATACCTATCTCGCTGTCGTGCGAGCCGCCGTATATCATTATGTTGATATTTTTTCCGTAATTTGTAGACATAATACTATCCTTATACAATAATGGGGTGAATATCGTAAAAGCAAATGCACAATGCACAATGCAAAATGCAAAATTGTGAAAAATATTTGTATGTAAAAAATATTTGTTAACGAATATTTTTAATTTAATATAGCTTTTTGCCATAGGCAAAAAATACCGAAATTGTGCATTTTACACTGTGCATTTGCTTGGACTGAAAATCTATTTCAGTCCAAGCTTTCTCATATCCTCAAAAAATTTAGGATACGACTTTGCCACGGCTTCTGCGCCGTCAATGGTAAGTGTATTTCTGCATCTTACCGACGCGACAGCCGCGCTCATAACGATACGGTGATCTCCGAACGATGAGACCTCACCGCCCGAAAGCGCGGGAACGCCGACTATACGAAGTCCGTCCTCGGTCTCGGTCACGTTTGCGCCGATACCGCGAAGGACCGTACTGACCGCCAGGAGTCTGTCGCTCTCCTTTATGCGCAATCTGCCCGCGTTATATATGACCGTCTCGCCCTCGGCAACCGAAGCGACCGTGGCGATGATAGGCACAAGATCGGGAATCTGCGAGGAATCGACACGCGCCCCCCCGAGAGCCGAAGGATAAACGGTAACGCATCCGCCGTCGCTCTCGACACGCGCTCCCATTGATCTGAGAACGTCAAGTATTCCCTTATCTCCCTGACGGGAATTTTCGTCAAGTCCGCTAACGCTTACGGGGCGCTTACCTATCGCGCCGAGCGCGAGCGGGAATGCGGCGTTAGACCAATCGCCCTCGACTGCGAGGTCGAAGGGAGACACAAGTCCGCCGTTTTTCTTTATTTCATATCCGTCCTCTGTGGTGCTGACATCAACCCCGAAGCGGCGCAGCATGTCTGCGGTAATATCGACGTAAGGCGCGGATTCGAGCTTTCCTATTATACGGAGCTTTCCCGCCCTGCCCGATACGGCAAGAGCAAAGAGAAGTCCGCTGATAAACTGTGAGGAAACGTCTCCCCTTATTGCAAATTCGTTTTCGGTCACTTTTCCGCGGCATACGAGAGGATTGCTCCCCGCCTCGGAGAAGGTTATTCCGCACCTCTCAAGCTCCTCGCGCAGAGGGGAGAGGGGGCGGTTCGGGAGTCTGCCCGACATCAGAAACGACGCGTCAGCCCCAAGTAAGCAGGCGACGGGAACGAGAAAGCGCATAGTCGAGCCGCTCTCTCCGCAGTCGAGCGTCGCTCCCTTTACGATATTCTTTACGGGTTTTACAAGGTAATAGGGCGCATCGCGCTCGATATTTGCACCGAGAGCCGAAAGACATCGGACGGTCGCCTCTATATCCTCGTTCAATTCGTGGCAGAGTATTCTTGTATCTTTGTCTGCAAAGGCGGCGCAGATGAGCGCTCTGTGAGCCGCCGATTTTGAGGCTATCGCGCTTATTCTTCCGCCCGTTTGTGAGGGTGTGATCAAGACCTTCATCTGCAAAGCCCCTTTTCTATAAATCCGCGAAGCTCGGAGACGGGGATCTTATAAAGTCTGCTGTCTCCGATGGCGTAGGGCACGACGAGGCTTATGCTGTCCCCCGCCCTCTTTTTATCCGACGTTGCCACTGCCGCAAGCTCCTCCGCGCCAAAATCACATTCGGTGGGAAGCTCTGCCGACTTTATTACAGAGAGAAGCTCGTCAAGCTCTACCTCGGCGCATATTCCCATCCTTACAGCCGCTCTCATTACTATGACCATACCTATGGCGACGGCGCTTCCGTGTGATATGCGAAGGTCTGAGCAGGCTTCTATCGCGTGACCTACCGTATGACCGAGGTTCAGGAGCTGTCTCTGTCCCTTATCGAACTCGTCGTTCTCGACGATATTCGCCTTATTCTGCACGCAGGCGGCAATAACGTCCTCTATCTGTATCTTTATTCCCTTTTTGAGACTGTCGAAAAATTCTCTGTCGTTGATCACGCCGTATTTTATTACCTCGGCGCATCCGTCGGCAAATATCTCGGGAGAGAGCGTATCGAGCGTTTTATAGTCGCAGAGCACGAGCGAGGGCTGTAGGAATGCGCCCATAAGGTTCTTGCCCGCGCGAAGATCGACCGCCGTCTTTCCGCCGACCGACGAGTCTACCGCCGCAAGGAGCGTGGTAGGCATCTGAACGAAGCGTATGCCGCGCAGATACACCGCCGACGCAAAGCCTCCGAGGTCTCCGACGACACCGCCGCCGAGCGCGACAAGGACGTCTGTGCGCGTCAGTCTGTTCTCAGCCATAAATTCGACAAGCTCAATAAGGCTCGCCGTACTCTTTGAGCCCTCGCCGTGGGGGATGATATATTCTACGGTATCAAAGCCCGCACCGACGAGCGACGATCTTACCGTATCAAGATATAGCGGAGCTACGTTATCGTCGGTAAGTATGCACGCCTTGCAGGTCTTTCCGAGAGCTCTGAGGCAGTATTCGCCCGCCGACGGGAGCAGATCTTCTCCGATGATTATTTCATATGAGCTTGATGCGTTGACCTTTATTTTTTTCATATATAAATTCCTAACCGTCTATTTTTTCTTTTGCAAGCCGTCCGTCGCGAAGCAGTGTGCGAAGCTTCTCCGCGTCATCCTTTTCTATTGCATCTCTGTACTCGGACAGCGAAGTGATGATATGGTCGAGCTCGAAGAGCAGCGGCTCTTTGTTTTCAAGAAAAAGCTCTGTCCACATATTTTCGTTGAGCCACGCGACACGGGTAAGATCCTTATAGCTTCCCGCAGAGAAGCCCTTATGTATCTCTGCCGTCGGGCTCTTGACGTAGGCATTCGACACAACGTGCGCAAGCTGTGAGGTAAATGCAATTATTTTGTCGTGATCCTCGCCTGTCGTCACCGAGAGCTTTCCGAAGCCTGCGGGAGCGAGGAGCTTTTTTACTCTGTCGATAAAGGCTATATCGTCGTAAACGGGCGGAACGAGCACCATAGGCGCGCCTTTGAAAAGATTTGCCTTTGCGTACTTTATGCCCGAATACTGCTTACCCGCCATGGGATGTCCGCCAACAAAGGTAAATCCGTATTCCTTTGCCAAGGCAAAGCCAGCCTTACATATATGGCTCTTTATTCCGCACAGGTCGATGACGACCGCATCCTTATTTACTATCGGCGCTATCTGTCTGAGATATTCAACCGTTTTTTCGGGGTAGAGCGCGACGAATATGAGCTCGCACTCGGGTATAGTTTCGCTGTTGAGCTCTCCGCAGATAATATCGGCAAGAAGAGCATACCCTTGCGTTGCTTTATCAATATCGAAGCCATATACCTCATAACCGTCCTCTCTGTAAGCGCGCGCCATAGATCCGCCTATAAGTCCGAGGCCGCAAATTCCTACTTTCATACCGCTACCCCTTTACGCCTTAACAGCGTCGAGCACTCTGCCTACCGACTTCATAACGTCGGCAAAGGTATCGGGGGTGAGAGACTGCGCTCCGTCGCAAAGAGCGTGCGCGGGATCGTTATGCACCTCTATCATAAGTCCGTCGGCTCCGCAAGCGGCGGCGGCAAGCGCCATCGGCTTTACAAGTCTTGCTACGCCCGTAGCGTGAGAGGGATCTATGATAACGGGAAGGTGTGTCAGCTCATGGAGCATGGGCACAGCCGAGAGGTCAAGCGTATTTCGTGTGTATGTTTCGAAGGTGCGTATGCCTCTTTCGCAGAGGATAACGTTCTCGTTGCCGCCTGCCATGATGTACTCGGCGGACATAAGAAGCTCCTTGAGGGTGTTCGCAAGTCCGCGCTTGAGAAGGATCGGCTTGTTCGTTCTTCCGAGCTCCTTGAGAAGCTCGAAGTTCTGCATATTTCTCGCGCCGACCTGTATAACGTCGACGTCCTCAAAGAGGGGCAGATGGTTTGCGTTCATTATCTCGGTAACGATGGGAAGTCCCGTTTCCTTCTTGGCTTTGAGAAGCAGCTCTATGCCGTCCGCCTTGAGTCCCTGAAAATCGTAGGGAGACGTACGGGGCTTGAACGCGCCTCCGCGAAGCATAGTAGCTCCCGCCGCCTTTACTGCCTTGGCTATTTCCATCACCTGCTCCTCGCTCTCGACCGAGCAGGGGCCTGCCATAACTGCGAATATATTTCCGCCGACGGACGTATCTCCAACCTTTATAACGCTATCGTCGGGGTGGAATTTTCTGTTTGCGCTCTTGAAGGGCTCGCTTATTCTCTTTACGCTGTCGACGATCTCGAGGCTCTCGAGTAGCTCCGCGTCGACCTTTGCGGTGTCTCCGACAAGTCCTACCACGGTGTGTGTCTCACCCTTTGAGATATGCACGTCGAGCCCCTGCGCGCGAAGCCACGACGAAAGATTTTCAAGCTGAGCGTCTGTTGTTCCCTGTTTCAATACTGCGATCATTGTTTTTTACTCCTGTTGTTTAAATATTTTCCGCGCCGTCTCGGATGAAGAGCTTCACCGCGCAGAAAAAATGAAGCCTTCACGGTGTTTTTCACCGGAAAGGCTTCATGAAAGTTTTTTATTTTATCGGAATTCCGAAAAGATAAAACAAATGAAACTAAAATCCGCAACAAAAAGCACCCTTATTTTACACTTGTGTTAAAGTAATAAAAATAAAGGTAATAATATTTGTATGCGAAAATATTATTCATCTTGCCTTTTCTCCTGTTTAAAAAATATACAAATAGTTTATCACTCTATCCCTGATTTGTCAAGGGATTTTTCGAAAAAAGTTGAAAATTTATACATTTTATTCGGAATATTTTACAATAGCACCGCTTTTCTACACAAGGCGCGGTCTGCCGTTCTCGGATATGAGTCTGTATTCTCTGTCGAACTCCATTATACAGCCGCCCTTAATGCGCTCCGCAAACACCCTCGGATCCTCGGAATTCGACGCGAACATATCATAGTGATTGGGTATATTGAGCTCGGCACCGATACGTCTTGCGACTTCCAACGCCTCCTCGGCATTCATATTGCCAAGCTTTCCGTTTATGCAGATAAACGTGACGTCGGGGCGGTACGCGGCGATAGAGAAGAGCTCCTCGTTATACAGCGTGTCTCCGCTGAAATAAAGTGTCATTCCCTCGGCTCTGACTATAAGTCCGAAGGCTTCTACGGTATGGTCGGCAAATACTGCCGTGATCTCAAGATCTCCGATACAGATACGCTCGCCTTCACGCAAAGGAATTACATTTTTTCTACCGAGAGAGTTGAGCTTTTCCTTTCCGCCGTTCGTGGTGACAAACAGCTGATTTGCATCTATTTTTGAAACCGTGTCGGGATCGAGGTGATCGAGGTGGTCGTGGGTGCAGATCACGGCATCACAACGAATATTTTGCGGCTCTATCGGCACGTCAAGTAAGCGCGCTCTGCCCGCTATTCGGTTTACGCTGTCCGAAAGATACGGATCGATCACGATCTCACTGTGCGCAGTTTTTATCACATATCCGCTCTGACCTAAAAAACGAATTTTCACAGTATGCTTTTTCCTCCGTCAACATATATACTCTGCCCCGTTATGTATCTTCCCTCGTCGGAGCACAAAAGTGAAACTATCCCCGCGCAATCCTCGGGCTTACCGTAAAAGCCCACGGGAATGCTGTCCGTGACCTTTTTTGCATAGTCGGGATCAGAAAGCGCCTCAATATTTCTGTCGGTATATATAACGCCCGGAGCCACATTATTTACCGTGATCCCGTCCTTAGAAAGCTGCAAGGACAGCGACTTCATCATATTTGTCTGCGCCGCCTTTGATGCCGAGTAAACAAGCATATCGGGATGAGGCTTTGCCTCCTGCACAGAGCCGATAGTAATGATCCTTCCCCAGCCCGCTTCCTTCATATGCGGTACTGCCGTCTGAATGAGCATCATTGAGGAAACGAAATTGCAGTTCAGCTGACTGTAACACTCCTCGGGAGTGATATTCTGCCAAGGTGTACGGTACTGGACCGAGGCGTTGAGGACAAGAACATCGGCGTTCGCCGCGGCTTTAACAAGCCGCGAGGTCGCTTCAAGATCGCAAAGATCGGCTGTCGCTATCTCTGCCGTACCGCCATTTTTCTCTACGGTGCTTTTCAGCTCCCTTATTTTGGCGCTCTCGCTCACGCCGTGAAGTATGATCTTAAAGCCGTCACGGGCAAGGCGGAGCGCTATGGCTCTGCCTATGCCTCTTGACGAGCCTGTGATAAATGCTGTTTTCATCTCTCACCTCATCAGAGTGCCGTTTGGGTATCATTGGGATCACCGTTACGGGCAAGGTCGTATTCCTTTGACCAATCGAGGTCTCTGTATTCCTCTCCACGGGGATCGTTCTTTATCCAATCAAGGAGCATATCGAGCATTTCTTCAGTCCAGGTATTCCTATCGATCTGCGCTGTGGTGAATTTGCCCTGTCCTATCATCTCAAATCCGAAATCGTCCTTGACGTGAGTCTTTGCTGCGCCTTCGACCACATCGGCAACAAGGTGAGAGGGGATAAAGAGCACTCCGCCGCCCGCGCCGAACACGACATCTCCCGGCAGGCACACCGCGCTGCCAAAGGAAGTGATGCTGTTCCAATCCTTCATTACAAACTCACGGATAGGAGTGGGATCGATACCGCGATAATACACCTGAACGTCGGGCACCTGCTTCATCTGCTCGACGTCGCGAACTCCTCCCCATATGACAGCGCCTCCGTTTTTCGTGCGCTTTTTGACAGCGGTGGTAAGGTTTCCTCCGAGGAAGGTGCCCTTGTATATTTTGTCGTACATATCGCATACCACCACGTCGCGTTCTAAAAGGCTGTCGATCACCCACTGATTGTAGTTTCCGCTCCGTCCGTCCTCAGCACCGCGAGTAAACTGCAGCTCGTGAAGGTCGGGGCGGGTGGGACAAAAGGTACAGGTAACAGCGCGTCCCACAAGCTTTCTGCCGTCGTCGTGGAGAGCTTGCAGAGGAGCTTCTCCGCCTCCTACGAACTGATGCTCGTAGCCGAGAACGAATATCGGCTTCCATACCTCTTCAAGCGTCATTCCGTAAAGCGCGTCAAGATATTTGTCTGCGACCTTAGGTCTGCCGTCGGGAAGTCTTTCTCCCTTCCAATTCGGGGTAAGTGCGATTACCTCTTCTCTATCATTAAAATGCATCTTTTTTCAGCTCCATATTCTATCATTTGAAAATTCTCGGTTCCATTCGTCGGTAGGCTCAAAGTATCCGGGGATGCTCGGATTTATATGCTCGCGCAGGACTTCCTCGTTGAGACTGTCGAAGCCAAGTCCCGGCTTTTCGGGGACTTTTATAAATCCGTTTTTGAATATGGGGTTATCTATACCCGTTACCATATCCGCCCACCACGGTACGTCCACCGAGTGGAATTCAAGTGCGAGCACGTTGTGCATCGCCGCCGCGGTATGCACCGCCGCAAGACAGGCAACTGGGCTTTCCGCCATATGTATAGCCACCGCAACGCCGTTCTCGTCGGCTATATCGCCTATCTTTTTGAGCTCAAGCGCGCCGCCGCAGGTGAGGATGTCGGGGTGTATCACCGAAACGCCGCCCGCCTTGATGAGTGTCTCAAAGCCCTCTTTGAGATAAATATCCTCTCCCGTACAAACGGGTATCGTCGTGCTGTTTCTGAGTCTTACGTATTGGTCGGTGTACATCCACGGCACCATATCCTCTATCCACGCAAGGTTATACCTTTCCATTCTGCGCGCAAAGCGTATGCAATCCTCAACGCAGATGTGCCCGAAATGGTCGACCGCCAGAGGCACCTCATATCCAATGACCTCTCTTACCTCTTTTACATAATTTTCAAGGAAGTCGAGTCCCTTTTCGGTAAGGTGTATGCCCGTATGCGGATGGGCTGTGGTAACGATCGAATAGCTCTTCTGATGCTTTACCATATCCGCCGTGACGCTTCCGCCCTGAACGTTGAGAATGTGCGAGGCGTATTTTTTCATATCATCTATAAAGCCGAGCGGAGCGTTGAGCGTATCGGGCTCGTCAAGGAGCAGACCTATACCGAGATCCATTTTTAAGAAGGTAAAGCCCATCTCCATTCTTTTTTTGAGCGCAAGTCCCATATCGTGTCCCGTGTGCTTACCGTCAACGTCTGTGTCGCAGTAAACTCTGACCTCGTCGCGGAACTTACCGCCGAGAAGCTGATACAGCGGTACGCCGTACGCCTTTCCCGCAAGATCCCAGAGGGCGATCTCAATTCCCGAAACTCCGCCGCCCTGACGCGAGGGACCGCCAAACTGCTTTATCTTTCGGAATATCTTGTCTACGTTACAGGGGTTTTCACCGAGTATTCGGCTTTTGAGCATCAGCGCGTAGGTCTTTGAGGATGCGTCGCGCACCTCTCCGTATCCGCTGATGCCTTGGTTCGTGTCTATTCTGAGGATAGTACAGCGCTTGGGTGCGCCGTCAATATCGACAAAACGCATATCGGTAATTCTCAGGTCTGTCGGATTTGAGTAATAATTCATAATATACCTCTTTCTCTTATACGGTCAAAGCAAAGGAATTCTCGCCGTTCTTCGAGAGCGAAAGCTGCGTTTTAACTGTCTTTCCATTCGCCTCTATCTCCACGTCATAGTCACCGAAGAAGCCTCTGAACGATGCGCCTCCCTTTTCGTCGGTGATCGCCTCAGCCTCGGTGTGCCAAACTCTCTGCGTAAGCTCCTTTATCTTTTCATAAGCGGGCTTGGGTGAAAGATCGAAACGGAGAAGTCCGCCGTAATAGTAATTCTCACCAAGCGTCATATCGCCTTGTGTCTCCCTGATCTTATCAGGATCGGGATCCCACACATGGGCATATCCGTCGACAAGATTCCAATATATTATCTGCTCGACGTTCGGATGTGAGAACCACAGAGAATAGAGCTTTTCGATTACCTCCGCTTGTATCTCCTCGTCCTCGCTCTCCCACGAATATGCGGGAACGGTGATCTCGGTTATCTGCAAGGGCTTTCCAAAATTTGAATAGAGATCCATATGCTTATAAAGGTTTACGGGATCGAGGGTAAGTCTCGTTTTCTCATATTCATCCTCGCGCTTGTAGAAAAGATGGTACTGCATACCTACGGCATCTATCCTCGCGCCCTTTAACATATTGGCTTCTATGTAGGAGTAATATTTGTCGGTCACTCTGCAACGGTCCTTCCAAGCGTGGCTCGTCGTCTCGTTTATAACGAGCTGATTGTTCGGAAAATATTTTTCGGCAAGGCGGAAGCACCATTCGACGAAATCGGGCTCGTCGTAAAAGGCTGTCCTTCCCTTTTCCCACGCCATTTCGTTAGTTACCTCAATAGTGGGGATCTTATCTGCGTAGCGCTCGGATATTTCGCGGTAGCGGCGTTCAAGCTCGCTCTTTACCTCGTCAACGCTCGCTCCGCACAGCCAATCGGGAAAGAAATGATCGTATGCAAGCGCGTGCTCACGCGGCTCGATGCCGTGCTCCTTGCAAAATTCAAGACACAGGTCCGGAGACGGACGTCGGTAGACCTTGGGGCTGTCCGACGGGTATCTTGGCTTTCCCTTTTCGGGCTCAAGCGTATCCCAATAAAACGGAAGCGTTGCCATATTGAATACGTCGGAAAAATATTTTTTGTAGGCGTCGTTTTTCTCGGGTGTTTCGAGCTCGTCGAGCATAAAGAGATTAGCTCCGAAGCGGAACTCGTGAGAGCGCTGAGACAGCTTGACGCGGGCGCTCGGAACGGCGTTACCCTCGCTGTCGGTAACGCTCAGCATCGCGTTGCCTTTTCGGTTCTTTTCGATACCCGTACTCACCTTACCGTTATAAAAATCGCTGTGCTCCTCGAACAGATTGAGGATCTTTCTTCTTTCATTCATAAAAAAGCCCTCCTCAGCTTTTGAATTTCAAAAAAATTATAGCATATCCTACGCGAAAAATACACCTCTAAAACGATATAATAGGTTGACTTTTCGAAACAGATATGCTATAATCAAGCAAAGAAAAGGAGGAATGTGTTATGTTTTTCGAAAAAGATATTCTCGCCTTTAATATTTTGGACGTCATTGAATTGAAGCAAAAAAATATAAGTATGTTCAACAGCGGTCGGAACTATAACGCTCTGTCCTTCCGCTCCCGCGCCGACACGCTTCTGCGCACTGAAAAGGAGGAGCATCACGTGGGGACAAATTACGTCAGCTTCGTTCCCGCGCGGCTTGATTACAGCCGAATATCCTCTATTGACGAGTTGATAGTCGTACATTTCGATACGACAAGCCGCATATCAAGGAGCATTGAGTGCTTTGAGGCAAAGGATCCCGAGACGATGTCGGATCTGTTTTCCGAGATGATCGCGCTGTGGAACAGAAAGGATACGGGCTACAAATACAGATGCTCCGCTCTTCTTTACGAGATACTTGCAGAGTGCCACGCGCAGAACTTCAAGGCAGAGGCGAGAGATCCTCGCATAGCCGCCTCGGTGGAATACATGATGAAAAATTACAGGGACGCCGAGCTTACTGTCGGACAGCTTGCGGAGAGGTCATATATGAGCGAGGTCTATTTCCGAAAGCTCTTCAAGAAAGTGTATGGCGTGTCTCCCCGAAAATATATTATCGATCTGAGAATACAGCACGCGACGGGGCTTATCTCCGCGGGGTACTATTCGTTGGAGGAGGTCGCCTTTATGTCGGGGTACAACGACTACAAGTATTTTTCGGTCGAGTTCAAAAAGGCTTTGGGCGTGTCTCCATCGAAGTATCTTTATAATTTCAAGAAATAAAAAATGGGGCGCAAAAGCGCCACCGTTTAATGTGGATTAGGGAAAGATTTTTAAAATTCGATTGTACTATAAATACTTTCCCAATGAAGAGAGTACAGTAAAGCGACTTCGTCGCAATGATACTCTACTCCGATACGCCTATTTCGCTGTTAGCGAAATGGCAAGAACAAGTTCTTGCTCGAATTAACGTACAGATGCTCCTATAAGCGGTTCCTTTTGCCAACGGCAAAAATGCTCTGTGATGACAGGTTAGTTTAGATAAAGAAAAGGATATGTGCCAAAGTTTATTACGAGCACTTTATATATGGAATTATGCATACGTTCATCGCCAAGCATTCACTATCTGTCATCCTGAACGGCTCGCTACCTTGCAGACACAGTGAAGGATCTTTTTTGCGTCAGCAAAATTTACCTCATACTTAAAATATTTGTTTTTCACCACAAGTTAAAATATCAATTCAATCTTCCGTATCATCAAAGACTATCCGCGTACGTGGTAGCGAGCACGTCGCATCTTTCGTTATATTCGTGTCCCGCGTGTCCATGCACCCACACAAAGCGCACAGTATGCACCGACAAAAGCTTATCTATCCTCTCCCAAAGCTCTACGTTGAGCACGGGCTTTTTATCGGATTTCACCCATCCGTTTTTCTTCCACGACCTGAGCCAGCCCTTATTTATCGCGTCGGTCAGGTATTTTGAGTCGGACGTAAGCGTAATATCGCAGGGCTCGCGCAGAGCCTCCATTGCCGCGATAGCCGCCATAAGCTCCATTCGGTTATTGGTGGTCATCGCCTCTCCGCCCGACAGCTCCTTTTCTCTGCCTCCGTAAACAAGTATCGCTCCCCAACCGCCCTTACCGGGATTGCCCCGACACGCGCCGTCGGTATATATATCAACGTGCTTCATATCTTACCTCCGAATATTTATCCCCTATATTGTACCATATAAATTCAAACAAATCAAGCGAAATTTAGCGTAATCTCTTGATTTTAGCCCTTGGTTGTTGTATAATTATATTTGTATTTTTATATTTGGAGAGGATTATGGAATTTTCTAAGGATATTTCAAAGTTTATTGAAAAGAAGGTCAGCTCCAAGCTGATCTACGACGGAAACATACTCCACGTGTACCGCGACGATATAACCCTGCCCGACGGCAAGCCCGCTTACAGAGAATACAACCGCCACATCGGAGCCGTCTGCGTTATTCCGATAACCGACGGGAGCGAGGTCATCTGCGTCCGTCAGTACCGCTATGCCGTATCCGACGTGCTTCTTGAGATACCTGCGGGTAAGCTCGACTACAAGGGGGAGGATCCCGAAAGCGCCGTCCGCCGTGAGCTCCGCGAGGAGACGGGAGCTGTATGCGAGCGTCTGACCTATCTCGGAAAATACCTCGGCTCTCCCGCAATTCTTGACGAATGTATTCATATGTATATGGCAGAGGGACTTACCTTCGGAGACACCGATCCCGACGAGGATGAATTTATAGAAACGGTGCGTATTCCCTTATCCGAGCTTGTCGGTATGGTAATGCGCGGCGAGATACCCGACGGAAAGACGCAGGTCGCCGCTCTCCGCGCCGAAAAGCTCATTTCCGAGAGGAAGCGCGTATGACCGTCTATCTCGGTATCGCGGTATTCGTTATCGCCATCCTTGCCCTGATATACGTTTTTCTCATATCTCCGCGACTTGCCGATCCTGCCGACATGGAGCTTCTCTCCTGCAACTATGCGCACAGAGGACTCTGGACAAAGAGGATACCCGAAAATTCCCTTTCCGCGTTCTCTCTTGCGGTACGCCACGGCGTAGGCATTGAGCTTGACATTCAGCTCTCAAAGGACAGGCGCGTCGTTGTCTTTCACGATGACAACCTAAAGCGGATGTGCGGAGTTGACAAAAAGGTCTCCGAGCTCACTTTGCGTGAGCTGAAAGAGCTGAGGCTTTCAAAAACCGACGAGAAGATCCCAACGCTTGCCGAGGTACTCAAGCTTGTGGACGGGCGCGTGCCGCTTCTTATCGAGGTCAAGGGAGAGCTGCCGAACGACGTCCTTTGCAGATCGGCGGCAAATATGCTTGATGGCTATCGGGGTGCGTTCTGCGTTGAGTCCTTCAGCCCACTCATTCTCATGTGGTTCAAGCGATACCGCCCGTCTTATGCGAGAGGTCAGCTTGTAACGGGGTTGCTTGAGGGGAACAGGCGCGGAAAATATATCGTCAGCTTTCTGCTTACGAATATGCTCACGAACTTTCTCTCACGTCCCGATTTCATAGCCATCAACGGAAAAAAGAAGAAAAATCTCAGCTTTCTTCTCTGCACTAAGGCGTTCCACGTCAACGGATATATATGGACGGTACGCGACGGGCGCGAGTACGTTTCGTGCAGAAAGGCGGGATATTTTACGATATTCGAAAACTTTTTACCCAAGGAGGGAAACAAAAAATGAAAAAATGCTACTCATCGGCAGATATACTTCTGCCCGACTTCAATAAAACAGCCGCAGACAAATGGGCTGTCGTTGCCTGCGATCAATTCACAAGCGAGCCCGAATATTGGCAAAAGGCGGAAAGCTACGTTGGCGGCGCTCCCTCAACGCTCCGACTCATTCTCCCCGAGGTCTATCTTTCCGAGTCGGGTGAGAGAATACCCCAGATAAACGAAACGATGAAAAAATATCTCTCGGATGAGCTTATCTGCCGTGAGAACTCCATGATATACGTTGAGCGCACGCAATCGGACGGAAGCGTTCGTCGCGGTATAGTTATGGCGGTCGACCTTGAAGCGTACGATTACTGCCGCGGCGCGTCCTCTCTCATACGCGCGACAGAGGCGACGGTGGTTGAGAGAATACCGCCGAGAGTTGCCATCAGGCGCGACGCCTGCATAGAGCTCCCCCACGTTATGCTTCTTATCGACGATGCGGCGAGAACTGTTATCGAGCCTCTTTCGGGCAAGACGGGCGAGTATCTCTACGACAGCGATCTTATGCTCGGCGGCGGACATATTACCGGAAGGCTTCTTTGCGACACCGAGATAGCTGAGGTAGGAGCGGCGCTTGACGCTCTCATAACCCCCGAGGCTATGAAAGAAAGATACGGCAAGGACGGTCTGTCGCCTCTCCTCTTTGCGGTAGGAGACGGCAACCATTCGCTGGCTTCGGCAAAGGCGGCTTACGAGGAGGTCAAAGCGGCGATCGGTGAAGAGGCGGCAAGCTCTCATCCCGCGCGCTATGCTCTTGTCGAGGTGGTGAACATCCACGACGAGGCGCTCAAATTCGAGCCCATCTACCGCGTTATGTTCGGCGTTGATCCCGAGGACGTTATATCCGAGCTTTCCAAATATATAAACGCTCTTTCGGGTGACGCAAAGCCTCAGACGCTTACTTATATGTACGGCTCCGTCGAGGGTGTCCTCGATATTCCCGCCCCCGAAAAGCAGTTGACGGTAGGAACGCTTCAGGATTTCATCGACGGCTACATAAAGACTCACTCGGGCGCTGAGGTCGATTACATCCACGGCGAGGACTCGGTGAAGGGACTTCTGAAGAGGGAGAGATCGATAGGCTTCATCTTCTCGGGAATGACCAAGGACGCCCTTTTCCCGACTGTAATGTTTGACGGCGCGCTTCCGAGAAAGACCTTTTCGATGGGACACGCCGAGGACAAACGCTACTACATGGAATGCAGAAAAATAAAACTCTGAGAAACAGGTGACAAAATGAACGATACATGGGAAAAGCTCTACGAGGAGTGTAGCTCCTGCACCGCCTGCGAGCTTTCAAAAACAAGGACAAATTGCGTTTTCGGTACGGGCAACCGCGAAGCCGACATACTCTTTATAGGCGAAGCCCCCGGGGACAACGAGGACAAGACGGGAACTCCCTTTGTCGGCAGAGCGGGACAGCTTCTTGACGAATATTTTTACGCGGTGGACATACCGAGGGAGAGCGTATATATTGCAAACATCCTCAAATGCCGTCCCCCGAAGAACCGCGATCCTCTTCCCGCAGAGGAGGACGCCTGCATAGAGTTTCTACGCCGTCAGGTGAAGCTCATAAATCCTAAGATCATCGTATGTCTCGGCAGGATCTCGGCAATGCGCCTCATCCGCCCCGACTACAAGATAACCAAGGAGCACGGACAGTGGGTGCAAAAGGGAAATTTCCTTATCACTGCGGTCTATCATCCCGCTCTTCTTCTGCGCGATCCGCGAAAGAAAGAGGATATGCTGACCGATATGAAGAGCATAAAGGAGAAGCTTGACGAGATAACGGGTAAAAAGTAATGCAGTTCATAGAATTTATAGCGCAATTTACGGAATTTTTCAATTTAATACTTGCCTTTTTCATCCTGCTTATAGTAGGATTTGTTGCGGGTAAAACGAAGATAGTTGACAGCGTGGCGTCAAAAAAGCTGTCCGCACTCATCATCAAGATCGGTCAGCCCGCTCTTATAATCAATTCGCTCATAAAAATGGAATACAGCGCCGAGAAGCTCTCCTTGGGCTTTCAGACGCTTCTGTTCGGCTTTGCCGTACATATATTTGTAGCTGTGCTCGCATTTGTTGCCTTTCGCGGATTTAAAAATCTTGACGAGCAGAAGCTCACCGAATTTGCCGCAATCTTCGGAAACGTCGGTTTTCTCGGCATACCGATACTCAAATCGCTTTTCGGAGACACGGGCGAATTTATGGGAGCGTTCTTTATAGTCAGCTTCAACGTATTCCTCTGGACGTGGGGTATTATGATACTTGCCCGCAAGCGCGACGACATCAAGCTCACTCCCAAGAAGCTTCTCAATTTCGGAACAGTTCCCTGCTTTATCGGCTTTATGCTCTATCTTTGCTGCCGTCCCTTCTTTGCTTTCCCCACCTTTGTGATGAAGAGCTTTGACTTTACGGCATCGATCTGCACCCCCATATCAATGTTTATCATTGGCGCGCTTCTCGCCACCTGCACATTCAAGCAAATATTCTGCTCGGGAAAGATATACTATCTCTGCGCGGTAAAGCTGATAATCGTTCCGCTTATCGCTTGCGCATTTCTGAAGCTCATCGGGCTTGACGATTGGATACTCTTTGCGGCGGCGGTGACGTCTATGCCCTGCGCGACGACGCTTACTATGCTTGCCGAGCTTTACGACATAAATCCGAGATACTCCGCGCAGGCGGTAGGCACAACGTCGCTCTTTTCGGTGGTAACGATGCCCTGCGTTATGTTTTTAGCGCAAAAGCTTGTGGAGCTTTGAATTTGTATAATACCGTTATCCGAAAAATCTTAATTCAAGGATAGATAAATACGATGAAAATAAAAAAGCTTGCCGTTCTGATGCTTGCATTTATTATGCTGTCAGGCGCGATATTTTCAATTTCCGCCCCGAGCGTATCGGCGGCGGAGACTGATGAGGAGGACACGCTTCCGTCATCGTTCAGCACCGATTATAACAATATGCTCTACTCGACCGAGGCAAAGGATCAATACTCCTACGGGCTTTGTTGGGCGTTCTCGGCAGTTGCCTGCGCGGAGGCTGACGCGATAAAGAACCACGGCGCGAACAGAGAAGCCATTGATCTTTCCGAATGGCACCTTGCCTACTTTGCCTACTACGGCGAGCGCGCGGGCACGGGAGACAGTGTTTATCTTGACGGAAATACGCCGTACTATTATCTTGGCGGCTTTGACGTAATAGCGGCGCTCACGCTTTCAAGCGGAATAGGCTTTGCCAACGAGGCTGTAGCGCCGTTCAACACGTTTATCATAGAGCCCTCCTTAATGCTACCCGACGAGAAGATGTACCTCTCGGATTACAGGATAGAAAACGTAATTCTTCTTGATATAGCCGAGGACACGGAGGCGGTAAAGCACGCTGTGTACGAATACGGCGCGGTAGCGGTGAGCTATCACAGTGATACGGCGTATATGAATTATTACGAATATATGCCCGCCTTTTCAACGTACGCTCAGTATTGCTCCGACACCTCGAAGGTAGCGGACCACTCGGTAACTATCGTCGGTTGGGATGACAACTATTCGAGATTTAACTTCAAGCAGGGCAACTGTCCCTCAAACAACGGCGCGTGGCTCGTAAAAAACAGCTGGGGCTCGGATTGGGGACTTAACGGATATTTCTGGATCTCCTATGAGGACGTAACCCTTACGGGCGGAGCGGCATTCGACGTTACTCCCACGCGCTCATACGACACTCTCTATCAGCACGACGGCGGCGTATCCATGCTGTACGTTTCAATGACGAACGGAAGTGGCGAGGCGGCAAATATATTCACCGCGGGCGAGAGCGACGAGCTTCTATGCTCTGTTGGCGTGGCGGCGATCGACATTGGTAAGACGCGCGAATACACGCTGAAGATATACGGCGAGCCCGAATATACCTCCTCGGGAGGCTTTACGTACCGAAGGCTTATACACACGCAGACGGGGCTTCTGCATGAGGGGTACAATACAGTGATACTCGACAGTGAGGTAGAGCTGCCTGCGGGCAAGAGCTTTGCCGTGTCGCTATCTGCCGATATGGGGCTGATGGTAGACGCGGACAGTGAAACCGAAATGACAGATGGCGCAAAATACGTCTCCGACGCAACGGTAAAAAGAGGGCAGACGGTCTACAACGAGGGCGACGGGAAGTGGGCGGACGCATACGAAGATGACACGCCGTGGAACGCGCGTATCAAGGCGTACACGATAACCCTCGGAGACAGAACTACGCCCGTAACGGACGCAACAGCACCCGACGTTCAACTGAAAGAGGGGCAGACTCTCTCGGAGGCTCTGCTTTCGATACCCGCCGTGCTTGATCCCGATACGGATAAGGAAATAGCAGGTGTATGGAGCTATGCGGACGATACGGTCACGCCTAGCGACGGCGATATTATCGAGCTCTTTTTTACCCCCGACAACATCATGCGCTACAAGACTATCTCACTAAGCGTCAAGGTGCGCGTTGAGCAGATCGCCGACGGAACGGGAGGAGAGGTAGACAGCGCCGACACGGGTATAGGAATCATCGGCGGAGAGGACGACATTTTCGGGGACGGTATTTTCTTTGGAGATCTCACGTACGCGTCCTTAGCGATCGCGGCAGTGATCATCCTAATAGTTGCAATTGTTGCAATAGCGGCGGTAGTGCTTGTCGTAGCTCTCGCCGTAGGTATCGCGGCGGCGGTGGCGCTCATTATCAGGCGCAAGCGAAACAAACAAAACAAATAAAGTAAAACGGGATGTCTCATCTTTTTGATGGGACACCCCGTTTTTCTTACGGCGATTTTGCTATTTTATACATCATGCAAGGTCTGCCGCCCGTTTCGTAATTTATCTCGGCAACGACCAGCCCTCTCTCGGACAGATAGTTCAGGTATCTTCTCACGGTAACGCCCGTAAGTCCTATGCTTTCGGCAATATCGTCTCCCGTCATCCATTTTGCGGGATCCGACCTCAGCTTATCGAGTATAGTTCCGAGCGTCTTTTCCTGTATTCCCTTGGGGTACATATCCTCGCCCTTTTTACGGGCGTTTTCTATGATATGATCTATGCTTTTCTGATTGAGCGTATCTATCCCATTCAGCGCGTCGGTCTGCGCTGTATATTTATCGAGAGCTATACGAAAGCGGTCGTAGGTAAAGGGCTTGACGAGATAATCGACCGCGCCGAGGTGCAACGCCTCCTCCAAGGACTCCCTATCGTTCGCCGCCGTCACCATTATGACGTCGACCGATCTTTTTTCCTTTCTTATCTGACGCAACGTCTCAAAGCCGTCCATAAGCGGCATATATACGTCGAGCACGACCAAATCCACCTCGTTGTTTTCAAGAAAAGCAAGCGCGCTTTTACCGTCCTTACATTTGCCCACCACGCAAAAAGCCTTGTTACGGCTCACATACTGCTCGTTTATCATAGACACCATAGGATCGTCTTCAACAATTAAAACTCTGTACACCGCCTGTCCTCCTATATCTTTATAAAGCTGACGGAAAAGGATGTTCCCACATCAGGCTGTGACTCGACCGAAACGGTTCCGCCCAGCCCCTCGACCATTGTTTTTACCTGATAAAGTCCCGTACCTCTGCCTTCTCCCTTGGTCGAATATCCGTATTCGAATATTTTTTCAATATTCTCGGGAGCAATTCCGACTCCCGTATCGTCCGCTGTGATAAGAAGCGCTCCCTTACTCGAATAGATACCGAGCATTAGCTCCTTAGGTCTGTCATATTGCTCGCCGTTGCCGTTCATCGCATCAAACGCGTTGTCGATCAGATTTCCGATAACGGTGATAAGCGTCTCGGTCGGCAACGGGCAATCATCCTTGTTATAAGAGCAGCCCTCTCTCAAAATAAATTTTACGTTCAATTCGGAGGCTCTTGCGGTTTTTCCGATAAGCAGAGCCGCAACGGAAGGCTCTCCAACCGCCGCCATTATCTTGCTTACCGTTTCACGCTGAACGATGGTTATGTTTTCGATGTAAGAGGTAGCCTCGTCATACATCTCCATCTGAATGAGCCCGAGAATAACGTGGAGCTTATTTGTAAAATCGTGATTGTTGGCTCTCATTGAGTCAACGAGATAGCGCGTTCCCGCAAGATCCTCCATAAGCCTTGTATATTCCTTGCGATCATGCAGTATTCCCACCGCTCCGACGATCTCCCCGTCCTTTTTTATCGGTATGCGGTCAAGCAGCACGTTCGGAGCATTCAGCCCTTGATCCTGTATTCCGAACTCCTTTTCCCCCCGCTCGAGCGTAGGCTCGAATATTGAAGGCTCACATACCTCACCTATGTGTCTGCCGACTATATTCGGCTTTGACGGATCGCCGCCAAGCATCCTCTGCGCCGACGCGTTGGCGAACTGCACCCTTCCCTCGCGGTCTATCGCTATAACTCCCTCGGCAAGCGACTCGAGGATATTATCTCTCACCTTATACATCGCGGTAAACACGTCGGGCTCGTAGCCGAGGAGCTTTTTCTTGATATTCACCGACAGCTCCGCCGAGATCATCAGCTCCATAAGCACTGCGGCGGCTGTGATGATAAAAAATATCAGCATAGTCTGCAACGTTTCTTTATTTATACTCTCACGGAGCATAACGGTGATCACGAAGCCGACGTATCTTCCCTCGTCGTCATATATCGCCGCGTACGCGCGCCTTTGCTTACCCGACGGGCCGTTGCTGTCCTCCGTATAAAGCTGCTCCTCCGAAAAGGACGGAAGCGTGCCGTCGTAAACGGTTCCGATCAGCTCGTGATTGGAGTGGTACAGCCTTTTGTTTTCGGTATCAACCACCGAAATAACGTCTATATCCCCGAGCGTTTTTTGAAGCGAGTCGAGATATTCGGTCAGCACGTCGGTGCGCTCCTCGGACGAGGTGTCGTCAAAGATAGGCGAGTCGGCAATGGTCTTTGATATATTTTGCAGATTTCGGTCTCTCTTTTGCGTTTCAAAATGAAGATTTATCCATATTCCCGCGCATCCGAGTATCAGTGCCAAGGTCACTATCAGAATGAGCTGAGTGGAAAATATCTTTCTCTGTATTCGGCGCAGAGAGCCCTTTGCGTAAATCCCCGTTTTTTTCGTCATTTTTATTTTTTTCATTTTTATCTTTTCACCGCCGTCGGTTTTCGTTACACGCATATTATACCATATATTTCTTTTTAAAACGGCTTTTGAAAGTAAAATAAATGATATTTCGTCAAAAAATGCGTTTATAATTTTCGAATAATTGATTTCTGTCCTACAGAGTGGTATGCTTAGAGCACCAAATATTAAGGAGGATATTTATTATGGCACAAATTCTTGAGACCGTTATGCTCGTCTGCTTCGGATTTTCATGGCCGCTCAATCTTTACAAGGCGTACAAGTCGAGGACAGCGAAGAGCACGAGTCTTCCGTTCACACTGCTTATCATCACGGGGTACGTCGCAGGGATATTTGCGAAGCTGGCGACGGGAAACATCAATTACGTTCTGATCGCGTATCTTTTGAATCTCGCCATCGTTTTGCTCAACCTCGCCGTTTATTTCAGAAATATGGCGCTTGATAAAAAGGCAAGCGCCGTCAAGGAAAGAGAGGAGGCAGAAAATGCTTGAAAACGAGATCAAAAGATACAGAAGCCTTAACAGGCTTGCCGCCGCTGACGGCATAGTTATATTCGGATGCGCGGAGGATACCGATATACCGCTCGGAGAGCTGAAGCAGGCGTTCGCGCTTGATGACAACATATACAACCGAAGCGTGGAAAGTATCTCGATAACCGACGCGTCGGAGGTATATGACGAGTGCATCTCAGAGCTTTGCCCGGAGACGGTCATCTTACATATCGGAGACTCGGACGTAAAGCTGTTTGCCGAAGCTCCCGCGGATTTTGAGGCGTGCTACGTCGGACTTATCGAAAAGATCCGAGAAAAGGATAAAGACCGCCGCATAGTTATAGTATCGCTTAAAAACAGCCGCGACGACAAAACGCTTACAGACTTGAACAAGCGTCTGAGGTATATCGCGGAGTCACAGCGCTGTGATTTTGAGGACATTTCATCCCCGATCGCGCGCACTCCGCGAAAGACAAGGGAGATAGTTGAATTTCTGCATTCAACGGGATTTGTACATCCTCTCAAAAACAAACGTCCGATCTACGACCTCGTAAGGATACTTTTCTGCTACGGGGACTAAACAAGAGCGGAGGTATAGCCCTCCGCTCTCGGTTCTCTTATTCAATTCTGCCTGAGCCAGACGAGCATATCGCTCTCTCCTCTGTTGGCAAAGCAATTGTAGGGTATAAGTGTCAGGCGTGTTTTTTCCTTCGTCGGCGCGCTTGACGTATAAAGCCCGTCGCCCGTGGATTTAAGCTCATACGCGTCTATCTCCAAGGTGGGCAGACCGAACGCTTCGTTCTCCTTTTCTGTCCATCCGAAGTCTGCGTCGATCGAAAAACGGTGGAGATTTTCTCCGTTATCCACACCCTCGGCGCAGTAAACGACGGGACCGCGCATGATACACAGCCTGCCCGCGTCGCGTCTGACTCTCGGATCAGCCCACACGGCTCTCGGTGTCATATCGAGTGTCAACGCGATCTCCGAGCCGTCGCATTCGACAACGGCATAGCCCTTTTCTTCCCTGTATGGCTTATTGAGCCCAAAGCTCTTGCACCACGACGGTATTCTTATTGCCACACGCTTCACACCCTCGGGCGTTATCGAAATGCTTCCGCTTCTCGGATAATCGGCGGTCATAACACAGCCGACGTCTCCCGACGAAAGCTGCGAGGACACGAACTGATTTACATAGAGCGTATCGCCCTCACAGCCGTATATGTACTCCCCAAAGGACGGGAAAAGTCTTACGATATTGGGAGGACAGCAGGAGCATTTGAACACCTCTACGCGCTCGGTTATAGGAAGCTTTCTCTTCATCACCTTGAACGTTCTTCCCGCGCCCTCGAGGCTGAAATGCTCAGAAAGGCTTATCTCAAGAGGATTTTCGTAGAAAAACGCCTTGCCGTCGAGCGAGAGCCCCGACATCATTCCGTTATACATGGCTCTCTCTATGACGTCGGCATATTTCGCGTCGTTCTCCAATGCGAGCATTGCGTTTGCGAAAAACATAAGTCCGATCGAGGCGCAGGTCTCCGTGTACGCGGTGTCGTTGGGCATATCGTAAGCCGAGGTGAACGCCTCACCTATATAGGTCGAGCCCAAGCCGCCCGTGACGTACATCTTTTTCTCTGTCGCGTCCGCCCAAAGTCTCTTGCAGGCTTCAAAAAGGGCCTTATCTCCCGTCTCCTTTGCGAGCTTTGCCATTCCCGTATAGAGATACATTGCCCTTACCGCGTGTCCGACGACCTCGGATTGCTCTCTCACGGGCAGGTGGCTCTGATCGTAAGATCCCTTCATCTGCTCGTCGACAGCGCCTCTTGTGTTTATAAAATACTCCGCCATTTCAAGATATTTTTTCTTTCCCGTGTGGCAGTACATACGAACGAGCGCAAGCTCTATCTCCTCATGCCCCGGCGTGGAGAACTTCGCAGTCTTTTCGGAAATAAAGGCTTTGTATATACAATCGGCGTATTTATCCATACATTCGAGAAGCTCGCCCTTGTGGCAATATTTATCGAGAGCCACCGCCGCTTCCATAAGGTGTCCCGCGCAGTAGAGCTCATGTCGGTCGCGGTTCGTAAAGTGTCCGTCGGGCTCTACAACAGTGAAATATATATTGAAATATCCGTCCGAGTGCTGACCGCGCTTTACGTCGGCAACGATAGCGTCGATCCTTGCTTCAAGCTCGGCGTCGGGGTGCTCCGAGAGTATGTAAGCCGCGCCCTCCATCCACTTTGCAACGTCGCTGTCCCAGAAGATATGGGGCTTATTTTCGCCGCCCTCTTTCCATCCGAGCTTGAACGCCTCTATTCTTCCCGTGTCGAAAAAGCGGTCGTACACGGCGTCTACCGTTATACGACGGTTAAGCTCCTGCTTGTCGAACAGATAGCCCGACGTGAGCTTTACCTCAGCTCTGTCAAAAATTTTCATTTTACGTTACCTCTCAAAAAAATATTGATTTTCAGGTAGGTATATTGTATAATATTTTAAAGGGAAAGTCAATCCCAAAAAACGAAATTTCTATTTTTCGTATTATTTTACTCATACTTGCAAAAACTACCTTAAAATCCAAAAATTTAGATTTTAAGGAGAATTGCAAATGAAAAAAATTATCGCGCTGCTGCTTTGCCTTGCCTCGCTTTGTATGCTGACCGCCTGCAAAAATAAGGAGGGCGAATACAAGCTGTCCCTCGGTACCGTTCTCAGTGAGGACATAGGTGATATGACCGTCACGTCGACATCTGCCGCCGTTGTCACCGACGGGCAGGGCAAGATAGTTCTTTGCCGTCTCGACTCCGCCGAGACGAAAGCCGAGCTCACCGACAAGGGTGTCAGCGGAAGCGTTACCGAAAAGTCGAAGCACGAGCTTGGTGACGGCTACGGTATGGCAGAGAACAGCGGAGCTATCGCTGAATGGTACAAGCAAGCGGAATACTTTGAGAGCTACGTCAAGGGAAAAACCGTCGTTGAGGTCGAGCAGATAAAAACGGGAGAGGCTGAGCTTGCGTCGGGATGCACCATCGACGTGACCGATTTTGTAAAGGCTATCTCGGCGGCGCTCGGCAGTGACAAAAAGGTAAGCTTTACGCCCGACGGAGAAATGATGGCAGGGCTCGGCATACGCGCATCAGTCGTCGACAACGGAGGCAATGCCGAATATCTTTGCGATATTGCCGCGACCGTCATCTGCGGCGGTAAAGTCTGCGCGTCTGTAATCGACTCCTCCGAGGCTACCGTGACGGTGGTAGACGGCAAGGGCTCGGAATTTATTTATTCGGGTACGAAGAACGAGCTTGGAGCCGACTACGGAATGGTATCAAAGGGCGGAGCTATCGCAGAGTGGTACGAGCAGGCAAAGGCTTACGCAAAGAGCGTAGAGGGAAAGAGCGCGTCCGAGCTTTCGTCTCTTCCCGTTGAAAACGTCAGCGGATGCACCATTGACGCAGAGCCACTGAAGGCAGCGCTTGTCCGCGCGGCGGAGAACGCGAGATAGATAAAATATCTTTTACCGATGGTAAAAGATATTTGAAATGCACAATGCTAAAAAAATGCACAATGCTAAAAAAATGCACAATGCTAAAAAATGCACAATGCATAATGCACAATGCACAATTAAGGTAGCTTTTGCTAAGGCAAAAGCGAATTGATTAAATATCATAATTTATAATTTGTGTATTATTATAACTTTTGGATGCTTATTAGTATTATGATAAATTTGCTTTTCGTTCACGAAAAGCTTCCACAATTGTGCATTGTGCATTATGCATTGTGCATTTTTAAAGTATTATGCATTGTGCATTTTTAAGAAAGGAAACATATGAAACGTCTACGTATCCCAATACTTATCCTCATATCCGCTCTTCTTCTCACCGCTCTGTCGTGTGGGCGGGCGGACGAGCCGATGTCAGCGACCTATTATGAATATTTCGACACCGTTTGCTATATTCGATCCTATGCCGACGAGAGCGAGGAGAGCTTCTCGGAAAACTGCGCCGAGGTCGAAGCGCTTCTTAAAGAATATCACCGTTTGTTCGACATCTATCACGAATACGACGGAATGAACAATCTTTGTACGGTAAATCTCAACGCGGGTATTTCTCCCGTAAAGGTCGACCGAAGGCTCACCGAATTTCTGATCTACGCCAAGGAGATGTACGCGCTGACGGACGGTGAGATCAACATAGCTATGGGCTCGGTGCTCTCACTGTGGCACGGCTGTCGGGAGTCTGCGGCAAAGACTCCCGAAAATGCGGCTCTTCCCGACGGCGCGGAGCTTTCGGAGGCGGCAAAGCACATATCGATCGACAGTATAGTCATCGACGAGTCGGCTTCTACTGTGTACATCAGCGACACGCAGACGAGTATCGACGTAGGCGCTATCGGCAAGGGCTATGCGGCTGAACGCGCGGCTGAGCTTCTGCAACAAAGGGGTGTCAGCTCTTACGTTCTGAACCTCGGCGGAAATCTGCGCGCCGTTGGAAGCAAGCCGAATGGCGACGGTTGGGTAACGGGTATCACCGATCCGAGCGCTCCCTCCTCCAATGCTTTCGCGGCAAGGATAATCCTTTCGGACAGCTCCTGCGTTACCTCAGGAAGCTACGAGCGTTGCTTCACGGTAGGCGGTAAGGAATACCACCACATAATCGACAAGGATACTCTCTTTCCGTCCGAGCATTTTGTCTCGGTCACGGTCATAACACGCGACAGCGCGCTTGCCGACGCCCTCTCCACCGCCCTTTTCTGTATGACGTATGAGGATGGGCTCGCTCTATGCACAAATATCGGCTCCGTCGATGCAATTTGGATAAAAAAAGACGGCTCTATTCTTTCAACCGAGGGAGTAAATGAATTTTTAATAAAATAAACTTGCAAAATTTTCCGTTTTTTTTTCGCAAAACCTATTGACATTTTATCACAAAATGGTATAATTGTCATATCAAAATAATATAGTCAATTTAAGAACGTCCGAAAAGCCTTCTCCTTTGGGGGAAGGCTAAATTAAAGCCGCGTTGCGGCAGATCTTTTTTGGAGATATTGTATGTTTAAAAGAAAGCTTTTGGGTAACACGCGAGTGCCCCACCGTAAAAATACCGCAGATATGCCGCCTGTGCGCATGGAAAACGCCTCCGAGGTGCTTCTCCCCATGGCTCAGCACATCGGCGCGCCCGCAGAGCCGACAGTAAAGGTCGGAGACGAGGTAAAGCTCGGTCAGCTCATCGCAGACGCATCGGGCCCCGTTTCGTCGCCCATCTACGCAAGCGTATCGGGTAAGGTCAAGACAATCGAGCAATATATGCGCTCGGACGGAAGAAGAGTGCCCGCCGTACGCATAGTAAGCGACGGAAATATGACGCTTGCCGAGGATATAGCTCCGCCCGAGGTAAAGGATACCGACAGCCTTATAGAGGCGGCGCGCAGATCGGGACTTGTAGGTCTTGGAGGCGCAGGCTTTCCGACAGCCGTCAAGCTCGACGCGCTTCGCAAGGGCATCATCGACACCGTAGTCATAAACGGCGCCGAGTGTGAGCCATATATCACTAGCGACACGCGCACCATGCTCGACGACGGCGAATGGATATACCGTGGAATAGCTCTGCTTGAGACCTACGGCGGAAATATAAAGAAATACATTTTCGGTATTGAGAAGAACAAGCCGAAATGTATAAAGGCTATGCGCGAGCTTTTTGAAAGGAACGACAAGGTAGAGGTAAAGTCTCTGCCCTCTCTTTACCCTCAGGGCGCGGAAAAGGTGCTTATCTACAACACGACAAAGCGCACGGTTCCCGAGGGCAAGCTGCCGTCCGATGCCGGAGTGCTCGTCATAAACGTGACGTCTCTTGCCATCATCGCAAAGTACGTATCGACGGGTATGCCTCTTGTCGAGCGTTGCGTAACCCTTGACGGCGACGCGGTAAAGGAGCCCAAGAATATCATCGCCCCCATCGGCGTGTCCATCCGCGAGCTCATAGAGTTCGGCGGCGGACTTAAGGATAAGGCAGGCAAGGTGCTCTTCGGCGGACCTATGATGGGAATTGCCGCCTGCTCGCTCGACGAGCCCGTGATAAAAACGACGGGAGCTATCACCGTGTTTACCGAAAAAAGCTCCCTTGCCGTCCCCGAGACCGCCTGCATTCACTGCGGACGGTGCGTGAACGCCTGCCCCCTAAACCTCAACCCCACCGAATACTCCAAGGCGCTCGACCTTGAAAACAAAGAGGATCGCATAGCAAGGCTTGAAAAATACAAGGTAATGCTCTGCATGGAATGCGGCTGCTGCTCGTACGTCTGCCCCGCAAACCGTCCTCTTGTACAGAACAACAGACTCGCCAAGGGCGAGCTTCGTGAGCACCGCGCTCATTCGTCTATGCTGAAAGATTAAAGGAGCTCTGAATTATGGATAAACTGATAGTTTCGACATCGCCGCACATAAGGCACAAGGCGACCACCGCCTCCATTATGCGCGACGTTATCATTGCTCTTTTGCCTGCCTCTGTTGCGGCTGTTATATTCTTCGGCTTCAAGGCGCTCCTTATGATCGCCGTATGCGTCGGATGCGCCGTAGCCTCGGAATTTTTGTTCAATCTCATCTGCAAGAAAAAGCAGACCGTGGGAGATCTCTCCGCAATAGTCACGGGGCTTTTGCTTGCTCTCAATCTGTCGACCAACGTCACTCTCTGGCAATGCGCAGTGGGAAGCGTTTTTGCCATTGTTATCGTAAAATGCGTTTTCGGCGGTATAGGTCATAACTTCGCCAACCCCGCCGCCACGGCGAGAGTTTTCCTGCTTGTTGCCTTCAGCGGAAGTGTTGCGGGCGGAGCTTTTGCAAACTACGCTGAAATAACCTCAAGCGCGACACCCCTTGCAATAATGCAGGCGGGAGGCACAAATCTTCCCTCTCTTCTCGATATGTTCCTCGGAAATATCGGCGGAGCTATCGGTGAGACCTCGGCTCTTGCCATTCTCATAGGCTTTGTATATCTGCTTATACGCAAGGTCATCAATTGGCAGACGCCCGCGATCTTTGTCGGCACGGTTTTCGTTCTCTCGCTCGTATTCAAGCAGGACGTAACGCTTGCGCTCTATCAGGTGCTCGGCGGAGGACTTCTGCTTGGAGCGGTCTTTATGGCTACCGACTATTCGACCACTCCCATCAACAAGCGCGGCAAGGCTGTGTTCGCTCTCGGATGCGGCATACTCACATTTATCATCCGTAGCTTCGGAGCATATCCCGAGGGAGTTTCTTTCTCGATACTCATTATGAACATACTTGCTCCGTATATTGAGCGGCTCACCGCAAAGCGTCCATTCGGAGGTGCGAAGAATGTTAAAAAATAAGATACTTCCAACGATAGTCCTGACCTCCATCTGCATCGCGGTAGCTCTCATCCTTTCGGTTGCGAATATGCTCACAGCTCCCGTTATCGAGCAGGCTCAGAAGGATAAAGTCGCAGAGTCGCTCCGTATAGTTTACCCGTCGGGAGAGAGCTTTGAGAATGTGGACGTAACCGACAGAGGACTTCCCGAAAGCATTACCGAGGTGTACGCGGCAAACGACGGAGGCTACGTATTCAAGTCCGAGGTGAAGGGATACAAGAGCGGACTTATAATTATGATAGGCGTAAATGCCGAGGGCGCGATCACCGACACGAAATACGTTGAAAGTCAGGAGACCAACGGAGCTGAAAACAAGCTCGACGGCGCGTATAACGGAAAGACGGTGGGAAGCCTTGAGACGGTTCTCATATCGGGATCTACAAAGACCTCAAATGCATACAAGCAAGCGGTGTCGGACTCGCTTGACGCGTACGGAATATTGAAAGGAGATAGCGCGCGATGACAAAAAAAGAAAATAAGCTTTCAATAATACTGCGCGGTATCATTACTGAAAATCCCGTTCTGATACTTGTGCTCGGCACCTGCCCCACGCTTGCGACAACGGCGAACGTCATCTCGGCGTTCTCTATGGGAATCGCCGCGACGGTGGTGCTGATCTGCTCGAATATCGTAATATCCGCGCTCCGCAAGGTCATTCCCGACACGGTGCGCATCCCCTGCTATATCGTTATCATCGCGGGCTTTGTAACGGCGGTTCAGATGCTTCTTCAGGCTTATCTGCCGTCGATCTACGAAATGCTCGGCGTATATCTTGCGCTCATCGTCGTAAACTGCATCATTCTCGGAAGAGCCGAAATGTACGCGCGTAAGAACGGCGTGCTCAATTCCGCGCTCGACGGTCTCGGAATGGGACTCGGCTTTCTTCTTGCACTTCTTATTATGGCGACTGTCCGCGAAGTACTCGGAAACGGCAGCTTTGCAGGTCTTGCGATTCCCTTTATGGAGAGCTTCAGAATACCCGTACTTACCGAAGCGCCCGGAGGATTTCTCGTTTTCGGTATAGTTATCGCCGTTATGAACAAGATCACCGCAAAGAGAGGCGGAGTAAAGAGAAAGTCCTTCGACTGCGAGGGCTGTCCCACCGCCCACCTCTGCAACAAGGCGGGCTGTGAAGCGGCAGAGACAAAGGCAGACAGCATAGACACAAAGGAGGAGACAAATGGCTAAATATATTCTCATCCTTATGGGCGGTGTGCTTATAAACAACTACGTGCTCCAACAGTTTCTCGGCATCTGCCCCTTTCTCGGCGTCTCTAAAAAAACAAAAGAGGCAAGCGGAATGGGACTTGCCGTCACCTTCGTTATGCTCTTTGCCACGCTTGCCACATGGCCCATCTACAATTATATCCTCATTCCATTAAAGCTTGAATATCTGCAAATAATAGTATTCATCCTCGTTATCGCCGCACTCGTTCAGTTCGTGGAGATAATCCTGAAGAAATTTATGCCCGCGCTCTTCAAGGCGCTCGGCGTTTATCTACCGCTTATCACCACCAACTGCGCCGTCCTCGGCGTAACGCTCAACAATATCTCGGACGGCTATACCTTTGTCGAGTCGATAGTTTCGTCTCTCGGCGTAGGCCTCGGATTTTTGCTTGCGATGGTGCTTTTTGCGGGCGTTCGCTCGCGCATCGAGAATTGCCCCGCGCCCAAATGCTTCCGAGGCTTGCCTGTCACTCTCATCTCGGCTTCTATCGTTGCCCTTGCATTTTACGGCTTTTCGGGCATCGTTGAAAATATCTTCAAATAAGGAGGTCGGATATGGAAATTCTTATACCCATACTTGTGCTTGCCGTTATCGCTATCGTTGCGGCAGTGCTTCTCACCTTAGCCTCGACCTTCTTCGGTGTTAAGGAAAACGAAAAATTCGCCCCTATCCGCGAATGTCTCCCGGGCGCTAACTGCGGCGCTTGCGGATACAGCGGATGCGACGCCTACGCAAAGGCTCTTGCCGAGGGCAAGAGCACGTCGACCTCCCTCTGCGTCCCCGGAGGCGGCGAGGCGGCAAGGGCGATCTCCGAGATACTCGGAGTAAAGGCGGGCGCTGTCACCGAACGCGTAGCGTACGTTTACTGTAACGGAAACTGCAACGCCGTCGAGCGTAAATACAACTATCAGGGACATCTTTCCTGCCGTACCGCGGATATGACCTATTCGGGCGACAAGGCGTGCGCTTACGCCTGTCTCGGCTACGGCGATTGCGTATCGGTCTGCCCCAAAGGAGCAATATCCGTGACAGACGGGGTGGCAAAGGTCGATCCCGCGCTTTGTATCGGCTGCGGCATATGCGTTCGCACCTGTCCGAATAATCTTATCCATCTTCTGAATATCGACTCGCGCGTAGCCGTTGCCTGCTCGAACAGGGACAAGGGCGCGCTTACAAGAAAATATTGCACAAACGGATGTATCGCTTGCGGTAAGTGCGCGCGTACCTGCCCCGAGGGAGCTATCGCCGTCGTTGATAATTTAGCGGTCATAAACTACAATAAATGTATCTCTTGCGGAAAGTGCGCCGAGGTCTGCCCGACGAAGTGTATTCACGACGTCAATTTCAAATGCGGGCTTGATAAGGGCGGAAACTAAAAAATATAATGCATAATGTACAATACACAATGCACAATTGAGGTAGCTTTTCGTGATCGAAAAGCAAATTTATCATAAAAGCAATATAATTTAACGGTTACGTCACATTTTATAATACACGGATATATTATTAAATAGCTTTTGCCTTAAGCAAAAGCTACCTTAACTGTGCATTATACATTGTGCATTGTTCATTCAGCTCAAATCGGAGGTTATGAAAATGAAGCTAAAAAATCATCGTTACGACATCATTCTCATAGCCTCCCTTATTTTTATCTCTGCGGTGGCCATTGTCTTTCTGCTTATATTCCGTGAGGACGGCAAAAGCGTGCAGGTCGAGATAGACGGCAAAACGGTTGCGGTATATTCCCTTTCCGAGGACGGAGAATATATCCTCAACGGCGGCACGAACATCCTCGTCATAGAGGACGGAGAGGCGTACATACGCGATGCCGATTGTCCCGACAAGACCTGCGTAAAAGCGGAACGCATAAGCCACGTTGGTGAGAGTACCGTGTGTTTGCCCAACCGCCTCTCTGTTTCGGTCATAGGTAAGGACGCCGACGGCGTCGACCTTGTGTCGTAAGGAGGCGCGTATGAACAAAACACAAAAGCTCGCCGCCCTCTCTATGACGGTCGCCGCGGCGATGCTACTGTCATTTATCGAAAGCAAGCTTCCCTCCTTTACCGCCGTCCCCGGTATAAAGATAGGGCTTGCCAATATCGCGGTAATGTTCGCGCTTTACAGGTTCGGCGCAAAGGAGGCAGTTCTTGTCTCACTTGTGCGGATAGTCCTTGTCTCCCTACTCTTCGGAAGCCTTGTAAGTATGCTCTACGGTCTTGCGGGAGCGGCGCTCAGCCTCTCGCTTATGATCATTCTCAAAAAAATCACGCCACTGTCTGCTGTAGGTATAAGCGTCGTTGGCGGCGTTGCCCACAACGCAGGGCAGATAGCCGTCGCTTGCCTGCTTGTCGGTACGGCGAAGATCGCATATTACCTCCCCGTCCTCGTCCTCACGGGCACACTTGCGGGGATTGTTATAGGCATCTGCGCGGGGGTTGTGGTGAAAAGAGTAAATGTGAAACAGTAAATTGGAGTTTATCTTTTTCGCCGTTGGCGAAAAGGCACGAACACAGTTCGTGCGGGGATATTGATATGTTCGCACACCCCCAACGGGGGCAAAGTAACAAAAAGCCTTCTCCCGTGGAGAAGGTGGCACGACGAAGGAGTGACGGATGAGGAGCTCGAGACTTGTACAAATAGCGATCTCCTCATCCGCCTCGCAAGCTCGGCACCTTCTCCACGGGAGAAGGCTAAATGTTAGTTCGTCCACCAATACAATCTGTTCGATAAACTCAAATTTGACGCACTTACCGCACGAACTATGTTCGTGCCTTTTCGCGCAAGCGAAAAAGATAAACTCAAATTTAAACACATTTTGCATTAAAAAAAACTGCCCCGTAGGGCAGTTTTTTTATTCAATTCCCGCGATAACGCCGACGTCGCGCACGATGTATTTCGGGCGGTAGGGGAACTTATCGAGGTCTTCCATTTTTGTAACACCCGACAGCACGAGCACCGTGTCCATCTCGGTCTCAAGCCCCGCAATAATATCGGTATCCATTCTATCTCCGATTATTGCCGCGTCGATACGGTGGCATCCGAGGCGCTTCAATGCGTGGCGCATCATAAGAGGATTGGGCTTTCCGACGTAATACGCCTGTCTGCCCGTCGTCAGCTCGATAGGCGAGATAAGCGCGCGGCAGGCGGGAACTATGCCGTCCTCCGAGGGATCGACAAGGTCACTGTTCGTTCCGATGAGCTTTGCGCCGTTCATAACCAACCTCGACGCCTTCTCTATCTGCTCGTAATTGAGAGATTTGCTCGAACCGAATACAACGTAGTCGGGATTTATGTCGTTCATGCTAAAGCCCGCCTCATAAAGAGCGTAAGTAAGTCCGGGCTCACCGATAACGTACGCCGATCCGCCCTCGCACTGACTCGCAAGGAAGGACGCCGTTGCCTGAGCGCTCGTATAAAAATGCTCCTCGCCTACCTCAAGTCCGAGCCTTGCGAGCTTCTGAGCAAGCTCACGGGGAGAGCGTCCCGAGCCGTTTGTCAGAAAGAGATAATTCTTTCCGTTCGTTTCAAGCCAATCAATAAATTCCTTTACATGAGGGATAAGCATATTTCCGTGATATATAACTCCGTCCATATCACATATGAAATTACTTTTTGCGCGCAACGCTTCATATTTGTCCATTGTTAGATCCTCCTTACGTTTTACATTCCGTTATCTACATTTTACCACGAATTCACACTTTAATCAAGCCTTTTTTCAAAAATCGGCCTCATATTACATCATATCATTACGAAAATCTTGACAAAATTCTATTTATGTGTTAAAATTTAATCAATCTGTATTTTCCAAACAATCCAAAGCTTTAACAGGAAAGGAAATAAAATGAAGGTCGTACTGCAAAATCTTACAAAAAAATATCCCCCGAGGGGTAAAAAGGGCAAAGAGGTCACGGCTCTCGACAATTTCAGCTTCGAGATCCCCGACGGCACGCTCATAGGACTTCTCGGCCCGTCGGGCTGCGGCAAGAGTACAACGCTGAACCTTATCTGCGGCTTACAGACTCCCACAGAGGGCAAGATCTTTTTCGGGGACGATGACGTCACCTCTCTCCCCCCCGAAAAAAGAGGCGTCGGAATGGTATTCCAGAACTACGCGCTTTATCCTCACCTGACGGTCGAGCAGAACATAATCTTCCCTCTGCAAAACATCAAGGGCAAGGACAAGCCCTCAAAGGCAGAGATGAAGGCAAAGGCACTCGAGGTCGCAAGGCTCGTGCAAATAGAGGGACTTATGGACAGAAAGCCCGCCGAGCTTTCTGGAGGTCAACAGCAGAGAGTTGCCATTGCCCGAGCGCTTGTCAAGATGCCCCGTGTGCTTCTTCTTGACGAGCCGCTCTCAAACCTCGACGCACGTCTGCGCCTACAGACAAGAGAGGAAATAAAGAGGATACAGCGCGAGACGGGCATCACCACCGTTTTCGTCACGCACGACCAGGAGGAGGCGCTGAGCATTTCCGACCTCATCGTAGTTATGAAGGACGGCGTACCTCAGCAGGCGGGAAAGCCTCAGGAGGTCTATGACGATCCCGTAAATCTCTTTGTCGCGCGCTTCCTCGGAACTCCCCCCATCAACGTTTTCGAGGGCGAGATACGCGCAGGAAGCCTCTTTATCGGTGAGGACCGCGTAATGTCCGTAAGCGCTCCCGACCGCTCGGTTTTTGTCGGCATCCGTCCCGAGGGCTTTATTCCCGACGAAAACGGCGCGCTTTGCTGTGAGCTCAAGGGCATCGACGTTATGGGCAGAGATATAAGCATACTCTCGGCGCATCCATCGGCAAAGGGTGTCACCATCCGCTCGATAATAAATTCCGACGCAAAAATAGACGTAACACAAAAAGAGATCCGTTTCTCAGTAAAGCCCTCAAAGCTCTACGTATTTGACAGAGAAACAGAGGCGCGCATCGGCACCGACGGCGAATAACGGAGGCGCATATGGAAAAACGAAGCATTAAAGCGTGGCTCTATCTTCTGCCCGCCATACTATTTCTCGGGGTATTTATGCTCTACCCTCTCGTCGACGTATTCATATACTCGCTTGAGGAGGGCTACAACTCGGCCTCGGGCACGTCCTTCGGCATAGGACTTTACAACTACTCCTACGTCCTGCACGACGAATATTTTCTCCAAGCGCTGAAAAACACCTTTATACTTGTGGCGATAACCGTACCGCTCTCAACGGTGTTTTCACTCCTCATATCGTTGGCTCTCAGCTCGATAAAATGGCTGCGCAATCTTTTCCAGACGGTATATTTTCTGCCATACGTTACGAACACCTTGGCGGTCGGTCTTGTATTTATGATACTTTTCGACAAGACGGACCACTCGCTGGGACTTGTAAATATGCTGCTCGGGCTTTTCGGCGTGAACCCCATCGACTTTATCGAGGGCCCGTACATAGCAAAGATGTTCGTCCTTTGCCTATATACCATATGGACGGTAATGCCATTTAAGATACTAATACTAACCTCGGCGCTGGCGTCGGTGAACGAAAATTACTACAACGCCGCAAAGGTCGACGGCACGGGCAAGTGGCGTATCTTTACAAAAATAACTCTGCCGATGATCTCACCTACGCTCTTCTACCTTATCATAACGGGCTTTATCGGCGCGTTCAAGGCGTATAGTGACGCAGTGGCTATCTTCGGCACAGAGCTCAACGTTGCGGAGATGAACACCATAGTCGGCTACATCTACGATATGCTCTACGGCGAGGGAGGCGGATACCCGTCCTACGCGGCTGCGGCGGCAATAATACTCTTCGTTATCGTGCTTACCATAACCTGCATAAATCTTCTGGTAAGTAAGAAAAACGTCCACTATTGAGAGGGGAGGAAAAAATGAATACTGTTGACATTGAAAAAACGGCGAAGCGCCAAAAGGTCGGCAAGACCGTGACAAACGTCATTCTTTACGCTTTCCTGTCTCTCTGGGCGCTTGCGGTGCTCTTCCCGTTCTATTGGATGATCCTTTCATCCTTCAAGAGTTACAGCGAGTACGTCTCCGAATATACTCCCAAGCTCTTTACCCTCTCACCGACCTTTGAAAACTATATCAAAGCATTCTCTGACGTTCCCTTGGGCAAGTATTTTCTGAATACGCTCATATTCACCGTGGCTACGACGGCGCTTATGATGATAGTCATTACGCTTGCGGCGTACGCCTTTGCGCGGCTCAATTTCAGAGGCAAGAACCTGCTCTTTACGCTTTTCCTTTCTCTTATGATGATACCAAACGAGCTCGTTATCATAACGAACTTCGTGACGGTGACGAATATGGATATGCGAAACACCTTTATGGGACTTATACTGCCCTCGGTGACCTCGGTGTTTTACATCTATCTATTAAAGGAAAACTTCTCACAGGTACCTGACGAGCTCTACTATGCGGCAAAGGTCGACGGCACGTCCGACCTCAAATATCTCTTTAAGGTAATGCTCCCCATCTGCAAGCCCACCATCATAACGGTTATGATACTTAAGGTCATCGAGTGCTGGAACTCCTACGTCTGGCCACGTCTTATCACGGACGACCAGAACTACTTCCTTGTATCTAACGGAATACAGGAGATAAGAGAAAACGGCTTCGGACGCGAGAACATCCCCGCGATGATGGCGGCGGTCGTAGTTATTTCCCTGCCCCTTATCGTTATATTCCTTATCTTCCGCAAAAAGATCATGGCGGGAGTTTCGAGAGGAGGTACAAAGGGATGAAAAAATTCATTTGCCTTTTGCTCATACTGTCGGTCGCGCTTCTTCCGACGCTTGCGTCCTGCCACAAGGTCGCTGAGGCGGAGGCGTTCGTCTTACCCGAGAGCTTTGACACCTCGCGTGAATACGAGCTGACGTTCTGGGCAAAGAACGACACGAACATCACTCAGGCTAACATCTACAAGGAGGCAATAGCCGATTTTAAGGCGCTCTATCCCAACATACACATCACGATAAAGCCCTACACCGACTATTCGCGAATATACAACGACGTTATCACCAACATCCCGACCTCGACAACTCCGAATATCTGCATCACCTACCCCGACCACATAGCCACCTATAACTCGGACAAGGAGCTTGTGGTATCTCTCGACAGTCTGCTTACCGACGAAGCTTACGGGCTTGGCGGAAGTGAGGTCGGATTTGACTCTCCCTCAAAGGACGAGATGATACCCGAATTTCTCTCGGAATGTTATCTTGACGGCTCATGCTACGCGCTTCCCTTTATGCGCTCTACGGAGGTCTGCTATATAAACAAGACCTACGTTGAAAAGCTCGGCTACACACTTCCCGAGACGCTGACGTGGGACTTTATATGGGAGGTATCCGAGGCGGCAACAAAGAAAAACGCCGACGGCACATACGTCCTCAACGGCACGAATACGCTCATTCCCTTTATCTACAAGTCGACCGACAATATGATGATACAGATGCTCGCGCAAAAGGGCGCTGAGTATTCCGACGAGCACGGAAATATAGGCATATTCAACGATACCACAAAAGAGATCCTTTACACGGTTGCCGAGCACGCCGAGAGCGGAGCCTTTTCGACCTTCAAAATATCGAGCTACCCCGCTAACTATCTGAACGCGGGCGAGTGCATCTTCGCAATAGACTCGACGGCGGGAGCTACGTGGATGGGAACCGACGCTCCGAACTCGGATATACACGAAAACAACATAGTGAACTTCGATATAGAGGTAACTACTATTCCGCAGTTCGACACCGAGTCCCCAAAGATGATCTCTCAGGGCCCGTCGGTATGTATCTTCAACAAGGACGATCCGCAGGAGGTGCTTGCATCGTGGCTCTTCGTTCAGTATCTCGTCTCCGAAAAGGTACAGCTTGCTTATGCGGCTACCGAGGGATACGTTCCCGTAACAGCGCAGGCTCAGCAGTCAGAGGCATATCTCGATTATCTGTCGCGCGAGGGCGAGGACAACGAAACCTACTATGACGTCAAAATTCAGGCGACAAAGCTGTTGCTTGAGAACACCGAGAACACATTCATCACTCCTGTATTCAACGGCTCTGCTTCTCTGCGTAACGCCGCGGGACAAATGATCGAGGAGGTCACCAAGGCTATCAGACGTAAGAAGACCGTAAACGATGAATTTATTTCCGAGCTGTACGAAAAAATGGTGTCGCTTTACAAGCTGAACCTCAGCGCCGACGCCGCAACGTACAAAGCCGAGCTCGGTCCTCTGCCCACTGCTTCGGTAGCTCTGCTGTCGGTCATAGGCGGGGTTTGGGTACTTCTCGGTGCGTATATTGTAGTCGAACGCGTAAAAAAATCGAAAAAAGAGAAAAAATTTTCAAAAATCACTTGACAATTCAGAATTTTAATGTATAATAGTAGGTAATCTTTGTTAAAAATTTAATTATCGAAAAGGAGATTAAAAAATGAAAAAGTTTTTAGCTTTGATGTTAGGTCTTTTGATGCTTCTCACGTTCGTCGCTTGTGCTGACACGAACCCAGACGGCGAGGAGAGCCAGACAGAGTCCAACACGACCGAAGAAACCGTTACCGTTATGAGCTATGAAGAGTACATGGCTGCCGAGATCGACGCTGAGGTAGTTATCGAGGCTTACGTTCAGGCTCATCAGTCCTGGTGGGACAACAAGATCACCGTTTACGCTCAGGACGAGGACGGCGCTTACTTCCTTTATGAGATGGCTTGTACCGAAGAGGACAGCGCAAAGCTGACCAAGGGTACCAAGATCAGAGTAACAGGTACTAAGGGCGCATGGGCAGGCGAGATCGAGATCATGGACGCTACGTTCGAGGTAATCGAGGGCGACACATGGGTTGCAGAGCCTACCGACGTTACAGACCTTCTTGCAAACGAGGCTGAGCTTATCAAGCACCAGAACAAGCTCGTTAAGTTCACAGATCTTACAGTTTCCAAGATCGAGTACAAGAACGGCGAGCCCGGTGACGACATCTACGTTACAGTTGCTCAGGGCGAGAACGAGTACAGCTTCTGCGTTGAGGTTTACCTTACAGGTACTGAGACCGACGTTTACACAGCAGTCGGCGCACTCAAGGCAGGCGACAAGGTTGACGTTGAAGGCTTCCTCTACTGGTACGAGGGTGTCAACACACACATCACTGCTGTAACAGTTAAGTAATCGAATATTTATTCCATTCGCGGGCTCGTTTGAGCCCGCGTTTTTTATAAAACAACCTTCTTATGCGTGAATTGTTAAACTTTTGTTGACAATAGCTCAGAGTTCATTGACAAAGCGTCCTTCTCGTGATAAAATATTTCAGTAGAAATTTTGATGCGGGAGGAAAGATCGTGAAAAAAAGGCTTACAAGAATAACGGCTGTGCACTACGTAAAGCTCATATACCGCTCTATCCTCTTTTTCGCAGGTATCGCGCTTTATGCGTTTTCGCTGAAGGACGGGCGGGATATTGACTTTACGCCCGACAGCTTCGGCGCCGAGGCGGTCATACTCGGAGTGATATTTGCCGTGTATGCGCTTGAAATGATCACGCGCCTCTTTCCGTCACGGCTTGAGAGCATGGGATGTCAGAAGCAATTCAAAAGGAACTACGAGCCGACTGGAAACACCGCGCCGTCAAACGTACCGTGGTGGCGCACGTTTGTTACTGCCACCGCGTGGTTTACGCTTAACGGTATTATCGGAGCTCTGTATCTGTTCGGAGTTATCGACGCGGGAATACTTCTCATCGTCAGCCTTGCCTACGGAATATGCGATATGATCTGTGTGCTCTTTTACTGTCCGTTCCATTCAATCCTTCTTCGCAGCCGCTGTTGCGTCGATTGCCGTATATACAATTGGGATTTTGCGATGATGTTCACGCCCTTTGTATTTATAGCGAACAATTGGTTCACCGCGCCGCTTCTTGCGCTTTCGCTCGTTATCCTCATCCGTTGGGAGATAACCTATAAGGCGCATCCCGAGCGTTTCTCGCGGAATACGAATAAGTGTCTTGATTGCGCGCATTGTGAGGAAAAGCTATGTAAGCATAAAAAACAGCTTGCCTCATACCTGAAAAAGAACGCCGACAGATTTAAGACGATGAAATGAACATAGAAACAAGCCGAGTCGATTTTGTGACTCGGCTTGTTTGCCGTATGCTACCTATACAAATCTCCTCAATACAACCGTGTGGTTGCGACGGTATCTATCCCGTGAAGAAGCAAAACCTTATCGGCATTACCTATCTTTTCGCAAAGCGCATCTCTGCCGCCCTCGAAATACCGCAGATCAACAAGCTCAATGTCAAAATGCAGAGCCAAAAAAGGAGACACCGCGTTCGCATAGCTGTCCTTGATAAGCAACATACGCTCTCTTTCTTCCCCACCGCTTTTTTCAATATATAGCTCGGAATAATTGCCGCCGAGAAAAACGGCGTATTTGTCCTTCGTAGAGAGCTTTTCGGTAAAATAAAAACCCTCTCGCTCCTCTCCGCTATCTCCGATACGCACCGTAAAATCCTCATCCCCCGTGTATCTGTAAAGCTGTACACTGTCCGATCTCTGAGCAACGCACCCTGCTTTGGAATACACACTGCCAAGAAAGCCGTCTGAAGCCTCGCAGACCGCGAATGCATCTGCGCCATAGGGAGAGTACCCGAGAGCATCCGCAAGCTCTCTGTAAGCGATATATGCCCCGTAGGACGTCCAGTGGTGATCTGTCCTGTACCACACATATTCCCCTGCCTCCGCCGCGCTCCGCAACGGCTCGGTAAGGCTCAGATATTCAATCCCCGAGCTCTCAAGGATGCCCCATATCTCCCCGTATTTTCCTCTGTATCCCTCGGGGAGCTTGTATTCCATCACGTCTATCCCCCGCGGCGCTACGGCGCATACAAACGGAACACCAAGCTCACGGCAGATCGCCTCAAGCTCCGAAAAATATTCAATGTTTTTCTTTGCCGTTCCGAGGTCGTCATATTCTCCTTTTTCAAGAAGATACCCATCACGGCAAAAGAGCACGCCGTTGTTCTCGCCCTTAAAAAGCATAAGCTCGGCATATGCCTTTGCGGCGGTAAAGGAAGTCCGCAGAGGGAGTCTGTCTCTGTAAAGCTCCCCGACGGCGGACGAAAAGCTCCCGTCGACAAGCTCCGCGAACGTCGGAAGCTCCAAGGTAGCAAGCATACGGTTCTCTTCCTCCGAAAAATCCTCCTTGGGTAAAAGGATCACCCCGAGTCCCAAGCCGAAAAGCAACAAATACGCCGCCGCTATCAACGATACGTCAAAAAATTTCCGTTTCATAGTGCCCCCCTTTTTAAAAGGATTTCCGAAAAATGGGAGAATTATGAGCTGGTGAGGAATATTTTTTCAAATTTGAGTTTTGGTATAAACACAAAAACAGGGACCGTCCTGCGTCAGCAGAACGGTCCCGTTTTTTCAATTTTCTTCCTCGATATAATCGGAAATATCTATCTTCGAAAGCTCCGCGGGAGATATTCTACCCTTGGTCTTTTCGAAATACGCGATATTATTTCTGAGCATAAATGCGAACTGCGCGTTCGGCGTGCGGTTTTCCGCTTCCGAAATATAAAGCAGCTTGCGAAGCAGATCCTCCGACAGCTTTATATCAATGTGAACGCCCTTCTTCATTTTTTCCTCCGATCACTTCTTATTCTTCGTATTCTTTTTGTCCTTATTTGCGCCCTTTTCGTCCTTGTTCTTTCTGACGGTGGTTCCCTTACCCGCATTCTTCTTGTCGTGGCGGATAAAGAGGATAGTTCCGACAATGATACCGATAATGATAAGCACTGTAACAACAAGGGCAACGATGGTCATAGGCTCAAGCTTGCCGTCATCCTCAGAGCCCGCTGTCTGATCGGTGTCAACAGGCGCCTCTGTTTCAGGCTCTTCCTCGACCTTGTTATAGGTAACGACTACCGTTTGGTTTACGTCTGTAGGCGTGACCATTATGTCGGTCTTTACAGCAGTATATCCCGCGATCTCGGGAGCCTTATATATATAAGACTCTGCATTAGCGTCCATGCTTACGCTCTCTGACGCCTTTATATCTTTTGCGGTATCAGCCGCATCGACAAACTTATAGATTATAGTTATCTTGTTGTCGACAACGGTTATCTTGTTTGTCTTAGCATTGTCGAATGCCGTGGCAGACGCCGTTGCGCCCTCTGCAAGCTTTATGCTGTCAAGCGCCGAGCAATAAGCAAACGCCTCCGCACCTACCGACATAACGCCCGAGCCCGTTACGGCTGTGAGGTCGTTGCAGTACATAAATGCTCTGTCCGATATTGCTGTGACGGATGCGGGAAGAGCTATCGCCGTAAGTCCGCTCGTCTCAAACGCGCCGTAACCGACGGATGAGAGGCTGTCGGGAAGATCGATTCCCGTAAGCGCGGGGGTGTATGCAAACGAAAGCTTACCTATCGCGGTTACGGTATCAGGCAGGCTTACCTCGGAAAGCTGTGTCATTCCAAAGAACGCATAGTCTCCAACAGTAGTTACACCCGAGCCGACAACAACCTTTTTGACGCTTGTAACAACGTCAGCCCACGCGACGTCCTCAGTGCCCGTAAAGCTCGTCATCGTGCCGCTACCCGTAATAGTCAGGGTTTGTCCGTCCTTTTTGTAGTCCCACGTAAGCGAGCCGTGAGTACCGTTAGCATCGCTTGCCGAGCTTGTTCCTCCACCCATAGCGCAGGACGCAAGTGAGAATACCATGATCATCGCCACCGTTATGACAGCGATAAGCTTTAAAAATCTTTTCTTGTTTTTCATTTTCTTCTTCCTTAACGAATTAAATTTATATCTATAACATTCTACCACAAATTGTCGGGATTTGCAAGACTTTTCAAAATTTATTTACTATTCTGTCTCACAATATCGCAATATTCCTCATACGTTATGAGTATTTTCAGCGCTTCAAGCAGAGCGTTCGCCGTCATATCCTCGGGAAGCCCCATTTTTTTACAAAGCTCGGCGCGTTTCTCCGAGCTTCTCTCGCAGCCCGAGAGCCCGTCGGCGAAAAAGTCGGTCTTTGAAAGTCTGTTCTCTCTTACCGCCTCGCCGTTCTCAAAGGGAGACAGCAGCTCTCGCAAAAGCTCCCTCTCCATCCCCTCGACGCCGAGAGTACCCTCGGCAGACGGCTCGGACTTGCGCTTCTCCTTGCCCTTTATCTTGGGAATGTAAAGCTGAATGAGCCTATCCTTTGGGATAGCGGAGCAAAGGTGCGACCGTATCAGCTTTCCCGCTCCGTCGCTGTCGGTAAGAATTATCAGCGGCGTTTTTTTACCGAGCTCACGGAAAAGAGCGAGCTTTTCATTTTTTTTGAATATTCCGAATCCGTCGGTCGTGAGTATCCGCGCGTCGCAGACAGACAAAAGACGCAATCGGTCATATTTACCCTCGACGATTATCGGATAGGGTATCTTTAATTTTTTTTCGTCGTTCATTTTAAAGCCTTCCTGCAAAATAGTAAATGAGTACAAGCGCGCCGAGGACTATCCTGTACACGCCAAAGCCCGAAAAGCTGTGACGGCGCACAAGCTCGGTAAGAAATCTCACGCTCACAAGGGAGATAAAAAACGCCGTCAGCGTACCGACAAGCAATATCGCTATTTCGGTAAGAGAGAGGACGTTCCCCTCAAAAAAGAATTTAGCCGCTTTCAGCGCTCCCGCTCCCGCCATGGTCGGTATGGCTAAAAAGAAAGAAAATTCAGCCGCCAACGGGCGTGAAGCTCCGCAAAGATAGGCGCCGAGGATCGTAGCTCCCGAGCGCGAGGTTCCCGGGATGAGCGAAAGCACCTGAAACAGACCAACAAGGAGCGCCCGCTTTGGCGTAAGCTCGGATATATCCGAAAAGCTCGGCTCACTTCCTCTTTTTGCTCGCTCGACGGCAATAAAGGCAACGCCGTAGGCGACAAGCATTACCGCAACCGTCAGTGGATTGTAAAAGTACGCATCGAGCAGATCGTCGAAGAAAAGCCCCGCTACCGCCGAGGGCAGAACCCCGAGGAGCGTCAGCCACCACAGCCGATAGGTCTGCCTCCGCTCTCCGACACTCTTGTGCAGCGGAACGAGCCGTTGTCTGTATATAACTATCACCGCGCATATCGCGCCGAGCTGAATAACTACGTCAAAGAGTTCATAAAAGGCATCCGAAGCATCAAAACGCAAAAGCTCCCCAAGGAGTATCAGATGCCCCGTAGAACTGACGGGCAACCATTCGGTAATGCCCTCGACAATGCCGAAAAGAATTGATTTAAGTATCTCTAAAGGGAACATAAAAACCTCCGAAAGGAATATTTTTACGTCCCTTACTTTTCTTTTGAAAAAGAAAAGTAAGTAAAAGTGAGCTTTCTCTGCAAGCTTGCCTTTTCGCGTTAGCAAAAAAGGAAAACAATTGCATTTTGGTTTGTGATACAAATTGGGGTTTGTCGGTGGGGATATGTGCAAATTTATTCCCAATATACACAGTGCAGTAAAGCGACTTCGTCGCAAGATCCTTCGAATTAACGTGCTGATAACCCCATAAACGGTTCGAGCTCAGGATGACAGGTTAGTTGGGAAATAATAAATGTAAATCAAAGTTCAGTTCGGGGTATGTATATACAGATTTACGCGTACATTGTAGTACCACATACACTAAATGTCATCCTGAACGGCTTGCTACCCTGCAAGCCATGTGAAGGATCTTTTTTGCGTAAGCAAAATTTACCTTAGATTTGCTGGGTTTGTTTTCTTGTTGTGCCACATTCAAGCGTAGCAATTTTAAATCCCAACTCCCCCCGCAAGAACGAAGTTCTTGCCACGGAGCGTAGCGGAGTAGGAACTGTGTTCGTGCCTTTCGGCTTTTCGCCATAGGCGAAAAGCTACCTCCACTCTGCATTCATCATTCCGCATTCATCATAATGAGAAATGCATTATGCATTTCTCATTATATCCCCCGCCTTAACCTCAAAAGGTACGCGCGCGAAAAACTTCATCGCAGGGTGAGGCGCAGAGGGTATCGGCTCGCCGCTCTCCGAATAAAGCTCGCTTACCGTAAATCCCACGCCTATCTTATTGGGAGATATGATCTCCGCGCCGTCCCCTACGGACACCTTGTTGCGCTGAATAAAGGGATAAAGCCGTCCGTTATCATTCTCGGCTTCAAGCCCCTCGGGCATTGGGCACTCGGAAAGATCAAGCGCCGTCGCAAAATACGCCTTATCTCTGATATAACCGTCGATAGTCGAAAGCTGAGGATTTACCATCGGATCGTCAAAATAAAATCCCGTACAGTATTCTCTGTGCGACACGCTTTCAAGCTCGCGGTATATCGCGCTGTCGAATACATAATTCTCGGGATCGGACAGATACGCGTCTATCGCCATTCGGTAGGCGTTCGTCACCACCGCAGTGTAATAGGCGCTCTTCATTCTTCCCTCTATCTTAAAGGAATTTATTCCCGCATCTATAAGCTCGGGGATGTGCTCAACAGTGCACATATCCTTTGATGACATTATAAAAGTGCCAAGCTCGTTCTGCTCCACGGGATAGGGCTGATCCTTACGCTTTTCCTCGGTCACCGTATAAGTCCAACGGCAGGGCTGAGTGCAGGCGCCGCGATTGGCATCTCTGCCCGTCAGATTGTGGGACAGCATACATCTGCCGCTGTAGGATACGCACATCGAGCCGTGAACAAAGGCTTCAAGCTCGACCGTCTCGGGCAGAGCGGCGCGTATTGCGCGTATCTCGTCTATCATCAGCTCTCTTGCAAGCACAAGCCTCTTTGCGCCGAGCGAAGCGTACGCAAGAGCCGCCTCAGGGCTTACAATGCTCGCCTGAGTTGACACGTGTATCTCCATATCGGGAATTATCTCGCGGATAGTAGCCATAACTCCGAGATCGGCAACTATCATCGCGTCTATGCCGTAGTCCTTTACCGTACGGAGAAATTCACGCAGAGCGGGATATTCATTTCCGTGGGGCATCGTGTTCATTGTAAGATATATCTTTTTACCCCTTGCATGGACGTACTCGACAGCGTCCTTTAATTCTTCATCCGTAAAATTATCTGCTGCCGAGCGCATACCGAAGCGTCTTCCCGCAAGATAAACGGCGTCCGCGCCGTAAAGCAGAGCGGCGCGAAGCTTTTCAAAATTGCCTGCGGGAGAGAGAAGCTCAGGGCGACTTACTTTCATATTCATTCTATTTTCCATCCTTCGGATTTATTCTTTTCACATATGCTTATTTTACCACACATATTCCCCTTCGTCAATAAAATCGAGGGATTTTATAGTTACAAAAAATACTATGTTTATTTTCTCAACATTTTATTTTCTCACAAGCTCTTGAAAAACAGTTTCATATGTGCTATAATTGAATTGGTATTATTTACATCGATGTTATGAAAGGAATACACAAAATGATACTTGAAAACTATTACCACAATTCCCTCGAGCACCTTCATGTAAACTGTGAAAAGCCCCGCGCCTACTTTATCCCCTACGGATCGGAAAAGGCGGCGAAGAGGGACAACCGACAGGAAAGCGAAAACTTTATCACTCTCTGCGGAGACTGGGATTTTCACTTTTATTCCTCTATCCATAAAGCGCCCGATTTTCTTTCTCCCGATTTCTGTGAGGCGGGCGACACTCTGACCGTCCCGAGAAACTGGCAGACGATGGTCGACAGAAATTACGATAAGCCCAACTATACAAACGTAAATTATCCCATTCCCTTTGATCCGCCATACGTTCCCGAGGATAACCCCTGCGGTCTTTACTGCCGCAAGATAACTCTCGGAGAGGAATTTCTGAAAAAGGATATTTACATAAACTTCGAGGGCGTAGACTCCTGCTTCTACCTATATATCAACAATAAATTCGCGGGCTACAGCCAGGTCAGCCATATGACGAGCGAGATAAACGTTACAAAGCTCCTGCACGCAGGCGAGAACGATATAAAGGTTCTTGTTTTCAAGTGGTGCGACGGCACGTATCTCGAGGACCAGGACAAATACCGCTACTCCGGCATCTTCCGCGAGGTATTTCTCCTTGCGCGTGACAAGAAGCACATTGAGGACGTTTACGTCCGCACTTCCCTGTCGGACAGCTTTGATAAGGCTTCCATAGCTCTTGAGGTAAGTGCCGACAGCCTTGACTATGCCTACACGCTCATCGCCCCGAACGGAGAAGTAGTCGCGGCAGGCAACGCGAACAGCGACAAGAACGTAGATCTTACGCTCGACGCTCCCATACTCTGGAACGACGAAACACCGAACCTCTACACGCTCCTTCTTTCGTCGGGCAGCGAGGTCATTCCCTTCTTCGTAGGTCTGAAGGATCTCCGTGTCGTAAACTCTGTTATTTACATCAACGGCAAAAAGGTAAAAGCAAAGGGAGTAAACCGTCACGACAGCCACCATCTACTCGGATACGCTACTCCTATGGATCATATGCTTCGCGACCTCTACATAATGAAGCGTCACAACATAAACACCGTACGCACGAGCCACTACCCGAACGATCCCCGTTTTCTCGGGCTCTGCGACAAGCTCGGCTTCTACGTTATCGACGAGACCGACCTTGAAACACACGGAACGCATCAGCTCAACTTCTGGGATTACTTTACAAACAGCCCCGAATGGACAGAGGCTTATCTCGACAGAGCAGAGAGAATGTTCGAGCGCGACAAGAACCGCGTATGCGTAATTATGTGGTCGGTCGGCAACGAATCGGGAACGGGAATAAACCACGCGGCTATGTACGACTATTTCCACAGACGTATGCCGAACTGTCTCGTTCACAGTGAGGATGTTTCCCGCCGTTGGACACAGTACAACAATATACAGTACAAAAGTGTCCAGTGCGCCGATCACGCCGTAGACATGGACTACCACAAGGCGACTGACGTTCTCAGCTTTATGTATTGGACCGCAAAGGACTGCGTAGAGCTCACAAAGAATAAAAAGATAGACGTTCCCGTATTCCTTTGCGAATACTCACACGCTATGGGTAACGGCCCCGGAGACCTCAAAGAATATTGGGATGCTATATATAAGACCGACAAGTTCTTTGGCGGATGCGTCTGGGAATTCACCGACCACTCGGCAGCTATCGGTGAAGACAGGATAGCCAACCCCAAGTTCACCTACGGCGGTGACTTCAACGACGAAACGCACGACTCGAACTTCTGCGTTGACGGTCTTGTTTACCCTGACCGACGCATACATTCGGGACTTCTCGAATACAAGCAGGTCATCAAGCCCTTTGCGATCTCCGACGTAAGCTTTGAAAAGGGCACGTTCAAATTAAAGAGCTTGCGCAACTTCACGTCTCTCTCCGACCTCTCGCTCTTCTGGAGCTTCACACAGAGAGGCGAGGTAGTCCGTGAGGGCTTCGTGCCCGCCGTAAACGTAGCGGCAGGCAGATCAATGCAGTATAAGTTCGACCTTACGGGCACAGATATGTCTATCGGAGGCGAGCTTCTTATCTCACTGCGTCAGAACCGCTCCACACCATGGTCGGACGTCGGCTATGAGGTAGGCTTTGAGCAGTTCACAGTAGCAGACACCTCTGCAAAGGCAGCGCTTACAGACGGTATCTCCGAGGACAGCGCCCTGACGCTCACAGAGGATGAGCACACGGTAAAGGTCATCGGCAACACCACCGCATATACGTTCTGCAAGAAATGCGGACTTGTTTCGTCTATTGTTGACAACGGCAGAGAGATGCTTGCGTCTCCCATGACGCCCGCTATATGGCGCGCGCCCACCGACAACGACAGAAAGATAAAGTCCGAGTGGAGGAAGAGCGGATACGACATCGCAAAGGTAGTCTGCCGCGAGCTCAAGGTAGTATCGGCAGATAAAAAGGCAGTCACGCTTGCCGCAAAGATCAGCCTCTCGCCCATAAAGATGCTACCCGTCGCAAAGCTTGCGGTAACCTACACCGTTCTTGCCGACGGAAGCCTTGTGGTAAACACCCACGCGGATATGCAGAAGTACAAGTACGACGATAAGATCGTAAGACCTCCTCTCCCCCGCTTCGGCTTCGAATTTAAGATGCCCGAGGAAAACGAGCGTCTCCGTTACTTCGGCAAGGGCGACGTCGAGAGCTATATAGATAAGTGTCAGGCATCGAAGAAGGGTGTGTTCGAGACTACCGTCACAGAGCACTTTGAGACCTACGTAAGACCTCAGGAAAACATGGCGCATACCGATACCGATTGGGTGGCTGTATCCAACCTTACAGGTCACGGACTCTACGCTTTCTCAACGGGTAACTCGTTCAGCTTCAATTGCGCGCATTACACCGCAAAGCAGTTGACAGAGACGGCGCACGACTATGAGCTCGTACCCCTGAAGGAGACAGTAGTCAATATCGACTACCGTCACGCAGGCATCGGCTCGAACTCCTGCGGTCCCAGCCTCCGCAAGGATCTGAGGCTTTCCGAGGACAGCATCGACTTTGAATTCAGAATTAAACCCGCATTTATAAACGACCTTGATCCCTTTGAGGAATTTGGAAGAAAGTAAATAAGAGAAATGGCGGTTTCACCGAAAAGTGAAACCGCCATCTTTTTTGATTGTAAATTGAAGTGTACTATTCAGTCATCCTTCAAATTTGAAGCTCTGCTATTTTTGTTTTCTTTTGGTTTACTATTCCTTCACCAAAGAAAAGTAACCCTTATCATGCTGACAGGTCGGGCAAAAATCGGGCGGCTCTTTGCCTTCCACTACGTAGCCGCAATTCAGGCATATCCATTTTGCGCTCTCGCTGTCAGCCTTGAACACCGTCCCCTCCCGTACACTTGAAAGCCTGTCGTTGTATCTTTCCTCGTGCATCTTCTCGATAGTTCCGACGCGCTCAAAGAGCCCTGCGAGAAAACCGAATCCCTCTTCTCTCGCCTCATCGGCAAACTGCGAATACATTGTCGACCACTCAAAATGTTCTCCGTCCTTTGCTCTGTTCAGATTTTCCTCAGTCGTACTCCATCCGCCAAGAAACTTGAACCATATCTCGGCGTGCTCCTTTTCGTTCTCCGCCGTCTCATGGAATACCTCAGCTATCTCAACGTAGCCGTCCTTTTTAGCTGCCGCCTCAAAAAATTTGTATCTCAGATACGCCTGAGACTCACCCGACAGCGCGGTGTGCAGATTTTGCTCGGTCTTTGTTCCCTTGAGCGCCTCGGGTGTTACGTTTCCCGTACTGAATTTTCTTTCCATAATCTACCTCCCGTTTTTTATTATTTTTCCCGACCGTTCCCGTATTATTCACTCTTGACAAAATGCGTCCGATAAAGTATAATAAAGAAAACTGCAAAATCAAAATCGGAGATAAAAATTTATGGAAAGAATTGCAAGCTTCAGTGTCGACCACGACAAAATAACCAAGGGTATATATATTTCAAGAATAGACGGAGATATAACCACCTACGATATGCGCACACGCGTACCCAATGCGGGCGAGTATATGTCAAATATTACAATGCATTCGGTGGAACATATGTTCGCCACCTATGTGCGGAACAGCGAGATTGGAAAGAACGTCATCTATTTCGGACCTATGGGCTGCCGCACTGGCTTTTACCTCTTAGTCCGCAATACCGAGCCCGCAGACGTCGCAAGAGTAGTAAAAAAGGTTCTCGCGCAGATATGCGACCATGACGGAGAAATGTTCGGGGCGGCGCGCAAGGAATGTGGTAACTACCTCGAGCTCGATCTGAACGAAGCAAAAAAGGAAGCCCGCGCATATCTTGATGTACTTGAGAGCGCCGACATCACTTTTGAATACCCACAATGATTTGTGTTGAATTTTACAATATCTGCACCGTTCAATTCTTGTATTAACTGCATATCTCTGCAAAACGATATGTTGAAAAACAAAAAGCACAAACCGCAGGTCAAAAGATCTGCGGTTTGTGCTTTTATTCATAGGAATTATTCAGCGTCCTTCTTGTCCGCTTTCTTTTCCTTCTTCTTTGTGTCCTTTGCTTCGGGCTTTACATAGTCGATAAGCTTAACGATAGCCATTTCAGCTCCGTCTCCGCGACGCGGTCCGAGCTTATAGATCTGTGTATATCCTCCGTTACGCTCTGCGTAAAGGGGAGCGAGCTCACTAAATACCTTAGTTACTACGTCTTCCTTGGTAATATATGCGAGAGCTGCGCGGCGGCTTGCAAGAGTGTTCTTCTTGCCAAGCGTGATCATTTTTTCAGCCATAGAACGAACTTCTTTAGCTCTTGTAAGAGTTGTTTCTACCTGTCCGTTCTCGAGCAATAAGGTTACCATACCGCGAAGCATTGCGTTTCTGTGCGCGGTAGGTCTGCCGAGTTTTCTTGTTCCGGGCATCTTAATTCCCTCCTTTGCCGTATTTCAATCTATCAATGCATTCAAGCTATCAGCTTATTCCTCTTCTTTTCTGAGCTCCAAGCCGAGAGAATGCAGTTTCTGGATAACTTCTTCAAGCGATTTCTTTCCGAGGTTGCGGACCTTTATCATGTCCTCCTCGGTGCGGTTTGTCAGATCTTCCACTGTGTCAATGCCTGCGCGCTTCAAGCAGTTGAAGCTACGAACAGACATGTCAAGCTCCTCAATGGTCATCTCAAGAACCTTTTCCTTCTTGGTCTCTTCTCTTTCGACCAGAATTTCTACGTTCTTTGCGTCATCGGACAAATCAACAAACAAGTTGAGATGCTCGTTGAGTATCTTGGCTCCAAATGAAACCGCTTCTTTTGCGGTGAGCGTTCCGTTTGTCTCAACCTCAATTACGAGTTTATCGAAGTCGGTGATGTTACCTACACGGGTATTTTCAACAGTAAAGCTTACGTTATATACGGGCGTGTAGATAGAATCGGTAAATATCGTTCCGATGGGAGCCGAAATATTCGAACCGCGAAGCTGGGCGTCGAGCTGCTTGTTGCGGTCCTGCGATACATATCCTCTGCCGTGATCAAATGTGAGCTCCATGTAAAATCTCTCATTCTCTGCAACCGTGCAGATATGATGGTCGGGATTGAGGATCTCAATATCCGAATCCACCTTAATATCGCCTGCGGTAACTTCCTTCTCTCCAATAGCGTCTATAACTACTGTCTTAGGAGCGTTACCGTGAATTTTTGCGATAATTCCCTTGACGTTAAGGACGATCTCGGTCACATCCTCGGTAACTCCGGGGATAGTGGAGAATTCGTGAAGTACTCCGTCTATCTTGATGTTCGTTACCGCGTAACCGGGCAACGAGCTGAGCATAATTCTGCGAAGCGAGTTTCCGAGCGTAATGCCAAATCCGCGCTCCAGAGGCTCTACGATAAATTTACCGACGGTTCCGTCCTCATTAAGACTAACCGCTGTTATATTGGGCTTCTCTATCTCGATCATTCCAAATAAAACCTCCTAAAATTATTTATGAATAGCATATCGCTTCCGATGCCGCAACCGCGGCGTCGGTCATTTTTATGCGGCTCTTACTCCGCCGCACAAACAAAGGGGCGTTTTATTACTTGGAGTAGAGCTCGACGATAAGCTGCTCGTTGAACTCGAAGTCAATATCTTCTCTTGCAGGAAGCGCTACTACCTTTGCGGAAAGAGCGTTCTTATCAACTGCGAGCCACTTGGGCGCGATCTTGCTCTCGAGACCTTCAGCAAGCTCCTTGCACTTTGCGGAAGAACGGAAGTTCTCTCTTACCGCAATTACGTCGCCTGCGCTTACGATGATGGAAGGAATGTTTACCTTCTTGCCGTTGAGCTCGAAGTGCTCATGGAGAACGAGCTGACGAGCTTCCTTACGGCTCTCTGCCATACCCATTCTATATACTACGTTATCAAGACGGCGCTCGATGAGCTTGAGAAGGTTCTCACCTGTCATGCCCTCTTTGCGGTCTGCCTCTACGAAGTAGTTCTTGAACTGCTTCTCAAGTACGCCGTAGTATCTCTTGGTCTTCTGCTTCTCACGAAGCTGCATACCATATTCTCTCTGCTTCTTTGTTGCTGCGCCGTGCTGACCGGGAGCTGTGGAGCGGCGGTCAATAGCGCACTTGCCGGATGTGCATCTGTCGCCCTTGAGGAAAAGCTTGGTTCCCTCTCTGCGGCAAAGCTTACATACGGGACCGGTATATCTTGCCATTTTCTGTTACCTCCTGTTTTTAATTAAACGCGTCTGCGCTTAGGCGGTCTGCATCCATTGTGCGGAACCGGAGTTACGTCCTTGATCATTGTGATCGAAAGGCCTACTGTTTCAAGAGCGCGGATTGCGGACTCACGTCCCGATCCGGGTCCCTTTACATATACTTCAACGGTTTTCAGACCATGCTCCATTGCTGCCTTTGCTGCTGTCTCAGATGCCATCTGAGCAGCGAAAGGAGTGGACTTTCTGGAGCCCTTGAAGCCGAGCTCACCTGCGGATGCCCAAGAAATAGCATTTCCGGCAACGTCGGTGATTGTGATGATCGTGTTATTGAAGGTTGCACTGATGTGTACCGCGCCTTTTTCAATATTCTTTTTCTCGCGGCGTCTCTTAACGACCTTCTTAGCAACTTTAGCCATCTGTCTGCCTCCTTATTTCTTCTTGTTAGCAATAGTCTTTGCAGGACCTTTTCTGGTTCTTGCATTTGTTTTTGTTCTCTGTCCTCTTACCGGCAGACCTTTTCTGTGTCTGATTCCGCGGTAGCAGTTGATCTCAACCATTCTCTTAATGTTGAGCGCTACGTCACGGCGAAGGTCACCCTCAACGGTGTAGGAATTTTCGATCTCATCACGGAGCTTTGCTATCTCCTCCTCGGTAAGATCCTTTGCGCGCTTGTCAGGATCAACGCCTGTCTTTGCAAGAATGTCATTGGAGCTCTTGCGTCCGATACCGTAGATGTAGGTAAGGGCGATCTCAACGCGCTTGTTGTTCGGAATATCAACACCAGCTATACGAGCCATACTGTTTATACCTCTCTGTTAGATTTTTCGGCTTAGCCCTGTCTCTGCTTATGCTTAGGGTTTTCGCAGATAACCATTACTTTGCCTTTTCTCTTTATGATCTTGCACTTTTCGCAGATCTTCTTTACGGATGGTTTAACCTTCATTTTATTACACCAACCCTTTCTTTATTACTTTGCTCGCCAGGTTATGCGGCCTTTATTGAGGTCATACACTGAGATCTCAATGGTCACGCGGTCACCGGGCAGTATTCTGATATAATTCATACGAAGCTTTCCCGATATATGAGCCGTTACTATGTGCCCGTTGGGAAGCTTTACCTTGAAGGTCGCGTTGGGCAACGCCTCAACTACCGTACCCTCAAATTCGATAACGTCATCCTTTGGCAGAATAATCCCTCCTCTGCAATAATATCTGTGACTTTCTGTTCAACTTACCAGCTCTTATCGACGAGAGTAGTTATCACAACTCCGTCCGACGTAAGAGCGCAGGTGTTTTCGTAATGCGCCGACAGGCTGTGGTCCCGTGTCTTAACGGTCCACTTATCAGGCATCTCATAAACTTCCTCAGTGCCGATATTGACCATAGGCTCTATAGCAAGCGCCATACCTACGCAAAGTCTCGTTCCTCTTCCTGCCGTTCCGAAGTTCGGCACGTCGGGAGACTCGTGCAGATCGTGACCTATGCCGTGACCTATATATCTCTTCACCACTGAAAAGCCGTTCTCTTCCACTCTGTGCTGGATAGCGCTTCCAATATCACCGATCCTGTTTCCGACCTTCATATTAGCAACACCGTCGAAGAAGCTCTGTCGTGTGACCTCAATAAGTCTCAAAGCCTCCTCACTGACCTTTCCTACCGGAAGAGTCCTTGCGCTGTCGCCGTGAAAGCCCTTGTAAAACGCGCCCACGTCTATCTTTACGATGTCACCCTCGCGAAGCACCCTGTTTTTTGAGGGTATTCCGTGAATGACCTCTTCGTTGATGCTTATGCACGCGGAACCGGGGAAACCGCCGTATCCGAGGAAGGATGGCTTAGCGCCGCACTTCTCTATATAGTTACGGATAAGCGTATCAAGCTCTTTTGTGGTTATGCCCTCGCGGACGTGCTCACGGGCAAGTAGTAACGCCTCACCCGTGATGCGTCCTGCCTCCATCATCGTGGAGATCTGGGCTGAATTCTTCAGTTGAATCATGATTTACGCCTCAAATTTTGAAAGCGCATTCATAACGTCCGCCGTAGTGTCCTTGACCTCTTCTCTTCCCGCAACGCACACGAGAAGTCCCTTTGCGGCATAGAAATCCTTTAAGGGCTCTGTTGTGTTGTGGTAGGTCTCAAGACGCTTCAATACGGTCTCTGCCGCGTCATCGTCTCTTGTGTAAAGAGCCGAGCCGCAGCTGTCACAGATACCTGCAACCTTGGGAGCCTTATAAGCGACGTGGTAGGATGCACCGCAGGTGCACACTCTGCGTCCGCTCATACGCTCGACGATCTTTTCGTCGGGAACCTCGATGCTGAGAACAGCGTCGATCTTAACTCCCATTGCATCCAAAGCCTCAGCCTGAGGAATGGAGCGGGGGAAGCCGTCCAGAATAAAGCCGTCTTTGCATTTATCTGACGAAAGATAATCCTTGATGATCCCTATTACTATCTCGTCGGGAACGAGCTGACCTGCATCCATACAGGTCTTTGCCTTCTTACCGAGCTCCGTGCCTTCCTTTACGGCAGCGCGAAGCATATCGCCCGTCGATACAGAGGGAATATTCCATTTTGCCGAGATCTTTTCAGACTGGGTTCCTTTGCCCGCACCGGGCGCACCCATAATAATTAAATTCATATTATCCTCCAAACGGAAATCCTTCAGGGATCAATCCAAAAAGCCTTTGTAGTTTCTGAGCGTCATCTGCGCCTCAAGCTCACGGGTGGTCTCAAGAGCAACACCGACAACGATCATCAGCGAAGAACCGCCGAATGCGAGTGTCGAGAAGAGTCCCTGATAAAGCTCGGGGGTTCTTCCGTAGTGCTCGAAAGCCTCCTGAATAGCGTTGATGCTCAGAATGTTGTTCAGAAGCATAGGGAAGCAAGCAATAAATGCTACAAGCAACGCGCCCACAAGAGTAACTCTGTAGAGTATCTTCTTGATGTGCTCTACCGTAGGTCTGCCCACACGGATGCCGGGGATAGCGCCGCCGTTATTTTTAATGTTGTTTGCAACCTCTACGGGATTGAAGGAGATCATTACGTAGAAGTAAGCAAACGCGATGAGAAGCACCATGAATACTACAAGGTATGCCCAACTGTCATAGTTAAAGTACTTCGTTATTACGTCGGAAACCTTCTCAACCCACTTCCAGCTTGTGTTGGAAAGCAACATAGCCAAGGTTGCGGGAATGGTTACGATGGAGTTAGCGAAGATGATAGGCATAACGCCTGTCATATTAACCTTGATGGGCAGGTTTGTATTCTGTCCGCCATACATCTTTCTGCCGACAACTCTCTTTGCGTACTGTATCGGTATTCTTCTCTCAGCATCGGACATCCATACGACGATGAGTACAAGGCCGAGGAGTACAACGATGAACGCGAGGACAACAACAAGTCCGAGCCAGTCGAAGCTCTTGAAGCTTCCCGTGGGGAATATGAGCTGCCACATCGTCGCTACCGTAGTGTAGATACCTGCTACGATGTTCGCGAAAAGGATGATGGAGATACCGTTTCCGATACCCGACTCATTGATCTTTTCAGCCATCCACATAACAAGCGCCGCGCCTGCGCAGTAGCAGAGCACGATTATCATGTAGTGGAAGAAGTTAGGCTCAGCTACCGTGAGGTAGGATGTGCCGTTGTAACCGTTATCAAGGAACATCGTGTAACCGATACTTGTAACAAGCGCAAGTACGACCGTGATGATACGGGTGAGTACGTTGAGCTTCTTTTTGCCCTCTTCGCCTTCCTTAGACCATCTCTCGAGGGGAGGAATAGCGATAGTCAAGAGCTGTACAACGATAGATGCTGTGATGTAAGGGGATACACCGAGTGCCAGAAGCGTCGCTTTTCCGAGCGCTTCACCCGAAATGATGTTCAGGTACTGAAGTATCGTTCCTCTGAAAGCGTCGGTCGAGCTCATGAGGCCCGCGTCAACGAAAGGAACGGGAATGCTGGCACCGAGACGGTAAAGGACGACGATAAGCAAGGTAAAGAGAATCTTCTTTTTGAGATCTGCGATTCCCCATGCGTTTTTCAACGTCTTGAACATCCTTATACCTCCTCTGTCTTTCCACCTGCTGCTTCTATCTTTTCTTTAGCTGTTGCGGAAAAGACTGTTGCTTTTACAGTTAATTTTTTGGTCAGCTCGCCGTCGCCGAGAACCTTAAGTCCATCGAGCTCCTTGCGAACGATCTTTGCTGCAAGCAATGCTTCCAAGTCAACTGTCGCGCCGTCCTCAAACTTGTTGAGAGCAGCAACGTTAACGATTGCGTAGTTAGTCGCAAATCTGTTCTTGAAGCCTCTCTTGGGAAGCTTTCTGTAAAGAGGAAGCTGACCTCCCTCAAATCCGGGCCTTACACCGCCGCCGGAGCGCGCGTTCTGACCCTTGTGGCCCTTACCTGCGGTCTTTCCGTTACCGGAACCGGGGCCTCTGCCTCTACGGTAAGCGTCCTTTGCGGAGCCTATCGCGGGGGATAATTCATTAAGTTTCATCTCTCTGTTCCTCCTTATACGTTTTCAACCTTGACGAGGTGAGAAATAACCTTGATCTTACCTGCAAGTACCGCATTGTCCTCATGGACGATGCTGTCACCGATCTTTACAAGTCCGAGAGACTTAGCTGTAGCCTTCTGATTGGGCTTTGCGCAAATGAGGCTCTTTACGAGAATAACCTTTTTCATTCTTCTCTACCTCCTTAACCCTTGACCTGCTCAACGCTTATATCACGGATCTTTGCTACGTCCTCTACGGAGCGAAGCTGCTCAAGACCTGCGATAGTTGCCTTGACCACGTTTGTGGGGTTGTTGGAGCGCAAGCACTTAGCGCGGATGTTGGATATACCAACAAGCTCAAGTACAGCTCTTACCTTGCCGCCCGCGATGATACCTGTACCGGGAGCAGCGGGCTTAAGAAGCACCTTACCTGCGCCGTACACACCTGTAACCTCGTGGGGGATCGTTGTTCCTTTAAGGGAAACTGTTATCATATTCTTCTTTGCATCCTCAATTCCCTTGCGGATAGCCTCGGGAACCTCGGCTGCCTTTCCAAGTCCTACGCCAACATGTCCGTTGCCGTCGCCTACTACCATAAGCGCTGCGAAACGGGAGATACGGCCACCCTTTACGGTCTTGGAAACACGGTTGAGCGACACGAGCTGCTCTTTGAGATCATGCTCTGCCGGATTAAATCTTTCTGCCATGTTTTTTCTCCTTAATTCTGTGTTCAATAGAAATTTTTCTGTTTGAACAGTGTACAAACCGGACTAATTACCAAAGGGTAATTAGAACTTCAAGCCACTCTCGCGAGCGCCTTCAGCCAACTCCGATACACGTCCGTGATAAAGATAGCCGCCTCTGTCGAATACGACTTCGGTGATACCCTTTGCAGCTGCTCTCTCGCCGATCTTCTGACCAACCCACTTTGCAGCAGCCTTGTTTCCGCTGGTGCCTTCAAATTCCTTTTCATGGGTAGAAGCAGAAACCAATGTTACGCCTGCAACGTCATCGATGACCTGTGCACAGATGTGCGCGTTGGAACGATATACAGCGAGGCGAGGACGAGCAGCAGTGCCCGAAATTTTAGCTCTGACTCTCTTATGTCTCTTGAGACGAGCCTTATTAGCGTCTTTTCTCGATACCATTTGTGTCCACTCCTTTCATTACTTACCGGTCTTTCCGGCCTTGCGACGAATGCGTTCGTCTGCGTATTTAACACCCTTACCATGATAAGGCTCAGGCGGTCTCTTGCTTCTGATGACGGCTGCCATCTGACCGACTGCCTGCTTGTTGATACCCTTAACGGTGATCGTTATCGGAATCGCCTTGTCAGCAACCTCAAGCTTGATGTCATCAGTCTCTTCGATGATGAACTTCTGCTGGGGCTTGCCGTTAGACATGAGCGAGTGTCCGAGGTAGAGCTCTACGGTCTTACCTACCTTAGCTGCCTTGTAGCCGACACCGATGATCTCGAGTGTCTTGGAGTAACCCTGAGTTACACCTACTACCATGTTGTTGAGCAGCGCTCTTGTAAGGCCGTGAAGGCTTCTGTCTTCCTTCTCGTCTGTGGGACGAGTAACAGTAAGCTCGGTGCCTTCAAGCTTTATCATCATACGGCTGTTAAACTGTTCTGTGAGAGTTCCCAGGGGGCCCTTGACCGTTACAACGTTGTTATCAGCGATAGTAACCGTAACACCTGCGGGAACAGTTATAGGCATTCTTCCTATTCTTGACATTTTTCTACCTCCCGCTTATTACCAAACAAATGCAAGGACTTCGCCGCCGATCTTTGTAGCGCGAGCCTTCTTGTCGGTCATTATTCCCTTGGACGTGGAAACGATTGCGATTCCGAGTCCGTTCATAACCTGGGGCATATCCTCGTAGCCTGCGTAAATTCTAAGACCGGGCTTAGATACGCGGCGGATGCCTCTGATAACCTTCTGCTTACCTGCAGCGTACTTCAGAGTTACGCGGATAACTCCCTGCTTACCATCCTCGATTACCTGGTAGCTCTTTACGTAGCCTTCCTCAACGAGAATGTCTGCGATAGCCTTCTTCATGTTGGATGCGGGGATGTCCACAGTTGCATGCTTTGCATCATTTGCATTTCTTATTCTTGTGAGCATATCCGCAATTACGTCTGACATTTGCATAATTTTTATCCTCCTGTATGCAAGTTTATATTATCTTGCCGCCACGTTTTCCGTGGCAAGCGTATCGGGGGTTAAGCGCATCCTCAGACTCGCTTCCTACCGATCGTTTAGGGGGCTTCCGATCTCTCGGAAACTTTAAACTTCAATTTACCCACGGGTGTCAGCCGCAGAGCCTTTCGGCTCCTGGCTACTACCTGTGTGTTTGGATCGCTGTTTTACAGCTTACCGTTTTTCGCACCAACGTCAGTTGATGCCTTTTGAGATCACGCTTGCGCGATCTCAAAAATTACCAGCTTGCCTTCTTTACGCCGGGGATCTCGCCCTTGTAAGCGAGCTCACGGAAGCAGATACGGCAGATGCCGTACTTGCGGAGATAAGCGTGAGGACGGCCGCAGATCTTGCATCTGTTGTACTCTCTCGTGGAGAACTTCTGCGCCTTCTGCTGCTTGAGTATCATAGCCTTCTTTGCCATCGTCGTTTACCTCCTATCAGTTTGCGAAGGGAGCGCCCATGAGCTTGAGCAACTCTCTTGCTTCTTCATCTGTGTTTGCTGTTGTAACAAAGCAGATGTCCATTCCGCGGATCTTGTCAACCTTGTCGTACTCGATCTCGGGGAATATGAGCTGCTCCTTAAGACCGAGCGCATAGTTTCCTCTGCCGTCGAATGCGTTGGGGTTGATTCCCTTGAAGTCACGTACTCTGGGGAGAGCGAAGTTGAAGAGTCTGTCTACAAACTCATACATCTTCTCGCCGCGAAGAGTAACCTTTGCGCCGATCTTCGTGCCCTCACGGAGTTTGAAGTTAGCGACAGACTTCTTTGCGTATGTGGGAACTGCCTTCTGACCGGAGATGAGTGTCAGGTCAGCTATAACAGCGTCGAGAGCCTTGGAGTTTTCCTTTGCCTCTCCTACGCCGCAGTTGATTACGATCTTGTCAAGCTTGGGTATCTGCATCGGGCTCTTGTACTCGAATTTCTTCATAAGAGCGGGAGCAACCTCGGCCTTGTACATATCTTTAATTCTTGCCATTAGTCATTACCTCCCATTACAGCTCTTGTCCGCACTTAGCGCAGACACGTACTTTTTTGCCGTCAACATCTTTCATCTTGACTCTTACGCCCTTACCGCACTTGGAGCAGTAAAGAGCGACCTTGGACGCGTAGATAGCGCCCTCTGCGTCGATGATTCCGCCTGCCTCACCCTGCTTGCGGGGCTTGACGTGCTTGTGGATAACGTTTACCTTCTCCACGATCACCTTATCTTCCTTGGGGGAAACGGCGATAACCTTTCCCTTTACGCCCTTGTCGTCACCGGAAAGAACGATGACGGTATCGTCTCTTCTGATATTCATATTCTTGATACCTCCATTAAAGAACTTCGGGTGCGAGAGAGAGGATCTTGAGGTAATCCTTCTCGCGGAGTTCTCTTGCCACAGGTCCAAAGATACGAGTACCCTTGGGTGTTTTGTCTTCTCTAATGATTACCGCAGCGTTCTCGTCAAACTTGATGTAAGAACCGTCAGCGCGCTTCATGCCCTTAACGCTTCTAACTACAACAGCCTTAACGACCTCGCCTTTCTTAACCACACCGCCGGGAGCAGCCTTCTTTACGCAAGCTACTACCACGTCACCGATGTTTGCGTATCTGCGGCCTGTACCGCCGAGTACGCGAATGCACATCAGCTCTTTAGCTCCGGTGTTATCGGCAACCTTCATAAGTGTTTGTTGCTGTATCACTTTTTTATCCTCCTGATTTCAATACGATTTTTGCCGTATCTACTGTATATGGTTTGTTTGGAGCTAAATTATTTAGCCTTCTCGATTACTTTGACAATGCGCCATCTCTTTGTCTTGGAAAGAGGTCTTGTCTCCATAATTTCAACCTTGTCGCCGATACCGCACGCATTCTCTTCGTCGTGTGCGTGTACCTTCAAGGTACGCTTAATGATCTTTCCGTAAACGGGATGCTTTACGTTGTCCTCGATAGAAATAACAACTGTCTTGTCCATCTTGTCGCTTACAACGTATCCCACACGGGTTTTTCTAAGATTTCTTTCTTCTGTCATGACTTTTCCTCCTTACGCGTTTTTCTCTGAAAGAACTGTCATCACACGAGCAATGTTCTTCTTGACTTCAACGATCTTCTGAGGGTTGTCAAGCTGATTGATCGCGTGCTGGAAGCGAAGCGTGAAAAGCTCTTCCTTGAGCTCCTTGAGCTTTGCGTTAAGCTCGTCGGCGCTCATCTTCTTCAATTCTTCTGTGAATTTTGTTGCCTTCATTATGCTTCCTCCTTCACTACGAACTTACACTTGATGGGGAGCTTGTGAGAAGCAAGTCTCATAGCTTCCTTTGCTACGTCCTCTGCGACGCCGTCCATCTCGAACATAACTCTGCCCGGCTTTACTACTGCTACCCAGTACTCAGGTGAACCCTTACCGGAACCCATTCGGGTTTCAGCAGGCTTCTCTGTGATGGGCTTGTCGGGGAAGATCTTGATCCAGACCTTACCGCCACGCTTGATGTATCTTGTCATCGCGATACGGGCAGCCTCGATCTGATTGCTTGTGATCCATGCGGGCTCAAGCGCTACAAGACCGTAAGAACCGTTTGTAACCTTGTTGCCGCTCATTGCTTTTCCTTTAAGTCTGCCGCGGTGAACACGACGGTACTTAACTCTTTTAGGCATTAACATTTTTACGACCTCCTTCTCTGGGAGCTCTCTCGCCTCTGTTGCCCTCGGGACGGCGTCCGCGTCTCTCGCCGTTTCTGTTGTCGCGGCGGTCTGCGCGTCTGTTTTCTCTGGGCGCTGCGGTGGTTCTGTTTACCTCGTTAAGAACCTCGCCCTTGTATATCCATACCTTGACGCCGATCTTACCGTAGGTCGTGTTAGCTTCCCAGAAGCCGTAATCGATGTCGGCTCTGAGTGTCTGAAGCGGGATTGTTCCTTCGTGATAGTGCTCTGTTCTTGCGATCTCCGCGCCTGCGAGACGTCCGCTGCAAGAGATCTTGATACCCTTTGCGCCGAGTCTCATTGTGTTGCGGATAGCCATCTTCATAGCACGGCGGAACGCAACTCTTCTTTCGAGCTGTGCCGCGATGTTCTCAGCTACGAGCTGAGCGTCGAGGTCGGGCTGTCTTACTTCAACTACGTTGAGAGCAACGGGCATGCCAACCATCTTCTGAAGCTCGTTCTTGTACTTCTCTATCTCAGAGCCGCCGCGTCCGATAACCATACCGGGCTTTGCGCAGTGGATAAATACGCGTACTCTCTGGCTGTCACGTTCGATCTCGATCTTGGGAACGCCCGCTGCCTGAAGCTCCTTCTTCAGATACTTTCTGATGTTGTAGTCGGATACAAGGGTATCACCGAACTTCTCGTCGGATGTGAACCATCTTGAATCCCAGTTCTTAATTACGCCCACGCGAAGACCGTGGGGATTTACCTTCTGACCCATTTAGCTTAACCTCCTTCTCTCAGTCTCTTTCTTTAACTACGATAGTTACGTGAGATGTTCTCTTCAAAATTCTGTCTGCGCTTCCCTTTGCTCTGGGCATAATTCTCTTGAGCGTAGGGCCGGGGCATACAAAGCACTCGGATACGTAGAGCTTTGTTTCGTCCATCTCAAAGTTGTTTACTGCGTTTGCAATTGCGCTTCCCAAAAGCTTCTCAAGGTATTCCGAAGCACTCTTGTTTGTGTTCTTCAGAATTGCCATAGCAGCGCCCGCATCCTTACCTCTGATGAGGTCAAGAACGATCTTTACCTTGCGGGGGGAAATTCTTGCATATTTAAGTGTTGCTTTTGCTTCCATCTTAACTGTTTTCCTCCCTCAATTATTTACCGTTGTTGGATGTCTTGGAGCCTGCGTGGCCCTTAAATGTTCTTGTAAGCGCGAATTCGCCCAGCTTGTGTCCTACCATATCCTCGGTAACATAGACCGGACTGTGCTTTCTTCCGTCGTGTACCGCTATGGTGTGACCAACGAACTCGGGGAATATGGTCGACGCGCGAGACCATGTCTTGAGAACCTTTTTCTCATTCTTCTCATTCATTGCGCAAATACGAGCGAAGAGCT
>JAFTYG010000050.1 GCA_017461365.1 Clostridia bacterium | reverse complement strand
TCGTCCACTATGATAAGGTCAGCGTCAAGAGGCTCTTTCTTTTTGTCCTTGACGTAGCCGCTCTCACCGAGAAGCCCCAAAAGACTATGCAAGGTTTTAGCATCGTTTCGCCCTGTGCTCTCTGCCATACGTCTGCTCGCTCGTCCTGTGGGAGCCGCAAGCATTATCGTACTCTTGGGATAAAGCCGTCCGAATACTTCAATAATAGCGCGAAGAACGGTAGTTTTACCTGTACCGGGAGAACCTGTGATAATGGATAGATTGCTCTTGAATGCCATATATACCGCCTCACTCTGCCGTTGTGACAGGGAAATGCCGAGATTTTTGCGTATGCTTTCAAGAGCTTCGTTTATATCCACGGATTTGGGCGGTACTGCAAGCATTTCTGCTATCTTATGCGCCGTTCTGTCTTCCTGCATATAACACGCCATCTGATAAATACGGTTTTTATTACAGATGATTTCGCCCTTTTGCACCATACTTTCAAGCACGGCAACGATCTCTTCATTTGTCACGCGTAAATTCGCATCTATGGTGCGGTCATTGAGAAGTCGGTAGCTTTCTTTAAGCAGAGGCTCAAGCTCCAAGTAAAGATGTCCGTTCTCACACCTTTGGGTATCGAGAGCGGCATATATTGCCCCGTGTATTCTCATAGGAGAGTTAAGAGGTGTGTCGCCCTTGCGAACGATAGAATCTACACGCTTAAATCCGAACCCCGATATCTGACACAGCTCAAAAGGATTACTTTTCAGTATATCCACGCTTTTCGCTCCGAAATGCTCGTATATTTTCGTAGCGGTTGTCGGCGTAATGTTAAAAGGGGAGAGTAGGATCATAAGACCGCGGAGACATCTGCTTTCATCGTATGAGGCTTTTATTTCCTCTAACTTTGATGGAGTGATGCCTCGTATCTCCAGTAACCGTTCAGGCTCTTTTTCCAAAATACGAAGTGCATCCGCGCCGAAGCGCCTGACGATAAGGTCAGCCGTTTTTTCTCCAACGCCCTTAATGAGACGTGAAGAAAGATATCCGCGTACTCCGTCAACCGTTTGAGGCACTATCTCCTCAAAGGAATCGACCTGTAATTGCGGTCCGTATTTTCCTTTTTGCCATTCACCGTTGAGTATCATACTGATTCTGTCGGTTTGTGGCAACTCATATCCGACTGCGGTAAAGCGTATTAAGTTGTCACGGTGCCGAAAAGCACTGCGAGCTTGCTGCGGAACGCTTTGGTCGGTAGTTTTTACACTGATAACACAATATTTGCTAACGGGATTGTAGTATATGGTCTTATCATATACTCCTGTGTAGCTCATTTTTTCAATCCTCCTTTTTTATATCATTTTCATAACGGCATCTACATATCCGAGTATATCATCAGGACCTACTCGCCCAAATGTAACGGCTATGTTCATAAGCAGATAAATGCGAGAGTAGGAGAGCCTGCCTTTGTATCGAGCGACTGTATCAAGATACGGTTTCGCAACAAGCCTATGCTCGCTTTTAAGCCCTGTTTTCTTTAAAAATTGATTTTTAGTCACGCTTTTGCTCCTTTATACAATCCATTATCCACAGATCTTCTGTAAGTTTTCTGTATCCGTGCTTCTCCCAAAATTCCTCGCATTCTTTTCGAGATGCTTTGGGCTGTGTATAACGGATGTTTTTAATTCTCTCAATAGAACGGCATATTAACACACCAATCTCGTGATAAACGTCTTCTGTTTCCACGACCTTAATATGAGGAATATACGTCCTCGCAATAATGTTGTACTTGTTGTAATAAATATTGCATCGTGCCATAAATTCTCCTTTCAAGCCGCCTTTTTAGGCGTCTTTTTAACGTAAAATCTTCTCGATTCCGTTTGGGAAACGAATTGCTCGTAAATTTCGGGATACTGCATCTGTAATTTGAACAAATTATCTTTATTGATGCTCTTTTTGTAAACGGGATTATAGGTAATAGTGTAATCCATACCGTCATGATTGCATAGCGCTGTACAGCTTGTTCCCATTTCGTCAACGATACGACCTTGCAATAGCTTCATTTCATTGTCTATCCGCTTTACTTCTTCGTTAAGAAGTGCCTTTTGTGCTTGAAGTTCAAGATACCGCATGGCACCGCTTATGTTGAGCGTGCTTAACTCAATAGCGGGTGCAGTTATATCGGCAGGTCCGTAATGCTCCTTTACGCTCTTTATTACAAGTTCACCGTCTTCCACGTATGGAGGCGGTATTTTTTTCATAACGTGCTCTTGCCAAAAATTAGCTTCCAATAGGATAAGCTCTTCTTCGTAACATTCGTCCCGCGTGATATGCCGGATTACGATGCCATACTCATTTTTTCCGTAGAAGCAACAGAAAAAAACGTGATCGACATCCATTACTGTCATATAATGGCGTCCTTGTATTTCGTAATTTACAGGGACGATTTCCTCATCACCTTTCCACCAGAGATCGAGCGCTTCTTCTTTCGTAGTCTTTATTTCAAGAATTGCTGTCTCTCCGTTTGGAAGAATGGTGAAGTAGTCAATATCAGCAATCATAAACGGATAGTCGGGATGATAAAACATTTTTTTAATTTTGTAGATCGGGTAACCTGTTCTTACGTGAAATATTTGCGCTACCAGATCTTCAAGTAAATGTCCCATCTCCTTTTCTACCCAATTCTCATTTGGATCTTCATAACTTACGATTTTTAACTTGTCGTAGTAGATGTCTCTGGCAGTTCCGAACGGTGATACACCGAGAACGGCGGCGGCATCACTGCCTCCAACGCCTTTTCGTCGGTATTCTAACCATACTTCTTCCGGTAAGCCGTCAGTTACTACAAGCACATACGGATTTTCAAGCGGTGGAATTCGTGTCCGCATATCAAGCGCCTCGCTCTCTGCTTCTCTTTAGCAACGCAGTTTGGCGGTATTCCGTATGTAACGGATATTTTGTCGCTCTCTGTCTCTCCTTTCTTAAAATTTGCTGTTTCATTCTTGCGTTTTTCTTTCCTCGAAAACGCCTTTTCGGTTTGTTACTCATTCTTTTTCAAACCACCTTTCTTTTTTGTATTTCCATAAGCCCGTAGGCTTTACGGCAAAAATAAAAAAGCGAGAATGAAAAACCTTGATAAGACAGGTATCGGATTCGACGCATATAACGTAAACCCTTTTTCATTCTCGCATATAAGTGGGGAACAAGTCCCATAAAAACAAAAAAGCCAATATGCACCTACAGCATAACACAGCAGGTAAAGACATACTGACCGCGTACAAAAATAACAACGTGTGCAACGTGAATAACACGAAAAGTCCATAACGGACAGCGCACAAAAATCAATTACAGTATGATTATAACACAATATATTGTGTTTGTCAAGATAAAATATCAATATATTGTGTTAATTGATACCGAAATATTTATTTTGTAAAAAAGTAAAAGTTGAAATCTATTTAAAAGTGAAGGGACAAAAGGGTTCTTGACTACAATTGAATAGCCTTTTGCCGAGAGTTATACAGGTGCCGCGGATAGTTCGCCATGATATGAGCGCGCCCACGGATCAAATATCGCATAGCGTGTCCTGACAATACTTGGTCGAAAAGGAGCAAAGGAAATGGCTCGGCAGAGAGGTGTCTATACAAATAAATGAAGGGAATTATATATGGATGTGAAAAAGGAAGAAAGGGCGGTAAAAACAGTCATTAACGTAACAAGATCATTTGGTACACAACCTTTAATGGAAATATATTCCGATTATGTTGCAAATCAGATACGTGATACTCTTCGTTTTCAAAGTGGTAAATAAAAAAATCGCACATTTGACGTATCAGAGCAAAGATAGTATAATAATAGCACAACCATCGCTTTGCTCGGAAAGTGAGGTAAAAAATGAAATATAAAGAGCAAAGCAGATTGATAGCAGCATTGTATTGCAGATTAAGCGACGATGATGAAAAGGACGGCACCAGTGTTTCTATTGAAACGCAGAAAAAGATACTAACAGATTTTTGTAAACAGAATAATATCTGTATTTATGATGTTTACATAGACGACGGTTATACAGGAACGAACTTTAACCGTCCTGACTTCAAGCGAATGATGGAAGATGTGAAAGCCAAGCGAGTAAACGTGGTTATTGTAAAGGATCTTTCTCGTTTCGGTAGAAACTATTTGAAGGTCGGCTCATACATAAGCGATATATTTCCCCAGATGAACATTCGGTTTATTGCTATCGGTGATGATGTGGATACTGATCGCGGAGATACGGACTATGATTTGATGCTTCCAATTAGGAATGTATTTAACGAGTATTATCCCGCAGACTGTTCCAGAAAGACCAAGCAGGCCTTTGTTACAAAAGCTATGAATGGAGAGTATATCGGTTCTTTTGCGGTTTACGGCTTGTTGAAATCTCAAGATGACTATCATGTTTTGGAAATCAATCAGGAAGTATCTTCAAATGTGGTTTGGATTTTTGAAATGGCAGCATATCAAGGTTATGGTTATAACAAAATCGCGCGGGTACTGAAGGAGCATAAGATACTTACTCCTTCGGCGTACAGAGCTAAATTGTTAAATAAACCGTATGATAAGGATCCGTATGATTGGAACTTAGCTACCGTTCACAAAATTCTACACGATAAAACTTATTTGGGTTATCTGATTAGTGGCAGACGCAGAAAGGCGTCATTTAAGAGTAAGCGGATAGTAAAGCAGGATGAAGAGGATTGGATTATGATTCCCGGAATAGTTCCTCAGCTTATTAGTCAGCAACTTTGGGATGATGCCCATGCTAAACTTGATAGTAGAAAACGTACAAGCTCAAGTGGCTTTAATAATATCTTTGCAGGACTGATTAAGTGTGACAAATGCGGACATGCTCTCGGTATTGCAAACGCGTCTGATAGAAATAACTACTATGTATGCAATACCTATAAGAAGAAGGGACCGGAAGTGTGTTCCAGCCATTATATTATGTACCATGAGTTGTATGATGCAGTTTTACACGATATCAATGAAGTATTGTTTATGGTTCGGGAGAATAGGGAAGTGTTTATTGATCAAGTTCTACATAAACTTGAGAGTAGCGATAGCGAAGATGCCCGTATAGAAAACGAGCTCAATATGCTTGAGGCAAATATTGCCGAGCTTGACCGAAAGTTTGAACAGCTCTATGAGGATAAGTTCAACGGTATTCTTTCTGAGCGTAAGTTCCAAGACCTATCTACAAGGTGCGAGTCCGAGCAAGATGAGGCGCGGGAGAGAAGGGCAGAACTCATAAAGCTACGTAACTCTTCCAAAGCAACAGCCTACGGTACAGAAAGGTTTATCGAAATGGCTGAGGCGTTTGAAACCTTGACGAAGCTCGATGATGAAGTTCTCAATCGGCTTATACAGTCCGTTGTCGTGGGAGATCGAGTTAAAAAAGATGGCGTAACAGAACAGCACATCAGGATAAATTATAAATTTATTGGAGAAATCGCATAATAAACCACTTCCGGTATACAATGTAATTTTAAAAATTATATAAAGGTAAAAAAGTTGCAAAAAACTATTGACAAATTTCCATCAAAGTGCTATAATATACGAGTAAAGAAAATATGTGTTTCCCCCAAACACATAGGGCTGAAAGTTGAGAGATTCTTTGATGGAGTTGTAACACTAACAAAATCAAGGGGTCGCTGGTTCAAGCCCAGCAGGGGGAGCCAATAGCCATTCAAGTCTATATGCACCTTTAGCTCAGTTGGTAGAGCAACTGACTCTTAATCAGTGGGTCCCGGGTTCGAATCCCTGAAGGTGCACCACTTAAACTTGAATGGCTTTTTGTATTGTTTCAAGGCACCTTCAGGAAACTCACCCGTGATGTTTGCTTCGCAAACCCCGTGTTCGAATCCGACGTAAAAATGCTTCGCATTTTAACGTTTAAAGGTGCACCAAAAATTCCGCACACTTTTGTGTGCGGATTTTTTTGGTTAAAGAAAACCATACCGCTGGTGGTTATGACTTTTCACCTCTAAGTAGCTTCTTCATAAGCTTTTCAGTGCGGCATGCCATTTTGCGCAGAGCATCGCCCGCTAATTCGTCGCCTAAGGCGTATTCTCTCATGAGCACTCCTTCCTCAACGCAAAGCTCGTCGTGTGAGGGAAAATAGTGATCCATGAGAAAACGTGTGTATTTGACCAGACGGTAAGAGCCGTACACCCGCTCTTCCTCGCCGCACGGCTGTTGCTCGATCGCGACGCTGTAAAAGCTCTTTACCGCGTCGCAAATAGACTCAAGCTCCATATCCTTGGCGAATACGACCGATCTGCCGACACCAAAATAAGAAGCGGGGTCGGTACCGTGAGAGTCGCTTGAGCCTACTATTGGTATCTGCCGTCCTTTGGCTCTTTGCTCCTGATAAAACGCTATCTGAACGTTGTTTTCATGTACGCTCTGTCCGCCTACCAGCTCAAATGCGTCGTAAGCGCCCGTTTCAAATACGTATTCCAGGGCTCTGTCAGACATATTGTATGACTGTCGGTGTATCCAATACGGATGGGGCACGATAGCCATACCGCCCGCACGGCGTATTTCCTCGGTTATCCATTTTCTGTAGGCGTATTCCAGCGGATCTACTCCCTTAGGTGTTTTTAATGTCAGGGCTTTTTCCCGCATGGCAGCGTCTATCTCTTCTGCGTTTTCTCTGTATAGAGTGTTAACGCTTGTATTGCTTCCAAAATTTACTACGTGTATCCAGATATTGGGAACATGGACCTCCTCGCCGTGAAAAAGCTTGATACCGAGGGGGATATCCGCGTATGCTTTGAGCATTTCGTCCGATGGCTCCCATTTGCCGTGGTCAGTCAGTGCAAAAAAATCAAAGCCTTCTTTGCGATAATTGGCGGCAACGATCACAGGGTCCTCCTTGCCGTCAGAGCCTGTTGAGTGAGCGTGTAGGTCTCCGCGGTAAGGATTACGCCCGTACAGATCGTCCATCAGAGAATAAATATTAAATTCCAAGGGCCTTTTCTTTGCTTCGCGGTCTGCTTGCGTGGTAACCGACAGCGTCCATTCCTGCTCTTCGTCAAATACGTACGTCACCGAAAGGACGCCGTTTACGGGGCGTACGGTGACGGTATCGAGCTTGGGCGAGGATATCCATGTGTGGTCAAAGCATTCCATTGGAATAAACGTTACGGTGTAATCGACTCCGTCTAAAAAGCACTTGCTTTTTCCAATCGGATATATGGTGACGGTTTGTGGCGTGCCGACCCGAACGGTTTTTGGTATCACACGATAATACGATACAGAACGTTTTTTTTATGCGGTTCATAGTGATTTCCTCCCGATGAAGTGATTTTTGTAATATTATACCACACGTTTTCACAAAAATCAACACAAATTCACAAATATATATTGACCCATTTTGTTTTATGTGGTATAATGGTCATTGATAAATACTTTTTTGAGGAGGACACTGTGTTATCCGAACAAAGACAATATGAAATATCTGAATTTATACGGCAGGAAGGAACAGCGAGTATAATTCAGCTTGCCGAGCGCTTTGGAGTCTCAGGAGAGACTATACGGCGCGATCTTAACGTTATTGCCAAGGACGGCAGTATACGAAAGGTACACGGTGGAGCTGTGGCGGTCCGCCGCTCTGTCAGAGACGACAGCTACGCAGTCCGTCAGACACATAACGCTTATCACAAGCAAAAGATAGGAGAGCGCGCCGTAGCCTTGCTCTGTGACAATGATATTATTGCCATTGATAGCGGCACCTGCGCCGAGGCATTTGCCAAAGCCATTTATAACGTAAGCGGACTGAAGATAGTTACCCATTCGATGCCCGTTGCAGCTATTCTCGCCAAGAAGATAGCCGCAGGAGATTTTACGGGTGACGTTGTTTTGCTTGGCGGCTCAGTCAGCCCCGAAACGGGAACCTTGGGAGGCGCGGTCACGCTTACCCAACTGCAAGCACTACGCGTAAATAAAGCATTTATCGCCGTAACGGCAATATCCGCATCGGGGCTTTCGGCGGGAACGGAAACTGACGGTATTATGAGCTCCGAATTGATAAGGAGGAGCGATATTTCATATGCGCTCGCCGAAAGTGAGAAGCTTGATAAGCAGAGCTTTTATCACGTTGCCGACTTTGATGAGATCAATGGTGTGATAACCGATGACGAGCATACCCCAAGCGAGGAGCTTCGTAAAGCGTTGGGCAACAGCGGCACGGAATGGATATCCGCAACGGTCCGCTTATCTGTCAGAGCCGATAGGGGAGATGCTACCGTATGAGAAGCTCCCAAAAAATGATAACGGGCAAGGCGTTAGCATGGCTGTTGACTCTCGTATACTTCACGAGCTACGTCACCCGCGTTAATTTCGCCGCGTCGATCTTGGAGGTCGTGACGGCGACGGGCTTTGAAAAATCCGCTTTGTCGGTCATACTTGTTTCTCAATCGGTGACATACGGAGTCGGTCAGCTACTGAGCGGACGCTTGGGAGACAAGATAAAGCCGACTACACTCATATTTGGCGGCTTGATCGTCGCCGTAGTCACCAATCTGCTCTTTCCCGCACTTTCTTTCTCAGTGGCGTTGATGTCCGTCGCTTGGGCGATAAACGGTCTGGCGCAAGCCATGATGTGGCCTCCCATGGTCAAAATTCTGGTTGCCAATACGGACGATGCTATGTACGGGTATTCCGTGGTACGAATTTCGTGGGGTTCTTCGTTTGGCACTATTTTCGTATATCTTTCAGCACCGCTTATTATACGCTTTTTGGGGTGGGAAGCAGTTTTCCTCGTTTGCGCGTTGGTAGGTGTTGCGGTCTGTGTTTTATGGGGCCTGCTTATGTCAAGAATTTCTCTCTCTGCTCCCGCCGCCGAGGGCTTGTCTGCTGATAACACCTCGTTTCATTTTCCGATGGCGGCTCTCTTTCCCATGATTTTTATCGTGTTGGGAATTATCTTCCAAGGAATGCTTCGGGACGGGATAAGCTCGTGGATGCCATCGTACCTTGCCGAGGTGTTCAATATGGGAAATTCGGCGTCTATACTATGCACCGTTTCGCTGGCGATATTCGCTATTATCTGCCAAACCTTGTCCGCAGCAGTATATAAGCGCTTTTTCAAAAATGAGGTCTTTTGCGGCTTTGCGATCTTTTCGGTTGCCGCCGCCTTTGCCTTGCTGATGTTCTGCTTCTATGATGCGGGAAAGCTTATTGCCATTCTGGCAATGGCGATGATAACAGGCTGTATGCACGGTATCAATCTTATGCTTATTACGCACGTGCCAAAGCGTTACAAGAAATATGGTAACATTTCCACGGTTGCCGGTGTGGTCAACTCCTGTACATACGTCGGATCGTCGATATCCACTTACGGTATCGCGCTCCTTTCCGAGACGTTGGGTTGGCGGTATACCGTTGGAGTGTGGTTTCTTATCGCACTGATGGGATGCGTTTGCTGTCTTGTCGCGACACGACCGTGGAAGCGGTTTATGGAAAAATAACTTGATACGAAAAGGGAGCGCGAACTTTCGCGCTCCCTTTATCCTTATGTATGTGTTTGATTAAAAATGAGCTCGTAGCTTTTCGAGAGCTGTCTTTTCAAGACGGCTGACATACGACCTTGAAATATTCAAGGTCTCAGCTATCTGCTTTTGTGTCATTGGCTTGCGACCGCCTATTCCGTACCTCATGCAGATTATCTTTCTTTCTCGCGCGGTAAGCTCGGTTTGGAGAAGCTTCATTGCCTTGGCTGTGTTTATCTTCTTTTCTATGTCGCTCGCTAAGGTGTCGTCACAGCTTATAACGTCAATATAGGTGAGGGGATTGCCATCTCTGTCGACGTCTATCGTGTCATTGAGCGACACCTCGCACGACAGCTTTTTTTGCGAGCGAAAATGCATGAGTATCTCATTTTGTATGCAGCGTGCCGCGTATGTCGCGAACTTCGCTCCGCCCGATACCTTGAATGTATCAACTGCTTTGATGAGTCCTATAGTCCCGATAGATACAAGATCCTCCTGATTTTTTGCTGATGCGTAATATTTTCTGACGATGTGAGACACAAGCCTCAGATTGTGAAGTATCAGCTCCTGTCTTGCACTCTCGTCTCCCTTTTCTGCGAGCAGAAAATATTCCTTTTCCTTTGCCGCGCTGAGTGGTGGCGGAAAATTCTGCGCCGTTCCTATACCTAAGATCAGATGAATGAAATTGGAAAGCATTGAAATAATACCCGTAAACATTACATTTACCTCCGAATTTTAGTTCATTAATTAATATGCGCCGCCTCTGTCAATAATCCCAAGGACAAGCGGAGAAAATACAACGGTTGACAGGAAGAGCATTTTATGGTAAAATATTATCATAAACAGGACATTGGAGGGGAATTATGTTAATAGGTAACGCTATCGTCGGACAGTCGGGAGGACCTACGGCGGCTATAAACGCCACACTTGCTGGCGTTATAAGAGGAGCTATGGCTTCGGAATGTATTGAAAAGATATTTGGTATGCGCAACGGCATCGAGGGCTTGATGAACGAGCGATTTATTGATCTTGGAGAGATATTTTCAGATGAAGAAAATTTAAAGGTGCTCGAGCAGACCCCCGCGGCGGCGCTCGGCTCTTGCAGAAAAAAGCTTCCCGATCCCAATTCGGGCAAGGCAGAGGATGAGGCATTATACAAAAAACTTTTTGCTATTCTCGATGCGCATAATATAAAGTTCTTTTTCTACATTGGCGGAAATGACTCTATGGATACCGTTGCGAAAATGAGTATTTATGCTGAAAAATGCAACAGTGATATTCGTATTATGGGTGTACCAAAGACCATAGATAATGACCTTGCTCTTACAGACCACACTCCCGGATTTGGTTCTGCGGCAAAATATATTGCTACTACAGTAAGCGAGATAATTCGCGACTGCTCGGTGTACACCGTCCGCGCGGTGACCATTGTTGAGATAATGGGACGTGATGCGGGATGGCTGACGGCGTCCTCGGCTATCGGACGGGTAGTGAACGGCACGGCACCCGATTACGTATATCTGCCCGAGCGAAGCTTTGATATGGATAGCTTCTTTTCTGATATTGAAAAAGCATTTGAAAGGCATCCGAATATAGTTATAGCTGTTTCTGAAGGACTGAGATTTGCGGACGGAAGATATGTCGGTGAGGGAACACAGAGCGGTAGCGCGGACGTGTTTGGTCACAAGTACCTCGCGGGTACGGGAAAGGCACTGGAGCTTGCTGTCAAGGAGAAATT
>JAFTYG010000049.1 GCA_017461365.1 Clostridia bacterium | reverse complement strand
TTACGATACGTTGCTGCTCTGTTTGCTTGCCGCATTTATTTTGTGTATAGGAATATTAATATTTGTCCTGCCCAAAGAGAGCTTCTCCGAGGACGAAAACCGTATGCTTGCCGACCTTCCGAAATTCAGCGTTTCGAGCTTGGTTGACGGTAGCTTTACGGCGGGCGTGGCGGATTTTTACGCCGACAGGCTTCCCGCACGCAGATTTTTTGTCCGACTGAAGACCGCTTCGGAGCTCGCTATGCTTCGCGGCGAGAGCTCGGGCATTATATTCGGGAGCGAGGGCTATCTTGTTGACCGCCTCGAGTACGGAGAGACGGAGTACGAAAATATTCGTGAGAATTTTGAAGCCATCGAGGAGTTTCGCAGGGTGACCGGCATTGAGGTGACAACAGCGGTTTTGCCGAGAGGGATAGACGTTGTGAGCGAAAAGCTCTTCCCGACATTTGGCTTTGCGCGCGCGAATGCCGTGTGGGATAAGCTTCCCGACGATGCCATCACATTTAATGAGCTTTTGAAGGGCAAAGCCGACTTAGGCGAATACGTTTGGTACAAGACCGACCACCATTATACCACGCTCGGCGCATATTACGTTTACTGCTCGCTCGGCGAGACGCTCGGATATACGCCGTATCCGCTTGAATATTTTGAGCTTCAGACAGCCGCCGACGATTTTCTCGGCACGACGTATTCCGCGGCGGGAATACCCGCGCAGGCTTACGATACGATAACGCTTTTCAGATACGACGGCGACGATAGCTATACCGTTTCCTTCGGAAAATCTTCTTTGAACGGATTTTACGACGAGAGCTACCTTTCGAAAAAAGATAAGTACAGCGTTTTTCTCGGCGGAAATCATTCGCTGACCTCCGTGACGCTTGACGGTGTCGAGCGACCGAAGCTTCTCGTTATAAAAGACAGCTTTTCTCACGCGCTCGCCCCCTTTCTTGCCCTCCACTTTGACCTTGAAATGGTAGATCTGCGTTATTACAACAGCAGCGTAAAGAAGCTTTGCGGAGAGAATGGGATAGATAAAGTGTTGATATATTGCGGCATCGACTCGCTTGTGGGCGCGCCCGATATGTCAAAGCTTGCTATGGGACTTTATTCGTAAGTTTTGGTAGTGCTTGAAATTTTAATATATTTTTTGAAATGGATCGCCGCGTGTTCAAGCGCGTTTCTTCTCAGCCTGAACGCTCCTCGCAGAGAGATCTCCATCAGCTCGGCGCATTTTGTGACGCTGAGACCGTGAATGTAGTGAAGAAAAAGAAACAATCTTTCGTTTGACCGCTTTAAGGACATAACAAATCTTCGCCGCTCAAACATCTCTGCCCACGCGTTTGACGGACAGTAGGGAAGATTCAATGTTTCTTCTGCTTTTACGTCTGATCCGCACGGAATTCCGAAATGCTTTTTGCGTTCTTCATTTATTTCCAAAAGCTTTCGGAAAACCGTATAGTCCTCGAGATATGACTGCACCTGTTCCATCGGTGTCATCTCGGGGGCTTTTCTATTTTCTCCGTTATATTCAGTCATCGTTCGCCTCCCCTCCCATGACCGTCTCGAAGCCGCACAAGCTCAGCGGGCTTCCTTCATTTATTCCGCACACGACTCCAAGCTCGGAGAGGGTCAATCCGCTCTCGCACACAGAACAGAGCCGTATTTTACCTTTTTTGTAGTAAAGTTCATATGGATATATGGCCTCTCCGCAAAGAAAGCATACGTTTTCGGACTTTCCGCCGCCTGCCAGGGCTTGAGAAAATTCGGGGCACGAGGAGGGGCAAAACTGTTTTCCACATTCCTTGCACATATATTTTTGCTGAATATCTCCTTTTTGTTTGTGTATTTTTGAACTTCGCTATTGACAAAGCCGCTCGTTTGATCTATAATATTATTGTAAAGATCAAGAGTGGAACGGCAGGCTCAGTCAAAGCCCGTCTTTTTTTAGACTAAATAAATTATACCGCATATTCTAAATAAAATCAATATATATTTCGGAAATCATAAATATTTGTGAGTTTGCACAATTAAGGAGAAAAAATGGAATATTCATACTTTGAGCATTTATTAAAATTACACAATACGACCGTATATCGCGTTGCAAAAGCAACAGGGATACCAAATTCTACATTTACGGATTGGAAAAACGGTCGCTCATCTCCCAAAGCAGACAAGCTTATTAAGATCGCCGACCATTTCGGAATAAGTCTTGACCTTGTTTTCGGTACCGACGTTGGAAAAAGCGCCGAGATCGACGGGTATATGCGCGTTAAAGCCAGAAAGATGGTGCCCGTTATTGGAGAGATACGCGCGGGAAGCCCGATAATCACCAATGAAACGCTTCTCGGTCACGAATTTGCCGATATAGATAATGTCGACGATTATTTTTATCTTAAGGTGCGCGGCGACAGCATGAAGGACTGCGGCATCGTCGACGGCTGTCTTGTGCTCTTTCACAAGCAATCGTATGCCGACAGCGGCGACATCGTCGCCTGCCTTGTCGACGGAAACTGCGCCACTATAAAACGCTTTATTCAGCAGGGCAGGAACGTCACGCTATGCCCCGAAAACAGTGACTATTCGCCGATGCGTCTGACCACGGATGACTTTGAAAGCGGAAACGCACGAATTCTCGGCGTGGCGGCAGAAGTAAAGATAATGCTGAAGTAAAGGTGGAGGGCAAAATGACAGTTATAAGTGTGAGTAATCTCTCGCTTTCCTTCGGGACTGTGCCGGTTCTGCAAAATATTTCGTTCGCGCTGAACGAAAATGACCGACTCGGAGTGGTCGGTATAAACGGAAGCGGCAAGACCTCGCTCTTCAAGCTGATACTTGGAGAGTATACGCCCGACGAGGGAAGCGTATTTATATCAAAGGATAAAACGGTTGGTGTACTCGAGCAGAACGTCTCGCTCGACATTGCCGACGGAGAAACGCCCCTTTCATTTATGTATTCGGCTTTTCCCTAGCTAATGCGCGCCGAGGAGAGACTTTCGGAGCTTTCGGCTCTTATCGAAAACGGTGCGGAAAAGGACGCGCGTCTTTTAAATGAATATGAAGC
>JAFTYG010000048.1 GCA_017461365.1 Clostridia bacterium | reverse complement strand
GGCGAACAATCCCCTACTTGTTTAACTGTTACTTTTTAACTGCCTTTAATGTTTCACGTGAAACGTTGGTGATAATCTTCTCTTCGATGTTTCACGTGAAACGCTGGTGATAATCTTCTCTTTGATGTTTCACGTGAAACGTTGGTAATAATCTTCACTTTAATGTTTCACGTGAAACATCATCTCTTATTTATGCAACCTTATCACGATTTCAACTGTCGTCGGACGATTTGCAATGTTAATATCCGCGCTTCCGCCGTTGGCTGTCCACGTATCTACTCTCCTACGGATAGCTTGAACTGCTTCGCTTAATTCTTTTTCTTTTCTTTTGGGTATCGCAGATTCCGCACTGACAAAAGCCTTTTTACTTGCATCTACATCGCTGACTTCTCCGCTGCTTACATCACGCTTCGCTTTTCTTTGTTTTTCTATCTCGCTTTCTATATACATTTCTGTGGCGTTTACGTTTAATTTATGTTCGATGATATGATCAAGCGTTTTTAGACGCTCTGCGGAACTTTCTATCCTCAACAAAGCCCGCGCGTGCCGCTCTGTTAGTCCTGATTCAAGTATTATCTTCTGCTCCTCGTAGGTTAATTTTAACAATCTCAGCTTATTTGCGACTGCTGATTGACTTACGGACATCCGCTTTGCCACCTCTTCTTGCGTAAGCCGGTGGTTTTCGATCAATTTTCTGTACCCGTACGCCTCTTCGAACATATTGAGATCCTCACGTAAGAGATTTTCAATAATTGCAAGCTCTGCTGATATTTGCTCATCTGCGGCCTTCACGATACACGGTACGGTCAGATACCCAAGCATCTTCGCCGCTCTCAGCCGACGCTCGCCTGCAATAAGCTCGTATTTACAGCTATCGTCAGGATCTGCCTCACGTACCGTTAAGGGCTGTAATATGCCGTATCTTCTTATAGAGTCGGCGAGACGTATTATTGAATTTTGATCGAAATTTGCCCTCGGCTGAGCTCGGTTCGGGCGTATCTCGTCTGTTCTTACTTGTATCACTTGTTCCGAAACCTCACTTAATGTCCCTCTTTGTCTCTTTAAGCATTTCAAATCTGTCATTTTTATCTTCCTTTCGGCATATAATTTATATTTTATATATCCATTATATCACTCGGGAAATATTTTTTTGCACGAATTATGTCTGTAAAATTATGAACAAATTTCGCATAAAACAAAATAAAATCCCTAAGCTTGCAAAAACTTAGGGGTTTTATGTATATTTTGCCGCGAATTATAGGGGCTTTTTTGATATTTTAGAATAATGTCTCGGATATTGAGGAGGGGTTTTTTTGCCCTTGTTTATAAATATAAGCCTCCTTGCTTCGGTTTCTCCTGCGTCGGATACAAGATCGCACGAATTTACTTCGGACTCTGCGCCTCCGCAAACCTCGATGCAACGAGATGCATCTGCAAGCTCGACCTCGGCTGACTGCGATTTCATGGCTATCATCCGCCCGCCGATCTTAACAAAAGGCAGACAAAGCTCGCATAAAACGGGCAGGGAAGCTACCGCTCGGGCAATCGCCACGTCATATTTTTCTCTGTATTCGGCTGATGTGCCCAGCTCCTCGGCTCTCGCCGCGAGAGCTGTTACGTTATCAAGCTTGAGCATTTTTGCGGTTTCTGAAACGTAATTTATCCTTTTTGCGGTTCCGTCGAGCGCTGTTATAGACAGATCGGGGCGGAATATAGCAAGCGGAAGAGTAGGGAATCCCGCTCCGCAACCCACGTCTATAATTTTGCTGTTTTGCGGAATATGTGCGGAAACGGTCACGGAGTCGGCGTAATGCTTCAGAATTACGGCTTTTTCTTCCTTTATTGCTGTTAAATTCAGGCTTTTGTTGACTTCAAGCATACGCTCGGTAAGAGCAAAGAGCTTTTGTGCCTGTGCCCGATCGCAGGGAAGTGAATTGAGCTCAAATATTATCAGGCACTCGGATATAAATTCTTCTTTTGTCATCTGTCATCACATCTCCTTAATGTTTCACGTGAAACGGTCATTTCATTCCGAGGTAGATCAAGAGCACCGATATATCCGCAGGATTTACACCGCTGATGCGCGATGCCTGACCGATCGTCAACGGGCGGAGCTTTCCGAGCTTCTGCGCTGCTTCAAGGCGCAAGCCTTTTACAGAAGAATAGTCTATGTCCTCGGGAATTCGCTTTTTTTCGAGCTTTTCATGGCGCTCTACTTCATTTATCTGCCGTTTTATGTAGCCCTCATACTTTATCGTCACCTCAACAGTGGTAACAACACGCAAGGGCAGGGGAGTTCTCTCATCGTCGATCTCAGCAAGCATCTCATAGGTCATATTCGGTCGGCGGAGAAGATCGGCAAGCGACGCTCCGCTATTCAGAGGCGTCATTCCGTACTTTTCAAGAAAAGCATTGCAGTGCTCGGGGGAATAGTGAGTATTGTTAAGTCTTTCGATCTCTCCCTTTACAAGCTCTTGCTTTGCAAGGAATTGTCTGTATTTTTCCTCCGAAACAAGCCCTGCGGCGTACCCTTTTGGCGTAAGACGCGTGTCGGCATTATCCTGACGGAGCAAAAGTCTGTATTCTGAGCGCGACGTCATCATTCTGTAGGGCTCGTTCGTGCCCTTGGTGACAAGATCGTCGATAAGCGTTCCGATATAGCTTTCGCTTCGCGTAAGTATAAGAGGCTCTTTGCCGTGGAGCTTCAAGGACGCGTTAAGCCCCGCGACAAGTCCCTGAGCCGCCGCCTCCTCGTAGCCCGACGTTCCGTTGAACTGTCCTGCACCGTAAAGCCCCTCGATCGCTTTACATTCAAGCGTGGCGTAAAGCTGTGTGGGATCAATGCAATCGTATTCGATAGCGTAGGCGTAGCGCATGATCTCCGCGTTCTCAAATCCCTTCAGCGAGCAGAGCATATCGTGCTGAACGTCGACTGGAAGTGAGGTCGAAAATCCCTGAATGTACATCTCCTCGGTCGAAGCTCCCACGGGCTCAACAAAGAGCTGATGTCTTTCCTTGTCCGCAAAGCGCGTCAGCTTATCCTCGATCGACGGGCAATATCTCGGGCCCGTACCGTGTATCTGTCCCGAATACATAGCCGAGCGGTGTATGTTATCTCTGATTATTTTGTGGGTTTCGGCATTTGTGTAGACTATGTGGCAGGGTATCTGCGCAAGACCGTCAAAAAAGCTGTCGTCGGTCAGGGAAGAGTAGGGAGTTATGGGCTCCTCTCCGTCCTGACGTTCAAGCTGAGAAAAGTCGATAGAGCGTCGGTTCACGCGCGCGGGAGTGCCCGTTTTAAAGCGCATAAGCGTAAGTCCCAAGTTGCGCAGTGACGCCGAAAGTCCCTCTGCGGCAAGAAAACCGTCGGGGCCGCTTTGATAGTTTACGTCGCCCACGAATATTCTTGAGTCGAGGTAGGTTCCCGTACAAATGACCGCCGCAGAACAGCTCCAAACCTCACCGAGCTTGGTCGTTACCGAGCAAACTCTGCCGTTTTCCACGCCGATGTCGACGATCTCCGCCTGAATAATGCGTAAATTGGCAGTTTTTTCCAGAACATTCTTCATCAGCCTTGTATATTCTTTTCTGTCCGCCTGTATTCTTTTTGAATGGACAGCCGCGCCCTTGCCGAGGTTGAGGGTTCTCGATTGAAGCGTGACGAGGTCGGCAACTCTGCCCATCTCGCCGCCGAGCGCGTCGATCTCAAAAACGAGGTGTCCCTTTCCCGTACCGCCGATAGATGGATTGCAGGGCATATTGGCGATAGACTCGAGCGACATTGTAAAAAGCACCGTATCCGATCCCGTGCGGGCGGCGGCGAGGGCGGCTTCTACTCCTGCGTGTCCTGCGCCGATAACGGCTATATCTGTTGATCTTTGCATTTTTATCCTTTCAGGGTGTTACCCGATAGAATTGTATTATTCGCCAGTGGGTTTTTATCGAAATGTCTTTATAAAACAATATTATTGTTATTAAAATATAAATTTTTGTCGAGGACGACGTCCCCTACGGGCAAGGTGAGAAATTTATCGTATAGCGGGTTTATCGTTACGGTAGATTCGGACCGTCAATTTGCCACGCAAATATGGACGCCGGTTCCTACGGATGTGTGGTAAATATCTCGTGCCGAGTTCGGACGACCAACGGTCGCCCCTACGGTTGTTTTTTATACGGACGACCAAAGGTCGCCCCTACTTTATTCGCTTAAAACTTTACGTTTCATAGCTCCCTATGGGAGAGCTCCCGCGGAGCGGGTGAGAGGGAAAGCAGTGATTTTCACCCTCTCCGCCTCGCAAGCTCGGCACCTCCCCCGGAGGGAGAGGCTTTTTTGTTTCTTCGTTTAAAGCCAAAGGCGAAAAGTGACAATAAAAAAATACACCCGTGCAATAAAAAAATCCGTTGACAAATCGAAAATAATATTATATCATTTAAGTAGCACATATAAGAGTACATAAACAAAGCACGTTCAAGAAGCATCCGCGCGGCATTTTTTGCAACACGGGCGCATTTTGAAGCAATGCTCTAACTATTATACCAAATCCGATATGTTTTTTCAAGTACAAATTTTAATTTATGGGGAACAAGAAGATGGAACAGTTAAAAATAAAAACGGTATCATCCCTCGAAAAATGCTTTTTTGACGAGCGCATCGATGATAAGACCGAAAAAAGGGAATTCACGATATTCAAAAATGAGCCGCTCACCTTTCAGGTGATATACACCAACACGCTCAAAACAAAGCCCATACTCCGCGCGGCGGTAAGGCTTTCGGGCTCTCTTGCGCAATATGCGACCGTCCGTCAGGTCGTGCACATTCCGTCAATGCAGCCTATGAACCAGAATTTTCAGGAGGGCGCATATCTGCGGCGCGAGCCGGGAATGTATCCCGATCTTCTCCGTCCGCTCCATTATAACGACGGCACTATGCTCCCGATGAACAGACTTCGCGCGCTGTTTGTCGAGGTAAGACTTCCCGAGGATTTCTCTGCGGGAGAATACGATCTTTCGGTCAAGATAGACACCGAGAGCGAGCCGAGAGTGTGCGGAGAGACGAGCGTATCCGTAAAGGTCCTCGACGTCTGTCTGCCTCCTCAGGAGCTTATACATACCGAATGGCTCTACACCGACTGCATAGCGAACCACTACGGCGTAAAGGCGTTTTCCGAGAAGCATTGGAGTCTTATCGAGTCGTTTATAAAAACGGCGGTCGACAACGGCATAAATATGATACTTACGCCCGTTTTTACGCCCGAGCTTGACACGTACGTCGGCGGAGAGCGGCTGACCACACAGCTTGTTGACATATCGCTCGGAGACGACGGAAGGTACATCTTCGGCTTTGAGAAGCTCCACCGTTGGATAGATATGTGCGAGCGTCTCGGAGTGAAATACTATGAGATACCTCATTTCTTCACGCAGTGGGGCGCGGCGCACGCGCCTAAGATCATCGTAAAGGTGAAGGGAAGAAAGAGAAAATATTTCGGATGGCACACCGACTCTGCGGGAGAGGAATACGCTGATTTTCTCTCGCAGTTTATTCCTGCGCTTGTAGGGGAATTCAAGAGACGGGGAGTGGACAAAAATTGCTATTACCACGTCTCGGACGAGCCTCATCTGCCCGATCTTGAGCAATACAAACGGTGCAAGGAGCTCATCGCGCCCTATCTTGAGGGCTATCATATAATCGATGCGCTCTCGGATTACGAATTTTACGAAAGCGGAGCGCTTGACAAGCCCGTGCCCGCGACGAAGGCTATCGCGCCCTTTATCGAGCACAAGGTCGAGGGGCTGTGGGCGTATTACTGCCAATCGGGAACGGCGGTCTCGGACAGATTTTTCTCCATGCCCTTGTGGAGAACGCGAATTCTCGGAGTACAGCTTTATCTGTATGATATTGAGGGATTTCTGCATTGGGGCTATAATTTTTACAACAACAAGTATTCTTATGACGTTATCGATCCGTTCGGAGACTCCTCGGGTGAGTATTTCGTTGCGTCGGGAGACACGTATCTGGTTTATCCCGGAAACGACGGTACGGCGTGGGGCTCTTTGCGTCTCAACGCGATGCGCGAGGCGATGGAGGACATCAGGGCGCTGAAGCTCTATGAGAGTCTGTTCGGCAGGGAAGCGGCAAAGGCTCTTGTGATGGAGGGAACCGACGGCAGGCTTGATTTTCTGCATTATCCGCAGAGCGCGGAATATATTCTCGGGCTGAGGGAGAAGATATACAAGGCGGCAGAGAGTGTGAGCGTTGATTGAATGGCTACTCCGCTACGCCTATTTCGCTGTTAGCGAAATGCGTCAAATTTGAGTTTGTGGGGATATTTGGAGATTTTATTTTTGCGTTCAAATGAGGTAAAGTGAAAAAACAAACCATAGCAAATCTAAGGTAAATTTTGCTGACGCAAAAAAGATCCTTCACATGGCTTGCAGGGTAGCAAGCCGTTCAGGATGACAGATAGTGGATGT
>JAFTYG010000047.1 GCA_017461365.1 Clostridia bacterium | reverse complement strand
GCTTATGGGGTTATCAGCATATTGAGTCGAGCAAGAACTTGTTCTTGCCACGGAGCGTAGCGGAGTAGAGGATCTTGCGACGAAGTCGCTTTACTGCACTATCTTCATTGGGGATATATTTACACATATCAAACACATCGACAAACTCCAATTTATCACAGAAACCGAGGAATTGAAACAGCTCCTTTTATTGAATAATCTGTAAACAATTCAAATTTCTCTTGACAAATGTGCTCTAATATGTTAGAGTATAATTACTCTAATGTATTAGAGAGGAGATGTTATGGAAACACCAAAAGTCTTTGAAAGCGAATATCGATTTTGCCTTATTTTGTGGGAACACGAGCCTATAAAGAGTGGCGAGCTTGTTAATTTATGCAGAGAGCAGCTTGGATGGAAACCCACCACGACCTATACTGTCATCAAGCGTTTGTCCGAAAGAGGTGTTCTTAAAAACGAGAACTCCATTGTTTCTGCCCTTGTGACAAAGGATGAGGTACAGGCGGCGGAGATCAATGAAATGGTTGAGAAGACCTTTGAAGGCTCTCTTCCTGCCTTTATTGCTGCTTTTACTAAGCATCAGAAGATCTCGGAAAAGGAGCTCGATGAGGTCCAAGCGATGATCGATCGGTATCGGAAAGGAGAGAAGTGATGTCACAGCTATTCCTTAAAATAATCAATATGAGTATATCTGCAAGCTATATCGTACTTGCAGTATTGCTCCTACGGCTTCTTTTAAAGAAAGCGCCAAGGTGGATCAGAGTAGTTCTTTGGGGTATCGTTGGCATTCGTCTTGTTTGTCCATTCTCCATTGAGAGTGCGCTCAGCCTGATACCGAGCGCGGAGACTGTGAGCCCCGATATTATGATGGATTGGACGCCCGAAATCGATACGGGTATTCCGATATTCAATCAGGTTATAAATCCTGTGATCAGCAGTTCTTTTGCTCCTGATTCCGCAACAAGCGCCAATCCCTTACAGTTGTGGATCCCTACGTTTGCACTGTTTTGGATTGTCGGTATAGTTGGGCTTCTTATCTATGCGTTTATAAGCTACGTCCGAGTATGGCATAAGATCGGGAGAGCGGTTCGATTTAAGGATAACGTCTATCAGAGCGAGAACGTAGCATCTCCCTTTGTCCTTGGACTTATCAAGCCGAAGATATATCTTCCATTCAGCATAAGTGATCGGGATATGACATATGTTGTTGCGCACGAAAAGGCGCATATTTGCCGTAAAGACCACCTTTGGAAACCGCTTGGCTTTCTACTGCTTACGCTCCATTGGTTCAATCCGCTGATGTGGCTCAGCTATATTCTTCTATGCCGTGATATTGAGCTTGCTTGTGACGAAAAGGTCATAAGAGCTCTTGACCGCGATGAAAGAGCGGATTATTCACAAGCGCTTCTGACCTGTAGTGTAAACAGACGAATGATCTCTGCCTGTCCTCTTGCCTTTGGAGAGGTGAATGTTAAGGATCGTGTTAAATCGGTGCTTAACTATAAGAAGCCTGCATTTTGGATCATCGTAGTGGCGATAGTCGCGTGCGTGTCTGTTTCGGTTTGTTTTCTTACGAATCCACCGAAGGAAGATGATAATAGTGGGATTGGTACTTCTGGCGATTACAGCGCCGTATATGACACCGCTGTCTTTGACGTTGACGGGGACGGAAGAGCCGAGGTATGCTGTATGAGCGTAGGTCCTACCTTCGGGATGTTTACCTTTACTTTTTCCGTTCGCGAGATCGGAAGCGAGGTCAATGAGTATAAAACCGTAATATATTCGCAAAGCTATAATCTGTCCTTTGAAAAATGCGAGGACGGCGTGACACGCGTAAAGGGAGTTACCCAAGGAGAACCGTCGGAAATACATCTGTTTGATATTGGTGTTTCGGAAGGTAATATCATCCTTACCGAAAACGGCGTTTCGATAGGAGAGATATTTTAAAAATTACCGCTTTGAGCTTTAATTCTCAAAGCGGTATCTTTTTACTTGACTTATTTTTTACACTATGCTATAATTATGGTAACAAGACACAAAGGAGAAGTGAAATGGCAAAAATAAATATCCCCGCGGTCGGTGAGACCGAATTTTTTGAAAACCGAGAAAATAAGAATTCTACCGTTGTCGTCCTCCCAAATGCGTCGTCAGAGGCGTTTTCGACTTATTGTGAAATGCTGAAAGAAAAAGGCTTTGAAAATAAAGAAGCGCGCAGTACGGATACGCATTTATATGCATCGTATTTTGACGGGGAGAGCGCGATATTCCTCAATTATTTTTCCGCCATGCGCGAGCTTTATATAGCAATTGAGGAAAATTGCAGATATTTTTCCTACTCCGATACTCCGAGCGATACGGCAGTCGCGCCACAGATAACTCAGATGGGGCTTGAGGACTATGGAATGTCATACGTAGTGCGCCTCTCTGACGGCCGTTTTATCGTATTTGACGGCGGCAGAGATTTCGAGCCCGACAGAGAAAGGCTTTATAGCTTTCTCAAGGAGAGCTCGCCTCACGAAAAGCCCGTGATAGCCGCGTGGATAATGTCTCATCCGCACAGCGACCATTTTCATCTTTTCGTCGGCTTTGCCGACAGCTATGCCGAGGACGTGGTGATAGAAAAGTTTATTTTCAATTTCCCCGAGCACGACGATCTTACACACTATCCCAAGCTTGCGGCAAGTAATGCGCGCTTTGATTACGACAATTCGTCGCTAGTTTGGATACCCAAAATGCTTGAACGCATTGAAAAGACGGGCGCAGCAGTTTATACCGCGCACACGGGACAGATATACAAAATTGGCGACGCCGTATGCGAGATACTTGCAAGCATTGACGATACCATCCACACATCCGACAATATCAATGCCATATCGCTCGTCATTCGCATGGAGCTTGCGGGGCAGACGATCCTTTGGGCGACCGACGCTCCGTTCAGTGTAACCAAGCTATCCGAAAAGTATGGAGAATACCTGAGAGCCGATATTCTGCAAGTGCCACATCACGGCTTTCAGTCAGGGACTGCCGAGGGTGAGATACGCGGATATGAGCTCATAAAGCCGCGCGTTTGTCTTATGCCTGTCTCCGACTATAACGCATACACGGCGTTCTGTACCCATAGGGGAGGAACACGCTTCCTTATGACCTGCGCAGGCATCGAGGAGCTGATCACCGACGGTACGCGCACACTCACACTGCCTTATACACCGCCGAGCTACGCGAGAGCCGAGCTTGAAAGAAAATACCGCGCGGGGCTTGAGAGCTGCGGCGCGAACACTTGGATATTTACCGAGCTTGACAGTGCGAACGCGGAGGACTTCGAATTTACTCTTCTGAATATGACGCATATAAAGCCCACCGTTTGGATAGAGCTTTATTTTGAGGATAAATCGAAATGTGTGCGCCATATAAAAACAGAGCTCTCCGCGCTTTCGATGAAGCGTATGTCGATAATCGGTGAGGACGTTGACGCAGACGCGCTATACTTCAATTGGCTCTCTCTCAAAAAGCAGGGAATACCCGAGAATGCGCCGTTCTCGGCGCGCTTTACGTGCGACACGCCGATAGTTGTTTCGCATAAGACGCACAAAGCAAGCTATCACTCCTGAAATGCATAAAAATAACGCATCCGATCTCGGTCGGATGCGTTATTTTTATTTGGAAAGCATTACTTTATCGTCGGAAAATTTCTTTCCGCTTGCTTCCTCGAAAAGTCCGAGAAGATGCTCAATAGTGAGCTTTTTCTTTTCCTCGCCCGAAACGTCAACTACCACGCGTCCCTCATGCATCATAATAAGACGGTTTCCGTACGCGATGGCATCGTGCATATTATGAGTGATCATAAGCGTCGTGAGGTGATTTTCACAGACGAGCTTGTTCGTTATCTCAAGCACCTTTGCGGCTGTCTTGGGATCAAGCGCCGCCGTGTGCTCGTCTAGCAAAAGTATTTTGGGCTTTCTGAGCGTCGCCATAAGAAGCGTTACTGCCTGACGCTGACCGCCCGAAAGAAGTCCGACCTTTGTTGAAAGTCTGTTCTCAAGTCCGAGCTCAAGCTGGGAAAGAAGCTCGCGGTAGCTCTCTCTGTCCTTTCGGGAGCATCCCCAACGGAAGCTTCTTTTGAGTCCTCTCTTGGACGCGATAGAAAGATTTTCCGCGATCTCCATATCGGGTGCCGTGCCCTTCATAGGATCCTGAAAAACTCTTCCGAGAAACTTTGCGCGTTTGTGCTCGGGCATATTCGTAACGTCGACGCCGTCTATCTCAATGGTACCGAAATCGGGCTTCCATACGCCTGCGATCGCGTTGAGCAGAGTGCTCTTTCCCGCGCCGTTACCGCCGATAACAGTTACAAAGTCACCGTCTGCGATATTGAGATCAAAGCCGCTGAGAGCTATCTTTTCGTTGATGGTTCCCGCGTTGAAGGTCTTTTGAAGATCTGTTATTTTAAGCATTCTTCTTACCTCCCGTCTTTTGAGCCTTTACCGACTTTTTCTTTGAAAAATAGTGAGTTTTCAGATAAGGAACGGCAAGGAATATTGTAACTATGACTGCCGACAGCATTTTGAGGTAGTCTGTTTTAAGACCGAGAATAATTACGAAGGTGTAAATGGTAAAGTAAACTATACCGCCGCATACAACGCCGATAAGGCTTACCACAAAGTTGGGCTTTATCTTCATAGAGACCGACAGCCCGATAAAGATAGCCGCAAGTCCTATAACGATAGCTCCGCGTCCGTCGTTGATGTTTGCCGAGCCCTTGTACTGAGCAAGGAGAGCTCCCGCAAGAGCGACGATACCGTTGGAGAGAGCAAGTCCGAGTACCTTATTGAACTTTACGTTTACGCCCTGAGCGCGGCTCATATCGGGGTTGTCGCCCGTTGACTTGAGCGTAAGTCCTACCTCGGTGTAGAAGAAGAGCCAAAGAACCACTATGACTCCGACGATAACAAGCCCCGCCGTAAGGATAGCCATAGGCTGATTTCGGATGCTGAGCATCAGATCGTACGCGCCGGGATCGATAGAGCGCATAGACTGTCCGCCGAGGATAGCAAGGTTCACGGTGTAAAGGGTAAGCTGTGTCAGTATTCCCGCCAATATAGAGGGGATACCGAGGGCGGTATGTAAAAGTCCCGTTACCATTCCCGTAAGGACTCCCGCTAAAAACGCTATGATCACGCTGAGCCATGCGGGTACTCCGGCGAGGATAAGAACGGTACAAACGCACGCGCCCGTGCAAATAGAGCCGTCGACCGTAAGATCGGCAATATCCAATATTTTATAGGAGATGTAGACGCCTATCGCCATAAGTCCCCATATAAGACCTTCCGCGATCGCGCCGGGCAACGCATTTAAAAAAGCCATTTTTTATGTTTACCTCAAAGATATTATCAGTTTTCGGGTACTGCTACGCCGAGCTTAGCGCAGAGTGTTTCGTTGTAAACAACGGTGGGAGTAAGTGTAATAACTTCAAAGTCGGAGGGCTGCTTGTTGCCGAGAAGGATCTGTGCCGCCATCTTACCTGTTTCCTCACCGAGCTTGTAGTAGTCGATAGCAAGGCTTGCGTAGCCGATAGAGCTTGCATAGCTTGTGAATACGGGAACGTTCTTCTCGTCACAGATCATACCTACTGTGCTATCGTTGTCGGCAACGGTGTTGTCGGAGGGCACGTAGATAGCGCGGCTCTCGTCGGCTGCCTTAGTAACTACAGCGCTGAGCTCTGTGGTCTCGGAGAAGGTGTAGGGAGTAACAACAACGCCCTTTGCCTCAAAGAGAGCCTTTACAGCCTCGTACTGAAGCTTGGAGTTCGACTCGTTTGTGCAGTAAAGAACGCCAACCTTGTCGCCTGCCTTCAGGTCAAGGGTGTCGATCATCATCTGAGCCTGCTCGTCAAAGGGAACGGCGTCGGATGTGCCTGATACGTTTGAGGGGATACCGCTCTTGAAGGTGTCGTTGTAGTCGGTAACAGACGTGCCGAGAACGGGAACTGTGGTGGTAGCGCTTGCAGCCGCGGTCAGAGCGGGAGTAGCGTTAGCCATAAGAAGGTCAACGTTCTGAGCAAGCAGAGTGCTTACAACGGTGGTGCAGAGGTTGGGCTCGCCCGCAACCTGAGTGATGACCTCAACGGTCTTGCCTTCCTTTTCGAGCTCTGCTTCAAGAGCTGCGATAAAGCCCTCTGTCGCTTTGTCAAGGGACTCGTGCTTCATAAGCTGGCAGATACCTACCTTGTAGTCTGTTTTTTCGCCGCAGGATGAGAGGGATACGCACGCGCAAGCGCATAACGCAAGCGCTAAGATGATAGAAAAGAGTTTTTTCATTTTCATGATCTCCTTATTAAAAAGTATTTATAATTTTTACGGCAACAGCCGTTAAATTTCAAAAAAAATGCCCGTACTTGCGATATTGTCTCAGACCATGACGACAATTCCTTGCGAACGCATAAATACGGGTACTGTTTTTCGCCAAAACATTTAAGTTACGGGTACTATTTTACCAAAAATATCGCCTTTTGTCAAGGGCTTTCGGGTAAATATAAAATAATTGTACGAATTTTGAGCTACCGTAAAGAAAAGGGGGCTAAGCTATTAGCGACTAAGTCCCACTTTGTTGAGGATATTCGTCAGATTATTTTTTTAAAACGATCATCGCGTTACGGAAAAAATATAATTTTTTTGCCAATATGCGTGATTTTTTCCTAATGAAAAAGAATTTTCCGAGTTTAATAAATCTCAAACAAATTTTTAACCTCGCGCTAATAAAACGGTGCTAAAATAAGCGTACATAAACCGAGAGAGGAGGAAGGACCATGCAGTACGAGGTAAAATCCGTTCAGAAGGTCGGTGTTAAAGCAAGCGCTGAGGAGCTCGACAAGACCGTCAAGATGATGGCTGCGGGCGGTTGGACAGTTCAGCAGATACTCGGAAGCCCCGATCAGGGCTTTGTAGTTCTTTTTGCAAAGGAGAACTGATAGTCAAAACAAAAACAGCCGCCCGTAAGCGGTAACGTCCGATACGGGTGGCTTGTTATAAAAACGTAGTTTTGCACATATGTCATCATTGCGAAAGTAATACAAACTGCGGTTTGTATAAAAAAAGACAAAATTCTGTCGAATTTTGTCTTTTTTGGTGACCCGTGGGAGAATCGAACTCCCGTTACCGCCGTGAAAGGGCGGTGTCTTAGCCGCTTGACCAACGGGCCTTTTAAAAGTTATCCACCTCTAAAGGTGGATAACTTATTGGTAGCGGGAATTGGACTTGAACCCATGACCTACCGGGTATGAACCGGTTGCTCTAGCCAACTGAGCTATCCCGCCATACGCACGGCTTTTGCCGAACGCCTGAATATTATACCACATTGTTTTGGGTTTGTCAACACCTTTTTTGAAAAAAATTAAATTTTTTTATGAAAATTCAGAGTGGCTTGTTAATGGGTATAAAAATATGTCTTTTGGTTGCAAATTGGAGTTTGTCTTTTTCGCCGTTGGCGAAAAGGCACGAACATAGTTCGTGCGGTCTGTTCTTCAAATTGGAGTTTATAGGGGAGTTGGCTATGTTCGCACACCCCCAACGGGGCAAAGTAACAAAAAGCCTTCTCCAGCGGAGAAGGTGGCGCGACGAAGTCGTGACGGATGAGGAGATCGAAGCCTGTACAAATGGCGATCTCCTCATCCACCGCAAGCGGTCCCCCTTCTCCACGGGAGAAGGCTAAATATTAGTTCGCCCACCGATACAAACACCCCTACAAATTCCAATTTGAATATTTCAATAGTTCCTGACACATAAAACAGGCTACCCCATTATGAGGTAGCCTGTAAAGTAATTATTTCATTTTTGCAAGTGCCGAAACAACTCCGTCGAGGTTCTCGCGATACTTTGCAAGCTTTGCCTTCTCGCCCTCAACTACAGCGGCGGGAGCCTTAGCCACAAAGCCTTCGTTTGAAAGCTTCTTTTCAAGCCTTTCGATCTCACCGAGAAGCTTCTTCTGCTCAGCCTCAAGTCGGGCTATCTCCTTTTCTGTGTCGATAATATCGGACAGGGGGAGGAAGATGGTTGCCGAATCGGTGATTATCTGTACGGCGTTGTCTGCCGAAACGATGCCCTCAAAGGTCTCGGGGCGGTCGGTTATCTCTACCTCGGATGCCGATGCGAGTCTGCCGAAGAACACAGCCGTCTCTCCGTTAAAGGAGTCGGTGTACTTGGTCGATATATATACCTTAGCCTTGCGGGAGGGAGGAACATTCATCTCGTTTCTGCGTGCGCGGATAGCCTTGATCGCTGTTATAACACGGTTCATCTTCTCGGCATCAGCCTCGAATACGAGCGCTTCGCAGAACTTCGGATAATCGGAGATCATAATGCTCTCGCAGTCGTGGGGGAGCGCCTGATATATTTCCTCGGTAATAAAGGGCATAAAGGGATGGAGGAGCTTCAACGTGCCTGTCAGTACGTAGCCGAGCACGTTCTGAGCAGCCTTGTTGCCCTCGCTCTCCTTGTCGTTAAGACGCGCCTTGGTAAGCTCGATATACCAATCGCAGAATACGTCCCAAGTAAAGTCATAGATAGCCGCAAGCGCTACGCCTATCTCATACTTGTCAAGAGCTGCGGTAACGTTTGCCGTCAGCTTGTTGAACTCGTTGAGTATCCACTTATCCTCGGATGCGAGCTTGTCCGACTCGGGAAGAACTATCTCGTCTATGGTCAGGTTCATTCTTACGAAACGGGAAGCGTTCCACAGCTTGTTGGCAAAGTTTCTTGCCGCCTCTATCTTCTCGTCGGAGAAACGCATATCGTTTCCGGGAGAGTTTCCTGTTGCAAGCGCGTAACGGAGAGCATCTGCGCCGTATTTGCTGATTATTTCAAGAGGATCTATACCGTTGCCGAGAGACTTGGACATCTTTCTGCCCTGAGCGTCACGAACAAGTCCGTGGATAAATACGGTGGAAAAGGGCTCTTTATCCATATGCTCGAGTCCCGAGAATATCATACGCGCAACCCAGAAGAATATGATGTCATATCCTGTAACAAGCGCGCTTGTGGGATAGTACTTTTCAAGCTCCTCGGTCTTGTCGGGCCATCCCATAGTGGAGAAGGGCCAGAGGGCAGAGGAGAACCATGTGTCAAGAACGTCGTTTTCCTGTCTTACCTTTGCTCCGCAGTGAGGACATACCTCAATATCGGTCTTTGAAACGGTCATCTCACCGCAAGCGTCGCAGTAGAAGGTGGGAATTCTGTGTCCCCACCAGAGCTGACGGGAGATACACCAATCGTGTACGTTTTCCATCCAGTTAACGTATGTCTTACTGAAGCGCTCGGGAACGAACTTTACTCTTCCGTCACGAACAACGTCAAGCGCAGGACCTGCAAGAGGCTCCATCTTTACGAACCACTGATTGGACGTGATAGGCTCTACCGTCGTTCCGCAACGGTAGCAAGCGCCTACGTTGTGCTTGTGGGGAACTACCTTGATAAGAAGTCCCGCCTCTTCAAGATCTGCAACGAGAGCCTTGCGGCAGGCGTATCTGTCCATACCCTCATACTTGCCCGCGTGAGCGTTCATTGTGGCATCGTCGTTCATTACCTTTATCTGCTCAAGTCCGTGTCTCTGACCTACAAGGAAGTCGTTGGGATCGTGAGCGGGGGTTATCTTAACACAGCCCGTACCGAAGCCGATCTCAACATAGTCGTCAGCGATAACGGGGATCTCACGGTTGACAATGGGAAGAATAAGCGTTTTGCCGATAAGGTGCTTTGTAGCCTCATCGTTGGGGTTTACCGCAACGGCGGTGTCACCGAACATAGTCTCGGGACGCGTTGTAGCCACCTCAACGTAGCCGTCCTCGCCCTTTATCGGGTATTTGATATGCCAGAAGTAGCCGTCCTGCTCGGAGTATTCTACCTCAGCGTCGGAAAGGGCGGTGATGCAGTGGGGGCACCAGTTGATTATGCGGTTTCCTCTGTATATAAGTCCCTTATCGTAAAGATTTACAAATACCTCGCGAACAGCGCGGGAGCAGCCCTCGTCCATTGTAAAGCGCTCACGTGTCCAGTCGCAGGATGCGCCGAGCTTTTTGAGCTGGCTGATGATACGGCTGCCGTACTGATGCTTCCAATCCCATACGCGCTCAAGGAACTTTTCGCGTCCAAGGTCGTAGCGTGTCAGTCCCTCGTTTACACGAAGCTGTTCCTCGACCTTGATCTGCGTTGCGATACCCGCGTGGTCTGTACCGGGAACCCAAAGCGTGTTAAAGCCCTGCATTCTCTTGTAACGGACAAGGATGTCCTGAAGAGTCTCGTCGAGGGCGTGTCCCATGTGGAGCTGTCCCGTTACGTTTGGAGGGGGGATAACGATAGAAAAGGAGGGTGCGGGGTTCTTTACGTCGGGCGTAAAGTAGCCCTTGTCGCACCAATTCTGATAGATGCGGTCTTCAAATTCCGAGGGTGAATATACCTTCGGAAGCTCATTGTAGGAATTCATTTTTAACCTCCGTAATATTATTGAAATTTTTAAAAACAAAATAAAAAAGCCTCCAAGTCCGTATCAGGACGTGGAAGCACGCGGTACCACCTGATTTTCTTTTTTTCGCACCGCGATAAAAAGACTCTCAAAAGCTCTTTCGAAAAAAGGGAAGAGCTCAGCCGATAACGGCGGCGACCGTTGCGGATTACTCTGTGTTAGCTGTTCACCCGCAAGGCTCCAAGGCGACTTCGACGCTCCCCGACACGGACTTTCACCAACCGTCCGCTCTCTGCGCTCGGAAAAAACGCTTACTGCTCCTTATCAAAGCCTTTGTTTATATCGTAAATTATATCATAATCTTTTTTTGATGTCAATATCTTTTTGAGAAATTTGTAATTTTGAGTTTATCGGGGAGTATGCACGTACAAATGATACGTATATACGTGCGTTCGACCAATAATTTGAACGCCCCCACAAACCTCAATTTGAAATTCAATACCCTAAAAACAAAAAGCAACAGATCGATCGACCTGTTGCTTTGGAGCTGGTAATCAGAATCGAACTGATGACCTCGTCATTACCAATGACGTGCTCTACCGACTGAGCCATACCAGCATCGCTATGCGACTATGATATTATATCAAAGTATAGTCGATTTGTCAAGAGGATTTTCAAAAAAAGTCGTAAAATATTTTTTTGAAAAAATTTTTTCATTTTTTGTAACCTTTTTCCGCGTCCGCCGACTTATAGGGTGAAAGGCAAATTTTGCACCAATACATAAAACGGAGGAATTATTATGAAAAACAGAAAGACATTCAGGCTTATTACCCTTGCGGCGGCTGTTATGGCTACACTCCTGCTTCTTGCATCCTGCTCCGCGTCGAAGGACGGTGAGGAGATGAACGATATGATGGTTGAGGTAAACAAGAGCGAGGACTCTGCGGGAAGCACCCTGCCGTCATACAGCGAAAAGGGCGAAATGGCTGACAGCTCGACAAGCGACGACAGCGCGGGAGGAGACGCAGGCGAGAGCTCCGAGTATTCTCCCAAGATCATCAAAACAGCCACACTCGTTGCCGAAACAAAGGATTTTACAAATGCGATAGCCGAGATAGAGACGAGTGTAAAGACACTCGGCGGATATATCGAGAGCTGTAATATTCAGAATAGGAGCTATACCTATTCCGATACCGTGACCTCCACACGTTACGCAAATTACGTTCTGCGTATCCCCGCAGATCAGCTCGACGCCTTCCTTGCCGAGGCGGGAGAACTGCTCAACGTTACGTCCTCAAGCTCCAACGCTGAGGATATAAGCGGCGAGTATTACGACCTTGAGGCGCGTATAAGTGTGCTTGAGACCGAGCGCGAGCTTGTCGAAAAGATGCTCTCCGAGGCAAAAAACGTTGATACTATGATAACGCTTGAGGAACGCCTTTACGACATAATCTACGAGATAGAGTCCTACAAGACCGCCATAAAGGTCTACGACAGCAAGGTCTCCTATTCCACCGTAACGCTTACGGTAAACGAGGTTGCCGATCTTACCGACCTTAACGCCGACGACAGCTTTGGCACGCGCTTTGTAAATGCGGTAAAGAAGAGCTGGAGCAACACCGTAGCCTTCCTTGAGGACTTTATAATATTCCTCATTTACGCCGCTCCCGTGCTTTTGGTAATGGCTGTGAGCGCCGTCGCGGTCGCGGCAGTGGTTATCATCATCGTTGTGATAGTCAAAAAATGTGTTCGCAGAGCAAAAGCGAAAAAAGACAACGCTTAATGCGAACGTCTGTAGTTGTTCGGCGTCATACCGAAGCGCTTTTTGAACTCCTTGTGAAAGTAACTGCTGTTTTCGTATCCGACGCGGTTGATTATATCTCCCACGGGCAGGTCGGTCGACATCAGAAGTCCGCAGGCAGTCTCAAAGCGCACTGACATCAACAGCTTTTTAAAGGATACCCCGAAATATTCACGAACAAGTCGGCAGAGATAGGATGGCGAGAGCCCGAGCATCTCTGCCGCTTCTGTCAGCGTGGCGGTGCTGTATGAGCTTTCTATGTATCCGAGGATAGTTTTTTTCATGCTTTCCCTCGGGCTGTCGCTTTCCGTCTGCTCGGGGAAGAGCGCGGAAAGATAGCATATCAGAAGTCCTACCGATTGGCGGAGTATATATCCGTCTGCGCTCCTTTCGCATATGACCTGCTCGATCATACTCTCCATTATATTCTGTACGGGCAGGCTGTTTTCAGCGGAAAAAACACAGTAGGGCTGACCGTCGCCGTGTAAAAGACTCTCGATACGTCGGTTTGATAGCTGAGAGTTTTTTTTCATCTTGTTGTAGGCGTCCTCGAAAAGCTCTGTGGCGATGATAAGATTTATCCCGATGTCGTTCTCTCCGACCGAAAGAATGGAATGCCTTGTGTCCTTTCCAAGTATTATCAGGTCGTTCGCGCAGAGCGTTACAGTCTCTTTGTCGATAACGTGGGTGATGCTTCCGTCGCAGACGTACATTATCTCAATATAATCGTGTGAGTGGACGGGGAACTCACGAAAGCGCGGGTGGCGGCGCATACAAACTGCGGCGGTCGACTCTCCGAGAGAAAGGCTCGACATATGCCTCCGTTCTATTATAAACCTTCCCGAACGAGAATAGAGCTCCTTTGGATCGGGAGCTTTTTCTATGAGGATGAACTGCTCCTCCTCGGTTATATCCGTAAGCTTTGCAAGCGTCTGCTCTCTCATTTTTCTCGCCCCTTTCAATGATTTACACTATTTTAGCATATATTACCGTCTTTTTCAATAGAAAAGAGCAAAAAAAGATATAAAAAAGGTAAAAAAACGACCTTATTATCACGAATAAGATGTGCTATAATTATACTGTAAACGTATTGAACAAAAATTATTTTTCGGAGGAATGCTTATGAACACTTATTTTCTTGCGGTGGACATCGGTGCTTCAAGCGGCAGACATATCCTCGGATGGATAGAGAACGGACGGCTCTGCCTTGAAGAGGTCTACCGTTTTCCCAACGGAGTGAACAAAAAGAACGGACACCTGTGTTGGGATCACGAAGGTCTTTTTGAAAATATCGTCGAGGGCATGAAAAAATGCGCAGAGATCGGAAAGATACCCTCCTATATGGGTATCGACACTTGGGGCGTGGATTTTCTTCTGCTCGATAAGGACGGCGGAGTAATAGGCGATGCCGTAGGCTACCGCGACAGCCGCACCGAGGGAATAGACAAAGAGGTCTACAAGTACGTACCCGAGGACGAGCTCTACTCGCGTACGGGAATACAGAAGCAGATATACAATACGGTCTATCAGCTTATGGCGCTGAAGGAACAAGCGCCCGATCAGCTTTGGGCGGCAGACAAGCTCCTTATGATGCCCGATTACCTCGGCTATAGACTTACGGGAGTGTGCCATCAGGAGTACACGAACGCCACCACGGGACAGCTTGTAAATATCGGGACGGGCGAGTGGGATATGGGGCTTATACGCCGTCTTGGCTACCCCGAAAAGCTTTTCGGCAAGCTCTCAATGCCCGGGGAGACTCTCGGAAGGCTTTCTCCCGAGATCGCGGCGCGTGTGGGATATGACCTTACGGTGATACACCCCGCCTCCCACGATACGGGCTCTGCGGTGCTTGCGGTTCCCACAAATTCAGATAATATCGCCTACCTCAGCTCGGGCACTTGGTCGCTTATGGGTATTGAGCGCCTTAACCCCGACGCGTCAGAAAAAGCGCGTGCGCACAACTTTACAAACGAGGGCGGATATGACAAGCGCTACAGATACTTAAAGAATATTATGGGGCTCTGGATAATCCAATCAATTCGCCGTGAGCTCGGAGGAAAATATTCCTTCGCTGAGCTTTGCGATATGGCGACAGCTCTTGGAGATACCGAGTACAGAATAAACGTAAACGACAGCCGCTTCCTCGCCCCCGACAGCATGATGGGCGCAATCAGGGAGGCGTGCGGCTCACCCGATATGCCTCTTGACCATATGCTCTGCTGCGTATATCACAGCCTTGCAGAGTGCTATGCCGAGACTATCCGTGAGATCACCGAAATGACGGGTAAAAAGCCCGAGGCGCTCCATATCATCGGCGGCGGAAGTAAGGACAGCTATCTCAATGAGCTGACGGCAAAGGCTCTCGATATTCCCGTTTACACGGGGCCTACCGAGGCGACGGCAATCGGAAATATTCTCGCGCAGATGCTTGGCGTTGGCGTGTTTGGAAGCATTGCAGAGGCAAGAGAAATGGTATTTGCTTCATTTGACGTAAAGAAAGTATAATTTTGAAAGAGGAGATTATAAAAATGACACAGGAATATATTATTGCTAAAGAAAAATATGCATCTATAGGCATTGACACCGATAAGGTGATTGAAAAGCTGAAAGAAGTGCCCGTATCCCTCCACTGCTGGCAGGGCGACGACGTTGTCGGCTTTGACTATAAGGGCGCTCTTTCGGGCGGAATACAGACCACGGGCAACTACCCGGGAAAGGCTACGACTCCCGCTGAGCTTATGTCGGACATCGACAAGGTGCTTTCACTCGACGGTGGTAAGCACAAGCTCAATCTCCACGCCTGCTACGCAATTTTCGAGGACGGTGAATGGGCAGACAGAGACGCCCTCGAGCCCAAGCATTTTGCAAAGTGGGTAGAATTCGCAAAGGAAAGGGGAATGGGTATAGACTTTAATCCCACCTTCTTCTCACACCCCAAGGCGAACGGACTCACGCTCTCCTCACCCAACGAGGAGATAAGGAAATTCTGGGTGCGCCACGGACAGGCGTGTCTCCGAATATCCGAGTATTTTGCAAACGAGACGGGCGTGCCCTGCGTAATGAACATATGGATACCCGACGGATATAAGGATATTCCCGCAGACAGATTTTCTCCGAGAGCTCGCTTCGCGCAGTCTGTCGACGAGATACTCGGCATAGGCTACGACAAGGAAAAGGTGTACGTCGCGCTTGAGTCAAAGGTGTTCGGAATAGGACTTGAGTCTTATACGGTCGGCTCCTCCGAGTTCGGACTCGGCTTTGCTCTCAGCAGAGGTATCACACCTCTTATGGATAACGGACATTATCACCCCACCGAGGTCGTTTCGGATAAAATTTCCTCTATGCTTCTGTTCTCAAAGAAGCTCGCCCTCCATGTTACCCGTGCGGTAAGATGGGACAGCGATCACGTCATCAGACTTGACGATGAAACAAAGGAGATCGCAAAGGAGATAGTGGCAAGCGGAAGAATTGACGATATTGCCATCGCACTCGACTACTTTGACGCAAGTATTAACAGAATTGCGGCGTGGACTATCGGTCTGCGCAACTTCCGCAAGGCCCTGCTTATCGCAATGCTTACACCGCACGATGAGCTTAAAAAGCTTCAGGCTGAGGATAGATATACCGAGCTTATGCTGAAGCAGGAAGAGCTCAAGAGCTATCCTTGGGGCGCTGTATGGCAGGAATACTGCGAAAGATGCGGCGTGTGCGGCACCGAGGTGTGGTTCGACGAGGTCGTTAAATATGAAAACGAGGTTCTTTCCAAGAGAGCGTGAATAAAATAAACAAGGCGGAGTCATTCAAAGTGACTCCGCCTTTCGCTGTGTTAGGGGATTTCAAATTTGAGTTTATCTTTTTCGCCGTTGGCGAAAAGGCACGAACATAGTTCGTGCGGTATGTTTTTCAAATTTGAGTTTATCGATGTGTTTGATATTTGATATGTGTAAATATATCCCCAATGAGGAGAGTGCAGTAAAGCGACTTCGTCGCAAGATCCTTCGACTGTTTTTTTAGATGCCCCCATAAGCGGTTCGGGCTCAGGATGACAGGTTAGTTGAGATAAAATAAATAGATTTATGCCAAAGTTTATTACGGGCATCTTATTATAGGCTTATGCATACGTTCATCGCCCAACATCCACTATCTGTCATCCTGAACGGCTTGCTACCTTGCAAGCCATGTGAAGGATCTTTTTTGCGTCAGCAAAATTTACATCATGAAAATACAAGGGGATTTCATCAAAAAACAAAACAACAAACTGCTCGACAAATTCCAATTTAACCAATTCACATAGTCCTGCACACATACGCCCGATAGCCGTTTCCTTCAAGCAATTTTGCTGCACTTTCCGCACACGCGTCATTCTCAAATATTCCGAACACCGACGGTCCACTGCCGCTCATCATCGCCCGCAGAGCGCCGCCCTCTTCCATAAGCGCTTTGACCTTCGTCGCCACGGGGCGCTCGGCAAGAACGGGAGCTTCGAATACGTTGTACAAATTCTCCGAAACCGCCCTCACGTTACCATCGACAAGGGCTTCTTTTAACGCCGCAACCTCCCTCGGCGCATAAACAGAGCCGTCAAAATTGCCATAAACTGAGTCGATCAACCGATACGCCCAAGGAGTCGAAACCCCCTCGCCCTCGCAGGCAACGACTATCGCACAATCGGGCATTTTGGGGAATTCGTGAAGCATATCTCCACGGCCGTCGGCATATATCGTGCCGCCAACGATGCAAAAGGGAACGTCAGCTCCGAGCCTTGCGCCAAGCCTGCAAAGCTCGTCTATGCTCAGCGGCCAGCCCAAAGCGCTGTTAAGCCCTCGCAGAACCGCCGCGCCATCCGCGCTTCCGCCCGCCATTCCCGCCGCCATGGGAATGTTCTTTTGAATGTCAATTTTTGCAGTAAGAGATACGCCCACACACTCGCAAAGGAGCAGAGCCGCGCGAACGGCAAGATTTTTTTCGTCGCAGGGAACTCCCGCGATATTACAGCTTACGGAAAAATGCGGCTCTCCGTCAGTGAGCGATATGTCCGACAGCGTAAGTACGTCACAAAGCGATACGGTCTGCATTACCGTACTTACCGAGTGGTAGCCGTCGGCGCGCACACCCGTAATGTCAAGGTGGAGATTTATCTTGGCATAGCCCTTTTCGGTTATCTCTTTTTGTATATTTTCGTTTCTGTTGTACTTCAATTTTTCACACTCCGATAGGAATTTGTATTTAATTAAAATATATCACAGTTGTAGTATTTTTTCAAGACAAATCGTTAAAAAATGTATCTCTATATGTTAAATTTTTTCTTTCCTATTGACTAAACGGTAAAAAAATTATAAAATAGTATTTGACGAACTATATACCTGTTCCGAAAGGATATTTTATGAACGAAGATTACAAAAATAACGGGACGCCCGAGGAGGAAAAAAAGATACCCGAAGCGGAGTCCAATAACGAACAGCATAAGCCGCGCAAGGGCGGAGGGCAGAGAAGTATAACGGTTGCCGTTATCTGTATCGCCCTTTTTGTTGCGCTTTACGCTATTGTAAATATTTCGGGGCTTTCTGCCGCCGCGGGAACTGTGATAGAGGTGCTTACACCCGTTATAATCGGCTTCGGACTTGCCTATCTTCTCAATCCCATACTGAAATTTTTTGAGGGTAGGGTGTTTGGAAAATTAAAGAGCAAGGCGTTTGTGAGAGTGATCTCGCTTTTGTCAACGTATATCGTTGCGGCGCTATTTCTCGTAGCGGTGATATTCCTTATGCTGCCTCAGCTCATAGAAAGCATCATCGTGCTCGTCACCTCATTTGATACTTATATCGACAACACGATAAATCTGATAAACGGACTTATCGGAAAATATCTCGATACGCATAACGAGATCGAGGTCAACAGAGAACAGCTCCTCTCACTCATTTCAAGATTTTTCACAACGTCGGGCGACGTCTTTCAGGCTATCGGAGAGTATGCCGTCAAGTACGGAACGGGACTTGTTGTCGGCGTTAAAAATTTTGTATTTGCCATATTTATTTCCATATACGTTCTTATCGCCAAGACAAATCTCAAGGCGCAGGCAAACAAGCTGAGCACGGCGTTTCTCAGCGCAGAGGGAAAAGAGCGACTTTACAAATACGCAAGGCTTTGCAATAAGACCTTCGGCGGATTTCTCGTCGGTAAGATAATCGACTCGCTCATAATAGGACTTATCACGCTTGTGACGCTCTTTTTCTTCGATATGCCATTTTACGTCCTTGTTTCTACAATTGTCTGCGTCACGAACGTCATTCCCGTTTTCGGCCCGTTTATCGGAGCTATACCCTCATTCTTTATCATTTTCATAGTCGATCCGTCAAAGGCGTTTCTGTTCCTTTTGCTCATTATTATAATTCAGCAGATAGACGGAAATATAATCGGTCCCAAGATACTCGGAAACTCCACGGGTATGAGCTCACTCGGAGTAATGGTGTCGATCATAATTATGGGAGATCTGTTCGGAGTGATAGGAATGATACTCGGCGTGCCGATCTTCGCGGTCATATTGGCGATAATAAACGAGCTTGCAGAGAACAGACTGCGCAAAAAGAACCTGCCCGTAAACACCGCAGAATACTATCCTGCCGACTCGCTTGTAGATCCCTACGCTACGCACGAAACTTTGTCACATAAGATATTTACTCTCGCTGGACATCTTTTCGGTAAGCTTTTCAAGCTGATATTCAAAAGATCGAAAGCTAATACTGAAGAGGAACCGATAGAAAATACGGATAACGCCGACAACGCAGATAATGCTGAAAATACAAAAAACACAGAACCCCTGAGAAAGGAAGAAGAAAAAAACGATGAACAACAATGAACAAAACGTAAAGAGAGGCGGTATCTCGGTAGATACCGAGCATATTTTCCCGATAATCAAAAAATGGCTCTACTCCGAAAAGGATATATTTCTTCGCGAGATAGTGTCAAACGCATCCGACGCCATAACAAAGCTCAAAAGACTTTCGGCTCTCGGCATCCGTGACGGTGGAGACGAGACCTATTCGATCACCGTCCGCCTTGACAGCGCGGCGGGAACTCTGTCGGTCGAGGATAACGGTATCGGTATGACCGAGGAGGAGCTTGAAAAGTATATTTGCAGCATCGCGCTCTCGGGTGCTGTCGACTTTATCAAGAAGTACGAGGACGAGAGCGGAGACGCAAAGAACGGCATAATCGGTCACTTCGGTCTTGGATTTTATTCCTCTTTTATGGTCAGCGACAGAGTTGAGGTCATCACAAAGTCCTATACGGACGCTCCCGCAGTGTACTGGAGCTGTAACGAGTCGGGAGAATATGAGACGTCCGCGTCCGAACGCGCAGATAGGGGAACAGCCGTTATAATGCATATCGCCGAGGACGAAAAGGAATATCTTTCGGCATCCAAGATACGCGCTATGCTTGAAAAGTATTGCTCGTTTATGCCCGTTGACATATATTTCGTCGACGAGAGCGAGGAGGTAAGCGAGGATAAGACGCCCGAGCCCGTAAATGATAAGTCGCCGCTCTGGCAGAAAGCACCCAATGAGTGTACTGACAAGGAGTATAAGGAGTTTTACCGCAAGGTATTCCTTGACTATAAAGAGCCTCTTTTCCATATCCACATCAACGCAGATTACCCCTTGAACTTCAAGGGAATACTCTATTTCCCCAAGCTCGCAAACGAGTACGAAACGATAGAGGGACAGGTAAAGCTCTACTACAATCAGGTCTACGTTGCCGATAATATCAAGGAGGTCATTCCCGAGTATCTTCTTATGCTCAAGGGCGTGCTCGATTGCCCCGAATTGCCCCTTAACGTGTCGAGAAGCTACCTGCAGACAAATACCTACGTCTCCAAGGTCTCTGCGCATATCGTCAAAAAGGTAGCCGATAAGCTCGTTGCTCTCTGTAATAACGAAAGAGAAAAATACGGAGAGATATGGGAGGACATCGCGCCCTTTATCGAGTATGCCTCGATGAGAGATAAAAAGTTCTACGACAGGACAAAGAGCGCGCTCCTTCTGAAGCTGACCGACGGCACAAAGGTCACGCTCGACGAGTACCTTGAGGAGGCTAAGGAAAAGCACGAAAATAAGGTATATTACGCTACCGATGCGGCGCTTCAGGCTCAGTATATATCCATGCTCGAGGCTGAGGGCATAAAGGTCGCGCTTCTCGAGCGTCCTATTGACACGCAGTTTGCCACGATGCTTGAGCAATATATGACAGACGTTAAGTTCCTCCGTGTCGATGCCGACGTTGCAGATGCGGTAAAGGGTGACGGCGAGATAAATGAGAGCGAGCAGATAAAGGCTCTGTTTGCCGACGTTGCGGGAGAGGGTGTTACCGTTAAATTCGATCGCTTCAAGGATGCGTCGGTGCCCGCGCTTCTGAACGTTTCCGAGGAGTCGAGACGTATGGAGGAGATGATGCGCTTCTACAATATGCAGAACGGCGCGTCCTTCCCCACCGAAAGCACGCTTGTTATCAATAACGCGTCGCCTCTTATCGAAAAGCTCGAACAGACATCCGAGACAGAGCCCGAAAAGGCAAAGCGTATAGCGTCGTATATCTATAAGGTCTCTCTGCTGTCGCAGAAAAAATTCTCCTCCGAGGAGATGCAGGAGTTTATGAAGGACAGCTTTGACCTTCTTATGGATCTGTGAAGCCTATGAACAGCTCCGAGACTGTAAATATACATTGTGAAAATATCGGGGAATTTTCGCGCAGACAGAATATTGCCGAGGAGCAGAGAAGACTTTCTGTGTCCGAGCTCGTCGAGACGTTTGTGTCGGGCGATTTTGGGCGCGAGGCAGGGGATGTCTGCGAGGAGTTCCGAAAAAAACTTCCGATGTCGACTTATGAGGATAGGGCAAGGCTCTGCATGGCGCTCGGAGCGTCGCGCAGATACGGAACGGAGCTTTGGAGACATAGCTTCTTCGGGGAAGAGATAGCCGCAGGCTCGCACGGAAAGGTCGCGCTTGTGCGAAACAGATATAACGAGAGCGCCTTTTCATGCTTTTCAAAGGTCATAACAACACCGAAGGAGGTCTTTTCACCGTCGTTTTCCGCCGCGTGCGAGGACGTTTACGACAGCCGATGCGAGTTTTGCATATTGCCTGTCGAGAATTCACGCAACGGCAGACTTTTCGGGTTTTATTCTATGCTTGACAGATATGAGCTAAAAATATGCGCTGTCTGCGAGCCCGACTCGGAGAGCGTGGAGGGAAGCGCAAAGTACGCTCTTGTGGGCAGAGCGATCCCAGACAGAGTACCAAAGAACGCTCATTGGAGCTTTGAGTTCTCGGTTATATCGGATAACGGAAAGGCGCTTTCGGATATATCGGGGGTTGCCGATATATTCGGCGCGCGGCTCTCAAAAATAGACTCTTTGCCCGTTGAATACGACAGCGGTCTGCAAAAATATTATTTTACGTTTGATCTGCCCGAAAAAAATATACCGCCTTTTCACCTCTTTATGTCGGAGGAATATACGCGGTACACACTTGTGGGACTCTATCCGAGAGTTGATCAGACTTGACGGTATAGGACGGATCGAAAGCAAGACAGAACAAGGAAAGGAATAAAAATGGAACATATAACCTACACCACGCGCGGCGTGTGCTCGCGCAGAATAAATATTGACGTAGAGGACGGCAAGATACAGAAGATAACCTTCGAGGGCGGATGTGCGGGTAACACCAAGGGCGTCGCCGCGCTTGCCGAGGGAATGGAGATCGACGAGGCGATAAATAGACTTTCGGGCATCCGTTGCGGACTCAAGGCAACCTCCTGCCCCGATCAGCTCGCCCGCGCTCTTGCAGAGTATAAGGAAAAAAACGCATAAAACTGCCGTAAAAACAGAAAAGCACAGAATTTACAAAATGAGTTCTGTGCTTTTTCGGTTATTCTTCTGTGTATAATTCGTCGTAGTACCAACGCATGGGATTTTCGTAGATGTAATTCAAATGCTCATCATAATCGTGTTGGTTTCTTATAATATGATCGTTGGAACGGTATTGCCAAATATTCTTGCCATATTCTTTGTTGCAAAATCTTTTGAACGTTGAAATAAAACGGGCAACGATCGTATTTTGAATTGCAGGGACCGGCGTCCTCTACAATTCGAGAGAGTATGCAACGTCTCTCTTTTGTACACATCGTTAAAAAACTACACCTGTACTATTATAGTCTGCGCCTTTTAATCTTGTCGTTTTTCTGTCTTTCAATTTTTCAATTTTATCACCTATACCGCAAATCGGCAGAGAAACAACCTCTCTGCCAATTTTGGTTAAAATTCTTATAAGAACAGCAATCGGGCTATTTTTTCGTTATCTTTTCAACTTTCTCGCGCCGATCTTATCGAGTATCTCTCCGCAAATGTCGGGATGGTCGCAGGTAAATCCGATAGCTCCGTTTTCGTACGCTTCGCGGTAGGCCGCCTCATCCGTGTTCAGCTTGAAATAAACACAGGGCTTGATACCCATAAGAGCAAATTCGGTAAATCTCGCCTTGTCCGCAACGGGGCTGTCGTGCTTTATCGGCATACCCGTGGCATCCTTGTCGCTCGAGTTGAAAAGACATACCTCGTCATAATATTTGTAAGGATCGTCGGAGGCATATCCCTTCATTTTTGCCTTGGGGTAAAATCCGTGTATTGAAAAGTCCTCCTTTGTGTATCGTGTTCTGAGCCAAGCGCAGATGCCCGTCGAGAAAGTAATGACCGTCAGCCTGTCCTTGCCGAAAACGCCGTATTTCTTGCAGAGCGATAAGGTAAGCTCTGCGGAGGCATAAGCAAAATCGCCTATCTCCTCGGGATAATCCTTGAGCTCAAGGAGCAGCTTTACGTCGGGGCGCGTAGCCATGAGCTCGAGAAATTCTTCCATAGTGGGTACGCGCTCACCCTTGAATTCCTCTCCGAACTTGATGCCCGCATCAGCCTTGCGTACCTCGTCAAGCGTCATTTGATAAATGAGACCTTCAGTATCGGTCGTACGCGCAAGATTGGGATCGTGGCAGATAACGATGTGGTAGTCCTTTGTCATGTGAGCATCCATCTCGATAGCGTCAATATCGAGCTTCAACACCTCACGAAATCCGCGCATTGTGTTTTCGGGATACTTTGCTCTCCAACCTCTGTGTCCTGTAAGTGTAACCTTTGTGTCCATTGTTTTGTCCTTTCCGTAAAAATATTTTAAATCTATTGACAATCAATATAAAATGCTGTATAATAACGGTAGAGGGGCGCCGATGACGGCAGCTTCCCGTAAGTGTTAAAGAATTAACCGCCTATGTTTGCGAGACCGGGCGGTTAATTCTTTTTATTTTTATCAATGTAAGTCAAAAGCGCGATTACGAAGCCTGCTATCAGGAGTAACTGCTAAAGCGTTATTTACATTAACATCACCTCCCCTCAACGGGAAGGCAAAAAGAATTATTGCGTTCCCGAAGCTCGGGAAACGACCGCCTTAATCGACGGAGCCGCTAACGTGGGCTCAATATCGTGGGATACCCCCTCATGGGTAAAAACTAACGCAAATATTATAACACAAACAAACCGACGTGTCAACCTATACTGACAAAAAATACCGCTCCTAACGAAGCCAAGCGGAGTAAGCATTTTTACCCCTCTCCCTGATACCTCTCTCTGTATTTTTTCGGCGACATCCCGTACTTGTCCGAAAAGATACGGCAGAAATAAAACGGATCGGTAAACCCTACTGCCGCGGAGATCTCCTGTATCTGCATATCGGTGCATCGCAAAAGACTTTCGGCGTTCGACAAACGCAGATTGTTTCGGTATTCCACAGGGCTGACGCCCGACCATTTTTTGAAGCACCTGAAAAAATAAGTCTCGCTGATACCGCACAGAGAAGCGTATTTTTCTATGCGCTCGTTTTTGTTCCACTCACCGCAAAAGGCGTCTACACCGCGGCGGATTGGATAATAGCTGTCGTCGCGTATAGAGGCGGTGTCGGCAACTGAGTCGAGCAGCAGAAGAAATTCACCCTTAGCTCTCGTTCGGTTATAGCTTTCCTTGTCTCCCGTATCTCTGAGTCTGTGTACAGTATCGGACAGCTCCTTGAAGCGCCTCTCGAAAAGGCTGTCCTGCCTGCTGGCGAGTATCTTTATATCCGACGAAAGAAACAGCTTTTTGCGGCTCTCCTCAAAAAGATCGAAGTTTACAGTATAGGTAACGGTCTGTGAGGAGTTCTTTTTTTCTATCGATGCAGTATAGCATATGCCCTCGGGAATATAAACGACGTCCCCCTTTTTTGCCGAAACGGTCTTATCTCCGCTGTAAAAGCATATCTCCACGTCGCCTTGCGCGAAAAAGAGCGCGGAGCAAGGGCGCCCCTTGCGCTTGTAAAGGGAAAATTCACGGCGCTTCTCCCAACGCTCGGGAAAGATCTCAAATATCTGCGCGTCCGCATTTTTCTCTTTAAGCTCGGATATGTCTGCAATATTCATTTTTATACCTCCGTCACTTTTTTAAATTATAACATATTAGTGCAGAAAAATCAAGGTTTTTTGTTATTATACATTTTCCCGTTGACGTTTTTGTGTTATAATGAAGCCACAGTGAATTTTTATTTGGTTTCATAGGAGCTCGGAATGGTTTACCTGATAGTTATTATAGCTCTGTTCTTCCTTACGATAAAAGGGTACTGCGGAAAGAAAACAAGTACCGCCGTCAGAGATACGGGCGACTCAGTCCTTTTCAATTTCGTGCGTATGGTGTTCTGCGTCATAATAGGCGCGGCGCTTGTATTTGCCGAAGGCTCGGGAGGCTCTCTGCGAGTTGATGGCGGAATGCTTGCTATATGCGCATTCTCAGGTATCGCAAACGCGGCGTTTCTTGTCGGTTGGCTCATGGCGGTGCGTAAGAATTCGATGGTGGCGATGGACGTTGGAATGACACTCGGCTCGCTTCTTCCCGCTCTTCTTTGCCTTGTTTTGTTCGGACAGCCGATCTCGGTTCCCAAAATGATAGGCTTTGCGTTCATCCTCGGAGCAACCGTCATACTTGCGGGGCACAGCAAAAAGACCGCGGGCGGAGGCTTCTCGGGAATATTGCTCCTCATTATAGCCACCCTCGGAGACGGACTTTCGAGCTTTTCGCAACAGCTTTATAAGGAATACTACACCGAGGCAGGCGCTCACGCGGCTGAAAAGATATACCCGAAATCGGTGTTCCATTTTTATACATACGTCTTTGCGGCGGCAGTATTGCTCCTTGTGTTCGCGGCGTTCTGGATATGGGACGCGAATAAAAAGAAAAATAAACGCCCAGAGACAGAGAAGGTCTCCGAGCTGACCGAAAGCAAAAAACGGCTCTATATTCCCATAAGAGTGCTTGCGCATATAGGAGTGATGGCGGTCTGCCTTTTCGCGGCAAATTATTTGCAGACTGTGGCGACAAACGACTACGGAATGAGCTCTCAGGTGCTCTATCCGATAATCAAGGGCGGATGCCTGATCACGGTAAACTTTGTGGCGATGATCTTCTTTAACGAGAAAATGACGTGGCGGAGCATTGTCGGCTCACTTGTCGCGCTTGTCGGTATCATCGTAATGAACGTGCTCTGAGGAGGATAAAATGAAGGACTTGAAAATAAACGTCGTCGAGGCGGAGAGCGCGCTGACCGAAAAGCCGATGCTTGCCACCGCGTCGGAGCGATTTCTGATACTCAATGAGATAAAGAGCGAGTATAAGGATCTGCCTCACCCCTTGCGCTTTTCGAGGTATCTGTCAATACTTCTGTCGCGTGTCTCCACACCCGTTGAGAAATACGACCTCATCGCTGGGCGATATGTCGACAGAGTGCTTACCGAGGACGAGGAAAGAGCCTTTGCCGAATATATAAAGCATCCCGACTACCCCGGGAAGGAGGTCATACTTTCCTCGGGACATTGCTCTTATTCTTGGGAGACCTTGGTAAACGAAGGTCTTTGCGGTCTCAGAAAAAGAGCCGAAAAAACGCTTGCGGCGGCTGAGAGCGAGGATAAAAAAATATTTCTTCGCGCTATGCTCGAGGTGCATAGGGCTATAGCCGATTATATGCTGAGATACGCCGATGCGGCAGAGCAAAAGGGACTTGTCGCAGTCGCAAATGATCTCAGGAAAACTGCCTCCGAGCGCCCTGAGACCTTCCGCGAAGCGCTTCAGCTTTTGTGGATAGTAACGCTGATCAATTGCGCGTATGTAACCGAAAATCCCACGCTGACCGTCGGACGGCTCGATAAGATACTTTATCCGCTCTATCGCGCCGACGTCGAGGGCGGAAGGCTTACAAGGGAAGAGGCAAAGGCGCTCATAACCGACTACTACTGCAAGCATAACCTCATTATGGGACGAGGCGAGCATCAAGTGGGAGATGATCAGAACAGCACTACGTTCAAGCGAATTCTGAACTTCGACGCGCCGCAGTATCTTCTCCTTGCGGGTACGGACGAAAACGGAGAAAGCGCTGTCAGTGAGCTTACAGAGCTCTTTGCCGAGTGTATAGTGCCGTCATTCAAAAACCCCGTCGTTGTCGTAAGATATTTCGAGGGGATGGATAAAGCGCATCCGAGGCTTTGGCGAACGCTTACCGATAAAGCGCTTAAGAGCTCGTCGCTGATGTTCTATAACGATAACAGTATGCTAAAGACCTACGCGCGTATAGGTATTCCCGAAGCGGACAGCCGAAAATATGAGCACTTCGGATGTAATTGGCCCTCCTTAGGTCCTGATAGCGTGTGGATACAGGGCGGTCCTAAGGCTTATAAATACGAAGTACTGTCGGAGGATGAAAAAAAGGAGCTTGTTCCCTTTATGCGTATGAACACCGAGCACGGCTGGCCGGAGGATCTTATAATAGTCCTGCGAGAGCTTGCCGAGATCACAGACAGAGAAATAAGCATAGAGGACGTTTACAACGGCTTTTTTGAGCGTATGTCAGACTTTATCGACCGCAAGCTCTCCCAAATAAGCCGCGAGCTGCGGGCAAGACAGCGTAAGCCCTCGGCGCTCCTTACCTTCAGAGATTGCTTTGCCGAATGCGCAACAGATAGCGGAGAATGTATCTCGGCAAACGCAAAATATTACTATGAGCTTCAGTCGTTTCAAATGTTCGCAACGGTTGCAGACAGCTTCACCGTCGTGGATAAGCTCGTCTTTACAGATAAGCGTCTCACGCTTTCCGAGCTTCTCGAAGCGGTTGAATGTGACTTTGTCGGTTATGAGAATATCCTCGCGCTTTGCAGAAGCGTCGAAAAATACGGTAGCGACAGCGCGCTGTCAAATTACCACTCCAAAAGACTGTCCGAGAGAGCCTGCGAGCTGACGATAGAAAAGAGCAGACCTTACCTTGAAAGAGAACACCTCTTCCTTGTGCCCTGTATGCAGAGCGATACGTGGCACTTAAAGAATGGCGAGACCTTCGGTGCGACACCCGACGGACGGCGGGCGCATACCCCCTTCTCACAGAATACGAGACCGTCAAACGGCTCTTGCATAAACGGAATTACAGGGCTGTTCAATTCTATGCTGAGCCTTCCTGCGGACGGACTTCTGTCTGGCGCGCTCAACCTTGATATTAACCCCGCAGATTACAAGGGCGAGGACGGACACGCGCTCTTTTCACTGCTTCTCGGTAACTATTTTGACAGAGGCGGACTCCACGCGCAGGTAACGGCAGTGGGAGCCGATACACTTATCGAGGCGCAAAGAGATCCCGATGCCCATCGCGACATCCGCGTAAGAGTAACGGGATACAGCGGAGTTTTCGTAGATATTTGCGAAAGATTACAAAACGATATTATTGAAAGACTTAAATAAAGAAAGGCAGAAATAACATGAAAAAAATCTTATTACCCAACGGATTGAACGTATCGGCATTTGCTCTCGGAGCTATGAACTTCGGAACTACCACCTCTAAGGAGGAGGCATACAGAACGCTTGATACCTATATGGATCTCGGAGGAAACTTCATCGACACGTCCAATAACTACGCGCATTGGGCGGGAACGGGCGATGAGAGCGAAACGCTTCTCGGAGAATGGTTCTCGGAGCGCGGATGCCGCGATAAGGTGGTGCTTGCCACAAAGGTCGGATTTGACCGCCACGGAAAGGGCGCGGGACTTCGCGCCGAGCAGATAGAATATTGGATAGACGAGAGTTTGCGCAAGCTAAAGACCGACTACATAGACCTTTACTATGCGCATACAGACGATATAAATACCCCCATTGAGGAAACGATGGAAGCCTTCCACCGACTTGTGAAAAAGGGAAAGGTGCGCACCCTCGGCTCAAGCAACTTCGATACGTGGAGACTTGCCGAGGCGAATATGCTTGCCGAGCTCAAGAGCCTTACCCCCTATACCGTTATGCAGCAGAGACTTTCCTATCTCAATCCCAAATTTGAGGTAGGCCCGAAATACGCCTTTAACGAGATCGTAAACAGAGAAAGATTACGCTTCCTTTGCGATAAAAATATGCCCCTCGTTTCCTACGCTTGCCTGTGCAAGGGAGCATATGAGAACCCAGCGCTTCTTCCCGATGAATACACGGGCGGCGAACGCCTCGATTTTATACGCAGTATGGCGGCAGAGAAGGGCGTAAATCCGAGCGCGCTCGTCATCGCATGGCTTGCAAATCTTGACCGTTGCGAAGGATACCCCACGGTCATACCGCTCTTCTCGGCAACTCCCGAGCAGCTCCGCGATAACGCTCGCGGCATAGAGCTTTCGCTGTCGGACGAAGAGCTTGCTCTCCTCAACAGTAAGTGATATGGATATTCCGTATATTTTCGATATACACAGAGGCTCGCGTTCCGACGGAGAGGGCATACGCACTACAGTCTTTTTTAAGGGCTGTACGCTCGATTGCTTTTGGTGTCATAACCCCGAGGGAAAGAGAGCCGAACCCGAGCTTGCATTTTTTGACCGTAAATGTGTAGGATGCGGAGCTTGCAAAAAGGTCTGTAAAAAAACAGACGAATGTCTCGGATGCTTCGAGTGCGCCGAGGTCTGCCCCGAGGGAGCAAGACGCGTGTACGGAAAAAAATACAGCGCCGAGGAGCTTTTCGGGATAATTTGCGCTGACAGACCGTACTACGATATTACGGGCGGAGGCGTCACCTTTTCGGGTGGAGAATGTATGCTTTATCCCGATTTTCTTGCAGAGGTCGCAAAAATGTGCCGCAACGCGAGAATATCGGTAGCGGTCGATACTGCGGGATACGTCCCCTATTCGAGCTTTGAGAAGGTGCTTCCGTACATCAATATCTTCCTTTACGATATAAAAGCCCTTGACTGCGACCTGCATAAAAGGGGAACGGGAAGTGAAAATACCCTCATCCTCGAAAACCTTGAGAGATTGCAAAAAACGGGAAAACGCATATTCATCCGTACCCCCGTTATCCAAGGCTTCAATGAGGGCGCGGAATGCGAACGCATAGCAAGATATTGCGCCGAAAGAGCCCTCCCCCTCGAATTTCTCCCCTACCACGAATTCGGTACAGATAAGAAAAAAGCGCTGAAAAATAATTGAATTTCACATTGAAAAAAGCGAACCGTTTCACCCGAAACGGTTCGCTTTTTTTATTTCTTCTTCATCACCCCGGGCGACGTCCCGTAGGTCTTTTTAAAGCTCCGATAAAACGCCGAAAAATCGGTGTATCCTACCGATAGCGCCGTCTGCTCTACCGAAATATCGGTGTTTTCAAGCAGCCACATCGCGTGCTCCATGCGCAGCTTTATCAGATATTGATGCGGCGACGTGCCGTAATGCTTTTTGAATATCCGCAGAATGTACTCCTCGGTGTAGCCGAATTTTTTTGCAATATCCGAAAGGCTTACCTGAGAGTTGTACTGTGAGTCGATAAAATTGCGTACGCGCTCTGCAAGCGTATTATTCTCGTTGCTTGCGGGCGTGCTCTCAAGAAGCTCGCTGAAAATGCGGAGCATATACGAATTGAGCTTGAACGCATTTGAGTTCTTTTTTACAAACTGACTCTCACAGCTCTCCATAAAGGATGCGACCTTCTTGTGATCAAATCTGCCGCGAAGCGGAAGCCCTGATTGGCTTTCGGAATAGGTAGCGCTGAATTCAATAAAGAAATAAACGGGCAGGGAGCTGAGCCCCACCCCCTGCTGCAAAAGCCCGTCGCGCTGAATGTAATATTCCCCCGGAGTCAGAGTTATGAGCTTGCCGTCCTCCAAAAATTTCAGCTCTCCCTCCGCCATAAGAATAAGCACGCTTCGGTTGAAGCGACGGGTAACGTGCTTCTCGTTAGGCACAAAGACTTTAGTCCCGCAAAAGATAAAACTCGGAGACGGAGTGAAATCTAAAAACATATTTTACCTCTGAATATCAATTTTTGCAATAAACATATCTGTTTTTACAATTGCATTTTTTTAGCTTTTATGTTATTATACAATAGAAAAGAAAATAAGTCAATTGTATGTTTTGCAAAAATTATAGGAAGGTTTTTGAGCATATTTGACAAATACGTGGAAAACCGATAAGTCACAATTTGCAATCAAATTTACAAAATATCAATTTTTGCAATATGTTTGATAAAATAAGTCAATTTTTTCAATGTGCAAACAGATAAGGAGGAAAAGCCGATGAAAAAAATGCTCAGACTCGCGTCGCTTCTGCTGTTGCTTGCCGTGGGAATGGGAGCTTGCGACAGCTCGCCACCCGATAACGGAGAAACAGAGACAAGCACGCAAGCCGAAACAGAAAGCGAAACGAATATGGGAACAGAGACCGAAACAGGAGGAAATACCGATATGGAAAACTTGATCGTCATCTGCGGCGGCGAGAGCGAATATAAATTCATCCGCCCGAGAACTATGAATATTGCCACGACAGACGTGATGCAAGACTTCTTTGACGACGTAAAGGATAAGACAAAATTCAATCTGAGAAACGTAATGTACACCGAGAGCGAGAGCGAGACCGAAAAAGAGATACTCATGGGTAACGTCGCAGGACGCGCCGAGGCGGCGGACGCTTACGAAAAGCTTTCGTATTCGGGATGCCGCGTCGAGATCGTGGGAGAGAAGATAGTCGTCAGCGCCTTTTCAGATCAGCTTCTTGACAGAGCGCTCACAAGACTTATGACCGCACTCGAGGAGGACGAAAACGGAAACTGGACGCTTCCGAGAGACTATTATTACGAATACGACGAGTCGGGCGTAAAGATCGCCGTTCCCGTCTATAATACGGCGTCTGGCGAGCTTGAGGGCGTGTACAGCGCGGGCGAGGGTAACTTTGAGGTGTCCGTAAGGGGCACGACCGAAGCAGAGGTCAACGCTTACGCCGACGAGATGAAGAAAAGGGGCTTTACGCTCTATACCGAAAATACTATCGGAAACAATAAGTTCGCTACCTACACGGCAAAGAAGGATGGCGTGGAGACAGCGGCGCATACTATGTTCTATCCCCACGACGGCACGTTCAAGGTCGTTTACGGAGTGCGCGGATACCTTCCCGAAACTCAGAAATTGGCATATCCCGAAAATGCCGTAACGACACCCTCTATAACACAGCTCGGCAGAGATCAGGTCTACAACGGATGGAACGCCGCGGCAAAGAGAGTTGACGGCGCGCCCGGTATGGGATACGTCATACAGCTTGCCGACGGAAGATATATCATAATTGACGGAGGCCCTGCCGACGGAACGGTAACGATGCTCACAAAGGAGAGCGGAGAGTGGGCAGAGGACGGACAAAAGACGACCGAGGACGCAAAGAAGCTCTACGATTTTCTTGTAGAGAATAACCCGAACGAGGGTAAGCCCGTCATCGCCGCATGGTTCATCACACATGCCCACGGCGACCATACGGGACTTGCAAATCAGTTCCTTGAGACCTATAAGGATAACGTAAGGGTAGAGCTTGCGGGCTACAATTTCCCCGACCTCTATAATACCGAGATAGTCGAGGGCGGCGGTGCGGCGATGGCAACGAATGCGAGCCTTTTCAAGATAAGGATCAACGCCTTTCCTGCCGCGGAAAGAGCAAAGCACTTCGTGTTCCATACGGGGCAAAAGCTCTATTTCCCCGGATGCGAGATAGAGATACTTTACACGCAGGAGGATTATTTCCCTAACCCCTACTCGACGGGAAACCATACAAGCAGTGTTTTCCGTATAACAATGGAAGCCGCAGACGGAAGCGAGACGGTATTTATGGTAATGGGCGACACGGAGAGAACGAACTGCGAGGAGATAATGGCGACCTACGGCGCAGAGCTCAAATGCGACATCCTTCAGCTTACGCACCACGGCTTTAACGGCGCCTGCAACGGCATATACGAGCTGATGGATCCCGATATTTGCTTCTGGGCGTGCGATCCTTACAGATACGATACCGACGGACGTTGTCTCGGAACAAAGACGAATTACGAATTCAATAAATGGATACGCGATAACGTCGATACAAATTATACAAGCGAATTCACCACCACAATAAAGGTGGAATAAGGACACTTGATGGGCGACAGATGAGGTTTTTACCTCAAAGAATACGATATGCTTGACAGCCTATGGGGAGGCTGTCTGTGTATAAAAAACAAAACCTAAGAAAGAGAGGAAAAGAAATGAAGAATTTCAAAAGACTTCTGTGTCTTTCACTTTGCGCGCTGATGCTGCTCAGTGTGCTCGTTGCGTGTAATCAGGATAACACCGACAGCACCGATAGCGAAAGCGAGAGCAACGAAGTGACCGACGTAGTCGAAACGACGGATACCGAAAAGGTTTATGAGACCGATGAAAACGGCTACGTTATGGACGATCTTCCCGATACCACCTATAACGGCGAAAAGGTAAGAGTCCTCGGCTGGAAGGGCAGTGAAAGATACACACTTCCCGAGGACAGCGGCGGAGGAAACGTACAGCTGTACTCCAAAATATACTTCAATAAGCTGAGCGTTGAGGCAAGACTTGATATTCAGCTTGACGTAACGTATATTGCGGCAACGGGTAACGATCCGGGTGCAGTGGTAAGAAACGCCTTTGTTACAGAGGTAAAATCGGGCGCGGGCGATTACGATCTGATACAGACGTACAGCCTTTATCCCGCAGTGCTCGCACAGCAAGGTCTGCTTGTAAATATCAATAATCTCAAATATCCCAATCTCGAAATGCCCTGGTGGCCCGACGCTATCTCCGAGTGGGAGCAGTACGACGGACTTTACTTTGTAGCAAACAACTCGTCAGCGCTTGCTATACGTTCGATGTTCGTAATGTTCTCTTATACCGAGATGATAGTCGGCTCGGGACTCAAGGATCCCGTAGAGCTCGTTCTTGAGGGTAAATGGACGGTAGAGAAGATGATGGAGTACGCAAAGAACTTCCACGGCGATGCGATAGCAAAGCCGGGCGAGGTCTACGGATTCGTTGTCGACGACCACTCGAGAACCGACGCGCTCTACTACGGAGCAGGCTTCCATCAGACACTCAATAACGATAAGGGCGTTGCGGAAATGACGTGGAACGACGCAAGCTACCGAACGAGAGTAATAGACTACCTCGATCCCCTTATCACCTTCTTCAAGCTCGAAGAGGTAGAGATAGCCGATAATACCGCATCGCTTATGTATAACAAAAAGACAGCGCTCATGCTCGCATCAATGGGTAATGTAGACGGCTTGACGGATAACTCCTACGCGCCTATCCCGATACCCAAGATCGACGAGGAGGGCGAATACTGCACGATGCAGAACAACGGTTACGATATGTGGTGCATCCCCAAGACCACAGACAATGCCGAGCTTTCTGGCGTGGTTCTCGAGGCGATAGCATCCTCCGAATACCGTAACGTAGCGCCCTTCTACTATGATACCGTGCTCAAGGACAGATATTCGCAGGACGCAAACGGCGTAAAGGTGTTCGAGATCTTGCGCGATGCCGTTGTTTACGACTTCGGCAGACTTTGTCAGTTTACAATGACTAACCCCATCGAGTACATATGGAGACGCAATTTTGTAACGGGCAAGGTAAAGGATCCTAAGAATATCCTTGAAAATCAGTGGGCGACCTACGGAGGGGCAACACAGAACGAGCTTATGGAGCTGCTTGCCGACTTCCGTAATAACAACCGCGCACAGTAAAAAACTTAAGTTGGGCTCTGTCACTCCGAGAGGGTGAAAAAATAAATTACACGAAAGTGAAAGGAGAAACTTATGAAAAAGACAAAGCTTATCTCATTGGCTTTGGCGGCTCTGATGATCGTCAGTATCATACCTATGGGTATATTCTCGGCATCGGCCACCGAAGCAACGGCGACTCCCGCAATGCCCACGACCTATCCCAACGGAAATACGGTAAATAACATAGGCTATATGCCCCTGTTTGCAGACTTTAACGAGAAGATAACCACCACCAAAAACACCTCTATGGCAAAAATAGAGAACGGAAAATGGGTGTCTACCAGCGGAACGAATGATGCATTTATATGGGCAAGTCCCGATGCGGCTCTTACCACAAGACTCGCTTATGGTGCGGCAGGCATTATGTTCTATCTTGAGTCATCTGACGATACAAAATGTTCCGAATTCAACATAAGCTTTAATGGAACGCATAAAAGATACGACGCGGGAACCACAAGCAACGGAGACGTGCGCTTTACAACGAGCGTCGTTGACTACAACGGCGGTAAGGTCTCTGTTCCCGGAGGCGTATGTACATACTATACCTACGGTGAAAACGGATGGTCAAAGCACGAGCAGAAAGAGGGCGGTAACTACTTTATCGGCACGTTTGGCGACGCATGGTATTATATCCCCTTTACCTCGTTCTACTACATCTACGATGACGCAGGATGCGTAAATAAAGAGGACTCCGCTTGGGGAATGAACTTTGTTGAGTTTATGGAAAAGTATTCCGACGGAACAGGTCTTATCTGGAATATGAGAATAAGACAGGATAAGAACTTAAAAAATACCGACGGTACGGCAATGACTCTTACATTCAGCGATATATATACAATATATCCCGAGTACGGATTTGTTTCCGAAAACGCTTCCTCTGCAGAGCTTCTTCCCAATATCAAGATAACCAATCAGGAAAACAAGAATGACAACTGGTCCGCTGTCGTTTCCGACGGCGTCCTCACTATAGCGGGCAATACGGGTAACAACTCGACAAGTGTTTCCGATAAGAGAGTATGGCTCGGATCAAGCACTATAAAAACGCGTGACCTCAGTACGGCAAGCGGCATTCGCTTCTACGTTGACTCAAGCTCACTCGGAACCGAACAGCTTCTTCTCCGTATCCGCTTGAAGGATACCGTAGAGCCCGACCAGATCAGCGGTGGATATACGCTTCTCACGAATACCAAAAACGGTACTACCGATTTCGTAACTCTTGAGGCGGCAAATGCATCCCAAAATAATTACACCGCCATTCAGTACGTTACAAGAACTGCTGGAAGCACAGCGTACGTTTACGATGCTGACGGTAACGTCGTTCCTTGCTACGGTGACGCAACAAATCTTACGGCAATAAATACACATGCAGATTCAATAGCTCTTCCTGCGGGATATAAGGGATATGTATATATTCCTATGGACAGCTTCTTTGCAAGCATTGGTGGCTCTTGGCACAGTAAAATACTTGTAGGCTTTGACAAAGCAGTTGAGCTTGGTCTTGCAAAGACTATCGACCAGATAGCTATCATCCAGACCTACAGCGACAGCACAAACGCCGCTAACTACTCGGTAAGCTATTCCGATTTCGAGATAGTTTATGAGGATATAGAGGTAACACAGACCGCCGTTTCTCTCGGCAACGACCTTGCTCTCAAGGTAAAGGCAGTGACCAATAACGGCGCAACTGTCGAGAGCGCTGCCTACACAATAGACGGCAATACCTACACAGCAAAGGTAAGCACAGCCGACGGCACTGCAACGGTGATCTGCGACGGCATACTTCCTCAGGATGCAGGCAAGACGGTAAAGATTACCGTAAACGGTAAGGTAGGAGACGTCGCAGTCTCCAATACGGTCGAGACAAGCGTAAAGGATTATTGCCTCAAGCTTATCGCAACCAAGGGTGTATCGGACGCGGCTAAGAACGCGGCGGCTGATCTTCTCAGATACGCAGGCGCGGCGCAGACCTTCGTCGCAGGCGGTGTGGCAAACGTCACCTCTCCCATCCTTGACACTGCCGCGTCCACAGCGGTAGCGGCTCTCGGACAAAAGACAGATTTTGCAGCTCTTAATCTTACAAGCACTGCAAATAAGTCCGAAACGACCTCCGCAGGCTACGATATGGCAGGCGCGGCTCTCCGACTTGAAAACGCTCTCGCGCTCAAGCTCTTCGTCACTACTCCCGCAGATAGCACCGCGGCAGTAAAGGCAAGCTTCGAGCTCGGGGATGACGAGGCGGTAGCAGTTGACGTTAAGGACGGAATTGCCGTATTCGGCGGTATCGGCGCGTGTGACCTCGATACTCCTCTTACCGTTACTCTCAGCGTTGACGGTACAGACGTTCAGACTCTCACCTACACAGTTCTTACAGACTATTTCGCAATGGCTCTCGCAGACAGCGAGCTGACCGCTCTCGAGGTCGATCTTGTAAAGGCTCTCTACGACTACGGTGTATCGGCATCCGCATATGCGGACAGCCTCGCATCGTGATCATACGGAGGTAACGATTATGAAAAAGAACTATACGACACCCGAAATTTCTATAGCTTCGGTATCTGCGGCTGACGTTATTACGGCAAGCGCGGCATTCCTCGGAGCCGACGGAGTCATAGAGCTTTCGTCCTATGGCTTTGATGGCGGCGATATTGGCGGAGGCTTCTGAAAATGATCAGAAAACTTCTTGCGCTGTCTCTCTCGCTCCTTTTGCTCCTCACACTCTTTGCCGCCTGCACGGATGACAATGAGGGCGGCAGTGAGTCACAGACCGAGTCTGTGAGCGTGACCGAGACCGAGCCAAACGAAGATGAGGATGACGACGGAGATACTCCCTCAGGTGGAGATAACACCCCCTCGGGCGGTGATAACACCCCCTCAGGCGGCGACAATACCCCCTCGGGCGGAGATAGTACCGATGAGGACGAAAAGGAGACTAACTACCCCTATGAGGGCGACGTCGATCTTCCTTGGGTAGATATTTAAAAGCTATCAAGGGGCTGAGTCGTACGACTCAGCCCTCTTACACAGCAGAGAGGATAAAATGCAGAATACATTTTCACTTTATACATCAAAAGAAATAAAGCCCCGCGGATGGATGCGCCGACAGCTCAGAATTGAAGCCGACGGACTCGCGGGAAATCTCGACCGCGTCTGGCCTGACGTCCGCGACAGTATGTGGATAGGCGGAGACAGAGAGGGCTGGGAGAGAGTACCCTATTGGCTCGACGGCTTCATCCCTCTTGCCTATCTTCTTGACGATGAGGATATGAAGGCGAGAGCAAAGCGCTATATAGATAAGATCCTCGAATTTCAGCGTTCCGACGGATGGATATGCCCCAACGGCGACACACCCATCGAAAAATATGATAACTGGGCAGTACAGCTCATATCCAAGGTGCTCACCGTCTATTATGAGTGCTCGGGCGACGAAAGAATACCCGACGTCCTTTACAGACTGATGAAGAACTACTATGAGCTTCTCTCCACGGGACGCATAACTCTTTTCAGATGGGGACAGTTCCGTTGGTTCGAGGCGTTTATAGCGCTGAATACGCTCAAAAAGCTCTATCCCGACGATGCGTGGATAGAGGAGCTGGCAAAGCTCCTTAAAGAGCAGGGCGCGGATTACGGAAAATTTACCGATATGTGGAAAAAGCCCATGTATGCGTGGGAGCTTGAAACACATATCGTAAACCTTGTGATGATGCTCAAATCCGAGGCGGTCTCATGCGACCTGCTCGGTGAGAAATATACCGACCTTGCCGAACGTCTTTACCGTGTGCTTGATAAATATAATGGCACCGCCGTCGGCACCTTTACGGGCGACGAATGTCTCTCGGGCAGAAGCCCAATACAGGGAACAGAGCTCTGCTCCGTGGTCGAGCAGATGTACTCATATGAGCTTCTTTACGCCTACACGGGTGATAAAAAGTGGGCGGAGCGTCTTGAAAAGGTCGCGTTCAACGCCCTCCCCGCAACGGTCAGCGAGGATATGTGGACGCATCAGTACGTGCAGATGGTCAATCAGATAGACTGTACAAGGCTGACGGGACATCCGCCCTTCCGTACCAACGGCGGACAGGCGCATATGTTCGGACTTGAGCCTCACTTCGGATGCTGTACCGCAAACTTCGGTCAGGGCTGGCCCAAGCTCGCGCTTTCGGCATTTATGAGAGCCGAGGACGGAATAGTCAGCGCAGTTCCAATACCCTCCGAGGTGCGTGACTGCTTTGACGGCGTGAACGTCAAGGTCACGCTCCATACCGATTATCCCTTTAAAAACAGCTTTATCTATCACATTGAGGCAGAGAAAAAGACAAATATGACTCTCCGCGTGCGCATCCCGTTCTTTGCCGAGGATCTTTCGGTAAACGGCAGACCTGTCGCCAAAAAGGGAATGCTGCGTTTTTCGGATTTCGAGGCGGGTACGACCGAGATAAGGATAACCTATAACGCAACTGCGGGAGTGGTAAAAAGACCTGGCGGCATGAGCGCCGTCGAGTGCGGCTCGCTCGTTTTCGCGCTTCCTATCGAGAGCGAATGGACGCAAAAGGAATATACCTCAAACGGAGTGGAGAGAAAATTCCCCTACTGCGATTACAGTATAACGGGGAAGAGCGAATGGCAGTACGCCCTTGCGGATACAGCCCTTTGCCTTAGCGAGAGCGAGGTCGGGGACGTACCCTTTTCGGAGAAATATCCTCCCGTAAAGCTCACCGCATGCCTCTGCCCGATAGATTGGGGCTATGAGGAGGGATATACCACGGTAGCAAGAAGCGCTCCGAGAAGCAAAAATCCCACGGGAGAGGCAAGAGAGATGACACTCATCCCGTACGGATGCACCACTCTGCGTATTACCGAAATGCCGAAAATAAAGGAAAAATAATATCCGACGGCATAGATCAAATCAAAAAAACGGCTTTTCCGCCAAAGTAAGACGGAAAAGCCGTTTGTCATTTTTATTTCTTTTTCTCAACAATAAGTCTCATCACTGCCATAAACGCCGCAAATAGTACGCCGCCGACCGCGAAAATTACCCAGTTGATGTGCCACGCGTTTTCAAGAAATCCCCACGCAAGATAAAAAGCCGTAAGTATGAGCCAGTAAACAAGCCCCGCGGTTTCAAGAATTCCCGCCTTTTTCTTCTCCTTCGGAGCAAATTCACCCTCCGAAAGAAGCCTCTGCATACTTGCCCGACGCACCCCGACGAAAACGAAGAGAAATACGCCCACCGCCGCCATGGCTATAGTAGCGCCGAGTAAAAGAGTAACAAGAAATCCGCTTTTCGAAAAAGCGCCGAGCATCACCGGAACGGGAGCGGCTACACATAGGCAGGTCGCGATAACGTTGCAGGTTATGTAGGTGGTGTTGAATTGCTCAAGGAGCTTTTTCGTCATTTCCTTCGCCGCAGTGTCGAGAACGAACGACGCGCTGTCCTCTAAAAACTTGTACGACTCGTGCCTGATACCGCAGCTTATGAAAAAGGGAAGTGATGCAATAACGAACGCGAAGAGCGCCCCAAGCTCGAGAACTCCGATCACTACGTCCATGCCCGTAAACCAAATAAGGTTCGTATCCGCAATTCCGCCGAGAATTATCAGGGGTATGGGCGAGAGTACGCATAAAAACGTAGCGAGAGCTATCTGCCATGAAGCCCTTTTCCGCTCTTCAATATATTTTGATGCCTCTTCCTTTGATACGTATCTTAGCGTATCTGCCTCATCCTCGGCGGAGGAGACAGTAGCGGCGGAGGAGAACTCAAAATCCTCTCCGTCACCAAAGCTGTCCTTTAAGAGATAATCCGTACTGACTCCGAACAGCTCGCCGAGCGCAAGTATCTTTTCAATGTCGGGTATCGCCTGAGCGCTTTCCCACTTGGATACCGCCTGACGCGAGACACCCATCTTCTCGGCAAGCTCCTCCTGCGACCAACCCTTTTGCTTTCTGTGCTTGATTATTTTGTCAGCTAAAATCATTTTGTGCCCTCCTTGTTTGTTGCGTTATGATTATAGCATTTTTTTGACTTTTTTGCAATAAACCCACGCCTTGCAATTTGTCAACCGACGGTTGCATCCCTTTGTATTCGGAGCTTTTAAGGTGATTTTTCCAAAATATTCCGATCCTTATACCGTCAGCGCGCGTTTGGCTCTTACAGCGTCTGCTATTTTTCTTACGCCGATCGCGCAGAGCAGTATGAGATACGCCGCCGCCGAAAATCCCGCAACGTAGATGAAAAGACAAAAGGGATAGGGAACGACCGCTTGTACAAGAGAATATACGGGAAGCGACGGAGCAAAATGTCTGCTTACGTACAGCAGATTACAGGTCTCTCCGCCGAGCACACCGCTGTAGTAAAGAGCCTCGTTGAGTATGACAGCCACAGCGACGATAACGCCGAATACACTCATAGCTCCAAGCATCGTTTTGTGCTCGGACTTTACGTGACCGACTGCGAGCAGATAGATGCCGACGGAGAGCATGAGCCCGTGGCAGACCATAGTCTGAATATTTACTCCCACGACGTCAATAAATACGTCGGCGGGATAGATCATCACGACAAGTCCGCCAAAGATGCCATAGGTCGAGAGAAAAGAGCAGAGCGCGTTATGTAAGAGCTTGTTTTTGACGAACGCCGCTATCAGTTGTACGTACATCGGCGTCGAACAGAACTGAAATGGAAAAGCGTACCACTGATAATCAAACGATACCGTCTGACCGTCAAAGGAAAAGCTGAAAATAAACTGCTTGTATATCTCAAGCGCAATGGTTATAACCGACGCCGCAAGAAGTATCCTGCGCGTGGCAGATTGACCGCTCCTCTTGAATTTTACGCTGAGAAAAATTCCGAGCGCAATAGCAAGACAAAATGAAAGAATGTGTACCCAGCCGAACAATTGCGGTGTTTCTGCCTTGTAGTTAAGTATGTCAATTACTTTTCCGAAAAATTGCATAGATGTCACTCTCTTAACTGAAATTTATCCGTGTAAAAATTTAAGAATATCCTCTTTGACCTTATTATAAGTAATATCGTTAAGTATCTCATGCCGTGCACCGTCGTACAGAATACATGAAGCGTCCGCGCCGTGGTCCTTCACCCCCTCGCAGACCTCGCGTACCCCATTTCCGTAGCCTCCCACTGGATCGTCCGAGCCCGAAACAAGAAGCAGAGACACATCCTTTGGAAAGCTTTCGTACCACGCCTTGCAGTTCACGTCCTTGATGAGCCTTATAAGATCGCCCATCGCGCTGACACTGAAATTGAAGGTACAGAATTTATCCGCATAATATTTCTTCCGTACCTCCGCATCGTTCGTCAGCCAGGGCTTCGGATCGTCCGCACTGCCGCCGCCGAAGCGTTCATTGTAAGAGCCGAACGCTATCTTGTCGATAAGCGGCGAAAAATGCCTCTCACCGCAAAACAGCTTGATAAGAGCGATAAGCATAAGCCCCGCGCCCGCGGCGGGATTTTTGCCCGCAGTGCCCATAACTATAAGCTTGTCGGGATGTACCTCTTTAGCCGCCGCGCGAACGATAAACGAGCCCATGCTGTGCCCTAAAAGGAAATAGGGAATCTCCTCACCGTATTCCTTCCTTACCGCATCCGAAAATATTTTAACGTCCCTCGCAAGTAGCTCAGAGCCACCCTTTTTCGCAATAAAGCCAAGCTCGCCGTCATCCCTTGCCGTCCTTCCGTGTCCGAGATTGTCAAAGCCGAAGCAGATATACCCGACCTCTGCCATATCCGACATAAAACGGTCGTATCTGCCTATGTGCTCGGTCATTCCGTGAACTACATGAAGATAACCGCAAGGCTTTCCCTCGGGCAGATAAACGACGCCCGACAAAGTGTGAATACCGTCGGAGGACGGAGCAAAAAATTCCTTTTTTGAATAAGACATATTATTCCTCACTTTCCGAAAAACGGCGGCAAGCCGATACGGCTCTGCGCCAGCCCCGAAGCTTTCTCAGACGCTCGTCCTCGCTTATTGAGGGAGAAAATACGGCTCCCTCGCCCTGCAAACGGCGAAGCTCCTCGCGGCTCTCAAAAAATCCGACCGCAAGCCCCGCAAGATACGCCGCGCCTGCCGCCGTCGCCTCGGTGTTTGCCGAACGGCTGACGGCAACCCCCGACAGATCGCTCTGCAATTGCATAAGCAGACCGTTTGCTGACGCTCCGCCGTCCACACGCAGACATGAAACGTCAGCTCCCATGTCGGCTTTCATAGCAGACAGCACGTCCTCGGTCTGATAGGCTATCGACTCAAGAGACGCGCGTATGATGTGATTTTTGCCCGAGCCCGCCGTAAGCCCCACGAGAGTTCCGCGCGCGTGCATATCCCAGAAAGGCGCGCCAAGCCCCGAAAAGGCGGGTACAAGATAAACACCGCCCGTGTCCTCGACCTTGCGGGCAAAATATTCGCTGTCCTTTGCCTCGTGTATGAGCTTGAGCTCGTCACGGAGCCATTTTATGACCGCGCCGCCCACAAAAACACTCCCCTCAAGAGCGTATTCGATAGGGCTGTCCTTTCCGTTTGCAACAATGGTGGTAAGAAGCCCGTTTTGGCTCTTTACCGCGCGCTCTCCCGTGTGCGTCAGCAGAAAACAGCCTGTGCCGTAGGTGTTTTTCGCTTCACCCTCGCAAAAACAGCACTGCCCGAAGAGAGCCGCCTGCTGGTCGCCCGCAATGCCCGAAAGAGGGAGCGAAGCACCCATGCATTCAAAATACCCGTAGATCTCACTGCTGCTCTTTATCTCGGGGAGCACAGAGCGGGGAATATCGAGTATTTCAAGCATCCGTCCATCCCACTCACCCGTTTTGATGTTGCAGAGCATCGTGCGCGACGCGTTCGTTCTGTCGGTCACAAATATTCTGCCCTCGGTCAGCTTCCAGACTATCCACGTGTCGACCGTTCCGACAAGAAGCTCGCCCCGTTGCGCCTTCTGACGTGCCCCCTCGATATTGTCAAGTATCCATTTTATCTTCGTTCCGCTGAAATAGGGATCAAGACGTAACCCCGTGGTCTCCGAAATATATTCCGAGTGACCTGACCGCGCAAGCTCCTCGCATATGTCGGCGGTGCGTCTGCATTGCCATACTATCGCGTTGCATATAGGCTTTCCTGTATTCTTGTCCCAAGCTATTACCGTCTCGCGCTGATTTGTAATGCCGACGGCGGCGATCTCCTCGGGAGAGATACCGCTCTTTGCGATACATTCGGTAAGAGCCGCATACTGATTTGCGTAAATATCCATCGGATCCTGCTCAACGTAAGCGGGACGTGGATAGATCTGCTTTATCTCATGCTGAGCCATAGAAATTATTTTCGAGCTTTTGTCAAACAGAATAGCCCTCGCGCTTGTAGTTCCCTCATCAAGCGCCAAAACATATTTTTTCATAAGCGCCTCCGTGTCGTAGCTTTGTGCTTTTATTATAACACAAAAAACAAAGTAATTCAATAAATATATCGATCTTGTTGACAAAAAAATCGAACTGTGCTATAATATCGGTATCTTGAAGGGTAACACTTCGAATTGGAGTTTGTCGGGGCGTTTGGATTTAAAATTGCTACGCTTGAATGTGGCACAACAAGAAAACAAACCCTAGCAAATCTAAAGAAACATTCGAAGGATCATTGCGACGAAGTCGCTTTACTGCACTGTCCTCATTGGGGATGTATTTACACATATCAAACATCTCGATAAACTTAGATTTGAAGAATGAACAGTTACCTTAAAAATATTTGCAGGTGAATAAAATGTCATACGATCAGAAAATGTTCGGGCTCGGAAGTAAACGCTCGATCATAAGAGAAATTTTTGAATACAGTAAAACACGCGCCGCCGAGATAGGATCCGATAAGGTGTTCGATTTCAGCCTCGGAAATCCGAGCGTGCCCGCACCAAAGGAGGTCAACGAAACGATAATCGAGCTTCTCGGACACGAAGATCCCGTGCTTCTTCACGGATATTCCTCTGCGCAGGGCGATGCTCGCGTGCGTAAAACGATAGCCGATAGCATCGTACGCCGCTTCGGTGTGGATATTACACCAAATCATATCTATATGACCTGCGGAGCGGCGGCATCTCTGTCAATTTCGCTCAAAGCCCTTGTTGAGAGCGAAAAGCAAGACGAGGTCATAGTTTTCGCGCCCTTCTTTACCGAATATAGGGTGTTTATCGAGAACGCGGGAGCAAAGGTGGTCATAAGTAAACCCGAGGAAAAGACCTTCGCAATAGACGTATCAGACCTTGAGAGCAGAATAAACGAGCATACCAAGGCAGTGATAGTTAATTCTCCCAATAACCCGTCGGGAGTCGTTTATACCGAAGAAACAATAAAGGCGCTCTGCGCTTTGCTCAAAAAGAAGTCCGAGGAATACGGCAAGCCGATTTATCTTATTGCCGATGAGCCCTACCGTGAGCTCGTTTATTCGGGCGTAGACGTGCCCTACCTTATGAATTATTACGATAATACCCTCGTTTGCTATTCTTATTCCAAATCGCTCTCTCTGCCGGGCGAGAGAATAGGATATATAGCAGTGTCGCCAAAGATGGAGGATGGGGAAAACGTCTACCTTGCCGTCTGCGGAGCGGGACGATCTCTCGGATACGTCTGCGCGCCGAGTCTCTTCCAGCAGGTAATCGCGCGCTGTATCGACGCAAAGGTCGATATAGAGATATACCGCGAGAATCGCGACCTGCTTTATAATAACTTGACCGCCTACGGATATGAATGCGTAAAGCCCGACGGAGCCTTCTACCTCTTTGTAAAATCCCCCACGGGAGACGCCTTTGATTTTTATGAGGCGGCAAAGAAGCATGAGATACTCGTCGTGCCCTGCGACGACTTCGGAGTCGAGGGCTACGTCCGTATCGCCTACTGCGTCGATAAAGCGCGCGTCCTCGGAGCCCTCCCCGCATTTGAAAAGCTTGCAAAAGAATTTAAGTAAATAAGTAAAAAAGGATGCCTCACAAAAGTGAGACATCCTTTTTTGATGATCGATATTCAAATTTGACTTTTTTATTACTTTACCTGAGCCTTTTCAGCCTTTTTCGCTTTCTTGCGAGCGCTTGCCGCTCTCGTTTCCTCAACGACGTACTTCGAGAGGAACGCAAGAGCCAATACGTTGGGGATAACCATTAGATTGTTGAACATATCCGTAAGCTCCCAAACGAGGTCGTTCTTGAGAAGCGAGCCGAGGAAGATAAAGATGATAGCAAGAACCGAGTAAACTATAACGGCAACCTTGCTCTTCTTTTCACCGAAGAGATACTGAACGTTCTGCTTGCCGAAGAAGTTCCAACCGATGATGGTCGTGAACGCAAAGAAGGTAAGACATACGGCAACAATGATGTTACCCGCCATCTGACTTCCAAGAGCGGTACCAACAGCTGTCTGCATAAGGTTTGCCTTTGTAAGCAGACCGCTCAGACCGTTCGCCGCAATACCCTCTGCCGTTGCGAGAGGACCGTTGCCCGTGTAGAGCGTGGAGATAACAACGAGAGCCGTGATTGTGAGAACTACGAATGTGTCTATAAATACACCGATCATAGCAACAACGCCTTGCTCGTGGGGAGTCTCGACCTTAGCCTGAGCGTGAGCATGAGGCGTAGAACCCATACCAGCCTCATTCGAGAACAGACCGCGCTTGACGCCCTGAGAGATAGCCGCCTTGATAGCCGCGCCGACAGCGCCGCCGAGAAGAGCGTGGGGAACGAACGCGTACTTGAAGATCATTCCGAAGGTTGCGGGAACGTACTTGATGTTGATGCAGAGAATAATAACACCGATGATGAGATAGCCTACGGCCATAATAGGAACGATCTTTTCAGCAACAGACGCGATACGCTGAATACCGCCGATGAAGATGAACGCGCAGATAGCCGCGAGAACAAGACCGATAACCCATGTGGGAACGTAGCCGTTCGACGCTGTGTTGAGCGCCTCGGAGATAGAGTTGGACTGAACCATGGCTCCCATAAATCCGAGAGCGAGAGTAATAGCGATAGCAAAGAAAGCGGCAAGTATCTTACCGAAGGTATTGTTAAACGCCTTCTTTATGTAGTAAACAGGTCCGCCGAGAACCGAGCCGTCCTTCTGAACGACCTTAGTCTGCTGAGCGAGAACAGCCTCGGAATAGATGGTAGCCATGCCGAAGAACGCGATAAGCCACATCCAGAAGATAGCGCCGGGGCCGCCGATGAGTATCGCGCCGCAAGCGCCGATGATGTTACCCATACCGACCTGAGCCGCGATAGCCGTAGCAAGCGCCTGGAACGAGGAAAGACCGCCCTTCTGCTTTCCGCCGCGAAGCGACAGACCGCCAAAGACCTTCTTCATACCCTCACCGAAGCAGCGTACCTGAACGAAACGCGTACGGATGGTGTAGAAGATACCTATTCCCACGAGAAGAAAGAAAAGAATGTAGTCGGACAGATAGCCGTTTATCTCGACCACAATTGGTAAAAGTGCTTCCTGCACCTTTGCGATGAATTCCATAAGAATTCCTCCTTAAAAAATAAAATAAAAAAATAGAAAAACCGCTGATCGTCTCAGCGGCACAGGGTAAAACATATTGATATAATTATTTTTACGTAAATACATCAAATGCTTTGTCCTTTTGCCTGAGAGATTCGATGCCGCAGAACGACACCTTGCACCTTCGGCACCCGCCTCTATGCGGGGTTCTCCAAAGCTCCTCCGCTATCGGTCTTTAAAAAAATTCCGATAACATCAACAGAATATACAATCATTTTAGCACAATACCGACGCTTTGTCAATAGCTCTGTGAAAAATATTTGAACTTTGTCACATTTATGTGAATTTTGAATGAAATACTGAAAAATTTATATAAATTTTTTTCGAAACCCTTTGCAAAGACAAGAAAATTGTGGTATTATAATATGTAGTGTAACCGTCAAGGAGTGCGGTCGCCATCGGAGGATAAGAGGATTGGGAAAAAAACGGGAACGAGTAAAAAAGATATTCGCTGATAAAGAGATAGAGGACAGAGGACACTATTCGAAAAGACGCGCGGGAATAACCCTGTCGATCGTGTCCGTGCTTATGTGCGTGCTGTCGGTAGCGGGTATTATAGTATTGAATAAGCTCAGCGCGGAGTACGAAAACGGAAACGTTCTCAGAGACCTGATAGACAGGCATCACTTTCTCAGCGCTGTAATAATGGTTGCAATATGTATCGTGCAGGTCATCATAGCCTTTATCCCGGGGGAGGTCGTCGAGGTCGCGGCGGGCTACGCCTTCGGAGCGTGGTGGGGCGCTGTGCTCTGTACAGTCGGAATTACCATAGGAAGTATTATCGCCATCTGGCTTGCAAGACGCTTCGGCAGAAAGCTCATCGAGGCGTTTTATCCGCGTGAAAAGCTCGATTCAATGCCCGTGCTCGGCGATCCAAAAAAGAGAAATATCTTTCTCGCGCTGCTCTTTCTTATACCGGGTACCCCAAAGGATCTTCTGACGTATATAATAGGACTCACCGAGATGAGCATACCGCTTTACGTGCTGATAACTGCCACCTGCCGATTTCCCTCTATAATAATGTCTACCCTCAGCGGCGACGCCATGGGAGAGAGGGAATGGATGAGCGCGCTGTGGTTCTTTATCATCACGGGAGTGCTCAGCGGAATGGGATATTTGGTGTATATGTATATACAAAAGAAAACGGGAAAGGGCAAACACGAAAAGAAAAAGGACGCTCATAAGGGAAAATAATTACCTTTGGTGATGTTGCACATTTGGAGCTGTTGCAAATTGTGCAATTTTACAAGAAATTAAATATTTGTTCATAATATTGTAATATTATACCTGTAAAATAATAGTGCCGAGGAAAAAATCGGTAAATACCTGGTTGAAGAAAGGAATGATCAAGATGATAGCTAACGAAAAGAAATACGTGTACAGAGTTGAGATCGATACAATGGAAGATGTCAAAAAGCTTGTTGCTATCTCAACGAAATTGCAGGGAAGGATAACGCTTCAGAGCGGAACAAAGTTTGCGGTAAACGCAAAGAGCCTGCTTGGAGTTATTCTTGCAAAGAAACTCAATTGGGACGATCTTCTGCTTGTAATGGATAACGACTACTATTACGAATTCGAAAAATTTATAAAAGAATAAACTGAGACGGTGCTACTTGAAAAAAGCAGCACCGTTTTTTTTGTGGTTTGTGTTCAAACAATGATTTGAACATCCCGACAAATTTCAATTTGTCCCGGTATCGTTTACTTTATCCGTCATTGAATTGACAAAACCTTTTCGATGTGGTATAATGGAGCTGAAAAAACAGAAAGGAGACGGCTATGAAAAAATTTTTGCGTTCGCAGCTAAGGCTTATGAAGCCTATGATGTCAAGTTCAACTCTTGAGTCCATGCGTAAAAGACAGGATACGCTGGGTAGATTTATGGCGCGCTCCTATAAAAACGATGTTACAAGCGAGACGATCACCGTAGGTGACTTCACCGCGGCGATGATCACCCCGAAAAACGAGCTCTCGGGAGGCGTCATTCTCTACCTTCACGGAGGAGGATATACGTCGGGCAACCTCAATTACGCCAAAGGCTTCGGAACAGTGCTTGCGGCGCGCTTCGGCATCCGCGTCCTTTGTCCCGAATACAGACTCGCGCCTGAGCATACCTTTCCCACCGCTCTCGACGACGCTACGGATGCTTACGGATACCTCATATCCGCAGGCTACGATCCGTCGCAGATGATACTCTGCGGAGAAAGCGCGGGAGGCGGACTTTGCTATTCGCTCTGTCAGAAGCTCGCGGAAAAGGGAAGAACGTTGCCCGCAGGCATCATAGCTATATCTCCGTGGACAGACCTTACCGCCTCGGGAGCGTCCTACGAAAAAAACGAAAAGGCTGATCCGTCAATGACAAAGCAGAGGCTTAAATTTTACGCCGACCTTTACGTTTACGGTACTGAAAGCGCCGATATAGGGCGCGCAGAGCCTATCGAAAATCCCGACGCCGATGCCGACAGAGAAATAAAGCGCGATCCGAGAATGTCTCCGCTCTTCGGAAAGACAAAGGGAATGCCCCCGTCACTCATATTCGTCGGAGGAGACGAGATAATGCTCGACGACGCCGTACTGATGCACGAAAAGCTTATAGCCTCGGGCGCGGAGAGCCGACTTGTCGTCGCTTCGGGAATGTGGCACGGATACGTACTGTACGGGCTGAAGGAGAACCGCTCCGACCTCGAAAAAATAGGAAAATTCCTCAAAGAAAAGATACCGAGCCAGAAAAAGCTCCGTTGGCTCCTGCTTGATAACGCGGCAAAAATATTCCCCGCATCGAGAAAGAGAAATTGGAATAACGTGTTCCGTCTCTCCGCTACCTTTTCCGAGGATATTGATATGCAAAGCCTTGCCGCCGCGCTCGACGTCACCGTCAGAAGATTTCCTTCTATCGCCGTAAGAATAAAAACGGGAGTTTTCTGGTACTACCTCGAGGAGATACCAAAAGCCCCGAAAATAATCGACGAAAAGCCCTATCCGCTTGCAAGAATGCCATTTGACGATATAAGAAAATGCGCTTTCCGTGTGATCGTGTATAAAAAGAGACTTGCCATAGAATTCTTTCATGCCGTCACCGACGGAAACGGAGCGCTCGTGTTCTTAAAGACACTCCTTGCTGAATACCTTTATCAAAAGGAAAACGTCAGAGTCCCCACGGGAAACGGAATACTCGACCGACTTGAAAATCCCTCGAAAAAGGAGCTCGAGGACAGCTTCTTTAAGTACGCAGGGCCAAAGAAAGCGTCGAGACAAAATACCGATTGCTTTAAGATAAAGGGCAAGCGCGAAGCCGACGGCTTTAAAACGAATACCACCTTTATCCTTGACGCCGATACGGTGCATAGGGAAGCCAAAAAAAGGGGCGTAACAGTCACCGCCTACCTTGTCGCCGTGCTGACGGTCGCAACGCTAAGGATACAGGAGAGACGTATCCCTGACAGAAAAAAGCAAAAGCCCATAAAAATACTTGTACCCGTAAATCTGCGTAAGATCTTTCCGTCGAGCACACTGCGTAACTTTATGCTCTATGCCTGCCCGGGTATAGATCCCGCGCTCGGAGATTATACCTTTGACGAGATCTGCGGAATAATCTCAAAGCAGATGAGCCTTGAGATCACCGAGAAGAATATGGCGGCAATGATAGCTACCAACGTGGGAAACGAAAAGCCCGTCATCAACCGCATAACACCGCTGTTTATCAAAAATATAGTTATGCGCCTCGCCTTCAATGCCGTCGGAGAGAGAAAATCATCGTTCAGCTTTTCAAACCTCGGAGTGGTCAGCCTGCCCGAGGAGCTTGACAAAAGGATAGACCGTATGGATTTCGTCATCGGCGTACAGTCGACCGCGCCGTATAATACCTCGGCGGTGACCTATAAAGGAAAGCTGTACCTCAACATCATAAGAAACGTAAGCGAGCCGGTCCTCGAATATGAGATGCATAAGGTGTTTCGTGAGATAGAGCTCGACGCCGTGGTCGAAAGCAACACGAGAGGAGGAAAATAATGTACTGTATAAAATGCGGAGCTCACCTTTCCGACGGACAAAAGGTCTGCCCAATATGCGAAACGAGAGTATATCATCCCGATTTTCCCGTAACCGAAAATATCGATACCTACCCCAAAAAGGAATTCAGCTCGGAGGAGTTCAACCCCAAAGGCGTGCTTTTCGTCATCACGGTGATAGCCGCCGTCGCTATGGCAATACCGCTTCTGTTCGAGCTGACGTGGCTTGACCGCGTCGGCTGGTCGGGATATGTGGCGGGAGGAATACTGCTCGCATATATTGTATTTGTATTGCCGTTCTGGTTCAAAAAGCCCGAGCCCGTCACCTTTACGGCGTGTGATTTTGCCGCCGCCGCGCTCTTTTTGTGGTATATAAACTTTCAGGTGGAGGGAAATTGGTTTCTGACCTTCGCTTTGCCGATAACCGCAGTGCTCGGACTTATCGTTACCTTTGAGGTGGCGCTCTTGAAATACCTGAAAAAGGGAAGACTTTATGCCGTCGGAGGAGGACTTATCGCGCTCGGAGCGTGGACCATGCTCATAGAGCTTTTGATATTCGTCACCTTCGACGTGGTGTCTCCCGTGGTGTGGTCGAGCTGCTCGTTCGTCTCGCTCTTTTTGTTCGGAATGATGCTCATAATAATAGCGATAGTCAAGCCGCTCAAAGACTCACTGAGAAAAATATTCTTCGTCGGAACCTATAACAGTCAGACAAGGTCGCGCCGTAAATAGGCGGTAAATGAAATTTTAAGTAAAAAACTTGCAAAAACTGCCGATAATTGAAAAAATATTATTGACAGGCAAAAAAAGCTGTGATATAATATATCCGTTGAAACGAAGTTCTTTTCCGAGCTGTGCGCTTTGCAAGACCGAGAAGATCGACTTTCATTTTGCAATTACAAAACATCATCAATTAAAATTTTTTAAAAAGGGAAGGTAAACCAAAGATGAGTTTTAAAAATCAGTATCTCAACGAATTGATGGAAAGAGTCGTTAAGAGAAATCCTAACGAGCCTGAGTTCCACCAGACAGTAAAAGAGGTCCTCGAGTCTATCGAGCCCGTTATCGAAGCTCGCCCCGATTACATCACGTCGGGCGTTCTTGAGAGAATGGTCGAGCCCGAAAGAATTATCAAGTTCCGCGTTCCGTGGACAGACGATAAGGGCAACGTGCAGGTAAACCGCGGCTTCAGAATTCAGTTCAACAGCGCAATAGGTCCTTACAAGGGCGGTCTCCGTTTCCATCCCACAGTAAACGAGAGCATCATCAAGTTCCTCGGATTTGAGCAGACCTTCAAGAACTCCCTCACATCTCTGCCTATGGGCGGCGGTAAGGGCGGATCCGACTTCGATCCTCAGGGTAAGTCCGACGCAGAGGTAATGCGCTTCTGCCAGAGCTTTATGACAGAGCTCTGCAAGTACATAGGACCTGACACAGACGTTCCCGCAGGCGACATCGGTGTAGGCGCGCGTGAGGTAGGCTACCTCTTCGGTCAGTATAAGAGAATTCGTAACGAGTTCACAGGCGTTCTCACAGGTAAGGGACTTCCTTACGGCGGCTCGCTCATCCGTCCCGAGGCAACAGGCTACGGAGCTGTTTACTACACAGTAGAGCTTCTTAACTACTTCAAGGACGAGATCAAGGGCAAGACATTCGCAGTATCTGGCTTCGGTAACGTTGCTTGGGGTACAGTATCCAAGATCACAGAGCTCGGCGGTAAGGTAGTTACCATTTCGGGCCCCGACGGATACGTTTACGATCCCGACGGTATCAATACAAAGGAAAAGATCGATTATATGCTCGAGATGAGAGCATCCTGCCGCAACAGAGTTCAGGACTACGCAGATAAGTTCGGCGTTGAGTTCTTCGCAGGCAAGAAGCCTTGGGGCGTAAAGGCAGACATCCTTATGCCCTGCGCAACTCAGAATGAGGTTGGAATGGCTGAGGCTGAGCAGATAGTTGCAAACGGCGTTAAGTACTACGTTGAGGTATCCAATATGCCTACAACAAACGAGGCAATAGCTTACCTTAAGGCAAACGGTGTTATCGTTGCTCCCTCCAAGGCAGTTAACGCAGGCGGCGTTTCCGTATCCGGACTTGAGATGTCTCAGAACTCTATGCGTTATAGCTGGACAGAGGAAGAGGTTGACGAGAAGCTTCATATGATCATGAAGAACATCTTCAACAACTCTATCAATGCGGCTCATGAATACGGTCTCGGTGATGACCTTGTAGCAGGCGCTAATATCGCGGGCTTCGTAAAGGTTGCTGAGGCTATGAAGGCTCAGGGCGCAGTTTAATTTAGAACATCCAACGAGCTGTCTTGCAAAACAGGGCAGCTCGTATTTGTATTTGCGCAAAAAACGCGGTAGCAGGGCGTTGGGTTTTCTTCACCGAAAACAATCGGCTATCGTTATGATGACGGGCGACCGCAGGTCGCCCCTACGATTAAATAAAGGAGCAAATATGAGATCTGAATTTTTTATACTGTTTATTGTTCTGTTCATCGTTATCTTTATCAAAAAAAGTAACGAAAGAGCAACAGTGCGCCGTATAATAAACGCCAAACGAAGGAGCAAAGGAGAAAAAACGCAAATGACAGAGCTCGCAAAAAGATTTATAGATAAAGAATGTATAATTTATACCCTCAATTCACAGCTTGACGGCGTAACCGTAAAGGAGGTCAGCGACGGAGCTGTGCTGGTTGAAAAGAACGGAACGCTCGAAGCCGTAAACCTTGACTTTATAACAAGAATAAGAGAATATCCCCGAGGCAAAAACGGAAAAAAGAAGTCGATAGTCCTCGATTGAGTCGAAAAAAGTAAAATTTCGTAAAAACTTCCGAAAAAAGCATTGACAGAGATCATATCCGTATGGTACAATTGGTACATCACTTGATCTTAGGAGGACAATTTTATGAAATTTTGTAAAACCTGTGGCTACGGTATGGATGAGTCGGCGCAAATATGCACCAATTGCAACAGCGCGATGGACAACGTTAATACTATGTCCGACGATAAGCTCAAAGAGCTTGCAAAGAGGATAAAGATCAACGGCATCATCTGGCTCATCATCGGCATCTGTCAGGTCTGCACCTTTGTATGCGCAGTAGTCGGAATACTCAATATCATCTCGGCTGTACGCGACATCAAAACGAGCAATACGCTCATGACCTACCGCGTAGGTCTCGTCAAGGCGTATGAGCCGCTCACAGGCCCGATAATCGTATTTATCTATAACCTCATCTTCGGCGGAGTTATAGGTATAGCGGGCTCGCTCTTCTACTTCTTCGGTATCAGAGGATATGTAATGGATAATAAGGAGTATTTCAATACCTTAAAGTAAGAGTCGGTAGCTTTGTTAAATAAGACCGTAGGGATTGTTATCGACGCTCTGTAAAACCAAAGACACTTAATATCTCCCGCGGGGAGCTGCCTCAAAAAAGCAACCGAGACAGCTTCCCGCTTTTTATAGCGCGCCACGCGCCGTATTTGATATATAACATTGTGGTAATTTTAACGATTTTTACAAAAATAATCATTAAAAATCGTACAAGCTAACAAAAATTAGAAAATTTCGCCAAAACGCTTGCATATTTGGCAAAAATGAGTTAAAATATATAATTGATAACGCGCGGCTTGCCCTAGGTGCGCCCGTTTTCAAAAAAGTCAAAAAATTTTTTATATAATGGAGGATTTTTACCATGTCAGTAAAAGTTGCTATTAACGGCTTTGGCCGTATCGGCCGTCTCGCATTCAGACAGATGTTTGGTGCAGAAGGCTACGAGGTTGTCGCTATCAACGACCTTACCAGCCCCAAGATGCTCGCTCACCTTCTCAAGTATGACACCGCTCAGGGTAACTACCTTGCAATGGGCCACACTGTAGAGGCTGACGACGAGGCAGGTACGATCACAGTTGACGGCAAGACTCTCAAGATCTATGCTGAAAAGGACGCTGCAAACTGCCCTTGGGGCGAGCTCGGCGTTGACGTTGTTCTCGAGTGCACAGGTTTCTACTGCTCCAAGGACAAGTCCATGGCTCACATCAACGCAGGCGCTAAGAAGGTCGTTATCTCTGCTCCCGCAGGCAAGGACCTCAAGACCATCGTTTACAACGTAAACAACCAGACTCTTACAGCAGATGACCAGATCATCTCCGCTGCATCCTGCACAACAAACTGCCTCGCTCCTATGGCTAAGGCTCTTAACGACTACGCTCCCATTCAGAGCGGTATCATGACCACTGTTCACGCTTACACAGGTGACCAGATGATCCTCGACGGTCCTCACAGAAAGGGCGACCTCAGAAGAGCACGCGCAGGCGCACAGAACATCGTTCCTAACTCCACAGGCGCAGCTAAGGCTATCGGCCTTGTTATCCCCGAGCTCAACGGCAAGCTCATCGGTTCCGCACAGAGAGTTCCTACCTGCACAGGTTCTACAACTATCCTTGTTGCAGTTGTAAAGGGTAAGGACGTAACTGTTGACGGCATCAACGCTGCAATGAAGGCTGCTGCAACCGAGTCCTTCGGTTACAACACAGAGGAGATCGTATCCTCCGACGTTATCGGTATGCGTTACGGCTCTCTCTTCGATGCAACTCAGACAATGGTTGCAAAGATCGACGACGACACATATCAGGTACAGGTAGTTGCTTGGTACGACAACGAGAACTCCTACACAAGCCAGATGGTTCGTACGATCAAGTACTTCGCAGAGCTTAACTAATTTAAGATTAACTCGCAATATTTTGAGGCGGTCTCACAAAAGCGTGAGACCGCCCCTACTTTTCTTTTGAAAAAGAAAATGTAAGCCTACTCCGCGTTGCTCCGTGGCAAGAACAAGGTTCTTGCTCAAAGAAAACAAATCTATGATATAGTGCTTCAAATTTTTGTTTGATTATATGATATTATCAGACAAAAATTCGAGAACGGCTTTCATCTGAGGCGAGAGCCACTTGTCTCGGTGATATATTACCTGCTTCCATAGCTCGGGGCGAAAGTCGTTTATTTCAAGTCTTTTCATTTTCTTTGCCCTTACCGCCTCTTCGGTAACGTAATCGGGAAGAAGCGATATGCCCTCGCCCTCACAGACGAGCTTGCAGAGCACGTCGGCGTTTCCGAGCTCAAGCGAGGGAACTATCTCGATGGAATTCTTTGCAAGAAATTCGTCAAGCATACGTCGGTAGCTCATTCCTTTCTCGGTAAGTAAAAATGGCTCCCCCAAAAGCTCCGTAATACTTATTTGCTCAGCGCTCGGCAAAGGATAGTCCGACGAGCATACAAAATGCGCCTCTATCCGCTCCTCCTCGGATATAACGTACGACGCGCTGTATATGTGACTGTCAAGTGTGCAAAGTACGTCGGTCTCGTTGTGATCTATCATCCTGAACATTTCGTCTGTTCCCACAGTTGTAATTTTGAGGGATATATGCGGATGACTTCTTCGGAACTCGGCAAAACGCCCGAGTATGACGGGCGTGCATAGGGAATCTGCCATCGCAATTCGTATAAGTCCCGCAGGCTCACCGCAGCCCTTGCCCTCAGTCAGCATCTCCTCGGTAAGCCTGTTTATCGTCATGGCATATTCAAGAATACTTTGCCCCTTGGCGGTAAGCGTTACAGTGTGTCCGATACGCTCAAACAGCTTCTCGCCCACCTCATCCTCAAGCTGCTTTATGTGGAACGAGATCGTGGGCTGAGAATATCCAAGCCTTTCCGCCGCGCGCGTAAAACTCGAAAGCTCGGCAACGTGTATAAATGTATTAAGACAGCGCAGATCCATAACTTCCTCCGTTATCAATAAAATTTATGATAATAATAAAAACTATCAATTTGACAAATGGACAAATATATTATACAATATAAGGGAGGCGAATGCAAGACATTTTAAAAAAATTGAAAGGTAAATTTTATGCAGATCGTAAAAAACATTATCAGCTTTATTTATAACATATTCTGGGGAGAGCTCTTCGCAATTCCTCTCCCGGGAGGATCTTCCATCGGAATATCTCTTCTGATACTTCTTCTGATACCCACGGGAATTTATTTTACTATAAGAACCAAGCTCCTTCCTATCCGTATGTTTCCGGAAATGCTGCGCATATCGGTAGAGAAAAACGATAAAAAGAAAAACGGAGAAAAAAACGCTATCTCGGGATGGCAGGCGCTCATCGTTTCGACCGCTACAAGAGTAGGAATGGGCAACCTCGTAGGCGTTGTCGCTGCGATCTCACTCGGAGGCGCGGGCGCAGTGTTCTGGATGTGGGTGACGGCGATCATAGGCGCATCTACCGCATTTGTCGAAGCAACGCTTGCGCAGATACATAAAGAAAAGGATCCCCTTTACGGAGGCTACCGCGGAGGCCCCGCATACTATATACATAATTTCTTCGCGGGTAAAAAGAAAAAAAGCATCATCGCCATTCTTTTCGCAATATCGGGACTTATCTGTTGGGGCGGAGTAAGTCAGGTCGTAAGTAATTCCGTGACCTCCTCCTTTGAAAACGCATTCGGAATAAGCCCTTGGATAAGCTCGATAATTCTTGTCGCGTTGGCGGCAGTCATCATCCTGCGTAAAAATACTACGGTAAAGGTGCTTGATATAATCGTTCCGATAATGGCAGTGCTTTACTTCGGACTTACACTCTTCGTCATGATCAAAAATATCACGCTTATGCCCTCGGTATTCGAGCGTATCTTCAAGGAAGCGTTCGGACTCCGTCAGGTCGTGGCGGGAGGCGTCGGAGCGGCTGTTATGAACGGCGTCAAGAGAGGTCTGTTTTCGAACGAGGCGGGCTCGGGCTCAGCGCCCTGCGCGGCAGCGGCGGCAGAGACCTCACACCCCGCAAAGTCAGGACTGTTTCAGGCGTTCGGCGTAATTATAGATACCATCGTTATCTGCACCTGTACCGCTATGATAATGCTTCTCGTTCCCGAAAACGTTGTTGCGGGACTTGAGGGTATGGATCTGTTGCAAACGGCTATGCAGTACCATTTCGGTACAGTGGGTGTGGTATTTATCGCCATAGTGCTGTTTTTGTTCAGCTTTTCGACCTTTATCGGAATACTTTTCTACGCGCGCTCAAACGTGGCGTATCTGTTCGGAGACAATTGGACCTCGCAGACCATATATAAGATATTCACGCTTGTAATGCTCTTTATAGGCGGTATCGCGGCTTATACATTTGTTTGGGATATGGGAGATATAGGTATCGCGCTTATGACCGTGTTTAACCTTATCGCCGTTATTCCCATGGGAGGACAGGCGCTGAGGTCATTAAAGGAATATACCGCTATAATGAAAACCGAAAAAGCAGAACGTAAAACGCTCCGTAAACAAAAAAGAATGAATAGATCTTAATATAAAAAAGCTTGTCGCTATACCTTGTCGACAAGCTTTTTGTATTAGCTATTCATTAAAAAGCATCAGCTTTCCCTTGACCGCATGGGGCGTCTTGTAAAGCTCAAACGCGCGAGCCGCATCCCTCATCGGAAAACGTCTGTCAATAAGAGCATCGTCAAACTTCAATTGCCCCGTCGCAAAATAATGCGCCGTCAGCTCCCATTCCTTTCCGGGGAATGACGCGGAATAGCTCATCCATGAGCCCGTAAGATGAAGCCCCTTTCGGTTGAGAAGCTCCCATTCCTTAGGAGAGAACTCAATGCTTTTTGTGGGCGTTCCGATAAAGCAGACAGACGCGCCGTTGGAAGCGACCGAAAATGCCATCTTAGAGGTCACGGGATTTCCCGCCGTCTCGAATACGCGTCCAAAGCCCCGACCGTCCGTCAAGGCCGCAACACGCGCGGATACGTCCTCCGTCGCCGTGTTCACAACAGCGTCAGCCCCGAGACGCAAAGCAAGCTCTAACCGCTCGGGGACGATGTCGAATACCACTACCCGACGCGAGCCGAATATCTTCGCCCATTGCATCGTAAAAAGTCCGATAGTTCCGCCGCCTAAAATAGCCACACAGTCTCCGCCCGTATAGCCCGAAATCAAAAGCCCGTGAAGAGCCACTGTCGAGGGCTCGAACATCGCCGCCTGCTCAAAGGGAATTGAGGGATCGTACCTTATGACGTTCATCGCGGGAACAACAACGTAGTCGGCAAAAGCGCCCTGCTCGCGCGAGCCGATAAAGCTGTAATGACGGCAAAGAGCGTAGTTGCCCATAAGGCAGTCGGGACACCTCATGCAGGGAATAAGAGGCGCTACCGAGACCGTGTCACCGACCGACAGTCCCGAAACACCCTCGCCAATAGCGTCGATAATACCCGAAAATTCGTGCCCGAGCACAATGGGGTAAAAGTGAGCGCCGCCCCCCAAAACGCGGGGGATGTCCGAGCCGCATATGCCCGCCGCCTTGACCTTTACCCGAACAGTAACCTCGCGTACCTCGGGAGTGGGATATTCCTCATAACGCAGATCTTCATTTCCGTGCAAAACACAAGCCTTCATTTTTTGAACCTCCTCTATCATACCTTTCCGTCACAGCCGCAAACGGCAATGCGCCCCATAACAAGCTCCTTGACCTTGAGCATAGCCACCTTGCCGTATGCCTTTGGATCAAAAATACCGCCGTCATCCGCAAGCATCTCGCGTACCCCAGAGGTGTAGACAATGCGAAGCTCCGTAGCAAAATTCACCTTGCAGATGCCCTCGGCAATGCAGGCGCGTACCGCATCGTCGCTAAGACCGGATGCCCCGTGAAGCACAAGAGGCACCGAAACTACCTTGCGTATCTCTGAAAGACGCTCAACGTCAAGCCGCGGAACACTCTTGTAAACGCCGTGAGCCGTTCCGATAGCCACAGCCAACGACGAAACACCCGTACGAAGCGCAAACTCCTCTGCCTCGGAGGGAAGAGTATAACCGCCCGAGGCTTCAAGATCATCCTCCTTGCCGCCCACAGCGCCAAGCTCTCCCTCAACGGGAATTCCGATGCACTCGGCAACCCTTACCACCGAACGCGTAAGCGCAATATTGTCCTCAAAGCTCTCGTGAGAGCCGTCGATCATCACCGAGGTGTATCCCGCCTGCATCGCCCTTATCGCAAGCTCATAGCTGTTTCCGTGATCGAGATGCAGAGCCACGGGTACCGCCGCGCGCTCAGCCGCCGCGCGTACGTTAGCAAGATACATATCCACCCCCGCGTATTTCACCGTCGACGGCGTCGTCTGAATGATAACGGGAGCGCGAAGCTCCTCCGCGGCGGAAATGATAGCCATTACCATCTCCATATTCTCAGCATTGAATGCCCCGACCGCATAGCCTCCGCTTTGCGCGTCAGAAAGCATTTTTTTCGATGTAACAAAAGACATTGTGTCTCTCCTTTCCGTATTGACAAAAATATTTTGAGATGATATAATTATAATAAATTCTCAACATTTCTTCAATATAGGTCAGAGATATTGAATAATTCTCAACAATTATCAAAAAAGGAGATAAAAAATGTTCCAAAGAGAGCGTATGGAAAGAATAATGTCGATCCTCCGCAAAAACGGATACGTAACGGTGAAATATCTCACCGAGGAATTGCATTACAGTACCGCAACGGTAAACCGAGATCTCAATGTACTTGCGCAGATGGGAGAGGTAAAGCGTACCTACGGCGGAGTCGAGCCGACAGTGCCCATCACAGTTCCCGTAACGTTCAGATATGAGCAGGGCAAAAGCGCAAAGAAAAGAATAGCTAAGCAGGCGGCGGAGTACGTCGAGGACGGAGATACCGTCTTTATGGACGGAAGCACAACAGTACAGTATATGGGAGAGTATATCGCAGAAAAAAGAGATATAACCGTCATAACCAATAATACAGCGCTGTCAGCCTTTCTCTCAGAGCTCGGAGTAGACGTAATAGTCCTCGGAGGAAGAGTAATGGAGGCGCCGTATATGCTCGCGGGCACAGATACCGTCGAGACGGCGGCAAGATATAAAGCCGATAAATGCTTCTTTTCTACCGCCTTTGTCAGCTCGGACGGAGAAATGTCATATACGGGAGATATATTCTTCAATATGCATATGACGATGCTGCGCAATTCGGAAAAAAGCTACTACCTTGTAGATAAAGAAAAGGTCGATAAAAAGGGAAGTAAGGTAGTCCTCGGTCGCCTCTCCCTTGCCGATACCGTCATCAGCGACCATACCTTTCCCGAACGCACCCGACAAGAGTATAAGAATACCGAATTCGTGCTCGTAAAATAAAAGCTCAGATATTTTCCGCCCCTTCTTGATATTTTGATGGCGGAATACCGCAATGCTTTTTGAAATCACGCGAGAAATCGAAAAGGCTCGCATAGCCGAGTGAGTGAGCGATGTCACTGAGGGATCCGTGATCGCTTCTCAGCATTTCCTTTGCCTTTTGAATACGAAGCTCGTGCGCGTAGGCTATAGGCGATATTCCTACGGTCTCTGTGAACAGCTTCCTGAAATACACGGTGGAAAGTCCCGTGCGCTCGGCAAGCTCATCGTTTGTAATGCTCTTGTTGTAATTTTGAGATATATATTCTATAGCGGGGGCGATCTTTTTTTGCTTTTCGGTGGGCAGATACCGTTCGGGCTCGGATTGAATAAGCGTAAGTATGATCGAATATACATCCTTGATGCTTTCAAGCTCGGTTGTCGGTTTTTTAATATTTCGCTTATATTCCAATTCTTTGATCATATTCAATATTCTTTTTCCGTTTTTGAGCGAAAAGACAAGTGGGTGGGTATATGTCAGATCGCTGTCAAATTCTACGGAGCAAAAGTATCCCGCCTTCGTGCATTGCCATTCATAGGAACAGCCCTTGGGCAGGAGCACCAAATGATTGAGATCGGACAGAAAACGGCTGCCGCACGATGTGTAGACCGTCTCGCCCTCATATTTGATGATCATTGCCCAACGGCTTCTGTCTGTTCGCTTCGCCCTTTTGTTTTCGGGGCTGTACATAGTTGATACGGAACGTACCTTTGTTATGACCAATTCTGATAAAATTTCTGCGTTCATTTTTATCCAATCTCCCTCATTTTATAAAGTAATTATATCATATTTTCCAAAATCAAGCAATAGCTTTTGTATCAAATATGATAAATTATAGCACATTTGATATTTACCTTGACAGACAATTGTGTTATACTGTTTGCGGAGGTGAAATTATGAAACAGAAAATATCACAATTGCCGTCTCCCGCCCTTGCGGGGGTGGTGAAGGAAAAAAGCACTCTCGGCGCAATAGCCGAGATCAAAAACTGTATGTACGACGGAGCGACGATGATAGATCTTCATATGTCGTCTTTGGAGAACACCGACGTGGAGAGCTTGAGAAAAATAATAGCATCCACAAAGCTTCCCGTTCTCGCGCTGAACTATAATAACACCTATGAGTGGACAGATGCGGGATATTCTGAGGAAGAGCGTGTGGCAAGCTTTCTCCGCGCCGCAGAGGCGGGAGCCGCGGGCGTAGATATACAGGGCTATACCTTCGATCTGCCTTCGAAAAAAGGTTTTTATGGCGAGGATAAATATTCATTCACAAAGGGAAACCCCAAAGAGGTGGTCACCGACGAGGCGATAATTTCAAAGCAATGCGAGCTTATCGAGCGTATCCATTCGATGGATGCAGAGGTGCTTCTGTCCTGCCACCCGGGAATTTCCATGAAGTGCGAACAGGTGGTGGAGCTTGCGCTGTTCCTTGAGAAGCGTAACCCCGATGTCATAAAGATAGTTACGAAAGCGGAAAACGAGGACGATCTTGAAGAATGCTACAGGACGATGCTTGTTTTGAAAAAGGAGCTTCGCACCCCCGTTGCGTATCACGCAAACGGATCGGCGGGCATACCTTCAAGAATAATAAATCCCATTCTCGGTAGTCATATTGCTTTTTGTGTGGACCGCTACAATGTGGGCAGTACAAAGGAGCAGATACATCTGCGGACCGCCGCAACGGTGATAGAGAATATTAAAAAAATGATGTGAGGAGCTTAGTATGACAAACAAACAGATATTTTTTACCGATGTACATAAGGCTGAATTGTTGGATGCGGACGTTCGCAATATAGAGGAAAATGAGGTGCTGACAGAAACCGAATATACGGTAGTCAGCGGTGGTACCGAGCGCGCAAATATTATGGGAATGAAGAATGCGGGTGGCAATAAATTTCCCAAATCTCTCGGATATTGCGGCGTTGGCCGTGTGTTGAAGGTAGGCTCTGCCGTGAGGAGCGTGGCTGTGGGCGACCGTGTGCTCGTATATCACGGTAAGCACGCGAAATATAATATACGTACCGAGGCTGAGATAACTAAGGTGGAGGACGATTCGATCCCGTCTCTTGACGCGGCATTCGTTATAATTGCGTCTATGGGGCTTGGCGGCGTGAGAAAGCTTGAGCTCGAGCTTGGCGAGAGCGCCATGGTAATGGGGCTCGGTCTGCTCGGAATCTTCGCTTTGCAGTTTTGCCGCTTAAGCGGCGCGTATCCCGTGATAGCCGCCGATCTCAATCCCGCCCGCCGCGAGCTTGCCTTGAAGCTCGGCGCGGACTACGCATTTGATCCATCCGATCCCGATTTTGTCGAAAAGGTAAAGTCTGTAACAGGCGGTAAGGGCGTAAACGCGACGGTAGAGGTAACAGGCGTGTCCGCCGCAATGAAGCAGGCGATAGAATGCGCTTCGTGGATGGGGCGTATTTCTCTGCTCGGCTGTACCCGGGTGTCCGATTGCTCGGTTGATTATTACCAACAGGTACACCGCCCGGGCGTGAAGCTTATAGGCGCGCACAATTTTGTCCGTCCCAAGGTCGAGTCCTACCCCCACCATTGGACACATCAGGACGATTGCAAGGCTATTTTGTCGCTTATCGCTGCGGGGCGCATTCAGGTCGCACCTATCGTCTCGCGCGTGGTATCTCCCGAAGCCGCGCCCCGGATTTATGATCAGCTTTGCGATGATCCCGCGTTTCCTATAGGAACTGTGTTTGATTGGAGAGATATAAAATGAAAAAAATAAAGATAGGACAGATAGGAATAGGACATAACCACGGCGAGGCAAAAATGAAAGCCGTGCGCAAATTTCCCGATCTTTTTGAGGTCGTAGGATATGCCGAGGAAAACGAGCGATGGATAGAAAAGCGTGGGGATTGGCTCGGCTATGAGGGACTCCCCCGACTTACGGTAGAGCAGGTCATCGAGCAGTCCGATGCGATACTTGTGGAAAGCGACGTGTGGGATCTGACGAAATACGCGAAAATGTGCGTGGATGCAGGTAAGCATATCCATATGGACAAGCCCGCAAGCGGAACGCTTGAGGAATATAAATACGTGCTCGATACGGCGAAGGAAAAAGGTCTGGCGGTACAGCTTGGATATATGTACCGCTATAATCCTGCGGTGCTCGAATGCTTTGAACATATCAGAAACGGTGACCTCGGAGAGATATATTCCATAAACGCCGAAATGAGCACTTTTCACGGAGCGGAATATAAAAAATGGCTCACAAATTTCGGAGGAGGCATTATGTATATCCTCGGAAGCCACCTTGTCGACCTGATCGTTTATATGATGGGCGAGCCGAAAAAGATCACTACCTTTTTAAAACATACGGGGCTTGACGGCGTGGATTTCGAGGATAATAACCTTGCCGTTCTCGAATATGATAAGGCGCTGGCGAGAATTTACGTTTCCTCGGTAGAGGTCAACGGATACGGCAGACGTCAGCTTGTAGTGTCGGGAAGTAAGGGTACAGTCAATATCTGCCCATTGGAAAAGGGAATACGTATGACCTATGCGGATACCTCTATGAACGGTAAGACCTATGAGGATCATCATATAGTTGTTCCTGTGGAGGATAACACCCATCACGGCCGTTATGATGATATGATGCAGGACTTTTACGCGTATATACAGGGAACAAAGGACAATCCCTTTACCTACGAGCATGACTATTTGGTGCAAAAGGTGCTGTCGGAGATAGTCGGAGGAGTGCGCTTCAATGGCAAAAATATTGATTAAAAACGGACGGGTGTGGAACGGAGACGCTTTTTCCTATACCGATGTTCTGACAGACGGTGACAAGATAGCTAAAATAGAGACGGATATTTCCGACACAGCCGACTTGGTTTATGATGTGAAAGGCAAGACCGTTTCGGCAGGGCTTGTGGATGCTCACGTGCATATGAGAGGGATCTCCACGAGTAAGTTCGGGACACAAGCCGAGATGAGCTGTTTCCCGTTTGGAACGACTGCGGCGGCTGACGCTTCGGGAGAATACGGCAACAGAGCCTTGCTTGATGCATTTATGCTGAAAAACGTTGTGTTTGCCAAGGTGGGCATAAAGAATAACCGTGCCGATTTTACCAAGACCGAGGATGCGCTTTCACGCTTCGGGGATAAGGCTATCGGCGTAAAGGTCTATTTTGATACCGCTATGTCAGAGGTGTCGAATACCACACCGCTAAGAGAGGCGTGTGATTTTGCTCACGCCGGAGGCTTGCGTGTAATGGTGCATAGCTCGAATTCACCTGTTAGTATGGCTGAGCTTTTGGATACTCTCGAAAAGGGTGACATTCTTACCCACGCCTTTCACGGCGGAAAAAATAACGTATCCGAGGATGGCTTTGAGAGTATGAGACAGGCCCAAAAGCGAGGCGTTGTTATTGATGTGGGAATGGCGGGACATGTTCATACAGATTTCGGTGTACTTGCCAAAGCAATTCAGTACGGTATAGTTCCCGATGTTATAAGCACCGACATTACGAAATTCAGCGCATATACCCGCGGCGGACGCTACGGAATGACTATGTGCATGAATATCGCCCAAACGCTCGGTATGCGAGAAGAGGATATTTTCAGAGCCGTCACCGCAAATCCCGCAAAAGCTCTTGGAAAGGAAAATGAGTGGGGATACTTGATGGTCGGACGAAAAGCTGATATTGCCGTATTCGATTACACCGATGAGGGCTTTGACCTGACCGACAAGGCAGGAAATCATATCTGTAATACAGAGGGATATCGATGTGTCCTGACAGTATCAGACGGTCAGGTAGTTTATAGAAATTGAGGAAGACGAAAATGAAAAAGGTTTTGGTTTTAGGTTCTACGGGAGCTATGGGAAGGTATCTTGTGCCCGAGCTTGCAAAGCTTGGATATGCAGTTGTCGGGGTATCTCTTGATGATGCGATGCCATGCTGTGAAAACGTTACCTATATTAAAGGCGACGCCTTTGATAAGGATTTTTTGAAGTCTCTGCTTGCGGAGGGCTTCGACGGTATCGTAAACTTTATGGATTACGGAAAATATCCGTTTTCCGATTATTATAAGCTGTTCTTGGAGAATACGGGGCATTATATCTTTCTGTCCTCATGCCGTGTGTACGATGATAAGGAAATTCCTGTCAGGGAGACCTCCCCTAGACTTTTGGATACCTCCGAGGACGAGGCGCTAAAGGCGTCAAACGACTATTGCATACATAAGGCGAGGGCGGAGGATCTTCTCGTTTCGTCGCCCTACGGCAATTGGACTGTAGTAAGACCTGCTACTACGTTTTCCACAATGCGACTTCAATTGGTAACACTTGAATTCAAGGACTGCGTCGGTCGCGCCTTGCAAGAAAAAAAGGTCGTTCTTCCCATTCAGGCAAAGGATAAGCCCGCCACACTCAGTTGGGGCGGTGACGTCGCTAAAATGATAGCGCTCATTTTGTTCAAGGATGAAGCGAAAAGGGAATTTTATAACGTCTGCTCGGCAGAGCACAGAACATGGGGAGAGATAGCCGAATACTACCGCGAGCTTGTGGGACTTGAGGCGGTTTGGGTGGATAAAGAAGATTATCTCTCCATACTCAGCCCTGAAAAGAAGCTTAGTGTTCGTTGGCAGCTTGAATACGCAAGGCTCTTCCATAGGATAACCGATAACTCCAAGGTGTTGGCGCTGACGGGAATGAAGCAAGAGGAGCTTATGCCTATGTATGACGGCTTGAAGATGGAAATATCCCGAATTCCAAAGGACTATACTCCGCCTCAGAGTGAACGCGGATGCCGTATGGATGAATATCTGAAAAACAATAATATGTGAGGATAAAATCATGAAAGCAGTGCTTGTAAATGAAAATAAGGACCTCGTTTGGTCGGATGTACCCACACCGATAATAAAGGACGACGAGGTGCTCGTCAAGATACACGCGGCGGCGCTCAACCGTGCCGACCTTTTGCAAAGACAGGGAAAGTACCCCTCGCCCGCAGGATGTCCCGAATGGATGGGGCTCGAGATCGCGGGAGTTGTTACCGAGATTGGAAAGGACGTTACAAAATGGAAAACGGGCGACCGTGTTTGCGCGCTTCTCGGAGGAGGAGGCTACGCCGAATATGCGGCAGTCAAATACGATATGCTTATGCCTGTCCCCAAAGGGCTTTCTATGACCGAGGCGGCATCCTTGCCCGAGGCATACGCCACGTCTTACCTGAACCTCTTTATAGAGGGACACCTGACGGCAGGGCAGACCGCCTTTATCCCCGCAGGTGCAAGCGGACTCGCATCAGCCGCAATACCCATGGCAAAGGCGTTCGGAGCAAGAGTCGTCACCTCGGTGCGTACCGATGAGCTTGCCGAAAAAATAAAGCCGCTCGGCGCGGACGTTATAATAAATTCGTCAAAGGAGAGCGTCGAGGAAATACTGAAAAACGAGGAAGAAAGAGGTACTCCCGTAAGCGTCTCAATGGATTGCCTCTCGGGAGAAACACTCGGTAAAAGCCTGCCATATATGGCAAAAGGCGGCTATTGGATAGTCATATCCACACTTGCGGGCACCGAAACGAACGTACAGCTCCGCCCGCTTTTGACAAAGGGCTTGCACCTTGTGGGCAGTATGCTTCGCAACCGTACCCCCGAATTCAAGGCGTATATCTTGTCGCAGTTAGTCGAAAAGGTGTGGTGTAAATTTGAAAGCGGAGAGCTCAAGCCCTCGATATATCGCACCCTCCCGATAACAGAGGCACAGGAGGCGCACGCAATACTCGAGCGCGGCGAAAATATCGGTAAGGTCGTTCTCAGAGTATGCGACGAAAACGAATAATACAAAAATACGGCGTTCCTCTTAGCTAACGTCCGATAACGCGAGCTTAACTAAACAACAAAAAAGCACTTATGATAACGAAACAAAAATCGTTTGTCATAAGTGCTTTTGCGTTATGGCCTATTTGTGTCTTAGGTCTCCTTGAACTGTACAAGAACGTCACAGTAACAGCTTGGCGACGGCATCGCGATGGCGCCCGTCCTCTGCGCGTACCCGATAATCACCTCGTAAGCCCCCATAAAAGTATTGTGACATAAGCGGTCTGCATCATCCCCCAAATGCTTCGGAAAGAGCTTTTTATATCCTGAGACAAACCCGTTTATCACATCGGAATACTCAGGCATAAGAGGCGCAAGATGCCTGTCGGCTATCGCGTCGAATTCCGCCTTCTGCTCTATCGTAAAAAAGGGAACCGTCACAAAAAAGCTGCCGTCCTGCCGCTTTACAATATAGCCGTCCCGAATTGCATTCGCGGCAGACTCCACGTCAGCCGTCTTGCCGTCTAGCAAAATATCCTCGCAGACGTTGACGTAATTGTCGTACATCATCTGACGTAATTTAATACCGCCGAAGCCGTTATACACCGTGTGGCTGCAACCGCCGCGGCTGCCTAAATTTGCGCTGTGCTGTATGCCTATGCCCATCCTGCGGTGAGTGCCGCTCTCGGTGCTTCCGATGTAACACCACTCGTTGCCGTCATATTTTTTCTTGAACCAAGGGTAGGGAAGCTTGCAGTAATGCTCGCTCGCATAGGCAAAAGCCATAGCCCCGTAAAGATAAAATAAGTCGCCCTCACTCTTGCCCGCCTTGTAAAATTCGATCCTTGACGCGTCCTCCGCAATACCCTCAAGAGCGCAGAGAAGCTTGTCCATAAGAGGCATCAGCATCCTCTCGGCGTTTTCCTCGCACCAGATGCCGTGCTTGTCCGACCATATCACAAAATCGGTCAGATATTTGCCCTTAGTCGCTTCAACGATCGCCTCGCGCCTCAAAAGATTTTCTATTCTGTCCTCAATATAGTACGCGGGAACACCGCAAAGCGCGGCAAGCTCTTCGACGCCGCCTGGCTTTTCATAACAGTAATAAAGTATGTTTTGAGACAGAGCATCATCAATATATACGAATGGAAATGGTACGGTCACGCCGTTGTAATCCCCGTTTCCGTATATGTTCAGCCTCATTTTCTTAGGTCTCAGCGCAGTTTCTTTCATTTCAACACCCTCCTTTTTCAGCTTTTTCCGAGCCTCGGAAAGACGCCACCTGACAGTGCCCTCGGGCAGTCCAAGCCTCTCGGAGATAGCTTTTGTCGAAAGACCGTCGTAGTAGTGAAGAACGACTATGTCGCGGTATATAGCGGAGAGCATAGCGACCTTTGTCCGCAGAGACGCGTATATTTCCTCGCGATCGTCGAAATATTTCTCCTCATAAGACAAATTCTCAAGCGTGTCATAGGAATACGTCGCGCGCCGTTTCCCGAGATCGCGCCGAAAGCTCTTCGTTACGTTGCCCGCTATCCCCCAAAGCCACGGCTCAAGCTTGTCCGCATCTCTGAGCTTGTGCAGATCGCGGACCGCAGTAAATAATATCTCCTGCGCAAGCTCCTCGGCTTCCTCGCGGGAGTACGTACGTTTTACCGCGTACCCGTAGACCTTTTCCGCGTAGCTATCAATAATATCGCGCTTCACCTTTCTCACCGCCCTTCACTTATAAAGTGCCGAAAAAATGAATTTTGTTGGGTGCTTTGAAAAAATTTTTTATTATTTTCGCTGTAACCTGAAGCGTTACCCTTTAAGCCTCATATTTTTCGCCCGACCGCACGTATTTGCCGTCAATAACGATGTCAGGCTCACCCTTTTTGGGAAAATCAATAATAGCCGCCATATCCCCGAGCCTGAACACCTGATTTGTGCCACGCAGACCAAAAGGACGCACACTGATGTCAAACTCACTGCCGTCTATCGTAATAATAGCCTTTCCCGTAAGATTTGAGCAAACGAGCGACACACTGTGCGTCACCGTTTCCTCCTCCTCAGTTTCAACGTTTACGACCTGCTCGTCGATATTCCATGTATATTCCTTTGCCATAATTTCTCTCCTTGAATTTTGATGTATTTATTATACAATAAAATCCCGAAAATTTCAATATAAAAAATAATATCCCACCCAAATTACCTCGGTAATTTGGGTGGGAAGAGTTTAAGGCTTCTTATGAACTATTTTTTCAATAAGAGCGGGAAGCCCCTCCTTTATCAGCGACATTCCGTCGCAGTACATAGCATAGAGCTTGTCAGAAAGATCGCCGTCCTCCTCGATAACGAGCATCGCCGCAAGATACTTGGCCGCCACAGTTGCAAATCTCGGCAGAAGAGGAAAATCCTCGTCAAGCGCAAGACATACCTCGTTGAATTCCTCAGGGCCCTCGATCCCGAGAACGAGACGCGCCGCTCTGTCAAGCTCGGCGGCTTCACAGCAGAAAGCCGCAATGAAATAAGGCGCGCGCTCAGCAAGATCCGCATTTTCATCCTCGTCAACACTCTGCGCAAGCAGACGGAGAGCATTCTTGTAAATATCAAAATTTTTCATACGCATCACTCCTCAACCGTAAATTCCATGTCTATGATCTCGTCGGGGTAAACCACCTTTGCGCCGTACAGATGAAGTCCCTTTACGGCATCGGCAAATCTCTTCTCGGGGCGGTAAGCCTCGATCTCGGAGAGCTGCTCGGCAAAAGCGATAGAACGCTTGGAGCGCATAAGACAGTGGTGTATCTGAGTGGGGCCGTCCTCGATCGAAATGTTGTTGCTTACAAAGACCTTGCAGCCCGCCACAGAGCCGATACAGCCCGTGGAGAGAATATCGTTGTTGTAAGAGAAAACGTCAGCCTGCTCCTTGATGAGCTTTGTCGCGGCGGCGGGAGAAAGCTCGATAACGATGTCGGACGGATCGGTCACGTTGTTCGTGTAGAGAAGCTCGCGAGACTTCAGAATAATATCAATGATGCTGTCCGTGGAAAGATCGGCGTCAAATTTCTGAGCCGCCTGACCGTAAAGAGAGAATACGTACTTATCCGCAGTGTTCGCAAGAGCGTTTGCGGCGTTGCGCATAGCCGCGTCAAGGAGCTTCGGGGAGCACTGCGTCTTGTCGATGTCGTCGACCTGGAAGTTGAAGTATTTCGCCTGATCAATAATAAGCTCCGCCAAGGTGTCGGAAAGATCCTGAGGCGTGGACATATCGGTGTCCTTCGTGTAATCTCCGATAGTGATATTGCCGACACCGCAGATCTTTACGGACGAGCCGCGGTTTTTGATCTCCCCCTCATAATCGCGGTTGCAGTTTGCAACGCCTATGTAGTGATGATTAAGAGAGGAGAGAAGATTTTCACTCCATATAGTGGGAATAAAGTTTGTAATTGCCATTTTTGTTTTTTCCTTTCTGAATTAAAAATTAAATTTCGATCTTTAAGATCATCTGCCTGCGCCCCTTCGCCAATGCTCCATAGAGCGCCGGATTTTCGCATAGTTTTCGTGAACCTCTTTTTGAGACATAACACGCACCTCGTCGGGAGAAAAATATTCACTCCGCGGAGAGTCTCCCGCCTTTCCCGCAGATAAAGACGCGTTTCGGGTGTTCACCTCGTCGGCGCGGCGGGAGAGAAGAGAGAGCTCCCGCTCGTAAAGCGCGTACGCCGCCGAAAGAGGAATCCCCCCCGATACTCTTTGCCATACGGCGTCGGGTACGTCCTTTACCGACGTGTCGGGAAACAGACGGTAAAATTCCTCAAGCTCGCCTAAGCTCTTGGCGCTCTCGGCTTCCCTTTGAGCTATAATGCCGCGAAGCCGTTCTATCTCAGCGCGTAAGGCATCCGAGTCGTCGGGAGAAGCCCCAACCTCCTCTGCGAGAGCCTCCTCGGCAGCCTCTTCTATAGCCTCATTTTCAGACTCAGATACACTGACGTCTGTCAAAATTTCTTCTTCCATAGATCATTCCTTCCTTTCATTTTCAAGTGTCCGCGCCTCAATATCCTCAATGAGCGATTGCCTGTCGTTGAGAATTCCGCTCGGAAGTCTGCGGATGTAGTCGGAGGGCGAAATGTAACCGCCGTCAAGGAGCTTGTCAAGCATACTCTGCGCACTTGCCGCGCTGTAACGAGATACCTCGGCTACGTCGATACGGGCGCAAAGAAAACCGTTTTTGAGAGCGGTAAGATCAATAGCCTCAGCCGTATAGCCGTCAGAGGTGCCGTAAGGGATAAGACGCTCCGACGGATAGTAGGCGCACATCATGTCAGCCCAGATATTCGCCATGTCCTCAACGCATCTGTAATATGCCGAGCGTACCTGCTCAAGAGGTATGCGAGAGGTCTCCTGTAGGGCAAGTATCGCGCTCGTGTTGGTCGCGTCAAGATTTCCGAGCGCCGACTCGGTAGCTCCCATAAGATCCTTCGTCATCTCAATGGCGCTGTCGATAAGCTCCATATATCCGTTCTGCATCTCCCCGACACCGATAACAGAGACGGCATCGGAGATGTTTCCTCCGCCAACGGCGGCTATCGCCTCGCCTACGGTGTTGGTCCATTCGGGTATCTTCGACTTGTCATAAACTATCTTCGAGAACGCCGTGTCGATCATATGCTTCATCGCCATCGAGTAGGCGCGGTTGATAAAACGCTGGTTCGGAATAAGAGATGTTATGGGAGACGTGCCGTGAAAGCTGTTCTTTGTGGGCATCCAGTTGAAATATGCCACGGGATAAAGACGGCAGTCGGTGCGAGCTCTCTTTACAGAGCATTCGCGTACCGATTTTTCAAATACTACGCGCCCGTCCTCACGCCAGAATTTTATGATGTAGGTCGCCTTTGCCTCGTCGTCGCCCGAAAGCTCAAAGTCAGCCATGTCTCCGCTCTGTCCCTGACGGTCGCCGTCGGGAAGTATCTTCGATATGTCCTCGTCCGACGCGCCGCTCATTAGTGCCTCTCGGCGTAAGACGGATATGGGCGCGCGCCCTGCGATAATGATATATTCCTGAGATTGCAGATCGTTTTTGTTTACGTCGGATACAAAAAGATTTACGTTGTCGATTACCTCGCTTACAATGTCACCCGAAAAGAGCTGAGGCGTCCTTTGCTCGCTGTCCCAATAACAGTATATAACGCCGTCGCCCGTTATCGCCGCATCGGTCAGTAAGCGCAGGAGCTTGTGGTCAATACCGCTCTTCTCCCAACGGTATGCGGCGTTGGCGGAAAGCACCTCAAGACCTCGCCGCAGATTTTGACGCTCGGCCTCGTTTCGCATAAAGGGAAGATTTTCGTCGGTAAACCTGACCGACAGATCGGTAGACGCGACCGAGCAGACGAGATAGTCGATTATCCGTCGGATAATGTTGAATACGGGGTGGGGAAGCTCCGCGCCCTCGCCCGAGCTCCACTGTTGACCTCTGTAAAACCTTTCGTTCTGACGGATAGTCTCATAAAGACCTATCCGCCTCTTGTAGTCCTTGCCCGCCTCATATTGCTCCCAGGCAAGCCGTACTGAATTGTTCATTTCGATTTTTCCTTTCTTTTGTCAGCCTTACCTCGTGTAAACGGTAAGGCTATGTATTTTTTGCCTTTCGTTGCCGTTTGAGGCAAGCGTAAGAGAGAAGTATTTCGTTCTGCCCGTGAACACACGCTTGTCTATGAGCGAATGCTCGCTTTCCGAGGAGTCGGATAAATTCCAAGACACAGATGCAGTGCCTTCTCCATCAAATCTGAGCAAAAGAGGCTCGGAGTAAAGATCGGCGCGAAGCGTTACCGAGGAGAGATTTTTAAAGTCGGTCGTGCCGAGATCTGAGAAGCTTGTTACGTAGCTTGCCGATATAGGCAGAGACTCGCCGTTCTCATCTGTGTCGACATAACAGTCATCGTCAAAAACGAACATCTTTCCGTCGCGGATAAAGCAGAGAGAGCCGTTAAGGTCAAATATCGTATCCGCGCATATGCCCGTAAATTTGTACCATGCCTTCCGTACAGTGTTGTATATCCACGCATAGTTCTGGCTGCTGCTGTAAAGCCACAGCTCGTTTCTTGTCGCGTCGTAATAAAGAGAGCAGCTTTTGAGATATTCCTCGGACAGCTCAGCGTCAATTGGCTTTGAAATGCTTTGCGCATCGCATTTTCTCTGCGAGTCGGTCTCCCACGCAAACACCGAGTGCGCGCCGATAGATACGGGCTCGTTTTCAGAGACCGTAGCGCCGCCCGCTACAGGACAGCCTATCCGTCCGTTTACCCCCGTCGCGCTTGCAAATTCACTGCCATCGTCGTCGGGAGTTATCATCCATACGTCAGACTCGGTAAATATGAGGATGTGACCGTACTGACGCGCGATCGCCTGGACCGCGGCTATGCCGTCGCCCGCCTCAAATTCGTAGCCCACGGGGATATAAAGCCCGTTGCTTTGCGGATAGTGCTTCTGAGAGAGAGCAATATCGAACCGCGATACGTTCTTGGAAGCAAATACAGTGCCGTAGCAAGAGCCGCCGCAAAGAAATATTCGGTTTGAGCCGATACCGCCGAAAAGCGCGGAGGACGTTGCAGAGCAAAGCTTCGTCATAAGATCGTCGTAGCCGTTCTGATAGGTGAAAAAGACCTCAACCTTGTCGCCCGCCGCAAGACCTTGAACGTTTATCGTGTTGAAGGTATGGTTGATCGAATAGCGCGAAGAGGAGAGCAGGGCGTGGTTGACGTAGACCGCCTCCACCGACTCAATAGGCTCTCCCGCGCACAGATAGATCGACGGAGTGTCCGATACTGTGTATGTGGCGCGGGCGTGTCTGTTGAGAATATTTCTCGGCTCGTTGATCTCCCCGATATAGTCGTTTACCCAATCCTTTGCCACAAGCGGAACGTAGCCGACCGTCTCATTGAATTCAAGCCCCGTAAATTCGTATATCTTCTCGCCGTCAAGCAGGTAAAGCGTCTCTCGGAAAAAGAAGAAGCAAGCGCTTCCAGAGGACGTACCTACAGTAAAGAGAGGCATACGCTCTCCCGTTTCGGGAATGATAAAGCACAGCGTGTCGTCAATGAGCATAAATAAGGTGTAAGAGCCGTCAAGCATTCCGCCCCAGAACGCGCGTACAGTACCGCCGAGATCGGAGAGAAAGCGATAGCCTTGCCGCTTCTCAAGCGAGCCGTCGTTGAGCACGCGAAAGTTTTCGATGCTCCGCGCCGAAAAAATATCACTGTGAGTCTTTGTCAGATCAACTCCGCCGAAGCCGTCGAAATTGATAGTATTCTTTTTGGTTTTTGTGTTAGTTTTCATAGATAATTCCTTACGTAAATTTACTTATCCGCCTAAGCGTAGGGGCGACCACACGGTAAGCCACTGGGGATTGCTTCACAATCTCGCGGTCGTCCGCGGCAAATGTCCGTCAGACACTCACCCTCTGTTTTTTGAAACGCACAGACTTTTTTATTTAATCAAAAAACAAAGGCGAGGTCTTTTTGCCAAAATGAAAATCCGTCTTTTCTATAAGCTCGGGCGGCGGAATACGGCTCATAAGACCGTATCGCAGAGCCTCGGGAGCGTGCGTTACGTCGTGAGGCTCGCTTGACGCATCCTCGGTCCGTTCTTTGTCGTAAAGAAGAGCGGGCAGAGACCTGATAAGCTCCGAGCAGTTTTCGTTTATCCTCAGCCTTGGTGAGCCCTCCGAGGAAGCAAGATACTCGCGGACGAGCCGCCATCCCGCTATGCGTCGGTCGTCGGCAGGGCGCATCGGCGGCATCCCCGCAACGGCTTGCATTATCTCAAATCCGCTCCGTCCGCTGTCCTGACGCCTGTTCCATAGGTCGGGAGACGCCGTAACGAATTCGATCCTTCTGTACTTGCAAAGATCTACTATCCTGCGAGCGGCCTCCGAAAGAGTAAGTCCCGACTTACAGCATTCCTTCAGAACGAATACGTTTCCCGCGCGGTCGATCCCGAGAAGCAGAGCGGCAAGCATATCAAAGCCGTAATCGACCGATATAAAATATTTGAGATTGCAGGGCGTGTCCGACGACTTGTAGACGTGTAGCGCGGGATCAAATTCGGGAAAGAATTGCCCCTCGAATATATCCCATTTTCCGTAGAGCCACGCGTCGCGCATCTTTGGCGGCAAGGACTCAAGCGTCTTTACGTATTCGGGATCTCGCTCGATAAGAGCCGTGTTGTCGTAGACGAGCGCGGGAATAAACGTGTAGTCGTCGGCAAGCTCACCCTCGCGGTATTTCCTGTCGATAAACAACCGCTTTACCCACGAATGTCCGATACCCCCGGGATTGCAGGTAAGATACATACGGTGGGGAAACGAGTTAGCGCCTCGCAGACAGGCCTTGAAAATTGAAAATCTGTATTCACTCAGCTGTGTTGCCTCGTCGATGGCAATAATGTCGTATTCCTGACCTTGGTATCTCAGAGCATCCCTGTCGGAGTCGCAATATCCGAGATCTATGCGGCTCCCGTTTTTGAAGTAAAGACACATATCTGAGGAAGAGAAGCTGACAAGCGAGCCGTATTCCCGAAGAAAGGGAAAAACGTGGTTTGATTTGAGCTCAAAAAGACTTCTGCGGACAAGCAGACAGTGAAGTCCGCCGTAACGCAGACACATAGCCGTCAGCTTGCGCCGAAGCGCCCACGATTTTCCGCCTCCGCGCGCGCCGCCGTAAGCGACGTATTTCGAACGCGCCGAGAAAAATTCCTTTTGCCGCTCCGTCGGAGCTCCGCGTATAATAGCGGTTGCATTTTTATTCTCCGTCATCGTATATGTCGTGCTCGAAGCGGACGGTCATCGGAGAGTCATCCGAGGGACGCGTAAGCTCTCTGTCGTAGCCGAGCCGCTTTTTCATATAAACCGAAAGCACCGCGGGAGAGATGCCCGAATTGAGAGCCTCATCCTCAAAAAAGGCGTAAAGCATATCTATCTGCTCAGGAAATTCGTCCGCAAGCGTTTCAAGCTCCTCAAGCCCCGTTCGGTAGTATCGGCAAAAGCCCGCTATGTTCGGAAAGCGTCCCGCCCCGCGCTTGGAGCGCCCTCTGCCCGAGCCGTCCGAAGCATCGGAGAGCTCGGTACCGAACTCGTCGATACAGCGGCAGCTTTGGATGTAGGCTTCCAGTGCTTTGTTAAGAGTATCGCGGCGGCACGTATCGCGAAGATAGTTGACACCGCATTTCCGATTCATCCGTTTTACCTCCATTTCCGTCTGTGCGCATATATTTTACCGCACCGTCGAGTCTCAAAAGGATACCTAATGTCCCGCTTTGTCCCAAAATGATAGATAAAAACAAAAAAAACGGTCCCAAAAGACCGAATGAAAAATATGTAAAAAGTGTATTATTTTACTGCCGCGCCAAAAGAAAAACCCCGCTCCGAGGTCGGAGCGGGGAAGACCGTTTAAAGATCATCTGTATCTGTTTTCAAGCTTTCGCAGTACCTCGGAGAGCGGGTAAATAATAAATCCTACCGCAAAATTACCCACACAGTGAATAATATCAAAGCCAAATCCACTCGCTATCCAAACAAGCATCTGTTGAAAATTCAAGCCGAACATCAAAGCCTGCGCAGGAGAATAAAGCACTCCGAAGGCAAGCCCGTGAAGAGCGCAGAGCAGCGGATAAACAATGCACGCCGCAACCTTCGGCATCCTTTTGGGAAGCAACATTGTCGCCGCCCAAAGGATAGTCCAGATGTAAAGGTAGGGTACCCACCAAGCGTTAAAGCCCGCAAAAAGTCCGTTCAGAAAAACGTAAATATAGATCGGAATAAGCGCCCGCCATCGGTACACCAAGGTGTAAGTGATAGTCAGCATCCCGAGCAGGTGGATGTTTGGAAGCGCCTCCATAACGATCTTTGACAAGAACATTATCACCCCAAGCAGGGCAAAGATAATGAGCTGTCGCAAAGGAATTTTTTTACTTCGTGTAGACGAATTCATAATGCTCGCCGTCAGCGATCTCCGTGGTATCCACTCCCGTCATAGACATCTCGCCGTTCTTGTAGAGAGCCCAATAGGATTGATCTACGTCGTAGTCGGCGGCAATTCCGTTGACCTTTTTTACATAAAGACCGTAAGCGCCATCCTCGCCTTCAATAAGACCGTGCTCGATAAGTGCGTCGCCGAGAGTTTTCTTGTCGGTGTTGACGGTAAACGTAACCGACTGATCCTCGACCTTGACCTCAAGCTGAACGGTGGTGTCGCCGTCGCCGAACGTCATATCGCGGCGGTAGGTAGCGCTCTCCCAAAGTCCCTCAGCATCGACCGTGTTGCAGGAGACGAGGCAGAGAAGAAGAACGAGAGCTAAAGAAAGAGAAATAGAAGCTGTCAGATTTTTTTTCATTTTTGATTTTTTGATCCTTTCATTTTTTATAATATTGAAAAGGATAAAGCAAAAGCGCGCCTCCGAAGAAAGCGCGCAAAAAAGAGATACCCTGCCGTATCGTCTCCGCGCGCCTTCAATTGCCCAAGGTGCTTTTACGGGGCACAGCGCAGTAAGCATTCCGACTTGGCTTTTGACGGCTTTAGGTGTCAAAAAGAGTTACGGTAATGGCTGTTGCCGCGGATTTTCACCGCAATTTCCTTATCTGCGCCATGTTTATTCCTTTGTCGGACAACATTATAACACATATTATTTCAAATTGCAAGCGCTTAGAAAAATAAATATTTATTTTGGTGTTTTTATACAATTATAGTCGGTTGTGCTTTGTGCCCAAAAAAGATACAAGTTCTTTGTTCAAAAGGTGGATTTTGGTTGAGGTTCGGGCGATTTTGGCGGTTTTCTCTTGACTTGGTTTAAAGTTAGTTGTATAATAATACAGATGAATGAGTCTGCAATTTGTGCAAAATTGTGTAGTATGACGCAAAATGTACAAATAAAGCGGATCATTCGGTACACAGAGAAAGAATAAAGTATGGAGGTAATTATGAAAAAAATACTGTGTGCATTGCTTTGCCTTATAATGCTTCTCGGCGTGCTCGTATCCTGTAAGAACGACACACCCGATAATAAGGACTCGGGCTCGGGAACAAAGGGCGAAGAAACCGTAAGCGACGTGGTGACGGACACCGAAACCGAGACCACCCGTACGGAGATAGTCAACGAGGACTTCTCTCAGGGAGGTGTTGCAAGAGACTACACCATGTACGTCAGAAAGAGCAGAAACCATTATCTGTACGCCGAAAAGGACTCTACGGATAAGGTAGTAAGCGGAACCTACAAGAGAAACATGAAGGTTCAGGAGGACTTTGGAGTAAATATCAAGATCAAAGAGGACAACGGCGATACAAAGACCGATGAGTGGATAACCGCGCTTGCAAACAGCGGCTCTGCTTACGACCTTGCAGTTCCCGACTATTGGTGGCTGCTTGAACAGCAGGGACTTTTCCTCAATCTCTACGCAAGAGACGAGCTCGCGTTCAATCAGGATTATTGGTACTCCCAGTGGAACGACAACGTAACCATCAACAACAAGCTCTACACCGTTGCGGGCGACGCATCACTCGAGGTGCTTGAGAACATCGAGATAGTATTCTTCAACAAGGATATGACAGATACACTCGGACTCGATATGTATCAGATCGTAAACGACAAAAAGTGGACTATCGACAAGATGCTCGAGATCGGTAAGCAGGTTTCGGCGGGTATGGATACCGCGGATACCACGGACGATGACGTGTACGGCGCGATCTACGACGTTCACTCTCTCCGTTCTCAGCTTATATCCGCAGATCTGAAGCTCACGGAGATAAAGGACAACGGAACTATTGAGCTTATCGCTGAGAGCAGAGCTCTTAATCTCAATATTCAGGCCAAGGTAAAGTCGCTCATTCACGATACCTCTACAAATTACTTTGGCGGAGGCAGCACCGCGCGTACCAATATGGCGGGCAAGGCAAAGCTGCTTGGAGAAAAGAAGGCGGCATTCTACGCGACCTGTATGTATGCGGGCAGTACCGTTAAGAAAACGGGCGCAAACTACGGTGTAATTCCCATGCCTATGTACGAGGAGGGCGGAGAATACATAAGCACCTCTTACGGTGTTTCGACCTTCGCTATTCCCAAGACGGCGGCAGATTATCACTTCTCGGCAGTTATTCTCGATGCGCTTAACTATCACAGCTACAACACGGTAGTTACGGGCTTCTTTGATACGGCGATGAAGGCGCAGATAGCAGACAGCCCCGAGGATGCAAGGATGATGGACATTGCAAGAGAGTCGCTCTATTTTGATTTTGCATGGATGCTTGACCAGGGCGGAACGATGAACGTATTCAGCGCATATCAAAAGGCAACGTCGAATCCTACAACAGAGCTTTCTTCTGAGTTGACGCCCGCAATGCAGACAAGTATCACAGGTCTTGCAAATATCATAGCTTTCTACAATCAGGAATAAGCATCTTCCCCTTATTCAAGCTATGAAAGGAGAAGAAATTATGAAACAAAATCTAAAACGTCTGCTCAGTATTTTACTTTGTCTCTGTATGTGCGCGGGAGCGCTTATCAGCCTTGCTTCATGCAAGGATAACGGCGACGTAGAAGAGAGCGGAAGCGTATCGGAGACCGACAGCGAGACCGAGACCGAAGCATCTGAACCCGACTACACACTCACGCTTGCCTCGGGCGGTAAGACCGACTACGTTATCATCGTTCCTATGGACAGCGAGCTGTTTACGGAGGAGATGCTTGCGGCGGTAAATTCGCTCATAGACGCCTTTAAGAATTACACGGGCGTTGAGATCGAATATACCGAGGACTTTATGGGTTGGGACGTTGAGCCCGACGACGCGGCGTATGAGATACTCATAGGCGAGACCAACCGTCCGCAATCTGCGGCGGCTATCGAGGGCATGGGCTTTTCGGAGTACGTTATAAAGGCTGACGGTAACAAGCTCGTTATAAACGGAGTCGGAACAAAGGCTATTGTATCGGCTATCAATTACTTTATCACAAATATGATAAAGGACAACAGCGCTCTCAGCTATGGCACGACGGGTGAGCTCGTCTTTAAGACCGAGAACGACTATCACAAGCAAAGCCAATACTTCATAAAGAGCATAAAGCTTCTCGGTGAGGATATATCGAACTGTCAGATAGTTTATCCCGAGGGCGGATATGCCGAGGAATATTTTGCTACACTGCTCAAAAAGCATATAACGACCTATTCGGGAATATCGCTTGACGTTGTGTCCGACAAGAACGCTACGGCAGGCAAGGCTATCCTTATTGGTAACACCAGCAGGACGACCATAACGCCCGAGGATGGAAAGTACAATATCGAGGTTACGGACAAGGGACTTGAGGTAGTCTCAAACGATATATTCTCGTACATATCGGTAAACGTCAAGTTCCAAGCCGAGGTATTCAAGTATTCCGAGGCGAACATTTCTCTCGAAAAAGGTCAGAAGTGGAGCGGAGCTTCCTTAGCGCCCGCAAACCTCAAATGTGACAGCGACGTGCGTATCATGTACCACAACGTATGGGGATACCTCAACGCAGATCAACAGACCAACCCCAATCCTATAGCTACAAGATTAAAGATAGCGACGGCGGTATATGAGGAATATATGCCTGACGTTATAGGATTTCAGGAGATGAGAACGGGACGCGAGGATATAGAAAATTGGCTCAAGGCAAAAGGATATGCCGAGAAGGTGGATTTCAGCGGAAATCCCATCTGGTACAACACCAATACGCTCGAATGTCTCGATTACGGCTCGAAGAAGGGCGGAAGCGGCTACAACACGATGTGGTGTATCTTTAAGGTCAAGGCGACGGGTAAGGTATTCGGTATGACCGACTCTCACTTTACAGCAAACAGTATGGTATCGGGACAGACTCAGGCGAACGGAGACGCGGCAAGGCTTCTTGACGCGCAGGCGCTTCTTGATTGCGTGGCGGCTATCAAGGCGTCCGAGCATGGCGGTGAGAATATTTCGATCTTTACGGGCGGCGACTACAACACCACGGTATCTAATACCCCCTATCAGGCATTGATAACGGGCGGACTTACAAGCGTGCGTGACGTTGCTACGGTAAGCGCGCAGAACTCCTGCCACCACAACGCCTATACATACGATGAAAGCTACGGAATATTCCTTATGCCCGCTGCGCCCTCGGCAACAGCGGCACAGGCTATCGACCACATAATGATCGGCGGTAATAAGAACGCGGTGACGGTTGACGAGTACGCTGTTATAAGCGACACGCTGACGGCTTCCACAAGCGACCACGCGCCGCACTTCGTGGATTTCAGCTTTAAGTAATTGTGACGGCGTAAAATGGACGCCTCACACAAATATGCGCAACACGGTTGCGCCTGACATTCTGATTCTCAAAAAGAGAAAATAAAAAAATTTTTAAATGGAGGAAAAACTCATGAAAAAAGCATTATCTCTGTTTCTCACAGCCGTGATGCTGTTGGGTGTTCTTTCGGTCTTTACTGTCTTGCCCGTATCGGCAGAGACGGTTACATGGACGGCAGAACAGCCCAAGGGCAGCGGTACGAAGGAAGATCCCTATCTCATAGCAACCCCCGGAAACTTCGTTTGGTTATCGGATAACGTGACCAATCCTCATCTGGCAACTGAGGATACCGACGGAGACGGTAATAAGGATTTCAGACCTTATAATATTTCAGCAACATCCTTTGTAGGCTCTTATTTTGAACAGGTTTGTGATATTGACTTCCAAGGAGCTAATATAATGGCTGTCGGAGGATATATCGCTGATACTAACAAGGGTGATACCTCTAAGGAAGACGGAAAGATCTATGGAGGCTTTGGCGGAAATTATAACGGTAACGGTTTTGCATTGCAGAACGCAAACGTAATAAGCAGAAATACTAAGGATCATTCCAACGACAACTGGTGCGTAGGTCTGTTTGCCGTTATTTACGGAGCTACACTGAAAAATATGGTTCTTGAGAATATCGACGTAACGTCTTACGATCCTTGTTCGGGTATCCTTGTAGGTAAGGCTTATGCTCCCACTCTTGATTACAACAACGGAGAGCCTGTCGTTCATGCGGATGCAGGAAAGGCGGATTTCAACGTAATTGAGAATATAGTCATTGATAAGAACTGTTCTCTTACAGCGACAACCGGCCGCACAAAAATCAATCATTGGGGCGACGGAGTTAAGGCGGGAGCTATCGCAGGTGTGGCTCTCGGAACAACTATCCGCAACTGTACTTTTGACGGTACCATTAACGCGGCTGCTCGTGTAGTTACTTGTGTCGGCGGTATCGTAGGTCTTTTGGCTCGCGCGACTGTTGTTGATCATTGCATAAACAACGGTGTTATCAATATAACTGCTAAACCCGACACAAATACTTCTAATGGCGCGGAAACGGCAATAGGAGGAATAGTTGGCGCTCTGTACTGTTCGGCTAACGGATATACAACCGGCTGTCAAGAGCTGTATTCCAAGGTTATGGCAGGTATGACGATTTCTAATTGTTGGAATAACAGCACTGTTACGGTATCTTCTTCGGGAATCCCCGGCAGCCATTATTGGGGCGGTATCGTAGGCGGTACAAATACTCTTACAGAAATAACCGATGAAGCCGGTGATCATACATATCTCATGGAGAACTGTTATAATACGTCTACTGGTATTAAGACGGCTGCTACAAGAAAGGGCGGTCTGGTAGGTTCTTCTTGGATCTCCGCTGGTGCTGCTGTCGATACGCTTTACGTTAAGAATAGCTTGTCTATAGATATTTCTGAGGGCTGTACGGACACTTCATATGTAGGAACGAACGAGTTTACTTACAAGAACAGACAGACCGCTGATGCTCTTCCTCAGATAATGGGACTTGGCGTCAACGGTATATGCGCAGACGGAACAACAAAGGTTGCTTACCCCGGTGTGGCGAACGGCAATACATTGGCAACCCGCGCGCTTACAGATAAGATCTACGTTGAAAAGGCTGACGGAACGGGCTACGAGCTTTCTGAGACTATCACTTTCCAGAACGTCGTTGACAAGCTTGCAGATGAGATCGAGCTTGCTCAGGCTTACGGAAAGACAGTTGTTGCTCTCGGTCATCAGAAGGGACTCGACGGCACGTCGAACGCAGGCGCTTACCGTCTTGTATTCGGTATCCACAAGCTCGAATACTGCAACGTAGGCGTAACCGTTGCAAAGACTGTTGAGGGCGGCTCTACAACCTTTGCCTATACTAAGTCCGACGTGGTCTACAGCTCGGTCAAGGCATACGGCGCAAACGGTGAGGAGACGGTGAACGCATCCGACCTCGGCGTTGAGTATCTTACAACTCTTACTATTAACGACATTCCCGCAGAGGGAACCGTTACGTACGTTATCACAACCTACGTAACAAACAGAGACACGGCAAAGACTACGACGGGCGGTGATATTATCACAGTTAAGTTCGTAGACGGCGCTCTTACAAGCGCTACTATCAGCTAAGGAGGCGCGGATATGAAAAGAGCATATAACACCCCCGAGATGACAAGAATATTCTTTGAGTCATCAGACGTTATCACAAGCTCCGCAGGTATGACGCTCGGTACGTTTACCACGGGAATGGTGCTTAACGGCGAGGACTTCGGAGAATTCAACGATTCGGGATATTGATCTGAATTAACACGAAAGGGCTGTTGTATTCATACGGATATGACAGCCCTTGATCTTAAAGATTACACAGGAGAAAAAGCTATGGAACTTTCAATGAATTTCGGACCTATGGAGAGATTTGGACTTGAAGAGGGAATAAAGCTCTGCAAGGGCGCGGGCTTTGACGCTATTGACTACGGTCTTGGATGTATGGTGGATGACAAGTCGTTGCTCAACACCGATGACTACAAGGCTGAGGCGGCTCGCATACGCAAGGCTGTTGAGGACGGAGGCTTGCATATAAATCAGACTCACACGCCCTTTACATTCAGACATTGGGATGATGAGAATTTTTACAGTGAGGTCATCTATCCACGTATTCTCCGTTCTATAGAGATCTCGGCGCTCTTCGGCGCTAAGATCGCTGTTGTTCATCCTCTGCACCACTACGTTTATCACGGTCATGAGGAGGAGATATTTGAGAAAAATATGGAATTTTACCGCAGTCTCATTCCTTACTGCCGCGAGTGGAGCATAAAGGTCGGCATTGAAAATATGTATCAGGTCGATCCGAGAAGAAGGCACATCGTTTTTGATACTTGCGGAAGAAAAGAAGAATTTCTGCGCTACATAGACACGCTTGACAGCGAGTGGATGGTGGCGACGCTTGACATCGGACACGTCGGACTTCCTTTGCAGGACGACGAGCCTTGGGATTTCATCCGCGCTCTCGGACACGACAGGCTTCATTCTCTTCACGTTCATGACAACGACTACAAGGGTGACGGACATACTCTGCCTTTCCTCGGAAAGATAGATTGGATGGAAGTAACAAAGGCTCTCGGTGAGATAGACTACGACGGAGACTTTACCTATGAGGTGAACTTCCTTGGCAATCCGCCCGAGGGCTTCAGGCAGATGACTGCGAAGTATATGGCGGACGTTGGAAAATATCTTATTTCTGAGATCGACAGGAACAGACCTGTTCTGTAAGAGGAGTATTTTATGAAAAAATGGCAAATTACGGCGGTGGTATTTGCGTTGTGCTTATGCCTTACGGTGGGGCTTTGCGCTTGCGCCGAAAACGACGAGCCCGACGTAAAAGAGAGCGAAACAGAGAGCGAAACTCTTGACATTTCCCTCGGGGACGGCGGTAACAACGAAGGCGAGCAGATGGGCGGCGACAAAAACGACGGTGGAAACACTGACGGTGGCAATACCGATGGCGGAAACACTGACGGTGGAAACACTGACGGTGGCAATACCGATGGCGGAAATACCGACGGTGGGAACACTGACGGCGGTAATACCGACGGTGGCAATACCGATGGTGGCAACACCATAAACAATGGCAATGCAAATACTGAAGCGGGTTGGTCGGAAATTCAGACTATACCGAGATAAAATAACAGCTCGACTCTTTTTGGGAGTCGAGCTGTTATTTTATTCTTTTTTTGGTTTCAGGAATTTCAGAATGTCGTAGACGTTTTTTGCGGCGACGACCTTTATGCCCGAGATATTCTCACAGCTTTGCACGTTGTGAAGCGGAACGACAGCCGTGGTAAATCCGAGTCTTGCCGCCTCGCGGACGCGCCCTTCGATATTTGCCACGCCGCGGCACTCTCCCGAAAGTCCGAGCTCTCCGATGGCGATGAGATCGTCGGGGATAGGTCTGTCGGTGAGGGAGGAAATGAGAGCCAAGGCAATTCCGAGGTCGGAGGCGGGCTCGTCTATCCGCATACCGCCGATGACGTTGAGATATACGTCGTTTGCAGAGAATTTCAGCCCGAGGCGCTTTTCAAGGACGGCAAGTATAAGATATGTACGGTTGTAATCTATGCCGTTTGAGGTACGGCGCGGAGCGGGGAAGGAGGTTGGCGTGACGAGCGCCTGTATCTCGGCAACGAGTGGGCGTGTGCCCTCCATAGTGCAGACTGCGCAGTTTCCCGAGGTATCTGCGGGGCGGTCGGCAAGGAGCATTTCCGAGGGGTTGGGGACTTCTCTGAGCCCCGTATCGGTCATCTCGAACACGCCGATCTCATTTGTTGAGCCATATCTGTTTTTATTTGCGCGGATTATTCGGTAGCTCTGTCGTTTGTCGCCTTCGAAATTGAGAACGGCATCGACCATATGCTCGAGCACCTTTGGTCCCGCGATTCCGCCCTCTTTATTCACGTGACCGACGAGGATGACCGAAATGCCCTCGGATTTCGCCTTGGCGATAAAGGACATAGCGACCTCCTTGACGTTGGTAATGCTTCCCGGGGCGGAGGGGACTCTGTCGGAGTACATCGTTTGCACCGAGTCGGCAATTATCACGTCGGGAGAGACGGTCTTTGCTTCTTCAAGTATGCTTTCAATATTTGTCTCTGTCAGAACGTAGAGTCTTTCGCCCTCAACGCCAAGACGCTCGGCACGTAGCTTTAGCTGACTTCTCGATTCCTCGCCCGAAACGTAGAGCACGGTTTTGCCTTTGCAGAGCGTGTCGCATATCTGCAAAAGAAGTGTAGATTTACCGATACCCGGTTCACCCGAAAGGAGCACGACCGAGCCCGTCACAAGACCGCCGCCGAGCACTCTGTCAAGCTCGCAGAGTCCCGTTTCTGTTCTTATGTAATCGGGGGCAGAGAGCTCGGAAAAGCGCGCCGCTCTGTTTTCGCCCGTGCGGGCGACAGAGGGACGTTTTTTTGCCGCCGAGGGGCTTTCTACCGCCACAGCGTCCTCAACGAATGTGTTCCACGAATTGCACTTCGGACACCTGCCGAGCCATTTGGGGCTTTCATATTCGCATTCCGAGCAGATATATACTGTTTTTATTCCTTTCATTTTCAGTTCCGTCCTTTTTGTTACTGAGAATATTATACATTACTTTTCGGGAAAAATCAATAGCCCTCCGAATTTTGAATAAATAAATATCCCCCCGTATAACGGGGGGATTTCAGTTTCGGGCAAAGCCCTAATACTACTGGCTGCGCACAAGTGCGCTTTAGATTGGCCTGCCAGCCATGCAATTGTTACTTGCTACCCGTAAACGGGTTGCGTAAATAGCCTTCCTCCGGGAGGAAGGGGGACCGCTTGCGGTGGAAGGAGCCCGCGAAACTTTAACGTTTTC